>JAHCAN010000009.1 GCA_019634915.1 Steroidobacteraceae bacterium | reverse complement strand
CCGTGCCAGGGTTCTCCGCCCTGCGCGCCGGCGGCGAGTTCGAGGTCGACCGCTCCTTCGTAGCTGACGCCCGGAGTGAGCCCGACCGTGAACGTGCTGATCGGCAGGTCCTTCGCCGACAGCGTCGCGGCCCAGTCCTGCGGCTTGCTGTGGCCGGCCGCGCAGACCTGCGCCGCCGCGCCGCGCAGGCAGGTGGGCTCGAGCTGCAATTCGCCGGCAGCGAGCGTCAGCAGCGAGGGCTCGACCAGATGCAGCGCCGCCTCGTCGCCGTTCTCGAGGTCGATACCTGCGAAGCGCAGCTGCCAGCGACCGTCGTCGTAGGCGCCCTGGCCGCGCGCCGCGACGCGCAGCGGCGATGCCCCCGCGGTGATCGTGACCTCGTGGTCCGCGGTCGAGCCGAGCGCGACGACGTCGAGCGCGTCGATGCGCCGTACGCCCATCTGGAAACCGCGGGCGTGCAGGTCGACATCGAGCGCCTGGTCCGCGTTGGCGTTGAACTTCACGCGCCCGCCGATGCCGGCGAGCTTCGCGCCGGCGTAATCGATGGCACTGCCGCGCAGCGTCGCGTCGATGACCGGCGCGCGTCGCGAACCGCTCAGCGTGCCGCGGGCCGCGAGCTTGCCCTGCGCGCCGGCTTCGAGCAGCGCGAGGTCGTCGGCGTCGACGTCGAAGCGCAGCGACCAGGAATCCGGCGACAGCCCGCCCTCGAGGCGCGCGTGCGTCGCACCGAGCTGCACGTCGACGTCGTGGAAGCCGAGCATCGCGCCGCGCCGGGTCAGCTGGCCGTGGCCGCTCGCGCGACCGCCGCGCAGCTCGCCGCCGAGGCGGGCAAAGCGCAGGTCGAGGCTGCCGTCCGGCGCGAAGCCCGCGCCGCGCGCATCGATGTCGAGGCTCACGCGGCCGGGCAGGCGCGCATCGAGCAGGCCGGTGTTGAGGCCGGCGATGCGGCCGGCGACCTGCCAGGTTTCGGCGGGCTTCCACTGCACCATGCCGTGCAGGTCCATGCGGCCCTCGTAGCCGTCGACGCGCAGAGTCGACGCCACCAGCCGCTCGGCGCCGAGTTCGCCGGTGAGCGCGACCCGCACCGGACCGAAGCCCGCGGCCGCGACGTCGCCGTTGGCGGTCAGCGTGAACGGCAGCTGGCCGTGCAGCCGGTAGCTGCCCTGCGCGCTGCGCATGGCGGGCTCGTCGTCCGGCAGTGGCCAGCGGAAGTCGTTCCATCGCCCGCCGAGATCGAGCCACGGGCCGTCCTCTTCGATGCGGATGCGTCCCGCGGCCGTGGCGCTCGCGCCCGAGTCCTGGTGGCGGAAGCGCACGCGGCGTACCGCGAGAGTGCGCGCGGCGTACTTGCCGTCGAAGTCCACGTCGAAGCGGCCGGCTTCGAGCCCCGCCGGATGCAGCACGCCGTCGGCGCGGATGCCGTCGCCGTTGACCGTGACGTCGAGTTCGCCGTCGATCTGTCCGAGCGGGCCGCCACCGCCAAAGTCCTCGAGCGCGAGCTGGCTCAGTTGCGCATGTCCCGCGATCCGCCAGTCGCTCGTCAGCCCCGTGGCCTCGCCGCTGACTTCGGCGATGAACGGTGCACTCAGTCCGCCGTCGAGCTTCAGCACATCGAGGTCGCCTTCGCCGGTGAAGTTCGCGACCCAGTGAGTGGCCCGCGGCGCGTCCCACTCGGCGCGCCCGCTGGCGTCGATCCGCATCGGATCGGCGGCGCGCAGCGTGCCGTTGGCGCTGAGTTGCATGCCCTGGAATTCGCCGCTGGCGGTGAACACGCGTATCGAGCGGTGGCGCACCACGCCGCTCGCCTGCGCAGCGGTGAATTCGCTGCGGTTGCCGCGCGGCGAGACGATCGTGATCGAGTCGATGCGCGCGTCGCCGGCGTCGATGCGCAGCAGCCGCGGCAGGAACTTCGGCGTGCCCGGCCTGCGCGGCGTCGTGCGCGGTCGCACTTCGATCAGCACGCGCCCGATGCGCGCCTCCGGCACGTCGATCGTCTGCCACAGCAGCGCCGGGATGCCGAGCCGGGCATGCAGGCTGTCGACGACGACGTGCGCGCGCTCGTGGGTCAGCTCGAAGCGCGCGACGTCGAAGCCGCGGGCGAGCGTGCCGCTGACCGCGCCGATTTCCATCGTTACCGGTCCGATGCGGTGCGGCACGCGCGCAATCAGCATCGCCAGCCCCTGCGGCGTGAACGCGACGAACCACAGCAGCGCGAACGGCAGTGCGCACAGCAGCGCGATCAGCACGACGAGCGAGGCGTTGACGGGGCGCGCCATCAGAGCTTCGGCGAGAAGTTCACGTGCAGCCGCGGCGTCGCGCCGTCGACCGACAGCGCCTGCGCGATGTCGAAGCCGACGGTGGCGATCGGCAGGCGCAGTCGCAGGCCGACGCCGGCCGAGTACTCGAGGCCGTCACCGAAATTGTTGAACGCGTTGCCCGCATCGACGAACACCGCGACGCCCAGGTTGCGCGGCAGGTCGCGGATGACTTCGACGGTGCCGACCACGAGGTGCTTGCCGCCGATCTTGTCGCCGTTCGCGTCGACCGGCGACAGGTCCTCGAAGCCGAAGCCACGCACGCTGCGGTCACCGCCGGCGAAGAAGCGCTCCGAGCCGGGCACGCCCTCGAAGTCCTTCGCCCAGGTCGTGCCGAACTGGCCGCGCAGCAGCAGATGCCAGGCGGGTGCGATATCGAACACGCGCTCGGCCTCGGCCATGAACTGCAGGAAGTCGGTGTCGGCGCCGAGCCCGGTGTGCGAGCCACGCAGTTCGGCGTAGAACTGGCGGCCGAACAGCGCCTCGCCGAGATAGCCCTTGGGCACCGACGCGATGCTGATGCCGGGGATCAGCAGCCACGACTCGGTGCGAGTGGTGCTGTCCTCGGTGATCGCATTGACGAGGCGCGTGTAATAGACGTGCTGCCAGCGGTGCGCGACGCGCGTGATGCCGGCGCGCGCCTCGGTGTTGTAGGTGTCGAGGTCGGCGCGCTCCTGGTGCTGCCAGGTGCCCTCGAGCTCGAGCTTCTCGAGCGCCGGATCGCCGATCGGCCAGATATAGCGCCCCGACAGCGACTGCGAGACCTGCGCGACCTTCAGCTCGGCGCGGAAGCGGTGGCCCAGCGAGTTCACGATCCGGTTGTCCCAGCTGATCGTGCCGCGCGCCTGCGTGTCGGTCGCGTAGCCGACGCCGAACGACCAGCGCGAGCGGCGGTTGCGCACGGCATCGATGCGGATCGGTACGGTGAGCGTCTGCCGGTCGCGCGGCTGCGGCAGCACCTCGACCGAGGCGAAGTACTGGCTGTCGTCGAGCGCGAACTGCGTGCGCAGCAGCTCGGTCGCGTCGAACGGCTGGCCCTCGCGGTAGCGCAGGAAGCGCCGCATCAGCTCCGGGCGGACCACGTCCTGCGCGATCTCGGTCGGGCCGAAGCGGTAGCGCTCGCCGGTCTCGAACTCGATGTGCGCGCTCGCGGTGTGATTCGGCGGATCGACGAGCAACTCGCTGCGCAGCAGCTGCGCGTCGAGGTAGCCATAGCTTGCGGCGGCGCGCTGCAGGCTGCTCTTCACCTGTTCGTAGTCGGCATGGTTCAGCTGCGCGCCTTCGCGCAGCGGCATCTGCGCGAGCAGATCGCGGAACACCGGGTCGTCGGCGCGCGGCCCGGTGATGCGCACGTCGACCCCGGTCAGCATCACCGGCTGGCCGGGATCGATGTTGATCTCGACGCGCCAGTCCTGGCCGTTGGGGCGCGCCTCGACGCTCGAGCGGACCGTGGGCTCGTAGTAGCCGAAAGGCCGCAGCGCCGCACGGACCTCGCGCTCGACGCGCTCGTGCAGGCGCTCGACGGTGTCCTCGCGCAGCCGGTCGCGGGACTTGTAGCGCTCGAGCGAAAGGAAGGCCAGTACGTTGCGCCGCGGGGCGCCGTCGATGCCCTTGATGTCGATGTCGATGTCGGCACGCACGGGCGTGGCGACGAGCGCGCACAGCGCGAGCAGGACGCTGAGCGCCGTAATGGACGATCGGGTCTCGCGTTGGAGTCCGTGCATTGCGCCCGCGCTGTCGGGAGATGGCAGAGTTTAATCAGAGTTGCACGGGCGCGGGCGGGTTCCCTGCGAGCCAGCCGGCGCCGACAAACCGGTAGGCGGCGACGCCGGTCAGCCGGCCCGACGCATCGAAACCGTGTTCCTCGACCTGCAGCGTGTCGTCGTGGCCGATCGCCAGCACCGTCGAACAGCGGGTGCCGTATTCGCCGTGCGCGACGAACGGCGCCGACAGCGCCCGCTCCCATTCGGGCGTGAGGCCGGTGTCGGGCAGGTCGCCGTCGCTCGCGTGGGCGCGATCGGCGAGCAGTGCGAACAGCTCGCGCGGGTCGGCATCCGGGCGCTCGAGCCAGCGCTCGAGACCGTGGCGCACGCGCAGGACCTTGGGCCAGGGTGTGTCGAGGAAGTGGTTTGCGAGGCCGTAGACGCCCGGCGCGAGCGCGCGCGCGAAATCGGCGGCGCGATTCGATACGTAGTGGAGGCTGTCGCGGTCCGCGAGCAGCAGGTTGTAGCCGGCGTAGTCCGGGGCATCCGGCGCCAGCGTGGATGCGTAGCGGCCGGCCGGCCCGGTGCCTGCCAGCCAGCGCGGGATCAGCCCGCCGCGCGACGGGGCTCCTGCGGGGCGGCGGATCATTTCGCGGAAGTTCGTCACGACGCCGACGCGGCGCGCGCGATCGACGCCGAGCCAGGTGCCGCCGGCCTCGAGATCGCGCCCGGCGAGCATCGGCGCATCGTCCCACGGGCCGAGCGCGTCCGCCGCACGCCCGTGGTATTCGTCACGGTTGGCCGCGAGCACCAGCCGATAGCGGGGATGCGCACGCCAGGCGAGCACGAGCAGGCACATCGCAGGACTTCAGCGCGCGGGCCGCAGCAGCCGGCGAACGAGCCGCACGCCGAGCCATGCGGCGAGCACGACGATGCCCACAGCGATCACCGGTGCGGCGAGCGCGAGCAGCGTGAGCAGGATCGAGCCACCGAGCTCGCCGGTCGCGACCACGCCGTTGCCGACGCCGCCGGTCATCGCGGTCGACTTCGCGCGCAGCAGCGCGGTGAGGCCCTGCGTTACGCCGGCAGCACCGCCGCCCGCGATGATCGCGGTGGTCCACTTCACGAGCGGCGGCAGATCGGCCATCACCGCTGCCGCGACGACCGCGCCCGCGACGACCGCGGCGGGTGTCGCGATCGCATCGAGCAGGTTGTCGACGCCGGGGATGTAGTACGCGAGCAGCTCGAGCACGGTGGCGACCGAGAGGGTCACGAGCGCCGGCGTACTCGCGAGCCACGCGAACGACGGTGAGAGATCGACATGGCCGAGCGCCGCCGCCGCCGCGGTGATCGCGAGCGGCAGGAACACGCGCAGGCCCACGGCCGCCGCGAGGCCGATGCCGAGCGCGACCGACAGCAGCGTTTCGGGCGTTGTGGCGTCCATCAGGCAAGCTCGGCGAGCGGCACCGGCCAGCCGGCGTCGAACCAGCTCTCGATCAGCCGCCACGAGATCGACGTGCGCGGCGAGAGCAGCGGATGGCCCGCGGCGATTTGCGCGCGCGTGAACCACTGCGCGTCCTCGAGCTCGGAATCATGGCGCGCGATGTCACGGGTGGCCGCGACCGCGTGGAAGCCGATCATCAGCGAGGACGGGAACGGCCAGGGCTGCGAGGAGTGGTAGGTCACGTCGGCGAGGGTCACACCGGTTTCCTCGAGCACCTCGCGCGCGACGGCCGCCTCGATGCTCTCGCCCGGCTCGACGAAACCCGCGATCGTCGAATAGCGGTGCTTCGGCCAGCTCGCCTGGCGGCCGAGCAGCGCGCGCTCGCCGTCGCTGACCAGCACGATGATCGCCGGGTCGATGCGCGGGAACATCGTGTGGCCGCAGGCGGCATTGGAGCAGCCGAGCACGTGGCCGGCGCGCGCGGGTTGCGTCGGCGCGCCGCAGGCGCCGCAGTAGCGATGCTTCGCGCGCCAGATCGACAGCGCGCGCGCGTACGCGAGCAGGCCCGCCTCGCGCTCCGGCAGCAGCGACGACAGCGGCCGCAGCTCCTCGAAGCGCGCGCCGGGCGGCGGCACGATGTCGGTCGAGTCGTCCTCGATCAGTACGCAGCGCGCGCCCTCGTACCAGCCGAGCAGGATCGCCTGGCGTTCCTGCACGACCGCGACGCGCGGATCGTCGCCGCCGAGGAACACCACGTGCGGTGCCGGCTCGTGCACGATGAGCTGCGCGGTGCCGCGCGCGAGGATGTAGCGGGTGCGGGTGTCGCGCCGCGCGACCTCGAACCACGCCGCGTCGTCGCGCTCCCAGGCGTTGCGATCGAGGTAATGGCCGGCGAACAGGCTGACGGGTTTGTACGGTTGATGCATGGCGGGTACACGGCGCTGCCCGCCATTATATATAAGGTGAGGGCTCAGCCGGCTTCGGTGCCGCCGAGTGATGCCGGGGCCGGTGTGCCGCGCGCGGCGGCGGGCACCGGCGGACGGTCGATGCGCAGGCCGTGCGCGCCGCGCACGCCACCTGACGCGTGCGGCGCGGCGGCACAGACGCCGCACACCGGCGTGCGCAGCGTGTAGCGGTCGGCGATCGCGAGTGCGCCGCAGCCGCAGCAGTGGTGCAGCACGATCTCGTCGGCGCGCGACAGCGCAAGCACCAGGAAGGCCGCGTGCTCGAAGGAGATCTGCGGCGCGGTGACCAGCGCATGATAGGTCTCGTAGGCGAGGCACAGCATCTCGCCCTGCGTGACCGTGAGCGCGCGCGGATCGAGCCGCCGGCCGCGCACGACGATGCCGACCATGCAGAACAGGCCGGCGAGCACTGCCGCTTCCTGCTGCATGCGCGGCGAGCGCAGGAAGAAGCCGCAGCGCTGCGGCGACTTGCCGCGCCGGCGCGTGATGCGCTCGCCGGGATGCTCGGTGATGTAGGTGCGGTAGAGCTTGCGCACCCGATCTTCGGTGAGGCCCGTCCAGATGCGGATCGTGTGGGTGCGTGCCTCGTGCCCGATCAGGCGCAGCGCGAGGTCGAAACGCAGGCGGTCACGGCAGTACCGGTCGTCGGAGACGCGCATGTCGGTCCACTCCCTGGGATCGGCTTTTACCGATTTGGTTAAAATATCCCAAATTTACGGGTGGCCGGGAAGCCCTGATTGCGGGCAATATCGGCCGAAACAGGGGGGCAAGCATGCAACCGGACCCTGCCGGGGCGGCACCGGCCGCCTTCGCGCCACTCGCCGAGATCAACGAACTCGCGCTCGAGCTGCTCGCCCGGCGGGCCGGCGGCGAGCCGGCGCGGCTGCCACCGATGCTGCGCGAGTCGCGCGAGCTGTGGTGCTCGCTGGGCGCCGCGCAGCGCCGCCGCCTCGCCGGCTGCCCGTTCCTGCTGCTCGACATCAGCCTCGCCGGCTTCGCCGATGCGCCGGCGGGCGGGAGCGAAGGCGTGCGCGACACCGGCGGTGACGAGTGGTGGGCCGCCGGGGCCCCGCTGCCGCGCCTGGCTTACCTGACACTCACCTACGCATGGCATCTCGCGCAGACCCGGCCGCTGGCGGCGCGCGTCGTGCTCGGCCTGTCGGACGACAGCTGTGCCTGGTTCGCGAAACTCGGCCTGCGCGAGCTCGGCGAGTGTGCCGAGAGCTGCCTGCGGAGCCTGCGTCCAAGGTGGTCCGACAGCCCGGCCGTCTGGCGCCACCTGCTCACCGCCGCGGCGAGCAGCGAGCCCACCGAATTCGAGCTCGCGCGCCTGCGCGGCATGCAACTGCTCGCCGCGCGTCACTGGCCGGCCGATCCGGGCCGGCCGCGCTAGCTAGCTAGCCGCCTGCGCCAGCTTCGCGCGCCAGCGTCCGGCGCGCCGGCCGGGGGTCGGGCCGGTGCGGCGCGCCGTATGCTACCCTTCGCGCCTCGCATGTACGCCCTCACAGCCCGCGGGCTGGTCAAAACCTACAAGAATGGTGCCCAGGCCCTGCAAGGCGTCGATCTCGACGTCGACCAGGGTGATTTCTTCGCGCTGCTCGGTCCGAATGGCGCCGGCAAGACCACGCTGATCGGCATCGCGACCTCGCTCGTCAACAAGAGCGGCGGCTCGCTCGCGATCTTCGGCCACGACATCGACCGCGAGCTCGAGGCCGCGAAGGCCTGCATCGGCGTCGTGCCGCAGGAAGTGAACTTCAACCTGTGGGAGACGCCGCACGAAATCGTCGTCAACCAGGCCGGCTTCTACGGCATCGAGCGCCGGCTCGCGAAGCAGCGCGCCGAGCGCTACCTGAAGAAGCTGTCGCTGTGGGACCGGCGCGACCGCATGTCGCGCGCGCTGTCGGGCGGCATGAAGCGGCGGCTGATGATCGCGCGCGCGCTGGTGCACGAGCCGCGCCTGCTGATCCTCGACGAGCCGACCGCCGGCGTCGACATCGAGATCCGGCGTTCGATGTGGGACTTCCTGCGCGAGATCAACGCGCAGGGCACGACGATCATCCTGACGACGCACTACCTCGAGGAAGCCGAGGCGCTGTGCCGCAACATCGCGATCATCAACGGCGGGCGCATCGTCGAGCGCGACCGCATGGCGAGCCTGCTGCGCCGCCTCAAGAGCGAGGTGTTCGTGCTGAACCTGCGCGACGCGATCGCGGCCGCGCCCGTGCTCGACGGCTATGCGGCGACGCTCGTCGACGATCGCACGCTCGAGGTGGAGGTGTCGGCGGAGCAGAGCCTGAACGAGATCTTCGCGCGCCTGACCGCGCAGGGCATCGCCGTGCAGTCGATGCGCAACAAGGTGAACCGGCTCGAGGAGATTTTCATGCGCCTGGTCGACGGCCGCGGAGTGCGCCCGTGACCGCCCCGGTGAGCGTGCCGGCCGGCGCTGCGGCGGGTGTGCCCGTGGGGCTGCGCCGCGTCAGGTGGATCGGCTTCAAGACGATCATCGTGCGCGAGTTCGACCGCATCATCCGCATCTGGGGCCAGACGATCGTGCCGTCGGTCGTCACCTCGACGCTGTATTTCGTGATCTTCGGCGCGCTGATCGGCAAGCGCATCGGGCCGATGGGCGGCGTCGACTACATGCAGTTCATCGCGCCCGGCCTGATCATGATGGCGGTGATCACGAACTCGTACTCGAACGTCGTGTCGTCGTTCTTCGGCGCGAAATTCAGCAAGCACGTCGAGGAGATGCTGGTCGCGCCACTGCCGAACTGGGTGATCGTGCTCGGTTACGTCGGCGGCGGCGTTGCGCGTGGACTGCTGGTCGGCGCTGCGGTCACGGCAGTTTCGCTGCTGTTCGCGAAGCTCACCGTGCACCACGTGGTGATCATCATCGCCGCGGTAGTGCTGACGGCCATCGTGTTCTCGCTCGGCGGCTTCCTGAACGCGATGTTCGCGAAGAACTTCGAGCAGGTGAACTGGATTCCGTCGTTCGTGCTGGCGCCGCTGACCTATTTCGGCGGCGTGTTCTTCTCGATCGGGCTGCTGCCGCTGTGGGCGCAGAAGCTGTCCTACGCCAACCCGATCCTCTACATGGTGAACGCCTTCCGCTACGGCTTCCTCGGCCACTCCGACGTCGCGCTCGGGCTCGCGTTCGCGCTGATGATCGGCTTCGCGGCCGTGATGTTCACCGCCGCGGTCGTGCTGATGAACCGCGGCGTCGGCATGCGCGAATAGCCGCCCGCCGCCCGGTGGGAGCGCGCGTCACAGCGGGAAATACAGCGGCAGCAGCCAGCTGAGCGCGAGCCACATGATCAGCGTCAGCGGCACGCCGACGCGCACGAAGTCGCGGAAGCGGTAGCCGCCGGCGCTGAACACCAGCAGGTTGCAGTTGTCGGCGAGCGGCGTCGCGTAACCCATGTTGACGCCGAACAGCACCGCGAGCACGAACGGTTCGGGCGAGAGGCCGAGCTGGCGCGCGAGCTCGACCGCGATCGGCGTGCCGATCACCGCCGCCGCGCTGTTCGACACGAAGTTGGCGAGCGCCGCCATGAAGATCATCGTCGCGCTCAGGATCACCGGGTGCGGCAGTGCGGCGGTCGCGCTGACCAGCAGGCCGGCGAGGAAGGCCGCAGCGCCGGTCTTGACGAGCGCGAGACTCAGCGCGATTGCCGCCGCGGTCAGGAAGATCATCGACGAGTCGAGCGCGCGCGTCGCGTCGCGCCACTTGAGGCAGCCGGTGAACACCATCAGCAGCACGCCGACCAGCGCGGCGATCGCGACCGGCGCGATGCGCAGCGACGCGGCGAGCACGATCAGCCCCATGATGCCGAGCGCGAGCGGCGCCTTGGCGGTTTCCGGCAGGTCGCTGGTTGCATCGAGCACCAGCAGCTCGCCGCTGCGCTTGATCGCCGCGATCTGTTCGGCCGGCCCCTGCACCAGCAGCACGTCGCCGACGCCGAGCTTCTCGGCGCGCGGGTTGGCGACCTGCACGCCGCCGCCGGCGCCGCCTTCGGGCCGGTGCAGCGCGAGCGCGACCAGCTGGTAGCGCTCGTCGAAGTCCACCTCGTCGAGCGTGCGCCCCATCAGCACCGAGCCCGGCGTGACGACCAGTTCGGCGGACTGCTGGTCGTCGGCCCTGAGCGGGTGCTCGCTGTCGACCTCGACGTCGCCGGAATAGAGCACGCCGCCGAACATGCGGGCGTATTCCATCAGCTGCTCGGGCGTGTCGCGCACCTGCAGCCGGTCGCCCGCGGCAAGGCGGATGTCGGGCAGCGGCACGATCGACAGACCTTCGCCGCGCGTGATCGCGCTGACCTGCATCGCGCCGCCGGTGCGGCGCACGAGGTCGCCGAGCTTCGCGCCGTCGGCGCTGCCGCCCGCCTTGATGCGCATCCGCGCGACGAACACGCGCGGCGAGGTGTCGACCCGCACCGCGGTCTTCGGCAGCAGCCGCGGCGCGATCAGCCACAGGTACAGGATGCCGATGCTGCCGGCGATCGCCGCCGGTTCGAGGAAATCGAACATGTGAAAGCGCGGCACGCCGAGGCTCGCGGCGGTGCCGATCACGAGCAGGTTCAGCGACGTGCCGATCGGCGTGCCCATGCCGCCGATCTGCGAGGCGAAGGTCATCGGCATCAGCGTCGACGATGCCGGCGTGCCCGAACGCAGCGCGACGCTGGTCAGGATCGGGATCATCAGCGCGACCTGCGGCGTGTTGTTCATGAACGCGCTGATGACCGCGGTGATCGCCAGCATCGCGCCAAGGGCGAGCAACGGGCTCGCGGCCCACAGGCGCGTGACGACGCGGCCGAGCGGCGCGAGCGCGCCGGTGCGCACCAGGCCCTGGCTCGCGATCACCAGCGCGCAGATCGCGACCAGCGCCTCGTTGCCGAAGCCGAGGAAGAAGTCGGTCGGCTCGAGCGGGCCGTCGGCGGTCTGGTAGGGGAACAGGATGAAGCCGGCCGCGAGCAGCGTGATGATCAGCACGCTCGAGGTCTCGATCGCGAGGTCGTCGCGTGCGAACAGCGCGAACGCGAGCGCCGTCAGCGCGAGTACGGCGATGGCGTGGGCGTCGAGGGGCACGGGAACCGCGCGCAGCCGGCGGCGCGAAGGCCGCCGGCGTCCGCTGGCAATTGTGCCGGGTTACTTCTGCTGCCAGCTGCCGCCGGCGTCCTGGTAGTACCAGCCCGGCTTCGCGCCACGCTCGACCCAGCGGCGCGCGAAGGTCTTGCGGATGTCGGCCTGCCACTCGGGGTGGCCGTTCGCCTTGGCGATCGCGGCGTAGAGCGCGTTGCGATCGGTATTGTCCTCGGCGACCAGGCGCTTGACGGCGGCGCGCTCGGGCAGCGCGATCGCGCCCTGGTCGCGCACTTCGACCTGGCCGTCGTTGGTGAGCCCGACCGCGCCCGAAGCGAAATACTTCTCGAGCTGCGTGAAGCGCTGTGCCATCGAGGCGGTGATCGCGCGGATCTCGGGCGAGGCGATGTCGAGGTTCGGCGTGCCCTGCGCGTGCGCGGCCGGCACCAGTGTGTCGAGGATCGCGGCGGCGACGTTGCGCAGCAGCGTGTCGTGCACCGGGTCGGGCCGATTCTCGGGCAGCGCCATGCCGGTGGTCGAGCCGGAGCCGGTGACCTGGTCGATGATCTGGTCCGCAGCCTTCTCGGCGGCGGCGGCCGGAAAGTACACGTTGATCGTCACGCAGGCCGCGAACAGTGTGCACGCGAGCACCATTTTGAACGGCAGGATGAGCTTCTGCATGGACCTCTCCCGAATCACGTAGCCATTGTCGGGCCACCGGATGAATGGCGCCTGAACCAGTGTACCCGCCATGTCATTCCACGACCACGTCCCCGGCACTGGCCATGCCGGAGACGATCTGCGAGACGAGCTGCGGCCAGTTGACCCGCCCCTGGTTGCCGACGATGTCGATGCGCGGCAGCCCGCGCCCCTTGACGATGTAGTAGCCGTTCGGCGCCGGCTCGACGCCCGACATCAGGCAGACGTCGCTCTCGAGCCGGCAGCGGATGCCGAGGCGATCGTAGCCGTATTCGTCGAAGAACTGCAGCACGCCCGACTGCAGCGCGCTCGTCACGCCGCCGCCGCCGCCGCCGACGTTCGACAGCTCGCTGACCGCGCGCGCGCTGATCCGGTGCCGCGAGCGGTCGCCGGGCGGCGTCTCGAGGCGCGCGTCGAACGCGACCGGCGACCACGCGAACAGCTCGAGGCCCAGCACGTCGACGTCGAGTCGCCCGGTGATCGAGCCGACCGCGAACGTGCGCGTCACGAGCTCGAGGTCGAGGCCGCGGCCGCGCAGGTCGGCGAAGAAGCGCGGCCACTTGCCGAACGGGTCACTGAGCCGCAGGTTGCTCGCGACGAAGCTGCCGTCGAAGACCTGCGCCTCGATGTCGCCCTTGACGCGCAACTCGTTGCCGTCCAGCTCGACGCCGGGCACGCGCCCCGAGATCTGGCCGGAGAATTCCGGCCAGCCGAAGGCGCGGCACAGCGGCTGCATGCTGATCGGCTCGATCTGCGCATCGAAGCGCAGGCTCATCCCGGGGCCGCCGAGATCGCTCACCGCGAGCGTGCGGATGTCGATCGCGCCATCGAAGACCGGCATGTGCCAGGGCTCGAGCAGCATGAAACCGGCCGCGCGCGTGACGAACTCGACGCGCGATGCGCCGCCCGAGAGCCCGTAGGCGCCGCCTTCGGTCCACGCGAGCCACGACGGCGAGACGTCGGCGCCCGCCGCCGCGGCCCAGCGGACCTCGCCCTGCACGTGCTTCATGAAAAATGCGCGGTCGTTGTACATCGACAGGTCGTCGATGGTCAGTGCGATGCGTTCGACCGCGTTCGCGGCGAGATCGATCGTGCCGCTCGCGCGGCCACTGGTCACGAGGTCGCCGAAGTCGGTGGCCGCGAGCGTGATCTGCATCAGGCTCGTGTACGCGGCCGGGAACTCGAGCGAGTCGATCGCGAAGCGCGCGCGCTCGAGCGCGGGAGCCGCGCCGAGCGTGAGCCGCGCGCTGCCGTGCGCATCGATCAGCTGCAGCGCGGTGACGTCGATGCGCGTGAGCTCGAGCGCCTCGCCGGCGAGCCGGCCCTGCGCGCGCAGCGTCAGGGGGTTGTGGTCGAGGTCGAGCAGCACGGGGCCCGCGAGCGCCTGACCCTTGCGGCCCTCGAGCGTCGCGTCGAGCGCGTAGCCACCGGCGGACTGCGCCTCGAGCCGGGCCGTCAGCGTGGCGCTCGCGCCCTCGGCGATGATCGTGCTCGCGGCGTTCGAGAGATCGATGCGGGTGAGCGCCAGCGTCGCCTCGGCCTGCGCCGGTGCGCCGCGACCGCTCGCCGCGAATTCGATCGCGGCGTCGCCGGCGATTTCCCAGCCCTCCGGCACCGCGAACCAGGGCGCGAGCAGCGTACGCAGCGCGGCGATCTGCAGGCCCGCGGCCTGCCCGTCGAGGCGCCAGCCGCCGGCGGCGTAACGGCCCTGCGCGGCCAGGCGACCGCCGGCGAGTTTCGCGATCACGGCCCGCGCGTGGCCGGTCGAGCGGGCCGTGTCGTATTCGCCGCCGAGCGCGATCGAGACCGGACCGACCGGCGTGTGCCCGGCGTCGAGGCGCGCGTCGGCACAGCCGAAGCGCGGATCGGCGATGACGACGCTCGCGCAGCGCAGCTGCAATTGCCGCAGCGCCGGCTGGCCCGCGCCAGGCCGCAGCCGCGCGATCCCGATGCTCACGGACGGCTGCGCGGCGTCGCCGAGCACGAGCCGCGCATCGACGCCGCCCAGCGTGCTCGCGCCGGCGACGACTTCGTCCACGTGCAGCGTGAGCGCGTCGATCGCGAACGCGCGCGCCGGCGCAGCGCAGGCGATCGCGGCGGCGAGCCAGGGTGCGGCGGAGGCGGGCATGGTCGCCGCAGTGTACCGCGCCCCGATGTCACCGAACCGTCATCTGCCTGTCATTTCATCGACTTGCGCGTGGCTCATGCTGCCGCGCATGAGCCATGGAACCAGGCCCCTGCTGCCGCTGATCGAGCGCTTCGATGCCGCCGAGTACCGCTTGTGCCGGCAGCTGAATCGCGGTGCCGACTGGCGACCGCTGCGCGCGCTGCTCGGCGCGGCGAGTCGCGCGGGCGACGGCGCGGTCTGGTACGCGCTGCTGCTCGCACTGCCGCTGGCCTTCGGCACGGCGGCCGTGCGCCCGGCGCTGGTGATGGCCGCGACCGGGCTCGCAGGCCTCATTCTCTACCGGTGGCTGAAGCATCGCTTCGTGCGCGAGCGGCCGTTCATCCGCCATCGCGGGATCTCGCTCGCGGCCGTGCCGCTCGACCGTTACAGCTTCCCGTCGGGGCACACGCTGCACGCGGTGTCCTTTACCTGGCAGGCCGTCGCCTTCGCGCCGGATCTCGGCCTCGTGCTGCTGCCGCTCGCGATGCTGATCGCCGCCTCGCGCGTCGTGCTCGGGCTGCATTACCCGACCGACGTGCTGGCCGGTGCCGTGCTGGGCGCGATGCTCGGCGCGACCGGCGTCGCGCTCGCCTGAGCCCGGATCCGGGCCTCGCGCATGCACGTGCTGTACGTCTCGGACGTGTACTTTCCGCGCGTCAATGGCGTGTCGACCTCGATCCGCACGTTCCGTGACGATCTCGGGGCCGCGGGTATCGCCACGACGCTCGTCGCGCCGGACTACGGCGTCGCCGGTAGCGGTGCCGACGACGATGGCGTGCTGCGCGTGCCCGCCCGGGCCGTGCCGCGTGATCCCGAGGACCGGCGCATGCGCTGGGGTGCGCTGCGCGACACGCTCGCCTCGGCCGCCGCGCGCGGCATCGACCTGGTGCACATCCAGACGCCGTTCCTCGCGCACTACGCGGGCGTGCGCGCCGCGCGCCGCGCCGGCGTGCCGGCGGTGGCGACCTATCACACGTTCTTCGAGGAGTATCTGCATCACTACGTACCGGCGTTGCCGCGGGTCTTCGGCCGCGGTGTCGCGCGCGCGTTCACGCGCTCGCAGTGCGCCGACGTCACGGCCCTGATCGCGCCGTCCGCCCCGATGCGCGACATGCTGCTCGATTACGGCGTCGATACGCCGGTGCACGTGCTGCCTACCGGGCTGCCGGTCGACCGCCTGCGTCGCGGCGACGGCGCGCGCTTCCGCAACGAGCACGGCATCGCAAGCGATCGGCCGCTGCTGCTGTTCGTCGGCCGCGTCGCGCACGAGAAGAACATCGATTTCCTGTTGCGCATGCATGCGCGGCTGCTGCGCATGCGGCCGGACGCACTGCTGATGATCGCCGGCGAAGGCCCGGCGCGCGATGCGCTCGCGCGGCAGGCCGCGCAGCTCGGCAGCGCGGACGGCGTGCGCTTCATCGGCTATCTCGATCGCGACCGCGACCTGCTCGACTGCTATGCGGCGGCCGACCTGTTCGTGTTCGCATCGCGGACCGAGACGCAGGGCCTCGTACTGCTCGAGGCGATGGCGCAGGGCACGCCGGTCGTCTCGACGGCCGAACTCGGCACGCGCTCGATCCTCGAGCCCGGCTGCGGCGCGGTCGTGCTGCCGGAATCGGAGGACGCGTTCGCGCAGGCCATCGTCGCGCTGCTCGCCGACGGCCACGAGCGCGCGCGCCTCGGGGCGCTCGGCCGTGGTCATGCCGGGCGCTGGTCGTCGGCGGCGAAGGCCAGCGAGCTCGCCGCGCTCTATCGCCAGCTCGTTCTGCGCTAAACTCCCGCGCCTGCCCGTCATCCGACCACGCGCTGCGCGCGGGAGACTGCATGCTGACGAAACGTGCGTTGATCGTCGACGATTCCAAATCGGCGCGCGCGTTCCTTTCCCGCATCCTGACGCGATACGAAATCGAAGTGGATACGGCCGAATCGGCCGAGCAGGCGATCGAGTATCTCGCCGGCCAGCGGCCCGACGTGATCTTCATGGACCACCTGATGCCGGGCATGGACGGCTTCCAGGCCGTGCAGATCATCAAGAACAATCCGCGCACCGCGACGATCCCGATCATGATGTACACCTCGCAGGAGGGTGAGCTGTACGTCGGGCAGGCGCGTGCGCTCGGCGCGATCGGCGTGCTGCCGAAACAGATCCAGCCGGCCGACGTCTCGAAAGTGCTCTACCAGCTGAAGCTGATACCCGACCGGCGCATCGAGGAGCAGCGCGCGTTCGAGGCCGTATTGCCCGGCAGCACGGCCGCGACGCCCGCGCCGGCGGCAGGCCCGGCGCCGGTCGCGAAGCCGCCGGCATCGGCGCCGCCCGCGGCGCCGGGGCAGGGCGCGGCTGCGGCGCCGGGCATGGCGCCAGTGGCTGCCGCATCGTTGGCCGCATCGCCCGCCGTGCCGCTGCCGGGCACGGCCGAGCTGCGCACGATGATCGAGGCGATCGTCCGCGAGCACACGAGCGCCTCGCGGCATTCGATCACGGCGCATTTCGACGAGCAGGCGGCGCGCCTGATCCAGGACCTGCGCAGCACGGTGCAGGAAGCGCTGCCCGCGGCCGCGCCGGTCATCGAACCCGCCGCGCCGCGGCCGTGGGGCTGGGTCGCCGCCGTGCTCGCGCTGCTCGGCGCCGGCGTGCTCGGCGCGCTGCTGTGGCGCGAAGTCGAGGCGGGCCGCGCGCTGGCCGCGCAGCTCGCAGCGACGAGTGCCCAGGTGGAGCAGCTCGCGGCGAAGGTCGCCACGTTCGAGGCGGCCGAGGCCGCGCGCGCCGAGGAAATCGCCTCCGGCGTGCTCGCGTCGCAGACGCTCGCCGAGGCCGGCCTGCTGGCCCGCGCACTCGTGCCGTATGGCGAGGTGCCACTGGCCAACGACCGGCTCGCCGTCGTGCGCGACGCGCTCGCGAAGCTCGCCGCGGGCAATTTCCACGGCGTCGTCGAAGTGCTGACTTATCCGGGCCGCTTCTGCCTCGTCGGCAATGCGACCGAAGGGTATTCGCTGGCGCCCGACGACACACCGGTCGCGCGCTGCGACCTGATCGGCAATCCGGCGCTCGACGGTACGCGCCCGGCGCAGCGCGAGTCGCTCGCATTCGCGAACCTCGTGGCCGAGAGCCGGCGCGAGAGCGCGGGCGCGATCGACGTGCGCGTGCTCGCGGGCGATCCGAACGACACGGCGATCGCCTACCCGACGGTCGCTGCGGGGCTCACCGCCGCCGACTGGAACCGTGCGGGTTATGCGAACAACCGCGTCGAGCTGCGTGCCCGCTCGGCTCCCTGAGACCGCGGCCGCGGCCGCGCCCGCGGCCGGCGAGCGCTACCACCCGCACGCGCGCCTCGATACCTCCTTCGCGCCGCCACCGTGGCTGCGCGGCGGGCACCTGCAGTCGATCCTGCCGAGCCTGCCGTGGCGGCGGCCGATGGTCGAGCACCGCGCGCGGCCGGTGCTCTCCGCGAGCATCGAGCGCCGGATCGACTGCGGGGACGGCACGATCCTGCAGGGCTTCGAAGCATCGCCGTCGCGGGCCGGTCATGTCACCGTGCTGCTGCACGGCTGGGAGGGCAGCGCCCGCTCGCTCTACGTGCTGTCGCTCGCGCAGACGCTGTTCGAGCGCGGCCACGATCTCGTACGGCTCAACCTGCGCGATCACGGCGCGACCCATCACCTGAACCGCGAGCTGTTCCATTCCTGCCGCCTGCCCGAGCTGCTCGGCGCGTTGCGCGCGATCCAGGCCGCGGCCGGCGGGCGGCGTCTCGATCTGGTCGGCTTCTCGCTCGGCGGCAACTTCATGCTGCGTGCCGCCGCGGCGGCGCGCGATGCGGGCCTCGAGGTCGGGCGCGCGATCGCGATTTCGCCGGTGCTCGACCCGGCCGGCACGCTGGTCGCGCTCGAGCACGGCAGCCCGCTCTATCATCGCTATTTCATCCACAAGTGGAGTCGCTCGCTCGCGAAGAAGCAGCAGGCCTGGCCCGGCGAATACGATTTCTCCGGCCTGCGCAGCCAGCGTGGACTGCGCCGCATGACCGCGGCGCTGGTCAGTGCGCACACCGGCTTCGCCTCGCTCGAGGATTATCTCGACGGCTATGCGCTCACCGGCGAGCGGCTCACGCGGCTCGAAGTGCCGGCGACGATCATCACCGCGCTCGATGACCCGATCATCCCTGCGGCCGACCTGTCGCGGCTCGCCGCGCCTGACGCGCTGCAGGTCGTGCTGACGCCGCACGGCGGGCACTGCGGGTTTCTCTCCAGCCTCACGACGCCGAGCTGGGCGGATCGGCGCGTGGCGGCGATGCTCGCGCAGGCGCGCTGAGCCCGAGCTCGAGTTCGAGCGCCGCGCGCCACCGCCGGTAGCCCGTTTCGGCCGCGCTTGCGGCATCCGGCTCGAAGATGCTGCCGGCCGGCTCGTCCGCCGGTGCAGCGGCCGGCGCCGCGGCTGGCACTGCCAGTCCCGAACCGGTCAACAGCCCGAGCACACCGAGCGCCGTCGCTTCGGTCTGCGCCGGGCGCAACAGGCGGATGCCGCACAGGTCCGCGAGCAGCTGCATCAGGCCGTCCGAGCGTGCGAGGCCGCCGGTGACGATCGCGCTTGCGATCGGGCCGGTGCCGGCCCGCATCTCATCGAAGTTCGCTCGCACGAGATACGCGATGCTCGCGACCAGCGCCGCGAAGCGCGCGTCGCCATCGATATCGCCGTCGTCACCGACGAAGCGCGGCGCGAAATCGCCGCGCCACCACGGCGAGCCAAGACCCGAAACGGCGTTCAGGAAATGCAGCGCCGGCGCGGCCTGCACTCTACGCGGCAGCGCCTCCCAGCGCGCCCATGCGCGGGCCACATCGAGGTCCTCGTGTGCGGCGAGCCAGTCGATCGCGCTGCCCGCGCCGTTCACGGTGCCCTCGAGCGAATGGAGCGTGCGGCGCGCATCACCGTACAGCACGCTCGCGAGCAGCGGGCCGGGATCGGGCCGCCGCGTGCCGGTCGAGCGCTGCAGGAACGCGCCGGTGCCGAGATTGATGAACAGCGTGTCCTCGCGCGGCGCTCCCCAGGCGAACGGCACGGCCGACTGGTCGCCGGTGACGGCGGCGAGAGCGATGTGATGCCGCGTCGTGAGCCCGGTGATCGCACCGGCGTCGCCATCGAGAGTCGCGCCCGGCGCGGGCAGCCAGGCGCGCTCGATACCGAACAGCTGCATCAGCTCGTCCGACCAGTCGCCGCGGTGGATGTCCCACAACTGGGTGCGCGAGGCATTCGCCGGATCGACCTGCGCCGCGCGGCCGGTCAGGCGGCTCGCGAGAAAACACGCGAGCGGGCCGGCGAGCAGCTCGCCACCGGCCGCCGCCGCGCGCACCTCGGGCAGGTGCTCGACGCACCAGCGGATCTTCGTCGCGCCGTAATGTGGTGACAGCGGCAGGCCTGACAGGCGCCGCACCTGCGGCTCGTGCCTGCGCAGCGCTTCGACCTGCGCCGCCGCGCGCCGGTCCTGCCACGACAGCACCGGCGACAGCGGCTCCCCGGTGCGCCGGTGCCAGCAGACGATGCTCGAGCGCTGCGTCGCGAGGCCCGCTGTGGCGGGTGGCGGCAGATCGCTGCGCTCGTCGAGCACGCGATCGATCGCGATGCGCAGCGAATCGAGGACTTCGAGCGCATCGTGCTCGACGCGGTCGTCGCTTTCGCGGTGCGTCGCGATCGGTACGCGCGCCTCGGCCAGTACATTGCCGTCGGCGGCGAACAGCAGCGCGCGGCTCGCGTGTCCGCCCTGATCGAGCGCGAGCCAGGTCCGGTCGATCGGGCGTGCCATGGCTTACGCCGGTGTCAGCGGCAGCGTGTCGACGTCCGCGATCGCGTGCCGTGCCGGCAGCGATGGTGCCGCGAGGCGCAGCACCTGTGCGGCAGTGGCACGAAACGTCGTCAGCTTGCCGCCGTAGATCGAGATCACCCGGGGGGCCGTTGCGCGATCGGCCACGAGCTGTGTTTCGCGCGACCGGTGAAAGGCGTGACCTGGCCCGCCGGGCAGCACGCGCAGGCCGGCGAAGGCCCGCATCGTCGTGCCTGGCGCGTCGGCCGCCGCCGGGAAGTAGCGGCGCAGGATCCCGAGCAGGTAATGGCGCTCGCCGGTCGTCGGCGCGACGGCATCGGGGTCGCCGCGGTAGCGCACTTCGGTCGTGCCGATCATCAACTGGCCGTGCCAGGGCATCACGAAGATCGCACGCCCGTCGCGCGGACTCTCGACATAGTAGATGCCGCGCGACGGCGGTCCCGGCAGCAGCAGGTGCGTGCCCTGCACGAGTTCGATGCGCGGCACCTCGAGCGCCGGGCTCACCGCGCGCGCGACGCTTGCGGCCCACGGGCCCGCGGCGTTGACCAGCACGCGCGCGCGGCATTCGTGCAATGCGCCCTGCGCCGCGTAGCGCACGCTGACCGCGGAGTCCTGCATCTCGGCACCGGCGAACGTGGCCGGCATCGCGAGCCGCGCGCCGAGCCGCTGCGCCGACGCGAGCACCGCGCGGGTGAGTGCGGCATCGTCGGTCTGGGCATCGTGGTAGTGGAACACCTGCTGCAGGCCGTGCGTCGCGAGGCCGTCGAGCGAGTCCCACTCGCGCCGGGCGACGAGCCCGAAGCCCGCGCCGCGCGCGAACCCGGCGAGTACCGCGTAAAGAGAGAGCCCGGTACCGAGCACCCAGGGCCGGCGGCGCGTTTCGGCGTACACCGGAATGTAGAAGCGCTGCAGGCGCACGAGTTCGGGCGCGAGCCGCAGCAGCGCGCTGCGCTCGTGCAGGCTCTCGCGCACGAGCCGCAGCTGGCCGGTTTCGAGATAGCGCAGGCCGCCGTGGATCAGCTTGCTCGAGCGGCTCGACGTGCCGGCCGCCGCCTGCGACTTCTCGAGCAGCAGCACGCGGTGGCCCGCGGCGGCGGCGCGCTGCGCGATGCCGGCGCCGTGGATGCCGCCGCCGACGATCGCGATATCGACATTGGCGCTGTCGGCCGCCACGCCTTCAGGCCGGCGCGCCGGTGCGTGCGCGCATCGCGAGCCCGAGCTCCCGCACGGCCATCGATTCGACGAAATCGGCGCCGCGCGCGGCGAGCGCGAGCGCCTCGCCGAGCTCGGTCACCTCGTAGATCACCCAGCGCCAGGTGCCGCGCCACAGCGCCTCGTCGGTGCCGAGGTGGTCGACGTCGCAGAACAGGAACTCGGGCTGCAGTGCTTCGCATTTGAGGCGCGTGTGACCGTCGTAGGCCGGCAGCACCCAGCCGATGCGGTGACCCCCGATCTGCCGTGCGCGAAACACCGCCGGCAGGTCGAAGGAAATGATCGCGATCTGCGTACGCCACGGCCGCACGGCCTCGAGCACCTGCGGGATGACCTGGTCGTGGCCGAAGCGCGCGAGGCTCGCGCGCTTGATCTCGACGAACAGCGTGACCTCGGGCCGGTCCTCGAGCAGCCGCGCGGCGTCGACGAGCGTCGGGATGCACGTGCCGGCGTAACGGGCACCGTAGCGGTCGCGCTGCGCGACTTCGATGTCGACGAGTTCGGCGACGGGCTTGTCCATCACGTTGCCGTCGATGCCGGCGGTGCGCGCGAGCTCCGCGTCGTGGATCACGACCGGCACGCCGTCGGCCGACAGCTGCACGTCGATCTCGAGGAAACGGGCGCCGAGGTCGAGCGCCGATTGCAGTGCCGGCAAGGTATTCTCGGGATACTCCGCCGCATTGCCCCGATGTGCGACGAGATGGACAATCCGCGCCTGCCTCATGATGTGACGGGACGGGCCGCTGTCGGCGAAACCGTACAGCCGTGGCGGTTCCTCGCGCGGGGCCACTGTGCAAACATGAGCCGGTTCCGATTCATGATCCGGAAGACTGCCGACAGTATATCCGGGGGTGCCCGATGCCACGCGCAAGCCTGCTTTCGCTCGCCCTGACGGCCGCTTTCGTGTCGTGCGGCGGCCTGACCGCCTGTGGCGGCGGCGGAGATTCCGGCGGGGGCGGCGGTACGCCGCCACCCACCGGGGACACGACGCCGCCTTCGGTGCCGGCCAATGTCGTCGCCACAGCGCCGTCGCCGACCCAGGTGCAGCTGACCTGGACGGCCTCGACCGACACGGGCGGCAGCGGAGTGGCTGGCTATCGCGTCTACCGCGACGGTAGTGCGACGCCGCTCGCCTCGCCGACGACCAACAGCTACACCGACAGCACGGTCGCTGCGAACACGACGTACAGCTACCGCGTGCGCGCATTCGATGCGGCGACCCCTGCGAACGAGTCGGCGCTGTCGGCCGCCGCGCAGGTCACGACGCCCGACGTGCCGCAGCCGCCGGTCTCGGGTCTCGATACGCGGCCGGGCAACACCAGCTGTGTCGCGGGCGCCGAGCCTGCGGCCACGCTGGCGGTCAGCCGCGTGTTCCCGTCCCTCGCGTTCAGCTCGCCCGTGCACATGCAGCAGGCGCCCGGCGACGGCGGCCGCTGGTACGTCGTCGAGCAGGCCGGACGGGTGCGCGTGTTCAACAACGTGGCGTCACCGGCGACCCCCACGAATTTCATCGATATCAGCTCGCGCGTGGACTCGGGCGGCGAGCGGGGCCTGCTGGGCATGGCCTTCCATCCGGATTTCCCTACCGACCCGCGGGTTTTCCTCTCGTATACGACCACGGTTCCGGGCTCGCTCACCTCGCGCATCTCCTCGTTCACGCTGGCGGGCGGCGGCACGGCCCTCGATCCGGATTCGGAGCAGGTCCTGCTGACGGTCATGCAGCCGGAGAGCAATCACAACGGCGGCAACATCGCCTTCGGTCCCGACGGCTATCTCTATATCGGCTTCGGCGACGGCGGCGGCGGCAACGACCAGCATGGTTCGATCGGCAACGCCCAGAACCTGCAGAACGTGCTCGGCAAGATGCTGCGCATCGACGTCGGTGCGCCGGCCGCGACCGGCTACACGATCCCCGCCGGCAATCCGTTCGCGGCAACCGGCGGCTCGTGCGCGAGCGGCACGACTACTGCGGCGCAGTGCCGTGAAATCTATGCATACGGCCTCAGGAATCCCTGGCGCTGGAGCTTCGATCGCGACACCGGCCAGCTCTGGGTCGGCGACGTCGGCCAGAATGCGATCGAGGAGATCGACCGGGTCGAGTCCGGCGGCAACTACGGCTGGCGCTGCCGCGAGGGGACCGACACGACGTCCAATGCCTGCCCGGGACTGACGGGTCCGTTCCTGCCGCCGATCGCGCAGTACAGCCACAGTGCGGGATTCTCGGTGACCGGCGGCTACGTCTACCGCGGCACGGCGATGCCCGCGTTCGCCGGCCAGTATTTCTTCGCGGACTACGGCAGCGGGCGGATCTGGAACATCGCTTCATCGACCGCGCCTACCGTGACCGTGACTTCCGCGCAGGGTCTGTCGACCGGTCTCGGCATTTCCTCGTTCGGCGAGGGCGCGGACGGCGAGCTGTACGTCGTCGACCTGAACGGCGGCGGGCTCTACCGGCTCGTGCCTGGCACCGGCTCGGGCGGTTCGGTGGCGAATCTGCTGTCGGCGACGGGTTGCGGCGCGAGTGGCAACCCGGCGCAGCCTGCGCCGGGCCTGATTCCCTACGCGCCGAACGCGGGCTTCTGGTCGGATGGCGCCGACAAGACGCGCTGGCTCGCGCTGCCGAACGGAATGACGATCAATCCGAACGGCGGCGATTGGGACCTGCCGCCGGGCTCGGTGCTGCGCAAGGATTTCAGCATCGACGGTCGGCTCGTCGAGACGCGCCTGTTCATGCGTCATACCACCGGTGTCGGCAACTGGGCCGGTTACACGTATGAATGGAACAGTCAGGGTACCGACGCGACGCGCGTCGTCGGCGGCAAGACCGTCGACCTCGGCAGCCAGGACTGGATCTTCCCGAGCGAAGCGCAATGCCTCGCCTGCCACACGAGCGCCGCGGGCCGCAGCCTCGGCCTCGAGACGGCACAGCTGAACGGCAGCATCCTCTACCCGATCACCGGGCGCACGGCGAACCAGATCGTGACGCTCGATCACATCGGCATGCTGAATCCCGGCATCCCCGATGATCCGGCGACGCTTGCGGCCATGCCCAACCCTTACGATGAGAGCAGCGGTACCGTCAGCGAGCGCGCCCGCGCCTGGCTGCACACCAACTGCTCGTTCTGCCATCGCCCGAACAGTACGGCGCCGTCGAACATGGACCTGCGCTACACGACCGCGCTCGCGGCGACCAACGCCTGCAATGCGACGCCGCAGGCCGGCGATCTCGGGCTGCCGAATGCGCGCATCGTCGCGCCCGGCGCGCCGGACAGTTCGGTATTGCTCGCGCGCATCGACACGCGCGTTGCCGGTGTCATGATGCCGCCGCTTGCGTCTTCACTCGTCGACGACACGGCGGAACAGCTGATCCGGAGCTGGATCACGAGCCTGACGGCCACGAGCTGTAACTGAGGTCGCCGCAGCGTCCGCCCGCGCGTCGGGCGCGGGCGTCGGGCACATCAG
This sequence comes from Steroidobacteraceae bacterium, assembly GCA_019634915.1. Taxonomy (GTDB): domain Bacteria; phylum Pseudomonadota; class Gammaproteobacteria; order Steroidobacterales; family Steroidobacteraceae; genus CADEFQ01. The sequence goes on along the minus strand of JAHCAN010000009.1, from coordinate 72,712 downwards.
CGGCGCCAGGCCCGGCGCTCCTTCAGGCGCTGCGTTTTTCGTCGAACTTGACGACCGGCTGCGTGCCGGTGACGACGATGTCGCCGTCGATCACCGCGCCGTTGGCGATCGCGAGCGTGCGGGCGGCGATGCTGCCGCGGATCACCGCGGTCGCGCCGATCTCGAGCTTCTCGTCGATCGTCACGTTGCCGATCACTTCACCGGCGATCACGCCGGTCTTCGCGTGCAGGTCGCCGTGCCAGCGTGCGCCCACGCTGATCGACACCGCGGCAGCGCAGCGCCCGTTGCCCTCGAACGTGCCCGACAGAACGAGCGGCCCGCGCGTCTCGATGTCGCCCTGCAGGCGGCTGCCCTCGGCGATGTAGGTCGGCGACGAACCGAACTGGTCGAGCAGGCGCCGCTTCGGCAGGTCTGACATCGTGGAACCCTCCTGGCGCTAGAATATCAGCCGGTTCGTCGACGGAGTGCGCCAGCCATGTCTTCCCGCCTGCGAATGCTGCTGTTCGTGACCTGCATCGCGATCCTCGCGGGCTGCAGCCGCGAACGCCAGGACTGGCAGTCCGCACAGACCGCGGACACGATCGAAGCCTACGGCAGCTTCATCACGAAGCATGGCGACAGCCCGCTCGTGACCCAGGCCGAGGCGCGCATCCGGCAACTCGGCGAGGAGCGCGACTGGCAGCAGGCCGCGACGCTCGACACGCTCGAGGCCTACCAGGCCTACCTGCGCCAGCACCCCGAGAGCAAATGGGCCGACGAGGCGCGCATCCGCGTCGAGAATTTCTCGCTCGGTGACACGCCGGCGAAGACCACGCCGGCGCCGGCGGCGGGCGCTGCGTCGCCGCCTACGGCATCGCCCCCGGCAGCGGCGTCCGCCGCGCCGTCATCCGCTGCGCCGCCACCCGCCGCGCCATCATCCGTTGCGCCACCGCCTGCCACGTCTCCGCCGAGCGCAGCCTCGACCCGGCCCGCGCCCGCACCGTCCACCGCTGTCCCGCCGTCCGGTTACGGCGTACAACTCGGCGCGTTCGGCAGCGAAGCGGGTGCACGCACCGCCTGGCAGGGCGCGGTCAGTCGTCATGGCGCGGTGCTCGCCGGGCTCGAGCCCGCGATCGCGCCGGTGGCGAGCGGCTCGGGCAAGCTCTATCGGCTGCGCGCGGCGGTGCCGAGCGAGGCGAAGGCGCGCAGCGTCTGTGAAGCGCTGCGGGCGCGATCGCAGGCCTGCGTGGTCGTCCTGCCCGTCGGAAAGTGACACGCCGCGTCAGTTCGCGCAGGCGCGCGGCGCGCGGCCGGCGCGCAAGTCATTGATTTATATGAAGCAGGCGGCTGGCACGTCGTTTGCTCCTCACTCCTTGTCGATGAGCACACGAGCACTGACAGTCCTGCTGCCCGCGCTGCGCCCGAGCGATTGCGTCCGCCACTGGCCGGTCGCACTGCTGCTCGCCGGCGGGGGCCGCCAACCGGCCCAGACACGGGTCGACGCGCGGCTCGCGCGCGCGCGCTGTGTCGCGAAGGCTTACGTCGCGCGCGGCCAGGCCTGTTACGTCGAATCGAAAGGCTGATCGACCCGGACAGGATTGCGAACAACTTCCCCGGTGTTCGCTCGACTGCGCCGCGGCAGCAAGCTGCCGCGGCGTTTTTTTACCGCGGCCCGCCGCCGAACCGGTACGTGAAGCTCAGGTAGTACGAGCGCCCCACGGAGTCGAACCACGAGATGTCGTAGTAAGGATAGGCCGTATAGGTCGGATCCTTCGGCGGCATCTCGTCGGTCAGGTTGTCCACCATCAGCAGGACCTGCATCGCCTCGCCGATCGCCAGGCCCGCGGACGCGTTGTAGCGCCACGTCGCGTCGATCCACGGGCTGCCGCCGTCCTCGGGGTCGTACACCTGGTCGTAGGAATCCGAGTTCGGCAACTTGCCGAGACGCTCGGCATGCAGGCTCGCGGACCAGCCGCCGTAGCGCCACGCGAGCGTGGCGCTCGATTTCGTGCGCGGGATATCGAAGCCGCTGTTCACCGCGAACTGGTCCTCGATCGGGTCGCCGCGGAACTGCTGGAACTCATGCTCGTTCACCCAGGTGTGGTTCGCGGACAGCCGGAACTCGCCGATCGGCGTCGGCAGCCGGTATTGCGCGCTCACGTCGAGGCCGCTGGTCGTTTCGCGGGCGACGTTCACCGGGTTGACGAAGATGCCGTACAGGTCGCCGTTGATGCGCGTGACGCGCGACAGCGCATCGACGCAGGTCGGGGAGGCCGGATCGAGCGTGCCGAGGCGGCAGCTCGCCTCGTCGCGCAGGATCGAATCGACGCTCATGTCGAGCACCTGGTCGCGCATGCGGATGTCGAAGTAGTCGACCGTGAGATCGAAGTTGCGGCTCGGTGACCAGACGAAGCCGGCGGTCCACGAGGTGCTCGTCTCGGGGTCGAGATTGCGGTTGCCCTCGCGGCCGCGGATCAGGTCCTCGTCGTAGTCGGAGCAGTCGGATGCGCCGGGATCGTCGCTGAGGCAGGCGTAGTAATCGATGCCCGAGGTCTCGTCGTTGCCCGGACCGGCGAACACGTAGTGCAGGTCGGCCGCGCGAAAGCCGGTGCCGTACGAGCCGCGCACCAGCAGCGACTGCACCGGGCGCCATTCGAGGCCCGCGTTGTACGTGAACTTGCCGACGCCGTGCCCGGAGTAGTGGTACTGGTCGTAGCGCCCGGCCACGCTCAGGTTCAGCGTTTCGAGCAGCGGCGCACGCAGCTCGCCGGCGGCTGCCCAGCGATTGCGGCTGCCGTGGCCGTCCGAATCCTTCCAGCTGTAGTAGTAGTACTCGGTCGCGAGCGGATCGGGATTCAGCTCGTACGCCTGGTTGCCGGCCTCGACGACGCCCGCGAAGCCGACCGGGCCGGCCGGCAGGTCGAACAGCGCCGCATTGCCGAGCGTCAGCGCCAGCGTGTCGGTGCGCGACTCGGGGTGATAGGTCGTCTTGGTGCCGATCGCATCGTATTCGCTGCGGGTCAGCGGCGTGTAGAGACGCGCCGGATCGGCGTCGAAGATCGGGAAGCCGTCGTCGTCGGTGCCGAGCTGCGGGCCGAGGAACAGCTCGTTGGCCGCCGCCGCGACGATCTGCGGCCAGCTGATCGTCGCCTCGTATTGCGAATGGCTCAGCGCCAGCTCGTAGGTCCAGTCGGGCGTGAGATTGCCGGCGAAGCCGGTCGTGACGCTGACCGTGGTCTGGTTGTTGCGGATCATGCCGCGGCCGAGGCCGCCCATCTCCTCCGGCGAGAACTGGCGCTGCCAGTACTCGACGTCGTCGGTCGCCTGGTTGTAGAAGTAGCCTTCCTCGTTGCCGTCGGGCGCCATGTAGCTCCACTGCGTCACGTCGCGGTAGAGCGCGAGCTTGTGGTAGCCGGCCTGGATGTCGGCGAACCAGCGATGGCCGTTGTCGAAGCGGTAGTTCAGCGAGCCGTAGGCGTTCACGCCCTTGCGCTCGCTGAGGATCGTGCCGTAGCCGATCGATTCGTTGCTGCCGCAGTAGAAGCCGTCGTCGCCGTCGATGCCCCAGCCGGGGCGCACCGCGCGGAACGTGCTGCCGTCGTTGAGCGAGGCGAGCGCATCGCAGGTCGCCTGGCCGGGGTCCAGGTATTCGTCGTACCAGTTGGTGCGCAGGAACACGCGGCGCGCGATCTGCGAGCGCGCGGTCGGCGCATCGAGCGTCGAGTCCTGGATGCCGCGGTCGAAGGCCCACAGCGGCTTCTGGTGGAGCAGCTCGGCGCCGAAGACCGCGGTGAACGCGCCGCGCTCGAAGCCGGAGGACAGGTCGAGCTTGAGCGACTCGTCGCCGCCGCGGCTCGCCTCGCCGTAGCGCAGGGTCACCGCGGTGCCGTCCGGCTTCTGCTTCAGGATGAAGTTCACGACGCCGGCGATGGCGTCGGAGCCGTACACCGCGGAGGCGCTGCCGGTGAGCACTTCGACGCGCTCGACCATGCCGAGCGGGATGCTCGACACGTCGGTGAAATTGCTGCGGCCCTTGAAGGGCAGCGGGAAGTCGGCGATGCGGCGGCCGTTGACCAGCACCAGCGTGTGGTTGGGTCCGAGGCCGCGCAGGTCCACCTGCTGCGCGCCGGGCGTGAAGTCGGCGCCGCTCGCCGACTGCTGGCTCTGCGTTTCGCCGCCGTTCTGCGTGATCGAGCGCAGCAGTTCGGGCACGGCCGTGAAACCCGCGGCCTGGATGTCGTCCGCGGTGATCACGGTGATCGGCGACGGGCCCTCGATGGCCGTGCGCGCGATGCGCGAGCCGGTGACCTGCACGACCTCGAGCTCGGCCGGCGGTGCTTCGGCCTGCGGCGCCGGGCCACCCGTGCCGCCGGCGGCCGTGTCGGTCTGTGCCCTCGCCAGCGCGCGGGCGGGCCTGTCGTTCCTGACGATGACGACGGCACCCGAAGCCTCGCGGCGCGGCCCGAAGCCGCTGCCGAGCAGCAGGTGGTCGAGCGCGGCGTCGGCCGAATCCGCGCCCTGCACGCCGGCCGTGCGCACGCCGCGCAGCTGATCGGCGCGATAGACGAACTGCACGCCGGTCTGGCGCGCGAGCGAATCGAGGGCGACGACCAGCTCGCCGGCGGGTACGTCGATCTGTGCGGATGTCGGCGCGGCCTGCGCGCCAGCTGCAAACGCGACGCTGCAGGCGATGCCCGACAGCCACCGGCGAATCGAGTTCGACATGGATGCTCTGCTCCCCTGACTGTGGCGCCGCGGCGCCCTGTCCCGAATAGGACGAACGAACGTGGTGAATCCCCCGCTCAGTGACTGCGCAGCACGATGCGGTCGGCCAGGCGTTCGGCCCGGATGCCGAATCCGTCCTCGAGCAGCCGCACGAATGCCTCCGAGTTCGACCAGCGGAAATTGCCGCCGATCGGAATCTGCCCGACCGCGGCGTCACCGATGACGAGCGGCCGCGATGCGTAGCGATTGAATTCGGCGGCGGCAGCGGCCAGCGGCGTGTCGTGGAACGACAGGAAGCCGCTGCGCCAGGACAGGTAGCGCTCGGCGTCCTCCGGGCTCACGCTGCGCACGAGCACGCTGTTGCCCTGCGCCGTCGCGACCATGCCCGCGGTCAGCAGCGTGCTCGGCGCGGCGGCCTCCGGGTGCGCCGACTGCAGCTCGAGTCGCACGACGCCTTCGGTGACGACGATGCGCATCTCGTCCGGATCGTTGCGCACGGCGAAGCGCGTCCCGACCGCGACGGCGCGCCGCGCGCCGACCGCGACGGTGAACGGGCGGCGCGCATCGTGCGCGACCGAGAAGAACGCCTCGCCGCGTTGCAGGTCGATGTGGCGTTCACGGCGCGTGAGGCGCATGTGGATCACGCTGTCGCTGCTCAGCGTGGCGGAGCTGCCGTCGGCGAGCGTGACGGTGCGCAGCTCGCCCGCGGACGTCGCGTACGAGGCGTCCTCGCTCGCGACATGGACGCGCCATCCCCAGCCGAGTGCCGCGCCGGCGAGCAGGATCGCGAGCGCGCCGCCCGTCCATGCGGCGCGGTGGCGACGCGGGTTGGCGGGCGCCGTCGCGTGATCGCCCGCCGGCAGGCCGGGCCAGGGTCCGCGCGGTGGTATCCGGCCGGGACGGGTGCCCGCGCCGAGTGCCTGCAGGCGCCCGCAGGCAGTCCAGGCCGACTCGAGCCGCACGAAGGCGACCCGATGCGCGGTGGACGCGGCGATCCACGCGTCGAGCGCGGCCGCGTCGCTGTCGGTCCAGCCGTCGCCCTCGCGTCGCGCGAGCCACGCGGCGGCGGCCTGTTCAATCTGCCTGCTGTCTTGCATGTCGGTCGTCATCGTGCGCGTGCGCGGCGGCGTCCGTTGCCGCGGCCTCTCCACCGTAGTACCAGGCCGCCATCAGCCGCATGCCCTTCGCGAGGTGCTTCTCCACGGTCTTCTCGCTGACACCCATCTGCTGTGCAGCCGCCTTCTGCGGCAGGCCCTCGACCCGACGCAGCCACACCGTCTCGCGGCAACGGTCGGGCAGCCGGTCGAACGCTTCGGCGAGGCGCGCGAGTGCCTGGCGGCCACTGAACTCGCGTTCCGGCGAGACGTCCTCTACCAAGACGTTCAAGGCGTCGAAATCACCCACCGACAGGATCGACACGACCTTCGCGCGCCGCAGCCGGTCGGTCATCAGGTTGTGGGCGGTCGTGAACAGGAAGGCCTTCGGTGCGCTCGGCAACGCCCTGGCCGCCGCTTCGTAGACACGCACGTAGGTGTCCTGGCGCAGGTCGTGCACGTCGTCGCGATGCGGCCAGCAGCGGCGCAGGTAGCGCTCGAGCGCCTGCTCGTGCACGAGTATTTCGCGGGCGAACCAGCTGTCGAGCGCGGTGGACATGGGTTTCCCCGACCGGGACGGACTACCTTACCGAATCGGGCACCGTGGCGGCTACAATGCCGCATGTACCCGAGAATCGCCGGCGGCCTCGTGGCCGCGCTGTCCTTCTTCACGCTGGCCGCGGTCCACGCGGCGGCGCCCGACGGGATCCGCGCGCTGACGCTCGACAACGGCCTGCGCATCATCGTCTGGCCGGACCGCGACATCCCGAACGTCGCGCTGTACAACTACGTGCGCGTCGGCAGCCGCAACGAGGCGCCGGGCATCACCGGGCTCGCGCATTTCTTCGAGCACATGATGTTCAACGGCACCGAAACGCGCCCGCCCGGCGAGTTCGACCGCGAGATGGAAGCGCGCGGCGGATCGAACAACGCCTCGACGTCGGACGATCTCACGATCTACATGGACTGGTTCCCGTCGAGCGCGCTCGAGCTCGTCTTCGACCTCGAGGGCGACCGGCTCGCGCACCTCGCGTTCGATCCGAAGGTGATCGAAAGCGAGCGCGGCGTCGTCTATTCCGAACGGCGGCTGCGCGTCGAGGACGACAACAACGGCTTTCTCGCCGAACAGGTGCAGAGCACCGCGTTCGCCGCGCATCCGTATCATTTCCCGACGATCGGCTGGCCGTCCGACATCGAGGGCTGGACGCTGGCCGACCTGCAGGCCTTCTTCAGGACCCACTACGCGCCGAACAACTGCACCTTCGTCGTCGTCGGCGACGTCGATGCCGACCAGGTCTTCGCGCTGGCGCGCAAGTACCTCGCGCCGATCCCGCGGCAGGCGCCGCCGCCCGCCGTGCGCACGGTCGAGCCGGTGCAGCCGGGCGAGAAGCGCGTGACCGTCGAGCGCCGCGCGCAGACACCGCTGCTGCAGCTCGCGTACAAGGCGCCGAAGGCCGACGATCCGCGGAGTGCCGCGCTCAACCTGCTGGCCGTGATTCTCGCGCAGGGCGATGCATCGCGGCTGCACCGCCTGCTCGTCGAAGAGCGCAAGCTCGCGGTCAACGTCGACGCCTACCTGCAGGAGGGCTTCGATCCGGGGCTCTTCTGGCTGTTCGTGACCTTGCCCGCCGGCGGCGACCCGGGCGAAGTCGAACGCGTGATCGATGCCGAGTTCGCGCGGCTCGAGGCCGACGGCGTGACCGAAGCCGAGCTCACGCGCGCGCGCAACCTGCTGAGCGCGGGGTACTGGGGACAGCTCGCCACGATCAATGGCAAGGCGCGGCTGCTCGGCGAGTACGAGGTGATGCACGGCGATTACCGCAAGCTGTTCGAGCTGCCGGCGGCGATCGCGCGCGTGAAGCCCGCCGACATCCGTGCGGTCGCCACCGAGCTGCTCGATGCGCGCCACCGCACCGTGGGTGTGCTCGTGCCCGCGCAGTCCGGCGAGGAGGGCTGAGATGTACCGCATGCTCCTGGCGGCCGGCGCCGCGCTGATGTTCGCCGTCGTCTCCCGGCCGGCCGACGCGGCGCCCGGCGTCACGATTCCCGCCTACTCGCGGACCGTGCTCGACAATGGCGTGACGCTCGTGATCATGCCTCGCAGTGAGGTGCCGCTGGTGGCGTTCACCGCGCTCGTGCGCGGCGGCGCGCTCGCGGATGCCGACGGCAAGGCGGGCGTCGCGTCACTGACCGCGGGCCTGCTCGAGAAGGGCGCGGGCGCGCGCGATGCCTACCAGTTCGCCGATGCGGTCGAAGGCGCCGGCGGCAGCCTGAGTGCGGCGGCGGGTACCGAGGCGATCACGGTCGGCGGCCAGTTCCTCGCGCAGGATCGCGACCTGATGGTGGAGCTGCTCGCCGACGCATTGCTGCGTCCGCGCTTCGAGGCGGACGAGTTCGACAGCCTGCGCAACCGGCGCATCGAGGAGCTGAAAGCCGCGAAGGACGCCGACCCGTCGGGCCTGATCCGCATCTACGGGCGCGCGCTGCTGTTCGGCGATCATCCCTACGGCCGCCCGGCGGGCGGCAGCGAGCGCACGCTCGCCGCGATCGCGCGCGAGGATGTGCTCGCGTATTACCGCGCGAATTTCGGCGCCGATCGCCTCACGCTGATTTTCGCCGGCGACGTCGATCCGGCCGCGCTGACCGCGCTGGTCACGCGCGCCTTCGGGAGCTGGGGTCGCGCGAGCGCGCCGTTGCCGGCGCTCGCGACGCCGGCGCGCATCAGCGGCCGGCGCGTGCTGCTGGTCGACCAGCCGGGCGCCGCGCAGACCTACTTCTGGCTTGCGAACACCGGTGTCGCGCGCCGCTACGCCGATCGCGCGGCGCTCGATGTCGTCAACACGCTGTACGGCGGGCGCTTCACGTCGATCCTCAATACCGAGCTGCGCATCAAGTCGGGGCTGTCGTACGGCGCCGCCTCCGGGTTCACGCGCGGCAGCGTGCCCGGCGAGTTCGCGATCCGCTCCTTCACGCAGACCGACACGACCGGCAAGGCGATCGATCTCGCGCTCGATACGCTGACGCGCCTGCATCACGGCGAGGGCCTCTCGCCCGAGATGCTGGACTCGGCGCGCAGTTACGTGCTCGGGCAGTTCCCGTTGCAGCTCGAGACCGCCTCGCACTGGGTGGCGGCGCTCGCCGAGCTCGAGCTGTACGGCCTGGACCGCGCCTATATCGACGGTTACGGCGCGGCCGTCGGCGCGGTCGATGCGGCCGCGGCGCAGCGCGTGATCGCCGACGCGTTCCCCTCGGCGGACGATCTCGCGATCGTGCTGATCGGCGATGCGGCGAAGATCAGGGAGACGGCGGCGAAATACGGCCCGCTCACCGAAATGCCGCTCGCGGCGCCCGACTTCCGCGCACCCGCGGTCAGTCGTCCGGCAGCGGAGTGAATTCGGTCTCGCCCGGGACCGGCGCGAAACGCCCCTCCGCCCAGTCGCGCTTCGCCTGCTCGATGCGCTCGCGGCTCGAGGACACGAAGTTCCACCAGATGTGACGCGGCGTCGGCAGCGGCTCGCCGCCGAGCAGCATCACGCGCGAGTGGTGCTGCGCGCGCAGCGTGACCGTGACGCCGCGCGCGAGCAGGGCGAGGCGCGTGGCCGGCAGCGGCTCGCCGTCGACTTCGATGCCGCCGTCGGCGACATAGACCGCGCGCTCGGTGTAATCGGCCGGCAGTTCGAGCGCGGCGCCCGCCGGCATCGATGCATCGACATAAAGCGTCGGCCACAGCACCTCGACCGGTGAGCGGCGGCCGTAGGCTTCGCCGGCGATCACGCGCAGGTCGCAGCCGTCGACGACGAGGTGCGGCAGTGATGCGGCCGGGTGATGCGTGAATGCCGGCGCGATGTCCTCGTGGCCGTCGGGCAGCGCCACCCAGGACTGGATGCCGTGGATGTGCGAGCCGCGCGCGCGCAGCGCCGCCGGCGTGCGCTCCGAATGCGCGATGCCGCGCCCGGCCGTCATCCAGTTCACGTCGCCCGGATGGATTTCCTGCGCCGAGCCCAGGCTGTCGCGATGCATGAACGTGCCGGCGTACAGGTAGGTGACCGTGGCGAGCGCGATGTGCGGATGCGGGCGCACGTCGATGCCGTGGCCCGGCGCGAGATCGGTGGGGCCGATGTGGTCGAAGAAGATGAACGGTCCCACCATGCGCCGCCCGGGCGCCGGCAGCACGCGGCGGACACTGAACCCGCCGAGATCGCGCACGCGCGCGTCGATCGTGTGTTCGATGGTCATGGCAGCCTCCTCTCGACGCCCGATCCTGGACCATGGATCATGACAGCGCCAGTCAAGGGGGAAAGTGCCGTGCGCCGAGTCATCCGCGTTGCAGGTTGCGTGCTGTGGTCGGTACTCGTCGTGGGGCCCGCGCTCGCCGCCGATCCGCCGCTGCCGCAGGCTCTCGAGCAATGGCGCGGCTGGGTGCTCGACGGCGAGGAATACCGCACCTGCCCATGGCTCGCGACGCCGGGCGCGCGCCCGGCCGGCCAGGGCGCGTACCGCTGCGCCTGGCCGGGGCGGCTCGTGCTCGAGCTGGGCGCGCGCGGCGGCGAGTTCCGCCAGTCGTGGCGCATCGAGACCGACAGCTGGGTCGCGCTGCCCGGCGGCGCCGAGCAGTGGCCGCAGGACGTGCGGGTCGACGGCCGCGCGGCCGCGGTCGTCGCGCGCGGCGGAGCGCCGTTCGTGCGCCTCGAGCCTGGCGATCATCTGCTCGCCGGACGCTTCGACTGGCCCGTGCGGCCCGAGTCGCTCGCCGTGCCGGCCGAGACCGGCCTCATCGAACTGGGCGTCGATGGCGCACGCATCGATGCGCCGACCCGCACCGGAGGCGCACTGTTCCTCGGTGCGCGCGCCGGCGCGGCGCAGGCCGCGAGTTTCGATTTCGACGTGCATCGCCTGCTGGTCGACGGGATCCCGGCGCGGCTCGTCACGCGCCTGACCCTGCGCGCGACGGGCGCGAGCCGCGAGCTGCTGATCGGCCCCGTGCTGCCGGCGGGCTTCGTGCCGATCGCGCTCGATGCGCCGCTGCCGGCGCGGGTCGAGGCCGACGGCCGGCTGCGCGTGCAGCTGCGCGCGGGCGTGTTCACGGTCGAGCTCACCGCGCGCGCCGTCGCGGTGCCCGGGCCGATCGCTGCGCTCGCGCCGGACGGATCCTGGCCGTCCGAGGAGATATGGAGCTTCGCCGGCGACGACCGCCTGCGTGTCGCCGCGCTCGAAGGCGGCGAGGGCATCGACGCGGCGCAGGCCGACGTGCCGGACGACTGGCGCGAATATCCGGCGATGCGCGTGCTCGCCGACACGTCGCTCGCGGTCGTCGAGCGCAGCCGCGGCATCGCGAGCGCGGACGACAATCGCCTGCGCCTGCAGCGCACGCTGTGGCTCGACTTCGACCACGCGGGCTACACCGCGGTCGATCAGATCACCGGCACGATGCGCGGCGGCTGGCGGCTCGACATGGCCGCGCCATGGCGGCTCGGCAGCGCGCAGCTTGGTGGCGAGCCGCTGCTCGTGACGCAGGGCGCGGCGGCGGACTCAGCCGGTGTCGAACTGCGCGCGCCGCAGCTCGCGCTGCAGACGATCGCGCGCAGCGACGGCGCGCGCGGTGCCCTGCCGGCCACCGGCTGGTCGACCCGTTTCGACGACGCGCGCGGCGAGCTGCAGCTGCCGCCGGGTCATCGGCTCGTCGCGGCGCTCGGCGTCGACAGCGCGCCCGGCGCCTGGCTCGAACGCTGGGGCCTGTGGAACCTGTTCGGTGTCGTGATCGTGGCCGTGTTCGTCGGCTGGATCGCCGGCCGGGCGGCTGGTGCGCTCGCGTTCGTCGCGCTCGCGCTCAGCTACCAGGAGGCGCCGCAGATGATCTGGCTGTGGGGCAACCTGCTCGCGGCGCTCGCGCTGGCGCGCGCCGCACCCGAAGGGCGCCTGCGTGCATTTGCGCAGCGCTACCGCACGCTCAGTTTCGTCGCGCTCGCCCTCGTGCTCGTGCCGTTCATGTGGGGACAGCTCCGTCTCGCGATCCATCCACAACTCGATGCCGGTATCAGCGCGGGCTGGATGCCGCTGCCCGCCGCGCCGGTACCGGTCGCACCGCCACCGCCGCCGCCGGTCGTGATGCCGAATATGCAGGCCGCGGATGTGGAGTTCGCGGAATCGGTGCCGGCACCGTTGCGGGAGAAATCGATCGCCGTGACCGCGATGAAGCGCGCCTCCGCCGCGCCGTCGTCATCGCGCGCCGAGCGTTACGCGCCGGGCACCGTCGTGCAGGCCGGGCCGGGCACGCCGGCGTGGCGCTATCACGGCTACGCATTTGCCTGGTCGGGGCCGGTCGAGCCCGGCCAGGCCGTGCGTTTCGTGGTTGCCGGTCCCGTGTGGCTCGCCGTCTGGCGGCTCGCGTCCGTGCTGCTGCTCGCGGCACTGTTCGCGTGCCTGCTCGCGGGCGGCGTGCCGGGTGTGGGCCCGGTGGCGGGCAAGTACCTGCCGCCGCGGCTGCGCGCGGCATTCGCCCGCGGCACCGCGCGGGCGGCCGGTCCGCTCGTCGCGCTGCTGGTGCTCGCGATGCTCGGCGCCGCGCCGGCCGCGCGGGCGCAGTGGCCGGATGCCGGGCTGCTCGGCGAGCTGAAGACGCGGCTCACGAAGCCCGCGGCCTGCGAGCCGAGCTGCGCCGAGCTGCTCGCGGCGCGGGTCCGCGTCGACGGCGCGCGCCTCACGCTCGAGCTCGACGCGAGCGCGCTCGCGCGGCTCGCGGTGCCGGTGCCGACTGCGAGCGGCGCGTGGCTCATCGACGGCGTCACCGTCGATGGCGTCACGAGCGCCACGCTACGCCGTACCGGCGACGAATCACTGTGGGTGCCGCTGCAACCGGGCGTGCGCACGATCGCCGTCTCAGGCCGCGTGGCCGCGGGTGATGCGCTGCAGCTGGTGTTTCCGTGGGTGCCGAAGCGGGTCGCGGTGAGCGCGCCGGGCTGGGACGTGGCCGGCGTCAGCGACGGGCGAGTGCCGGGTGGCTCGATCGACCTGACGCGGCGCGCGGTGGCGGGCGCGGCGACCGCGGGCGAGGGCGTCGAGCGCGCGTCGAGCGAGTTCCCGCCGTTCGTGCGCGTCGTGCGCCGCTTCGCGATCGGCACCGAGAACCGCCTCGAGACGCGCGTCGAGCGCATCGCGCCGGAACGTGCCGCGTTCTCGCTGCCCGTGCCGCTGCTCGACGGCGAGTCGGTGCTGACGGCCGACGTCGAAGTGCGTGCCGGCCGCAGCGTGCTGGCCGCGTTCGCGACCGGTGCGCACACCGCGGCATGGAGTTCGTCGCTGCCGCGCGCCGAAACGCTCGCGCTGACCGCTCCCGCCGCCGACGCGCGCTACGTGGAAGTGTGGGAGTTCGCGGTGAGCCCGCAGTGGCATGCCGAATTCGCAGGCCTCCCGGCCACGCTGCCCGAGACGCCCGGCGAGGAGTGGGTGTTCGAGTTCCATCCGCGCGCGGGCGAGCAGATGAGCGCGCGCTTCACGCGCCCGGTCGCGGTGCCGGGCGGGTCGATCGCGATCGACTCGGTGGAGCGCGAGCTGTCCTTCGGCGCGCGCGCGACCGATGCCGTGCTGAACCTGCGCTACCGCGCGACGCAGGGCGGGCGGCACAGCCTGCGGCTGCCCGCGCAGGTGCGTGTGACGGCGGTCAGTGTCGACGGCGAGACGCTCGCGCTGCGTCCTGAGAATGGCGAGCTGTCGATCCCGATCCTGCCGGGCGAGCACACGCTGCAGGTGACGAGCACGCAGCCGGGGGGCGTGTCGGCGCTCGTGCGGCCCGGACCGCTCGACCTCGGCGCGGCCGCCAGCAATGTGCGCACCACACTCGCGTTGCCCGCCGATCGCTGGGCGCTGTTCGCGCGCGGTGGCGGGGTCGGCCCCGCGATCCTCTACTGGAGCGAGCTCGTCGCGTTCCTGCTGACCGCGTGGTTCGTCGGGCGCAGCGGGCGCTCGCCGCTGCGCACGCACGAGTGGGTGCTGCTCGGGCTCGGCCTCTCGACGCTGTCGTGGATGGTGTTCGCGCTGGTCGCGATCTGGCTGTTCGCGATGCAGTGGCGCCGGGACTGGGCCGGCGGCACGGTGCGCTGGCGTTTCAACGCGGTGCAGGTGCTGCTCGCGGCGCTGACCTTCTTCGCGGTGACCTCGCTGCTGTTCTCGGGCATCCGCGATGGACTGTTGTCGACGCCCGACATGGGTGTGACCGGGCCGGGTTCGGGCGGCGGGAACTTCTCGTGGTTCGTCGATCGCATCGGCGGCGAGCTGCCGCAGCCGGCGGTCCTGAGCCTGCCGCTGTGGGTGTACAAGACGCTCGTGTTCGCCTGGGCGGTATGGGCCGCGTTCGCGGTGCTGCGCTGGCTGCGCATGGCGTGGCACGCCTGGCGCAGCGGCGGTTACTGGCGCCAGGCGGGCGCCGCGACACGATGACGCTGTCGCGGCGATTTCCCCTCGCAACAGGGTCCGTTGACTCTACAACTTCAGTAGCTCGCAAAGCCGGACGAACGGGATGATGCGCGCTCTGGCGTCCAGCCATTCGGTATCCTGGCCGCCGGCCTGGAGATGGGTCTGGTAGAACTTCGGGATGGCGGTGCGCTGCGCGAAGTACGCGATGTTCTTGCTCAAGGCACGGTCGCCACTCTTGCACTCCACGGCGAACTCGGGCTTGCCATTCTTCAGTATCACGAAATCGATTTCCCTGCCGTTGGCGTCGCGCAGGAAACGCAGCGACATCTCCTCGCCCCCGGTGTCCTCGCGCAAGTGGCAATACTTGAGCAGGTGCGAAGCCACCAGGTTTTCGAACCGGGCCGATTCCTCCTCACACGACGACCAATCCCAGAGGTAGAGCTTCCTTTCCTTCTTCACGGCCCGCAGGTGAGGTTGCGCCAGCGTTTGTATTTGTGGATTTCGTCCAGGATGATCAGCGGCTGGTCGGCGGGCAGCCCCCCACGCAGCAGCAACTGCTGGCTTGCGGGGACGTCCCAGCTCAGATAGGCGGGATGGGTCTCATCCGCCCCTGGAATTTATACGTGTAAAAATTAGAGTCAACTCGAATTTATTCCGATACTGCAGGTCACCGCCTCAGGATGCGGTTCTCGCGCCACGGCGATTTGTGCATGCGCCCGTCCTGCAGCGGAATCACGCCGGCCTGTGCCATGGCGACGCCGCTCGGCGGCGTGCCGCACAATCCCGTCGCGCGGTAGTGCAGGGCGGTCTGCAGCCTCGCCTCGGCCGGATCGCCGAGCGCGTGGTTGAAGTCGTCCGCCACCGAGCAGCCGGGCAGCGTCACGCCCACGGTGCCGACGGAGTTCAACGGCGAGAAGCCGTCGGCGTAGTCACCGAACTGTTTGGCGTTGACGCCGCGGAACTGGATCGAGAAATAGGTCGTGCCGCAATTGTCCGCCGGATAGAAGCCGTAGGGCTTGCCGCAGGTCGTCGAGCCGATCTGGATCACTTCGACGTCGATGCCGCGCAGGCTGTTGATCACCGCCTCGCTCGCCGAGCAGGTGTCGGGACCGGTGAGCACATACACGCGCCCGAGATCGAGCGAGGGCAGCGGCGTGCCCTGCGCGACGCTGAAGCCTTCGGCCGTCGCGTGGAACAGCACCGGCGTCAGCGCGGCGCCGGTGACCGGGTTCGTGGTCGGATGCTGGTCGTTGAACTGCAGCTGCTCGAAGGTCTGGCCGCTGGTACGCGTGCCGCCCGCGATCATGTAGGCGAGTTCGCTCGCGATGTCGAGGAAGCCGCCGCCGTTGTAGCGCAGGTCGAGTACGAGATCGACGACGCCGGCGCTGCGCAGTTCTTCGATCGCATCGACGAGCCCCTGCTCGGAGGTCGCGATGTGATCGTGGAAGGCGAGATAGCCGACGGCGCCGGTCGCCGTCGCGATCGTGCCGACGTTCTGCACCGGTACCGCCGCGACGCTGGCCGAAGTCATCGACGCCGTGCGCGTGCCGCCGCCGAGGTCCTGGATCGTGAAGCTGTGCGATTCGCCGGTGCCGAGCGGGAACAGCGCGTCGTTCAGCAGGTCGATGTCGGCATTGCTGTTCGAGTTGACGAGGTCCACGCCGTCGATCGCGAGCACGCGCGCGCCGCGTGCGATGCCGGCCATCGTGGCCGGTGATCCGGCGCCCGGATGGATGTACGCGACCGCCACTTCGCGCGGCGGCGTGCCGCTCAGGATGGCCCACTCGAGGCCGTAGCCGGCCGACACGCCGGTCGTCGACAGCTGCAGCCATTCGAGTGTCGGGTAAGTGAAATGGAACTGGTCCTTGGGATTGCCCGATGGCGTGAGCGTCTCCGTCCTCAGCAGATCGAAGTAGGTGAGGACCGAATAGGACGCCGGATTGCGGTCGGTGACCTCGTCGTACCAGAGATAGAGCTCGTGGGTCCACGAGCGCAGCCAGTTCTTTTCATCGAGCGCGCTGCCACTGCGGTCGGGCCACGGATCGCCGGTGGTCGGATCGACTCCGCTGCGCGGTGCCGCGCAGCGCGCCTCGAATGACGACGCGGCCGCGAACACGCCCGGCGTGTAGCCGCTGCCTCCGCCGCCACCGCCGATCGGACCTCCGCCGCCCCCGCCACCGTCTCCACCTCCGCCACCGCCGCCGCAGGCGGCGAGGCCCGTCGCGAGGCACAGCACGAGGCCGAAATGCCCATTGCGCATGCTCGTTCTCCCTGTCCGGCTGCACGGCGCGATTGACCGCGCGGACGCTGCCGGTATCATCGAACCATTGTAAGGTGTTGCACGGCGTCCCTCTCGGGCTGGCATGGCCTCGGGTCCGAGCAGTCGGCGGTCCACGATAACCTTTTGAAAAGTTTACTGTTGCAGGCTTTTGGCCTGCAGCGCGGGGGCAGTGTGCCCGCCGCGCCCCCAGTCGACGCAGAGGCCATGACGATGACCGCACCCCCGCCGGGGCTATTCAGGCACAGCTACGAGCGCGACAGCTGCGGCTTCGGGCTGATCGCCAGTCTCGACGATCAGCCTAGCCATTGGCTGGTCGAGACGGCGATCGTCTCGCTCACACGACTCACGCACCGCGGCGCCATCGCGGCGGACGGCAAGACCGGTGACGGTTGCGGCCTCCTGATCCGGCGGCCGGAGAAATACCTGCGCGCAGTGGCCGCCGAAGCGGGGATCAGGCTCGCGTCGCGCTTCGCCGCCGGCAACGTCTTCCTCGATCCCGACCCCGACAAGGCGGCGGCTGCGAAGGCGCAGCTCGCGGCGCAACTCGAGCGCGAGGGCCTCGAGATCGCGGGTTGGCGGCTGCTGCCGACCAATCCGGCCGCCTGCGGTGCCGAAGCGCTGAAGACGCTGCCGCGCATCGAGCAGCTGTTCGTCAACTGCCGCATGGCCGAGGTCGACGAGGCGGCCTTCAACCGCAAGCTCTTCCTCGCGCGCCGCCGCGCCGAAAAGGCGCTCGAGAACACCGACCCGGTGTTCTACGTGCCGAGCCTGTCGGCCTCGACGCTGGTGTTCAAGGGCATGGTCATGCCGCAGCACCTCGTCGAGTTCTATCCGGACCTCGGTGACCCGCGGCTCGAGTCTGCGGCGATCGTGTTCCACCAGCGCTTCTCGACCAACACGCTGCCGCAGTGGCGGCTCGCGCACCCGTACCGCTATCTCGCGCACAACGGCGAGATCAACACGATCCAGGGCAACCGCAACTGGGCGGTCGCGCGCGGGCCGCTGTTCCGCTCGCCGGTGCTGCCTGATCTCGCCGACATCCAGCCACTCGTGTCGCTGACCGGCTCGGATTCGCAGAGCCTCGACAACATGCTCGAAGTGCTGCTGATGGGCGGGCTCGACGTGCTGCACGCGATGCGCATGCTGGTGCCGCCGGCCTGGCAGACGCTCGACTCGATCGACTCCGACCTGCGCGCGTTCTACGAGTACTACGCGACGCACATGGAACCCTGGGATGGCCCGGCCGGCATCGTCGCGACCGACGGGCGTTACGCGGCCTGCCTGCTCGACCGGAACGGCCTGCGCCCGGCGCGCTACGTGATCACGAAGAACCGCCACCTGACGATCGCCTCCGAAACCGGCGTGTGGGACTACAAGCCGGAAGACGTCGTCGCGAAGGGCAAGCTCGGGCCGGGCGACATGATCGCGCTCGACCTGCAGACCGGCAAACTTCTCTCGACCCGCGACGTCGACCAGATCCTGAAGACGCGCCACCCCTACAAGGCCTGGCTCAAGAAGGGCGTGCGCTACCTCGAGACCGACCTGATCGACCCGCGCCTCGCATCGGAGCCGATGGACCGCGAGACGCTCGCGCTCTACCAGAAGATGTTCGGCATCACGGCCGAGGAACGCGACGAGATCATCCGCGTGCTCGCGGCCGACGAGAGCGAGGCGGTCGGCTCGATGGGCGACGACACGCCGATGCCGGTGCTGTCGCATCGCGTGCGCGCGCTGTACGACTACTTCCGCCAGCAGTTCGCGCAGGTCACGAACCCGCCGATCGACCCGCTGCGCGAGGCGATCGTGATGTCGCTGCAGACGCAGATCGGTCCCGAGTGCAACATCTTCGTGCCCTCGCCCGAGCATGCGCGGCAGATCGTGCTCGGCTCGCCGGTGCTGTCGCAGCGCAAGCTGCGCCAGATCCTCGCGCCCGGCGAGGACGGCGTGTCGCACGCGTTCATCGACCTGCAGTACCCGGAGGACGAGCCGCTCGAGGCGGCGATCCTGCGCGTCTGCGACGAGGCCGAGCGCGCGGTGCGCGACGGCACGCTCGTGCTGCTGCTGTCCGACCGCTACCTCGTGCGCGGCAAACTGCCGATGCACGCACTGCTCGCGACCGGCGCCGTGCACCACCGGCTCGTGCGCACCGGGCTGCGCTCGAAGTGCAACCTGCTGGTCGAGACCGGCACCGCGCGCGATCCGCACCATTTCGCCTGCCTGATCGGCTACGGCGCGACGGCCGTGTATCCGTACATGGCCTACCAGACGCTGTTCGACATGATGCGCAAGGGGCACCTGTTGCTCGACGCGGCCGAGCGGCTCGAGATCGGCCGCCGCTACCGCGCCGGCATCAGGAAGGGCCTCTACAAGGTGATGTCGAAGATGGGCATCACGACGATCGCGAGCTACCGCAGCTCGCAGCTGTTCGAGATCGTCGGTCTCGCCGACCGCGTCGTCGAGCTATGCTTCACCGGCACCGAGAGCCGCGTGCAGGGCGCGGACTTCGACGATCTCGCGGCCGACCTCGCGCAGCTCGCGGCGCGCGCGTGGAATCCGCGCGAGTGCATCGAGCCGGGCGGCCTGCACAAGTATGTGCACGGCGGCGAATACCACATGTACAACCCCGACGTGATCGCGACGCTGCAGGCGGCCGTGATGACCGGCGATCACGGGCGCTATCGCGAGTTCGCGCAGCTGGTGAACAGCCGTCCCGCCTCCACGTTTCGCGACCTGCTGCGGCTGAAGGCCGGTGCGGCGCCGATCGACGTCGACGAAGTCGAGCCGGTCGAGGCGATCATCGGGCGCTTCGACAGCGCCGGCATGTCGCTCGGCGCGCTCTCGCCCGAGGCGCACGAGGCGCTCGCGGTGGCGATGAACCGGCTCGGCGCGCGTTCGAATTCGGGCGAGGGCGGCGAGGACCCGGCGCGCTACGGCAGCGCGAAGAACTCGAAGATCAAGCAGATCGCCTCCGGGCGCTTCGGCGTGACGCCCGCGTATCTGGTCAGTGCCGAGGTGCTGCAGATCAAGGTTGCGCAGGGCGCCAAGCCCGGCGAGGGCGGGCAGCTGCCCGGCCACAAGGTCAACGAGATGATCGCGCGGCTGCGCTTCGCGCGCCCCGGCGTCGGCCTGATCTCGCCGCCGCCGCATCACGACATCTACTCGATCGAGGACCTGGCGCAGCTGATCTTCGACCTGAAGCAGGTCAATCCGGCGGCGCTCGTCTCGGTGAAGCTGGTTGCCGAGCCGGGCGTCGGTACCGTCGCGGCCGGCGTCGCGAAGGCCTACGCCGACCTGATCACGGTCTCGGGTTACGACGGCGGCACCGGTGCGAGCCCGATCTCGTCGATCCACTATGCCGGCACGCCCTGGGAGCTGGGCCTCGCCGAGACTCACCAGACGCTGCGGCTGATGGACATGCGCCACAAGGTGCGCCTGCAGACCGACGGCGGCCTGAAGACCGGCCTCGACGTCGTCAAGGCCGCGATCATCGGCGCCGAAAGCTTCGGCTTCGGCACTGCGCCGATGGTCGCGCTCGGCTGCAAGTACCTGCGCATCTGCCACCTGAACAACTGCGCGACCGGCGTCGCGACCCAGAACGACGTGCTGCGCTCGAAGTACTTCATCGGCCTGCCCGAGATGGTGATGAACTATTTCCGCTTCGTCGCCGAGGAAGTGCGCGGGATCCTCGCCGCGCTCGGCGTGCGCCGGCTCGCCGACATCATCGGCCGCACCGAGCTGCTCGAGGTCCTCGAGGGCGAGACCGCGAAGCAGAAGAAGCTCGATCTCACGCCGATCCTGTCGGTCGCCGGGCTCGCGCAGGACCGGCCGCAGTACTGCAGCACGCCGTCGAATCCGCCGTTCGACCAGGGCGAGCTCGCCGAGCGCATGGTCGCCGACATGCGCGCGGCGATCGAGACGCGCAGCGGCGGCGAATGGCATTACAGGGTTGGCAACTTCAACCGCTCGATCGGCGCGCGCGTCTCGGGCGAGATCGCGCGCCGCTGGGGCGACGATGGCATGGTGGCCCAGCCGGTGATCGCGCGCCTGACCGGCAACGTGGGCCAGAGCTTCGGCGTCTGGAACGCTGGCGGCCTGCACCTGTACCTCGAAGGCGACGCGAACGACTACGTCGGCAAGGGCATGGCGGGCGGACGGATCGTGCTGCGCCATCCGCGCGCCGCCGGTTTCGTGCACCGCGAAACGATCATCATGGGCAATACCTGCCTGTATGGCGCAACCGGCGGCGAGCTGTTCGCGGCCGGCGTCGCCGGCGAGCGTTTCGCGGTGCGCAACAGCGGCGCGGTCGCGGTCGTCGAGGGCGCCGGCGATCACTGCTGCGAGTACATGACCGGTGGCGTCGTCTGCGTGCTCGGCCGCACCGGTGTCAATTTCGGCGCGGGCTTCACCGGCGGCTTCGCCTACGTGCTCGACCTCGAGCGCGATTTCGTCGACCGTTACAACCACGAGCTGATCGACATCTCGCGCCTGCAGGTCGAGGCGATGCAGTCGCACGTGCAGCACCTGCGCGCGCTGATAGCGCGCCACGTCGGGGAGACCGGCAGCGTCTGGGGCGAGGAGCTGCTGAATGACTTCCGCTCCTATGTCGGCAAGTTCTGGGTCGTGAAGCCCAAGGCCGCGTCGATCGACAGCCTGATCGAGAACCTGAGGCGCGCGGCATGAGCGACAAGCATCTGCGATTCCTCGACATCCCGCGCCGCGATCCGGAGAAGCTGCCGGTCGAAGAGCGCGTCGTGAAGTTCGCGGAAATCTACCGGCCGTACGACGCGGCCGCCGCGTCCCAGCAGGCCGGGCGCTGCCTCTCGTGCGGCAACCCGTTCTGCGAGTGGAAGTGCCCGGTGCATAACTACATCCCGAACTGGCTCAAGCTGATCGAGGAAGGGAACCTGTTCGAGGCCGCGGAGCTCTCGCACCGGACGAACTCGCTGCCGGAGATGTGCGGGCGTATCTGCCCGCAGGATCGCCTCTGCGAAGGTGCCTGCACGCTGAATGACGGCCTCGGCGCGGTGTCGATCGGCGCGATCGAGAAATACATCACCGACGAGGCGCTGAAGCAGGGCTGGAAGCCCGACATGTCGAACGTCACGCCGACCGGGCGTCGCGTCGCGATCGTCGGCGCCGGACCCGCCGGGCTCGCCTGCGCCGACATCCTCGTGCGCAACGGCGTGACGCCGGTCGTCTACGACCGTTACCGCCGCATCGGCGGGCTGCTGACCTACGGCATCCCGCCGTTCAAGCTCGAGAAGGAAGTCGTCGAGAAACGCCGCGAAATCCTCGAGGGCATGGGCGTCGAATTCCGCCTCGGCGTGGACGTCGGCCGCGACATGACGTTCGAAGCGCTGCTCGACGGCCACGACGCCGTCTTCCTCGGCATGGGCACCTATACCCATGTGAAGGGCGGCTTCCCGGGCGAGGATCTGCCGGGCGTGCACGATGCGCTCCCGTACCTGATCTCGAACATCAACCACGAACTCGGCGAGGGCGACGCTGCGGCGCTGATCGACCTGCGCGGCAAGCGCGTCGTCGTGCTCGGCGGCGGCGACACCAGCATGGACTGCAACCGCACCGCGATCCGCCAGGGCGCGGTCTCGGTGACCTGCACCTACCGGCGCGACGAGGCGAACATGCCGGGCTCGCGCCGCGACTACAAGAACAGCGTCGAGGAGGGCGTCGAGTTCCTGTTCAACCGCCAGCCGATCGAGATCGTCGGCGGCGATCGCGTCGAGGGGGTGAAGCTGGTCGAGACGCGGCTCGGGCCGCCGGGCCCGCGCGGGCGGCGCCTGCCGGAAACCGTGCCGGGCAGCGAGGAGATCATCCCGGCCGATGCGGTCGTGATCGCGTTCGGCTTCCAGCCGAGCCCGGCGCCATGGTTCGCGCCGCACGGTATCGCGCTGCATCCGAACGGCCGCGTGCGCGTCGCGGCGGGCAGGACCACTCCGTTCCAGACGACGAACCCGAAGGTGTTCGCCGGCGGGGACATGGTGCGGGGTGCCGATCTCGTCGTCACTGCGGTGTTCGAGGGGCGTGAGGCGGCGCAGGGGATACTGGGCTACCTCGGCCTCGCCTGAGGGCGCGCGTCGGCTTCCGGCTCAAGGGCAGATCAGTTCCAGCTTCGGATAGTAGGTGCGATAACGCTTCGCGTCTCGCGTCAGCAGCGCCATGCCCTCGATGGCGGCGTGGGCGCCGATGTAGAAGTCCGGCAACGGCGAGGTGCGCGCGCCCTTGGTGCGCCGGTACTGCAGGAAGGCTTTCCCGGCCAGGAAGCCGGCCTCCCACGGCAGTTCCAGCCGGGTGAAGGCATCAGACGGCAGAGCATCGTCCAGCTCTTCGATGCGCTCGAACCCCACCGAGATTTCGGCGTAGATGATGGGATTGATGCACAGCTCTGATCCGGTACCGCAAGCATCGAGCTGGGCGGCCGACCAGCCGTACCACTGCGGGTCGTCAGTCAGCACGTCCAGCAGGACGTTGGCGTCCACCAGCACGCGGCTCACGGCGTGCGCCTCACGCGCCGCGGGTCAGCCGCATGATTTCGGTGGTGCCCATGCGGGCGGTCGCGCGCCCACGCAAGCGGGCGGCCAGGCTGCCGCGGCGTGCCTTGGGGGGGTGGGCGATGGTGGTCTCGGCCTCGCGCAGGGCTGCTTCGCGCACGAAAGTGGCCACCGGCAGGCCGTGCAGCTCGGCGGCACGGCGCAGGCGATTCTTGTCTTCGACGCTCAGGCGCAGGTCGAGACGATCGGCGGTCGCGGTCATGCTGGCCTCCTTGTACGGTAGCATACCGTACACACAGTCTGCCTGCCACAGGGGGGGAAGCAGCAGCAGACCGTGCGCTGCGCCGGCCGGTTCCCGCGTGGCTTCCGGGTGGAGTGACCAGGCCCGGATCGCAGCTGGTTTTCTTGACTCGCTGCGGCGTCAGCCCGCGCGCCGGATCTCCGCCAGCGCTTCCTTCAGCAGGCGCTCCGGTACGCCGCGCTGTCGCAATGCTGCGGTCATCTTTTCGACGGCCGATAGATCGAACCGGGCCTCGTCCCTGCGCAGGCTCTCACTGATGTAGCTCTTGAGCAGTGTCTGGTAACCGGTGAAGCCTCGCTTCGGCGCGAGCGCCTTCAGGGAATCGACGACATCCACCGGGATGCGCATTGTGATCGTGGTACTGGGGCGGTCCTTTCTCAGCCGGGCTTGCAGGCGGTCATTGATCATAATGAGCTTTCTCGGTTGCCGAAGCGCGCCGCGCGGAAATGATGCGTATGCACTCACCCTCCGTTTCGACGCGAAAGTGGTTCCATGAAGCTCGAAATACCGATCCACGAGGAGCCTATCACTGGATGTTTACAATGTAAATACACAGGTAGCTGCAGTGGCGATGCTGGCGAGGGATGCTGGCGAGGGTTTAGTCAGGATGCGATGCGCTAAAGGCCTGTGATCGACCGGAATTGCACATTCGATCGAAGCCGGCGGCGGGAAGATCGCGAGGGGTCCGCACGAGGTGCTGCGTGGCGATTGGTCCGTTGTTGCGGCCGACCCGCAGGACGTACTCTTCATTGTCGTCGGCCCCAAAGGAAACCAGGGAGAACGCACATGGCAACGACTGCACCTGGCGCAAAGATCTGCCTGTGGTACGACCGCGAGGCCGAAGAGGCCGCGAATTTCTACGCGAGCGTGTTTCCGGATACCCGCGTGCAAAGCATCCAGCGCGCGCCTGCGGACTACCCGAGCGGCAAGGCCGGCGACGTGCTGGTCGTCGAGTTCACGGTGCTCGGCATCGACTGCATCGGCCTGAACGGTGGGCCGGCGTTCCGCCAGACCGAGGCGTTCTCGTTCCAGGTCGGCACGCGCGACCAGGCTGAAACCGATCGCTACTGGAATGCGATCGTCGACCACGGCGGGCAGGAGAGCGCTTGTGGCTGGTGCAAGGACAAGTGGGGCGTGTCGTGGCAGATCACGCCGCTCGTGCTGACCGATGCGATGGCCAGCGGCGATCCGGCGGTCGCGAAGCGCGTGTTCGAGGCGATGATGACGATGCGGAAGATCGACGTCGCCGCGATCGAGAAGGCGCGCCGCGGCTGATTGCTGTCGTCGTGCCCGCGATGTCCGGGGGTGCGGTGCGGCGGGTACTCAGCGCCGTCGCGATGTCGCAGCGGGCAGAATGCGGCCGTCTGCGAGCGCAAGCAGGAATTCCGGCAGCGGCCGCACCTGTGTCGGGCCGTCGTGCAGCGCCGTGTCTCCGAGGTATATGCCGTGGCATGCGGTGAGCACACCAGCGGCACGCAGTTCTGCCAGCGCGCGTCCGTATTCGGGCCGCCACTGCCTGGCCGCCTTCACTTCGATGCCGATCCGGTGCTTGCCGCGGCTCCATACGAAGTCCACTTCCACGCCCGCGGGAGTGCGGTAGTAGGACAGCTCACCGCCGCCGCCCGAATACGCGATCCACGCGCGCAGTTCATGGAAGATCAGCGTCTCCAGCAGAAGGTCATCAAGCGCATGGCCTACGGCTTCCGCGACGACGCCTACTTCTTCCTCAAAATCCGCGCAGCCTTCCCCGGTGTTCGGTGAAGAACCAAAAAAAACGGCCCCGCACGAGGCAGGGCCGGAGTAGAAATCAACATTCGAGGTCGGTCGCTGTCAGCTTCCACCGCGCGCGGGCCGAGGCCCGGATCGATGGGATCGCGTCTTCACGGACTTAAACGATATACGGCTGGAACGTTGGGGCGCTGCCCCGGCCAACTGCTAAAGGCCCGCGTGTCAGTTCACGCTCTTGGTCGTTCCCGATAGCGGCAATATTTACCGCCGTCTGGACCCGTGCCCGCGCCGACTGCCTCGACTTTTTATCGATTGACTGTGCTCTCCCCGCATCATCCCGATGCTGTGCCGCCTGTACCCGGTTCAGCAAGCCGCGGGCCAGAAAATCGAACCCGTGCCATTTCAGATGCTTATACAAATATCTGGAGACAGACGCAAGCCTGCTGTAAAGCTTCGCGACGGAAAAACGACGTAGCGCTCGCGCGACAGCGGGCGTCGGCAGCTCGACTGGCCCGGCCCCGGCTACAGCCTCAGCTCCGGGTGAGCTCGACCAGCTCGTACCAGGTCTGCATGTAGCCCGCGACGCCGCCCTGCAGGAACAGGAATTCGCCGTCCGCGGTGCACCAGACGTCGTAGGGCGGGTGCTCCTCGGGCAGCTCGACGTTCGTGACGAACTGGTAGTGCCAGGCATCGAAGCTGCCCGCGCCCACGGTCACCCTCTCGGGGCCGACATAGACGATGTTGACGCCGATCGAGTGCAGCATCGGGCCGGTTGCGCCGCGGTGGTCGGGAGAGGAGAGCAGCATCTGCGGGATGCGCTGCACTTCGCCGGGCCGCTTGCGGTCGATCAGGCGCAGGTGCCACGCATCGCAGGCGATCGCGTGGTTCTGGAAGGTCGGCAGTGGCTTCGCGAGCGCCATCGTCTGACGCACGCGGCCCTCGGCCGCGGTCCAGGTTTCGCACTCCGCGAGATCGGGTGCGAAGCGGAACCATCCCGAGCCCGTGAAGCGGTCGCCGACCGAGAGGCGCACGAAGCAGTCGGTCGGCATCCACGCGGCATCGAGCGCGTAGGTGATGTCGCGCATCACGCTCGGGCGATCGTCGATCTCGCAGTGCGCGGTGATCGTGCGTGCGCCGCCGGCGTGGGTGTCGATGCGGAAGTATTCGCGCCCGCGCTCCTGGCCGAGCCGGTCGGGCTTGCGGCTGGTGTAGAGAATGCGACCCATCACGCTCTTGTGGTCGCGCTGCAGTATCGAATTGCTCATCCCGCCTCCAGCAGTGCGCCGCTTCGCAGCCAGCGCCGGAACAGCAGATGCTGCTGCAGGCCGCGTGCGGCATTGAACAGTGTGAACGCCAACCACAGTCCGTGGTTGCCGTGCTCCCTCGTGAGCCACCACGCGGGTAGATACACGGCGACGGCGACAATCATCACCCGCAGCATCGCGCCGGGGCGTTGCGCGCCGATGAAGAATCCATCGTACAGGAAGGCCCAGACGCACACGAGCGGGGAGAGGATCATCCACGGCAAATACGTATGCGCCGCGGCGATCACGTTCGGCACGCTGGTCACGACGCGGATCGCGAGCGGTCCGCCGACCGCGAGGCCGGCGGCGATCATGAGCGCGAGCGCGAGGCTCCAGCGCAGGCAGCTGCGCACGATCGCGGCAAGCGCGCCGCGGTCGCGTGCACCGATCGCGCGGCCCGACAGCGATTCGGCGGCGTTGGCGAAGCCGTCGAGCACGTAGGCCATCAGGTACTGCAGGTTCACGAGGATCGCGTTGGCGGCGAGGATCGCGTCGGTCTGCCGCGCGCCCATCGTCGTCAGGAACGCGAACGCGAACATCAGCAGCAGCGTGCGCAGGAAGAGCGCCGAGTTCGCCGCGAACAGCGCGCGCAGACCGCGCATCGCGAACATGTCGGCGCGTCGCCAGTGGCCGGCGCGGCGCGCGAGTTCGCGCACGACGAGCCGCGCGCCGACCGCCACCGCGACATATTCGGCCACCACCGAGGCCCAGGCGACACCGGTCACGCCGAAGCCGAGGCCCGGCACCAGGATCAGGTCGAGCGCAATGTTGACGAGGTTGGCGGTCAGCACCATTGCGAGCGGCGCACGCGCGTTGCCGAGACCCACGAACCAGCCGATCAGCGCGAAATCGACCAGCACGGCGGGCGCGCTCCAGATGCGCACGGCGTAGTACGCCCAGGCCTCGCCCGCGACCGCCGCGCTCGGTCCGATCAGGCGCAGCGCGAATGCACCGAGCGGCAGCTGCGACGCGAGCAGCAACGCGCCGAGCCCGAGCGCCGTGCCGCAGCCCTGTGCGAGCACGGTGCGCAGCCGGGTGGCATCGCCCGCGCCGGCCGCCTGCGCGGCGAGCCCGGTCGTCGTCATGCGCAGGAAATTGAAGACCGTGAACGCGAAGCTCAGGATCACCGCGCCGACCGCGACGCCGCCGATGTAGCGCGCGTCGCCGAGATGGCCGACGACGGTGGTGTCGACGAGTCCGATCAGCGGCGCCGACAGGTTCGCGAGCACCATCGGCCCGGCGATGCCGAGGATCTCGCGATTACGCCCCTCGAGCAGGCTGCCGGGGCGCACGCTAGGGTGCGAGCTGTGCCGACTCGACGCGCACCTTCAGTGCCCGCAGCTGCTCGGCCGTCAGGTTGCCGGTGCTGATCTGCGCCGATGCGCGCTGGCCCGAACCGAGCGGGCCGCGAACGGTCAGCGCGGCGCCGCGCTGCAGGATGCGCCCGTTCGCGTCGACGAGCAGCGGCGTCACGACGATGTTCGCGAGCGCGAGCGGAGCCCGATTCTCGACGATCGCGTAGACGCGCCCGTTGGTGTCCGTCTGCGCGGCCGCGGCGACGTAGTTGCCGGGATTCTGCGGCAGGTCGAGGCGCAGGTACTCGGCGGCGGCCTCCTTGCCATAGCTGCTGTCGGAGCCGGCGGCCGTCCTGAAGTACTGCAGCGCCGCGGTCCGGTCGCCGCGATCGCGCGCCATCGTGCCGAGGTAGTAGGCGGCGGGGGCCGTGGGCAGCAGCGCGACGCTGCGCTCGAACGCCGCCGTGGCGGCCGACTTGTCGCCGAGCTGGTAGGCCGCGATGCCGGTGCCGAGGTGCGAGCCGAAGTAGCCGGGGTTCAGGTCCTCGGCCTTGCGAAAGTAGCCGAGCGCCTCCTGCGGGTGCTTCTGCGCGAGTGCGAGGTCGCCGAGCAGCTGCTGCGCGCGACCCTCCTTCGGCAACAGGCGCGCAGCCTCGAGCGCGAGTGTGCGCGCCTTGTCGAGTTCCTTGTTGCGCGCCGCGGCGATCGCCTCGTCGTACTTGTCGTAGCCGGGCTTCATCGCGAGCAACGGTCCGACCCGGGTCGCGTAGCTGTCGGCGCCGATCTCGCCGCCGCGCCCGAGTTCGCCGGCGGTGGCGCGGTTGCGCTCCACGCGCTCCTGCGACGGCGGGTGCGAGGCGAACAGGCCGTCGAGCCAGCTCTGCTTCTTCGCGTTGTCGCCGGCGAGGCGCACGAAAGTCTCCTGCAGCGTGACGGCGCCCCACGGGTCGTAGCCCGCGAGCTTCATGTACTTCATGCCGTAGTGGTCGCTCTCGAGTTCCTGCTCGCGGCCGTATTTCATCTGCACCATCTGCAGGCCGATCGCGGTGCCGCTGAGCGCGAGGTTGGCGAGCCCGGCGTCCATGCCGCCGACCGCCGCGCCGATCTGCGCCGCGGCCATGCCGGCCTGCATCAGCGTGCCGCGCTCCTGCGCCTTGGCGCCGTGCCGCGCGGCGGCGTGCACGATCTCGTGGCCGAGCACCGCGGCGAGTTCGGCTTCGCTGGTCAGTTCGGTCAGCAGCCCGCGGTTGACGGCGATCTTGCCGCCGGGCAGCGCCCAGGCGTTCGGCACCGAATTGTTCAGCACGACGAACTCGTAGGGCAGCTCGCGGTCGGATACCGCCGCGAGCTTCTGGCCGACGCCGTTCACGTAGGCCGTCAGCTCCGGCAGCACGTTGAGGTCGCCGCCCTCGACCTGGCGCATCGGCGCGTACTGCTGCTGTCCGATCGACAGCTCCTGCGCCTCGGAGACGAACTGCAGTTCTTTCTTGCCCGTCACCGGGTTGACGCCGCAGCCGCCGAGCGCCGCGCACGCCAGGATGACCGCGGCCAGCGTTCCATGCTTCTTGACGAGGGTGGTGGTCATGGCGGCCCTCCGTGCTGTCAGTGGCTCAGAATGCGTTGCTTCCCGTCAGTTCCCGGCCGATCGTCAGCTGGTGCACCGTCTCGGTGCCCTCGTAGGTGATCACGCTCTCGAGATTGAGCATGTGCCGGATCGGCGCGTACTCGGCGCTGATGCCGGCGCCGCCGAGCATGTCGCGCGCGTCGCGGGCGATGTCGAGGGCCATGCGGCAGTTGTTCCACTTCGCGAGCGAGACCTGCGACGGCACCATCTCGCCCTTGTCCTTCAAACGCCCGAGCTGCAGCGACAGCAGCTGCGCGGTCGTGATGCGGCGGGCCATGTCGGCGAGGCGGATCTGGATCGCCTGTGTCTCGGCGAGCGGGCGGCCGAACAGCACGCGCGACTTCGTGTAGTCGATCAGCTGCGCGAGGCAGGCCTGCGCCGCGCCGATCACGCCCCAGCCGATGCCGTAGCGCGCCTGGGTCAGGCAGGACAGCGGGCCGCGCAGGCCCGCGACGCCGGGCAGCATCTGCTCTTCGGGCACGACCACGTTGTCGAAGAAGAGCGCCGAGGTGACCGAGGCGCGCAGCGAGAACTTGTTCTCGATCTCCGGGGCCGAGAAGCCCCTGGTGCCCTTCTCGACGATGAAGCCGCGGATGCCCTCGTCGGTCATCGCCCAGGCGACGCACAGATCGGCGATCGCGCCGTTCGTGATCCACATCTTCGCGCCGTTGATAACCCAGTCCTTGCCGCGCTTCTTCGCGTGGGTCTTCATGTTCGCCGGGTCGGAGCCGCCGTGCGGCTCGGTCAGGCCGAAGCAGCCGATCAGCTCGCCCTTCGCCATGCGCGGCAGGTATTTCTGCTTCTGCTCCTCGGTGCCGAAGGCGTGGATCGGGTACATGCACAGCGAGGACTGCACCGACACGAAGCTGCGGATGCCCGAATCGCCGCGCTCGAGCTCCTGGCAGATCAGGCCGTAGCTGACCGCGTTCAGCCCCGCGCAGCCGTAGCCGTCGATCGAGGAGCCGAGCAGGCCGAGCGCCGCGAGCTCGGGCACGAGCTCCTTCGGGAAGCGGTGCTGCTCGAAGCACTCGCGGATCACCGGCAGCACCTGCTCGTCGACGAGGCGCGCCACCGAGTCCTGGACCATCTGTTCGTCCTCGGTGAGCAGGCTGCGAACGCGGTAGAGGTCCATCGGGTCGAGGGCAACGTGCTTCTTGCTGGCGGGTGCGGCCACGGGTCGGTCTCCTGGAGGGGGCCGGCAAGTATAGCGAGGCCCGCCGCGCCGCGGCGGGGCACGCAGCGTCGGGCCGCTCCGTGATCGTGCGCATGAGGTACCCTTCGCCGATCCGGCCAGGGCGGTGCTACCCCCGCTGCCGGGACCCCAGGAGGAGGACCGCATCGATGTCACGCCATTCCGTCATCCGCGCGCTGCTGCTCGGCGCGCTCACCGCATTCGTCGCGGCCGGCTGCTACACGACCGATCCGTACACCGGTGAGCGGGAAATGAACAAGACCTCGAAGGGCACGATGATCGGCGCCGCGTCGGGCGCCGTGATCGGGCTGATCACCGGCGACAACTCGCGCGAGCGCCGCGAACGCGCGCTGATCGGCGCCGGGGTTGGCGGCCTCGCCGGCGCCGGCATCGGCGCCTACATGGACCGCCAGGAGGCGAAGCTGCGCGAGCAGCTGCGGGGCACCGGCGTGTCGGTCACGCGCGTCGGCGACAACATCACGCTGAACATGCCCGGCAACATCACGTTCCGGACCGACAGCGCCGACCTGAACGCCTCGTTCTTCAGCGTGCTCGACTCGGTGGTGCTCGTCGCGAAGGAATTCGACAAGACGCTGGTCGAGGTCGCGGGTCACACCGACAGCACGGGCAGCGAGCAATACAACCAGCAGCTCTCCGAGCGCCGCGCCGGCACGGTGGCGGAGTACCTGCGCAACCGCGGCATCCTCGCCGACCGGCTGATCACGGTCGGCGCCGGCGAATTGCGCCCGATCGCCGGCAACGACACGGCCGAGGGCCGCGCGCAGAACCGGCGCGTCGAGCTCACGTTCGCGCCGATCCGCGCGCACTGACCGGCGGGCGGCGCTGCTGCGCCGCAATGTACTGATTCCAAACGGAATGGGCCCCGGAAAAGAAACTCACGTTCTCGTGAGTGAATATTGACAGCAGATTGCGCCGGGGACAGTATCGGCGCGTACGCGTGTTGCTGAACCAGCGTCCGATAACAGGGGGGCCGTTATGGAAAGCCGCTTGATTGGGTCCGCGTTCATGGCAGTGCTGCTTGCAGCACCCGTGGCGGTGATGGCGCAGGCGACGACCGGTGCGCCGGATACCGCGAGGCAAAGGGAACTCGAAACCGTCGTCGTCACGGCGACGCGTCGCAGCGAACCGCTGCAGGACGTCCCGGTCAGCCTGAGCGTGCTGTCGCAGGACGATCTCGACGTCAAGGGCATCGTCGGCTACGAGGGCCTCGCCTACGACACGCCCGGCGTCGTGCTGAACCGCGCCAGCGCCAACTTCAACAACTTCACCGCGCGCGGCATTGCCACCAACGGCTATGGCGCCAACCTGCAGAGCACGGTGGCGATCTACATCGACGAGCTGCCGATCTCGGCAAACGGCAATTCGACGATCCTCGACCCGAGTCTCTACGACGTGGAGCGGATCGAGTTCCTGCGCGGTCCGCAGGGCACGCTGTTCGGTTCGGGCTCGCTGGCGGGGGCCGTGCGCATCCTGACCCATGCGCCCGATCCCAACGCATTCGAGGCCTCGTTCCTCGCCGACCTGGGGCTGACCGGGTCGGACTCGCTGCGCCAGCGCTACAGCGGCATGCTGAATTTCCCGTTGCTCGAGGACAAGCTCGCGCTGCGCGTGGTCGGTTTCGCGCGCAACGAGGACGGCTACGTGGACAACCTCGGCACCGGGATCGACGACTCCAACAAGCTGAAAGCCTCGGGTGGCCGCGCCACGCTGCTGTGGGAGCCGACCGAGCGGCTGTCGGCGCAACTGCGGGTTTCGCGCGAGGAGAACACGCCCGAGGATTCCTCGCTGATCAACCCTGAGCGTGGCAAGGACAAGCGGTTCTCTGACCGGCCGGACAGGTTCTCCGGCACGATGACGATCTACAACGCGACGCTCGGCTACCAGTTCAACGGCGCCAAACTGACCAGCTCCTCGACCTGGTCCGATTACGAGGCCGATTTCAGCGTCGATCTGGCCGGCACCTACAACCAGGCGTTCGCCTTCGCGCTGGACGCGCCGGGCGAGTACAACAGCTTCGTGCAGGAGATGCGCCTGGTGTCCGACACCGGCGGCGCCGTCGACTGGGTGCTGGGCGGCTTCTACTACAAGCGCGAGCGCGACGTGTACTTCGGCTATCGCTCGAACGAAGCCTATCTCGCCGCGAGCGGCATCACCGGGCTTCCCGACGAGTACTACTCCCGCTACCACACCTTCGATTACACGAAGGAGAAGGCGCTGTTCGGCCAGCTGACCTGGCATTTCTCGCCGGATGTCTGGGCGACCGCGGGCCTGCGCTACGGGAGCATCGAAGCCCAGGGCTTCACGCGCGAGGGCGGCTATACCAGCAATTACCTGACCCAGGCCTATGTCTGCAGCTTCTTCGGCATCTGCGGCCTGCCGGTGACGATCACGCCGGTGGCGGCGGCGACCGGCGTGGTCGCGAAGGAGTCCGGCCCGTCCTATCGCGTGAGCGTCTCGTGGCGGCCGGTGCCGACCGTCACCACCTATGCGGCGGTCTCGACCGGTTTTCGCGCTCCGGTCGTCAACGCGCGCGCCGGTTCGGTCAGCACGATCGATCCGGACGACATCGTCATCCCGGATGGCGCCGATTCCGATGACCTGGTCAACTACGAACTCGGCATGAAGGGGCGCTGGCTCGACGGCCGCCTGGCCGCCAACCTCGCGCTCTACTATGTCGACTGGAACGACATCCAGGTGCAGGCCAACCGCGTGTCCGACTCGGTGCAGTTCGCCACCAACATCGGCGGCGCCTACAGCCGCGGTCTCGAGTTCGAGCTGATGGGCAAGCCGTCGGCGAACTGGACGATCGCGCTGAACGGCGCGTTCAACCAGGCGAAGGTGGACAGCCTGACCGACGAGGAGGCGGCCATCTCGGGCGCGGTCAAGGACGCGCGCCTCGCGGGTCCGAGGTTCAGCGGCTCGCTGACGTTCAACTACGGCTTCAACTGGTTCGGTGGCGCCGAGGGCAACGCCTCGCTCGCGGTCATGCACGTGGGCTCCTACCCCGGTTCGTTCCCGAACGTGCCCGGCCAGCCCGGCGTCGTCAGCCCGACGTACGACCACACCGACGATTACACGCTCGTGAATGCCGCGCTCGCGGCGTCCTTCGGCCGCTACACCGTCGGTCTCTACGCGGAGAACCTGTTCGACGACGACTCGATCAACTACGTGCACCCGGAGGCCTTCATCGACGGGCGTTACGGCATCACGCGGCCGCGCACCGTGGGCGTGCGCGTCGGGTACAAGTTCTGATGCCGGGCGTGCGCGCCGCGCGCCGGAAGGTGGCCGCCGGGCTCGCCCTCGCGCTGCTGTGCGCCGGGCCGGCCCTCGCGGCGGGGCCGCCGGTGGTCGAGACGCCGGCGGGCGCGCTCGAGGGCGAGGCGCTCGCCGGC
Source organism: Steroidobacteraceae bacterium (assembly GCA_019634915.1). Taxonomy (GTDB): domain Bacteria; phylum Pseudomonadota; class Gammaproteobacteria; order Steroidobacterales; family Steroidobacteraceae; genus CADEFQ01. Next base: position 38,858 of record JAHCAN010000009.1, on the reverse strand, counting down.
GGCATCCATGTGTTCCGCGGCATCCCCTATGCGCAGCCGCCGGTCGGGTCGTTGCGCTGGCGGCCGCCGGTGACGGCGGCGCACTGGAACGGCGTGCGTGACGCCACGCGCTTCGGTCCGGCCTGCCACCAGCCGCCGTCGCGGCCCGGCAGTATCTATGCCCCCGCGCAGCCGCTGCCGATGAGCGAGGATTGCCTGTCGCTGAACGTGTGGGCGCCGGCCCGCGCCGAGGCTGCGCCGGTGTTCGTCTGGATCCACGGCGGTTCGCTGACCGGCGGGTCGGGCAGCGAGCCGGCCTACGACGGCGCGCGCCTCGCCGAGCAGGGGCTGGTCGTCGTGACGATCAACTACCGCCTCGGCGTGCTGGGCTACCTGGCGCATCCGCAGCTCAGCGAGGAATCGCCGGACGGCGTGTCCGGCAACTACGGGCTGCTCGACCAGATCGAGGCGCTGCGCTGGGTCCGGCGCAACATCGCGTCCTTCGGCGGCGACGTCGACAACGTCACGATCGCCGGTGAATCGGCGGGCGCGCTCAGCGTCATGTACCTGATGGGCGCGCCGGCTGCGCGCGGGCTGTTCCACAAGGCCATCGCCCAGAGCGCCTACATGATCTCGACGCCGGCGCTGCGCGAGACCGTGCACGGCACGCCTTCGGCCGAAGAGTCCGGCCTCGCGCTCAGCCGCAAGATCGGCGTGCGCGGACTCGCGCGCCTGCGCGGCATGGACGCGCAGGCGCTGACCGTGCAGGCGGCGCTGGCCGCCTTCCTGCCGCTCGGCAACGTCGACGGCAAGGTGCTGTCGCGCCAGACGGTGGACACGTTCGATCACGGCGAGCAGGCGCCGGTGCCGATCCTGGCCGGCTTCAACGACGGCGAGATCCGCTCGCTGCGCTTCCTGCTGCCGCCGAAGCCTGCTGACGCTGCGACCTACGAAACGGAGATCCGCAAGCGCTACGGCGAGCTGGCCGCGGAGATGCTGCGGCGTTACCCGTCGGCGGATCTGGATGCGGCCATGCTGGCGACGACCCGCGATGCGATGTACGGCTGGACGGCGGAACGGCTGGTGCGCAAGCAGACGGCGCTCGGCCAGCCGTCTTTCCTCTACTTCTTCAACCACGGCTATCCCGCGGCCGACGCGGCGGGGCTGCACGCCTTCCACGCGAGCGAGATTCCGTACGTGTTTGGCACGGCGAAGCGGATGGCGCCGAACTGGCCGCCGGTTCCGGACACGGAGACGGAGTCGCGCCTGTCCGCGGCGATGACCGGTTACTGGGCCTCGTTCGCGCGCGCCGGCACTCCGGTCGCGGCGGACCAGCCCGACTGGCACGCCTACGGTGACGCGCGTGCCTACATGGCTTTCGACGATGCGGGCCCGGTGCCGGGCGAGCATCTCGAGCCCGGCATGTACGAACTGGTCGAGACCGTCGTCTGCCGGCGCCGCGCGCAGGGCGATCTGCCCTGGCACTGGAACGTCGGCATCGTCGCACCGCCGCTGCCCGCGGGAGCGGCCGGATGTCCGTGATCCACGGAGAGATGCAGTCCTATGCGCTGACCGTCGACAAGCTGCTGGACCATGGCGCGAAGTGGCATCCGCAGGCGGAAGTGGTCACCGCGCGCGAGGGCGGCCGCCTCGACCGGATCGGCTATGCCGGGCTCAGGCAGCGCAGCCGCAGGACATCGGCCGTGCTCGCGGGCCTCGGGATCGGCGCCGGCGACCGGGTCGCGACGCTCGCCTGGAACACGCAGGCGCACGTCGAAGTCTGGTTCGCCGTCATGGGCATGGGCGCGGTCTGCCACACGCTGAATCCGCGGCTCAGCGAGGCGCAGCTTGCCGACATGATCGCGAAGTCGGGTGCGCGCGTACTGATTGCCGCGGCCGATCTCGCGCCGCTCGCGCGCCGCATCGCCGCGCGGGCCGGATCGGTCGGGCGGCTGCTGTCGATCGACGGCCCCGCGGCCGAGGGCGGCGGTCCGCTCGCCGCCGAGCCGCTCGAGTCGCTGGTCGACGCGGCGCAGGGCGAGGTGCCGTGGGGCGACTTCGACGAGCACGCACCCTGCGGCCTGTGCTTCACCTCGGGCACGACCGGCACGCCGAAGGGCGTGACCTACACCCACCGCGGCATCTTCCTGCACACGCTGCGCGCGCTGCAGGCGGATACGATGGCGCTGTCGACCCATGACAGCGTGCTGCTCGCGGTGCCGATGTTCCACGCCAACGGCTGGGGCGTGCCGTTCGCGACGCCCGCGGTCGGTGCGCGGCTGATCCTGCCGGGCCGGCATCTCGACGGCGCGAGCCTCGCCGCGCTGATCAACGCCGAATCGGTCACCGTGGCGCTCGGCGTCGCCACGGTCTGGCTCGCGCTCGCCGAACACCTGGAAGCGGCCGGCGGCGAGACGCCCACGCTGAAGCGGATCATCGTCGGCGGCGCGCCGATTTCGCCGGTGCTGATGGAACGCATCGAACGGCGCCTCGGCGCCAGTGTCCAGACGAGCTGGGGCATGACCGAGATGTCGCCGACCGGCACCGTAGCGCCGCCGGACGATCCGCGCCGCGCCGCGCACCTGTCCGGGCGCCCGTCGATCGGCGTGGACCTGCTGCTGACCGACGCTGAGGGCGTGCTGCTGCCCGAACAGCGCGGCGTCGAGGGGCATCTGCGCGCGCGCGGCGCGAGCACGATCCAGCGCTATTTTGGCGAGACGCGCCCGGCGGTCGATGCCAGCGGCTGGTTCGCGACCGGCGATCTCGCGCGCATCGAGCCGGACGGCAATCTCGTCATCACCGGCCGCGCCAAGGACCTGATCAAGTCGGGCGGCGAGTGGATCAACCCGGCGGAAATCGAGGAAATCATCGGCGAATTGCCCGACGTGTCGCTCGCGGCCGTGATCGGCCGCGAGCATCCGAAATGGGGCGAGCGCCCGGTCCTGCTGGTGAAGATGCGCGACGGCAGCACGGCCAGCGACGCGGTGCTGATCGACGCGCTGCGCGGCCGCGTCGCGTCATGGTGGCTGCCCGACTCCGTGATCCGCGTCGACCGCATGCCTTTGGCAGCGACCGGAAAGATTGACAAAATGCGCCTCAGGGCCGAGTTTGGCCGCGCAACAGAGACGAGAGCTTGCCGACAGACGCAACACCCCGCCCAGTGACATCCGCCGCCGCGACATCGCGTTCCGGGCGTCGCGGCAAGCCGAAACGGGCTGCAGCGGCGCGGCCGAAAAAACGCCAGACCAAGGCCGAACAGCGCGCCGAGATGACCGAGCAGATCCTCGACGCCGCCGAGCACCTGTTCTCGAGGTACGGCCTGTACGGGGTGACGCTCAAGGACGTCGCGGTGCGCGTCGGTGTGCACCACACGCTGCTCAATTACTACTTCACCGACAAGAAGACGCTGTTCGACGCCGTGATCGCGCGGCGCGCCGACGTGACCAGCGGCCTCAGGATGCGGGCGCTCGACGACTACGAGGCGGCGAGCGGCGGCAAGCCGACGGTGGAGGGCGCGCTGCATGCGTTCCTCGACACCGATCTCGACCTCTACATCCAGGGCGGCGAGAACTGGAAGAACTACGGTGCGCTCGGCGCGCTGGCCTCCAACACGCCCTACGGCGCCGAGCTGATGGACCAGCATTTCGATCCGGTGGTGCTGCGCCTGATCGGGCTGCTGAAAAAGGCGATGCCGGACTGCGCCGAGGAAGACATCTTCTGGGGCTACCACTTCGTCACCGGCGCGCTGATGCTCACGCTGGCACGCACCGGGCGCATCGACCGGCTGTCGGGTGGCCTGTGCCGCTCGAACGATTACGACGCGGTCAAGGCGCGCATGGCTGCGTTCATGGCAGCCGGCTTCAGGGAGATCCGCAAGCAGCGGGAGGACGGCGGCAAGGCGGGCTGAGCCCGCGCGCTGCCGCTCAGGCGGCGACGGTGAGTGCGCCGCGCAGTTTCTTCAGCGCCGCAGCCTCGATCTGGCGCACGCGCTCGGCCGACACGCCGTACTTGTCGGCGAGGTCGTGCAGCGTGAGCTTCTCCGCGTCGATCCAGCGCCGGCGCACGATGTCGCGGCTGCGCGGGTCGAGACCGTCGATCGCGCGCGCGAGCCGCGCGCCCGAGTCCGCTTCCCATTCCGCTTCGGCGACCTGTTCGGCGGGATCGGCGCCCGGTGCCGGCAGGTAGGACGCGGGGCCGTAGCCGTCCTCGTCGTCGGCGTCGGGCGCGGGGTCGAACGACAGGTCGCGCGACGACAGGCGCTGCTCCATCTCGGTCACTTCCTCGGGGCGCACGCCGAGGTCCTTCGCGACCGCCTGGGTTTCCTCGTGCGTCAGCCACGCGAGGTTCTTCTTCATGCGGCGCAGGTTGAAGAACAGCTTGCGCTGCGCCTTGGTGGTCGCCACCTTGACGAGCCGCCAGTTGCGCAGCACGTATTCGTGGATCTCGGCGCGGATCCAGTGCACCGCGAACGACACGAGCCGCACGCCCATTCCCGGATCGAAGCGCTTGACCGCCTTCATCAGCCCGACGTTGCCTTCCTGCACGATGTCGGCGAGCGGCAGGCCATAGCCCGAATAACCGCGTGCCACGTGCACGACGAAGCGCAGGTGCGACAGCACCAGCTCGCGCGCGGCGGCGAGGTCGCCGGTATCGTGGAAGCGTTCGGCGAGCTCGTGCTCGCGCTCGCGCGTGAGGACCGGAATCTGCGAAACGCGGTCGAGGTAGGCATCGAAACTGCCGATCGGGGCCGACAGCAGGAAGTCATTGCGGCGGGCGACCAGTTGCATCGTATCCATACCTCCGAATGTTAGCAGTCACGATATTAGAGTGCTAACCCCCGCCCAGGTTCCGCAGAACCTCAAATATGAGGCATTATAAATCAATGAGTTAAGAGGATAGATAGCCGGCTGGTGCCGGTTTCCGGCGTCACCGCCCAGCCCCGCGACTCTTCTCCCTGACCACAACGCCGGAGGCGCCGGGCCGTCGCAAGTCGCGTCCGCCACCGGGCGTGGAGAGCGCCGAGGGGCGGCGGGCAAAGCGAGGCGACCGCGAGGATTCTGCTGCCGCAGTTCCACTTCGCCGAGCGCCGCCGCACCGAGGGTACGCCGCCGGAGGCGGCGCGCTCGACCCGCCCGGTGGCGGACGCGACTTGCGACAGCCCGGCGCGTGCGACGGTCTGGCACTTCAGGCTTGCGGTTCGATCGATCGCAGGTGCCTGGCCGCCGCCAGCCAGGCGCCGATCCAGCCGAGCGCCGCACCCCCGCCGAGCAGACGCAGCGCGTCGCGCGGGCTCACGCCGAGCATTTCGAAGCGGCTGCCGTAGGCTCTCGCCAGATCCGCGACCGCGGGGGCGAGCACGGCGGTCGCCGCGTAGACGATCGCGCAGGCGAGCAGTGCGCCGAGCAGCCCGTAGAGCGTGCCGGTGTAGAGGAAGGGCCGGCGCACGAACGCATTCGAGCCGCCGACCAGCTTGGTCACCTCGATCTCGGCGCGCCGGTTCTGGATCTCGAGCCGGATCGTGTTGCCGACGACCGCGAGCACGCCGAGGCCCAGCACCGCCGCGGCGATCAGCAGGGTCCGACGCAGCACCTCGAGGATCGCGTTGAAGCGGTTGACCCACTCGATGTCCATCTGCACGAGTTCGACCTCGGGCCAGGACGTGAAGTATTCCTGCAGCTTCGCGAGCTGCGGCGGCGTGTCGGCGCCGGCCTGCGGGCGCACGGCCAGCACGTGCGGCAGCGGATTGCCCTCGATCGCATCGAGCGCGGCGCCGAAGCCGGAGTACTGGCGAAACTCCGCGAGCGCCGCGTCGGCCGGGATCACCGTGACGGTGGCGACGCCGGCGCGCGCGCGTGCGCGGGTCGCGAGCTGCTCGACCTTCTCGAGCGGCGTGCCGATCCTGAAATAGACCGAGAGGTCGACGGCGTTGGCGAAATCGCCGGTTGCCGCGCGCGCGTTGTCGACGAACAGCTTCAGGCCGAGCGGCAGCGCGAACGCGAGGCCGATCACGCCGACCGTGAACAGCGTCGCGAGCGGCGCGCGCGTGAGCCGGCCGGCCGCGCCGAGCGCGGCCTGAAGGTGGCGGCTGAGCCAGGTGACCGGGCCCGTCATGCCGGTGCGGCCCCGATCGTCGGCACCTGCACGTCCTCGACGCCGCGCACGTGGCCGCCTTCGAGCACGATCTCGCGCTTGCCGAATTCGCGCACCAGGTGCATGTCGTGGGTCGCTACCATCACGGTCGTGCCGACTTCCTGGAAGCGGCGAAAGACGTTCATCACCTCGAGCGCGAGCTCGGGGTCCAGGTTGCCGGTGGGCTCGTCGGCGATCAGCACGGCGGGCTTGGAGATCACCGCACGCGCGATGCCGACGCGCTGCTGCTCGCCGACCGACAGCTCGAGCGGCAGCAGCCGCTCCTTGCCGAGCAGGCCCACCTGGTCGAGTGCGGCACGCACGCGCTTGTCGAGCTCGCGCAGCGGCGTGCCCGCCACGACGAGCGGCAGCGCGACATTGTCGAACACCGGTCGGTCGACCAGCAGCTTGTGGTCCTGGAACACGACGCCGATCGCGCGGCGAAACGCCGGGATGCGGCGCGCGGGCAGTGCGCCGGTGCTCTGCCCGTTGACGGTGACGACGCCGCGCGTCGGCCGCTCGAGCAGCGCGATCAGCTTCAGCACCGTGCTCTTGCCGGCGCCGGAGCGGCCGGTCAGGAACACCATCTCGCCGCGCTGCACGTCGAAGCTGACGCCCGAGATCGCCTCGCGGCCGTTCGGGTAGCGTTTCGCGACGCGCTCGAAGCGGATCACCCGGGCCGCTCCGTGCCCTCGACCAGCGCCGTCGCGAACGCGCGCGCGTCGAACACGCCGAAGTCCTCGGCGCCCTCGCCGATGCCGATGAAGCGGATCGGCAGGCGCAGCTGGCGCGCGATCGCGACGACGATGCCGCCCTTCGCGGTGCCGTCGAGCTTGGTGAGCGCCAGGCCCGTGACGCCGATCGCCTCGTTGAATTCGCGCGCCTGCGCGAGCGCGTTCTGCCCCTGGTTCGCATCGAGCACCAGCAGCACTTCGTGCGGCGCGGACGGGTCGACGCGCTGGATCACGCGCTTGACCTTCTTCAGCTCGTCCATCAGGTGCGACTGGTTCTGCAGCCGGCCCGCGGTGTCGGCGATCAGCACCTGCGTGCCGCGCGAGCGCGCCGACTGCAGTGCGTCGAACACGACGGCGGCCGGATCGGCGCCCGCCTGCTGCGCGACCATCGAGGCGCCGGTGCGGTCGGCCCATACGCCGAGCTGCTCGATCGCCGCGGCGCGGAAGGTGTCGCCGGCGGCGAGCACGACGCTCTTGCCCTCGTCGTGCAGCCGCTGTGCGAGCTTGCCGATCGTGGTCGTCTTGCCCGAACCGTTGACGCCGACGACCAGCAGCACGAAGGGCTTGCGCGAGGCGCTGATGTCGAGCGGCTTCGCGCACGGATCGAGGATCTCGAAGATCGCGTTCTTCAGCGCATCGACGAGCGCGTCGACATCGTCGAGCTCCTTGCGCGCGACGCGCTGCGCGAGCGCCTCGAGGATCTGCCCGGTTGCTTCGACGCCGACGTCGGCCATCAGCAGCCGCGTCTCGAGCTCCTCGAGCACGGTCTCGTCGATCGCGCGCCCGCGGAACAGGTTCGCGAGATCGTACGACAGCCAGGAATCGGGCTTGTTGAGCTTCGCGCGCAGGCGCCTGAAAAAGCCCTCGCGCGCGCCGCCGTTGTCGGTTTCGGTCGTTGCCATGCGCCTCGTCTCGTTGCCGGCATTGTACCGGCAACGGGAGGCGCAGACGGCAATCGCGAATGCTGCGGCAGAACGCATGCGAAGGTGCGCGCGGGGTCGGTCGGGGTGTCAGATGCCCGTGATCAGCAGGTCCAGCGCAGCCATGATCGCGTCACGGTCGACGCCGAGATTGCCAGCGGCCGGGCCGAGATCGCGGGCGGTGATGCCGGCCAGCAGCGGCGTCATCAGCAGGTAATCCTTGCCGCCGAACCTCAGGGTCGGCGTCAACGTATCGATCCTGCGGGTGCGCGCGCCTGTCGCCGGTGTCAGCGGGATCACCACTCGGGTCGCCAGCGGATCGAGCAGGTCGGACTGGATGTCGAGCAGCAGCGGATAGCGCGCCTTGCCGGCTCCGTTGCGGTTGCGGTGCAGGTCGAACTGCGCCATCAGAAGGCGCGCAGTCCGTCGCTGAACGTGCCGTGGGCGTCCACGTCCTCGTTGTAGGCCTGGATGGCGCTCGCGTTGCGCCGGGTCCACGCGGTCCGGCGGCGCTCCCGCAGTTCACGGGAAATGGCGGCTTCGAGGGTCGCCGACAGGTTGATGTCGTGCGCTCGCGCCGCTTTCAGCAGCGCGGTGTCCACGGAGAGGTTGACGGCTTTCTTGACAGCGCTGGACATGCGACATCCGATGTGCATGATGGATGCGCATATCTTATGCGCATTCCCGGCCCCGGGGCAACCTGGTTCCGGATCCGCTTGCCGCGCTGCACTGTCAGTTACGGCTCGACCACCGCCGGGTTCGTGACCACGACCATCGTGCCGCCGCTCGCGGCGAACGCGACCGCCTGCGACTGCATCTCGACCGTGGCCGCGAGGCTGGCTGTCGGATCGAGCAGCGAGGCGTGCACGCCCGCGGTGAAGTTCACGTAGGCGCGTGACACCGGGTTCATGCCCGGCGTGCCGACCTTCGCGAGCCCGCCGAGGTCGATCAGGCGCTGCGTGGCCGAGTTCGGCACGACGATGTCGCCGAGCACCTGATGCAGCAGGATCGGCTTCGAGGCCGCCGCGTCGGCGATGTAGTTGACCGGATCGCCGGCGTCGATCACGTTCTGCGCGTCGCGGAAGAACTGGGCGTAGAGCGTGGTGCCGGGCAGCAGGCCCTGCGCCTGCAGGCCCGCGTTGATGCGCGGCGCGAAGGACGGCGAGTCGAGCAGCAGCTGCGTGACGAGGCCGCCCGGCACCGACAGCGTGGCAGTGTTCACGGCCGGCGATACCGACAGCCACGAGACCGCGACGATGCTGCCGAGCGACTGGCCGACGAAGTGGATGCGCGTCGGGTCGATGTCGGCGACGCCGTCGCCGGTGACGTCGAGGTTGCCGACGCTGCGCGTCAGCGTGATCAGGTCGGCCGACGCCTGGCGCAGGTTGTCGCGCGCGGTCAGCAGGCTCGTCAGGTTGATGAAGCTCGCGCCCGACGAATCGATCACGCCGTCGGGCCCGGCGGCGCCGGTGGCGTTGTTCATCACGTCGAGGTTGAAGGTGCGCTCGTTCGCTGCCTGGTAGAGCGGGTTCGTCGTGTCGGTGATGCCGTGCAGCGGCTGGTCGATCGCGACGACCACGAAGCCCTGGCCCGCGAACGCATCGGCGAGGCCCAGCATGTTGGTGCGGTTGCCGGTGATGCCGTGCTGGAAGATCACGACCGGCCAGCCGGCGGCCGGCTGAGTGCGGCCCGAGGTCGCGTTCGGCACGGTCGCGAGCAACGGGATCGACAGGGTTTCGGTCGCGACCGGCAGCGGATTGAAGCGGGTCAGGTGCGTCGTGCCGCCGAGCGGCGACGGATTGCCCTGCCAAGAGCCGGTGAGCGGCGCGCTCTTCGACAGGTAGTACGGAATCTGCAGGATGCCGGCGTAGATGTCGGCGACGCCCGGCAAGGCGGGATTGACCTGGCTCGTGTTGAGCCCGGTGGCCTGCGCGACGATAGTCTGCGCGGTCGCGGTGGCCGCGACCGCGGCGATCGAATCACGCGTCGAGCCGGTCGAGAAGCTGAACGAGAGCACGACGTTCGCGGGATTGACGCCCACGGCGTTCGCGATCTGCAGATGCGCGCCGGTCAGCTGGCACACGCCGTTCATCGTCGGATTCGTCAGGCTCGGGCAGGTCGGGCCGGCGGCGAGCGCCGTCTTGATCGTCGCGTAATCGGTGTCGGGCACCGTCGCGGCGCCGCCCGCGTCGGTGATCGCGTTGGTCAGCAGCACGAGGTAGCCGTTGTTGGTCGTGCCGGTGCTCGGCACGAGCGGCTTCAGCGGGCGGATCTCGACGATCGTGTTGCCGACTCCGGCGTCGGTCGCGAGCCCGACCGAATAGTCGACGCCCGGCACGAGCACGCCGGCGACGCCGACGGTCGCTTTCGTCGCGTTGTCGATGTTGACGCGCACGACACGCACCGACGCGGCGGTCAGCGACGCGGCGCTCACCGGCGCCGAGAAGCGCGCGCGGATCACGCCGTTGACGCCGTAGCCGTCGAGCGCATTGAGCGCGGCCTGCGCCGGGATCAGCGAATTGGCCGGCGAGATGTTGAGCGTGCCGTCGGTCGATCCCGAAAAATACAGATCGGTCGGATAAGGCAGCAGGCCCTGAGCGATCTGGAACAGCGGATGCACGCCCGCCGGCGACGACGGCACCGACGAGCCGCCGGGCAGTGCGCCGCTCGACGTGTCCGTCGCGCCGATGCCGTCGCTGTCGAGACCGCTGCCGCCGCTGCAGCCGGCGAGCAGCAGCAGGGCGGACGCGGCGGCCGTGACGGAAAACCTGGCGTTCGGACTCATGGACTTCCCCTGCATTTTCGATGCTCGACGCGCGTGCGAGCTAGGGTACGCTTCCCGCATCGTGACCAGCAATAGCAGACGGGCGGCGCGGCAGCTGCGCATCATCGGCGGTGCGTGGCGCGGCAGGAAATTCCGTTTCCCGCCGCAGGAATCGATCCGCCCGACACCGGACCGGGTGCGCGAGACGCTGTTCAACTGGCTGATGGGCCGTGTCGACGGCGCGCGCGTGCTCGACCTCTACGCCGGCAGCGGCGCGCTCGGCCTCGAGGCGCTGTCGCGCGGCGCGGCCGGGGCGATCTTCGTCGAGCGCGACGCGGCATCGGTGCGCGCGCTCGCGGATGTACTCGCGCAGTTCGGCGCGCCGCCCGCCGAGGTCGTGCACGCCGATGCGCTGCAGTTCCTGCGCGGGCCGGTGCGCGCGCGTGATCTCGTGTTCCTCGATCCGCCGTTCGGCACCGATCCCGCACCGGTGTTCGCTGCGCTCGCGGCACGCGGCTGGCTTGCCCCCGCGGCCCTCGTGTATCTGGAATTGCCGGCCAGGGCAGGCCCGCCGGCGCTGCCTGCGCCGTGGCAGGTGATCAGGTCGGGGCGTGCCGGCGACGTCGGGTATCATCTGCTGAGGAACGGAGAGGGGGGAGCAGCGGCGCAATGAAACGGCATGCGGTCTATCCGGGGACTTTCGATCCGATCACCAACGGCCATCACGATCTGGTGGTGCGCGCGGCGAGCATTTTCTCGCGCGTCGTGGTCGCGATCGCCGCGAATCCGAACAAGGCGCCGCTGCTGCCGGTCGAGAAGCGCGTCGAGCTCGCGCGCGCAGTGCTCGCCGACGTGCCGCAGGTCGAGGTGATGGGCTATTCGGGACTGACCGTCGATTTCGCGCGCCAGCACGACCTGTCGGTGATCGTGCGCGGGCTGCGCGCGGTGTCGGACTTCGAGTTCGAGTTCCAGCTCGCCAACATGAGCCGCCATCTGTCGCGCGACATCGAGACCGTGTTCCTGACGCCGAAGGAGCAGTTCACGTTCATCTCCTCGACGCTGGTGCGCGAGATCGCGGTGCTCGGCGGCGACGTCGGCGAGTTCGTGCATCCGGTCGTCGCCGCGGAATTGCGCAAGCACAGGCGCCCGGCATGAAGTTGCGCGCCCCGGTACTGTGGCTGCTCGTCGCGGTATTTGCCGCGGCACCGCTGTCGGCCGCCGAACGCGCGCCCGGCAAGGCCGCGATCGCGAGCGCGCATCCGCTTGCGAGCGCCGCCGGCCACGAGGTCCTCGCCAAGGGCGGCAATGCGTTCGACGCCGCGGTCGCGGTCAGCGCGGCACTCGCGGTCGTCGAGCCGATCGGTTCGGGGCTCGGCGGCGGCGGCTTCTTCCTGCTGCACCGTGCGAGCGACGGCCTCGACGTGATGATCGACGCGCGCGAGAAGGCGCCGGCCGCCGCCTCGCACGACATGTTCCTCGGCCCCGACGGCCAGCCGCAGCGCCGCCTGTCGCTCGAGAGCGCGCTCGCGGCGGGCATCGCCGGCGAGCCCGCGGGCCTCGAGCTGCTCGCCGCGAAATATGGCCGGCTGCCGCTCGCGGTGAGCCTCGCGCCGGCGATCCGCTACGCGCGCGAGGGCTTCCCGCTCTATCCGCGCGTGCAGGCGAACATCGAGCGCAGGCGGGCGGTGTTCGCGAAGCAGAAGGAGGTCGCCGCGGTGTGGCTGCGCGACGGCGCGAGCCCGGCACTCGGCACGATCATCCGCCAGCCGCAGCTCGCGCGCACGCTCGAGCGGCTCGCGAAGCATGGCGTGCGCGATTTCTACGAGGGCGAGCTCGCCCGCAGGCTCGTCACGGGCGTGCGCAAGCTCGGCGGCATCTGGACGCTCGAGGATCTCGCGGCCTATCGCGCGGTCGAGCGCGCGCCGATCGTCGGCGAGTATCGCGGCGCGCGCATCGTGTCGGCCTCGCCGCCGGCCTCGGGCGGCATCGTGCTCGTCGAGGCGCTCAACGTGCTGTCCGGTTACGATCTCGCGCAGCTCGACTCCGCGACCCGCAAGCACCTGATCATCGAGTCGATGCGTCGTGCGCACCGCGACCGCGCGGTATGGCTCGGCGATCCGGATTTCGTCACGATGCCGGTCGCCGGGCTGATCCATCCGTTCTACGCGGCCGGGCTGCGCGCCTCGCTGCGGCTCGATCGTGCGACGCCGAGCGCGGCGCTGCCGGGCGTCGAGCCGCCGCCCCAGGGCACGCAGACCACGCACTTCTCGATCCTCGATGCCGAGGGCAATCGCGTCGCCGGCACGATCACGCTCAATTTCTTCTTCGGCTCGGGACTGCAGGTACCGGGCACCGGCATCTTCCTGAACAACGAGATGGACGACTTCTCGTCGAAGCCGGGCTCGCCGAACGGCTTCAACCTGGTCGGTGCCGAGGCGAACTCGATCGCACCCGGCAAGCGCATGCTGTCGTCGTCGACACCGACTTTCGTCGAGAGCGACACCGGGCTGATGATCGCGGGCAGCCCGGGCGGCAGCTTCATCACCGGCATGGTGCTGCTCGCGACGCTCGATTTCCTGGACGGCAGGAGTGCCGCCGAGATCGTCGCCGCGCCGCGCATCCATCACCAGTACCTGCCCGACGTGCTGCAGTACGAACCGGGCGCGCTGACCGAGGCCGAGATCGTCGCGCTCGGGCAACGCGGCCACCAGCTGCGCGAGTCGGGCCGCCGCTGGGGCAACATGCAGGTCGTGACCTGGGACTACGCCACGGGGCGTGTCGAGGCGGCCTCCGATCCGCGTGGCGAAGGCGAAGGACAGGTCTACTGAGGCGCTCGAGCGCGGGCTCGAGGGCAGCTGGCGGCCGGTCGCCGCCTATGTCGCCGATGCGGCGCTCGAGGTTGCGGAGCTGCGCGTCGCGCGCTTCGCGCTGCACGCGGGCCGCTACGAGATCCAGGATCGCGACGGGCAGCTGCTCGACAGCGGCGATTACAGTGTCGACGCCGCGGTATCGCCGCTCGCGATGGACATGCTGGGCCTCGACGGCCCGTACGCCGGCCGCCGGCTCGAGGCGATCTTCGAGCTCGACGGCGACAGCCTCACCGTCTGCTACGACCTCGACGGGCTCGCGCGGCCCGAGTCGATGGTGCCCGAGGACGAGCAACTGCTGCTGAGGATCTGCTACGCCCGCGAGGCGCGGCGGCCTTCCTGACGCGCGCCTTCACCGGCGCCGGCTTGCGTTTGACGATCCTGACGCCGCGCGGCTTCGCGACCGGCGCCGGCAATTTGCCGAGCTTCGCGAGATCGACCGCGCGCCACAGGTACCACGCGGCGGCGGTGCGCTGCGGCGCCCAGCGCTCGCCGAACGCGGCGAGTGCGCGCGGCGTCGGCATGCCGCGCAGGCCGTAGGCGAGGCGAAAGCCATTGCGCACGCCGAAGTCGTCGACCGGCAGCACGTCGGGGCGCCCGAGCTGGAAGATCAGCAGCATCTCGACGGTCCAGCGCCCGATGCCGCGCACCTGCGTCAGGCGCTCGATGATCTCGGCGTCGGTGAGTGTCGCGAGCGCGGCACCGTGCGGCACGATGCCGCCCGCGGCCTTCGCCGCGAGATCCTTCAGGCTCGCGATCTTCGCGAACGACAGGCCCGTCGCGCGCAGCTCGTGATCGGGCCGCGCGATGACGGCCGCGGGCTCCGGAAACGCGCCGTTGCCGCACAGCGTGACGAAGCGCCCGAGGATGCGCTCGGCGGCGATGCCGTTCAGCTGCTGGTGCGTGATCGCGCGCGCGAGCGATTCGAACGGCGAGCGCGTGGTCTCGGGTGCGAGCCGGTAGCGCCCTGCCGCGCGGATCAGCGCGGCCATCACCGGATCGCGGGCGGCGAAATGCTTTCTCATCGCTGACACTCCGGGCACCAGTAGGTCGCGCGCTGCCCCTGCACGCGGCGGCGGATCGGCGTGCGGCACACACGGCAGGGCTTGCCGGCGCGCTCGTAGACGTACAGTTTCTGCCGAAAGTAGCCGGGCGCGCCATCGGCGCCGACATAGTCGCGCAGCGTCGTGCCGCCGGCCCTGACCGCGCCGGCGAGCACGGTGCGGATCGCGCGCACGAGCCGCGCGACTTCGCGCGCCGTCAGATGCCGCGCTTGGCGGCCCGGGCGGATGCGCGCGCGAAACAGCGCCTCGCTCGCGTAGATGTTGCCGACGCCGACGACGAGGCGCGAGTTCATGATCAGCGACTTGACCGCGACCCGCCGCCGGCGCGTCACGCGCCACAGGTAGGCGGTATCGAACTGCGCCTCGAGCGGCTCCGGCGCGAGCGCCGCGAGCAGCGGATGGCAGGCCGGATCGTCCTCGGTGTACAGCAGGCTGCCGAAGCGGCGCGGGTCGTTGAAGCGCAGCGCGGCGCCCGAATCGAGCACGAGGTCGACGTGGTCGTGCGCGCCACGCGGCGTGGCGGCCGGCAGCACGCGCAGGCTTCCCGACATGCCGAGGTGCAGGAGCAGCGTGCCGCGCTCGAGCCGCAGCAGCAGGTATTTCGCGCGTCTTCCCGCCGCGAGCACTTTCTGTCCGGTGAGCCGGCGCGGCAGCGACGCATCGACGCGCCAGCGCAGCCGCGGCTCGTACACGGCGAGCGCCGCGATGCGCCGGCCAGCCACGTGCGGCTCGATACCGCGCCGCGTCGTTTCGACTTCGGGCAGTTCTGGCATGGGGAGAGCGGACAGCTTACCGCTGATTCTGATCAGCTTTATGATTGTAAATGCGAATCATTCGCATTAGTATCGAAAGGATGGGAGGTGAATCGTTGCTGCCGAACCTGCTCGGCTGGGCGTCCGCCGCGCTGCTGGCGCTGGCCGCCTCGACAGCGTTCTATCTGGGCTGCGCCGAGCAGCGCCTGCTGTCACGGCCGTTATCGCCGTCGATCGCGACGGCGGCCGCACTGATCGGCGTGGCCGGCAGCGCGCTCGCGCTCACGGTCGTCGCGGGCGGGTTGGTCAGCGTGTTCGCGGCGCTCACGCTGTTCATGCTGTGCTGCACCGCGTTGCCGTTCGTTGCAGGGCCGCGCCGGATCGGTGCGCGGGTGGACGAATGAACGCGCCTCCTGCTGCGCCGCTCAGCGCGCGCCACTGGTTCGGCAAGGTCAGTGCCGCGGTCGTGCTCGGCTACACGTTCAGCATCGGGCTGTCCGGCCTGTTTGCCTGGCACGGTCCCGGCGGCATCGACGCCGGCTCCGGCAAGGTGCAGTTCAACATGTGGATGCTTGCGCCGCTGTGGGTGGCGGTGCTCAGCGTCTGCTTCCTGTTCCGGTCCGGTCTGCGCGCCTGGCTGTGGCTCACGGCCGCGAACGTGCTCGTGTTCGGATTGCTGCTTGGTACGCGTGCGCTCGATGGGTGACGCCGCGTGAAAATCCGCGCGGACGTCCTGCGCACCTATACCGACGTGCACACCTGGGTGGGTATCGTCGGCGGCCTCGCGCTGTTCGTCGCGTTCTACGCTGGCGCGATCACGATGTTCGAGGAGCCGCTGCGGCGCTGGGCGTCGCCGCCGGTCGCATTGCCGGCCGCCGTTGCGCTCGAGCGTGCGCCCGAGCTGATCGACGCGGTCCTCGAGCGCCATCCCGAGGCCGCGCGCGCCTATGCGGTGCACTACCGGATCGATCCGGACACGCCCGCGCGTGTCAGCTGGGAGGACGAGGCGGACGTGCGTTACGGCGCCGCGTTCGACGCGCACGGCCAGCTGGTCACCGCGCGCACCGACGAGGCACCGGTCGCGCAACTGATCGACGTGCTGCACCAGCAGGTCGGGCTGCCGTTCGAACATGAAATCTCGATGCCGATCATGGGCGTGATCGCGCTGCTGTACGGCGTCGCGCTCGTGTCGGGCGTGATCGTGCTGCTGCCGACGCTCGTGCAGGACCTGTTCGCGTGGCGTCTCGGGCGCAACCTGAAACGCCTGTGGCTCGACGTGCACAACGCGCTCGGCGTCTTCAGCCTTCCGTTCCACGTGGTGATGGCGCTCACAGCGGTCGTGTTCGCCTTCCACGACGGCTTCTATGCGACGCAGAACGCGCTGATCTACGAGCACCGGCTCGATTCGATGTGGGGCCGCGAGCCGTCGCAGGCCGCGCCGGATGCCGAGCTGCTCACGCCGCAGCAGCTCGCGGCGAGGATGGCGCAGCAGGCGCCGGGTTTCACGCCGGTGGCGGTGGAGTTCCGGCAGAACCCGGCCGGCGTGACGACGGCACGCGTGATCGGCTACGACGCGCGCGAGATGATGCGCGCCCCCACCTACGGGCTCGCCTCGCTCGACCCTTATACCGGCCGCTTCACCGACACCGCCTATCTGCCGGGACACCAGCCGGGCTGGGAGAAGCTCGTCACGAGCTTCTTCACGCTGCATTTCGGCAGCTTCGGCGGCGCTCCGGTGCGCTGGGGCTATTTCCTGCTGGGCCTCGCCGGCGCCTTCCTGTTCTATTCGGGCAATCTGATCTGGGTGGAGGCGCGGCGGCGCCGGCAGCGGCGCCAGGACGGCGGCGTGCTGCCGCCGCAGAAACGCTCGAGCCGCGTGATGGCCGCGCTGACCGTGGGCGTCTGCCTCGGCTGCGTGAGCGGCATTTCCGTGACCATCGCCGCGGCCAAATGGCTGCCCGGCCGCGTGCAGGACCTCGAGGCTGCCCACACGTACATTTATTACGCCGTGTTCCTCGCCTGCACCGGCTGGGCGCTGCTGCGCGGCGCGGCGCGTGCCGCCTTCGAATTGCTGATGCTCTCGGCGGGCGCCACGCTGCTGATTCCCGCGACGAGCCTCGCCGCGGCGCTGTTCGCCGCGGCGCCGGGCTGGAACTGGCCGGGCACCGCGCGGCTCGTCGACGTGGTCGCCTTCGCCGGCGCGCTGCTGTTCGTTGCGCTCGCCGTGCGCACGCGCCGCCGTACGCTGCATGGCGATGCCGATAGCGTCTGGTCGCTGTCCCGCCCCGATCCTTCGTCCGCGCCGGCCGGCGCGCGCGCGCCCCATGCATCCGTCTGATCCGCCAACCCGTCCAGAGGAGTCCCGTCCATGACTGCTTCGATCCGCATGCCTGCTTTACTGCGCGCCGTGGCGCTGCTGCTGGGCGCCGGTGCCAGCGTCACCGCCGCCGGGCAGGCGCTCGAGGAGGTGGTCGTCAATGCCTATCGCGCCGCCGAGGAGGGCGCGAGTGCCACCAAGACCGACACGCCGCTGATCGAGACGCCGCAATCCGTGTCGGTGGTCACGCGCGAGGAGCTCGATGCGCGCGGCGTGACCAACCTGAACGAGGCCGTGCGCTACAACGCCGGCGTGCTGGCCGAGGCCACCGGCATCGACAACCGCGTGGACGACGTCTACATCCGCGGCTTCGATGCCGGCAGCTGGAGCAACAACGTTACGCTGGACGGCATGCGCGCGCCCCAGGGCGGGCAGTGGAACCGCACGATGTTCGACAACTGGAACCTCGAGCGGGTCGAAGTGCTGAAGGGCCCTTCGGCGGTGCTGTACGGCCAGGTCGCGCCCGGCGGCATGGTCAACCAGATCAGCAAGCTGCCGACGGCGACTCCGGTGCAGCAGTTGCGCGTGACGGCCGACGAGCACGGTACCTACGGGGCGGCCTTCGACGTCGGCGGCGATGCCGGCGAGCGCATGCTGTGGCGGCTCGTGGGCCTGTACTCCGACGGCGATACGCAGATCGAACACACCTCGCGCAGCCACTGGTTCGTGGCGCCCAGCACCACGCTGCAGCTCGGCGAGGCCACGAAGCTGACGCTGCTCGGCCTCTACCAGCGGGACGAGGGCGGCAGCACCTTCCAGTTCCTGCCGGCGCAGGCCACGCTCTTTCCGACGAGCTACGGCTACATCGACAACACCACCTTCATCGGCGAGCCGTCGTGGAACGTCTACGACCGCGACATCTACACGGCTGGCTGGAGCTTCGAGCACGCGATCGGCGAGCGCTGGACGCTGGCCCAGGGCGCGCGCTTCACGCACGTGGATTCGCTGTTCCGCACGACGGTCGGCGGCACCGCGACGCTGACCAATGAGCGCCTGCTCGGCCGCCGCGCCGTGCAGGGCGCCGGCGATTCCGACGGCTACACCGCCGATACGCGCCTGACCGGTCGTCTGTCGCTGGGCGGCGCCGAGCACACCGTGCTCGCCGGCGTGGACTGGCAGAAGGCCGACTGGGATCACCTGCGGCAGGCCGCGCAGGTCGCGCCCGCGGCGATCGCGATCGACGTGTTCGATCCCGTGTACACGCACTACGATTTCGCGGCGGTGCTCGCGCCGCAGGTCTCGAGCGTGGGCACGAACCGCCAGACGGGCGTCTACCTGCAGGACCAGATCGCCGTTGGCCAGTGGCGCCTGACGCTGTCCGGCCGGCAGGACTGGTTCGAGGACGAACTGCTGAACCGCCTCTCCGGCGTCACGACCGTCGAGGACAACGATGCCTTCACCGGCCGCGCCGGCGTGCTGTACCTGTTCGACAGCGGCTTCGCGCCCTATGTCAGCTATGCCGAATCGTTCCAGCCGGTCGGCGGCTCGACCGATCGCAACGGCGATCCGTTCGACCCGACGACGGGCACGCAATGGGAAGCGGGTGTCAAGTACCAGCCCGCGGGCGCGCGCGGCATGCTGACGGTGTCGGCTTACGAGCTGCGCCAGCAGAACCTGCTGATGACCGATCCGGTGGATCCGGACTTCAGTGTGCAGACCGGCGAGGCGCGCGTGCGCGGCGTCGAGCTGGAAGGGCGCATCACGCCGGTCGCTGGTTTCAGCGTGATCGGCGCGCTCACCTGGATGGACTCGGAATACACCGAAGCCGACGACGGCCTGCAGGGCAATGATCTGCCGAGCGTCGCGGACTTCATGGGATCGGCGTGGCTCGACTACAGCTTCGGTGGCGGCCCGCTGGAGGGACTCGGCGTCGCGGGCGGCCTGCGCTACGTCGGCGAGACCTGGGGAAACGACGCGAACACTTTCCGCGTGCCGTCCTACACGCTCGCGGACGCCGCGCTGCGCTACACCTTCGGTGCCCGCTCGGGTGCGCGCAACGCGACGCTGACGCTCAACGCGAGCAATCTCGCGGACAAACGCTACGTCGCGACCTGCACGGCCGCCACCGCCTGCTTCTACGGGACGGGGCGCACGGTCGTCGCGAGCCTGCGCTTCGGCTGGTGACGCCGCGGTCCTACTTGATCTTGGTCTCTTTGTAGGCGACGTGCTTGCGCACGACCGGGTCGTACTTCTTCGTTTCGAGCTTCTCCGGATGGAGGCGCTTGTTCTTCATCGTCACGTAGAAGTGGCCGGTGCCGGCGGACGAGAGCAGCTTGATCTTTTCACGCATCGCGGTGTGCTCCTCAGACCTTCACGCCTTTGGTGCGCAGGTCGGCGACGACGGCGTCGATGCCGTGCTTCTCGATCGTGCGCAGGCCGTTTGCCGAGACGCGCAGGCTGACCCAGCGCTTCTCGTTCTCGAGCCAGAAGCGCTGCGCGCGCAGGTTCGGCAGGAAGCGGCGGCGCTTCTTGTTGTTGGCGTGCGAGACGCGATTGCCCACCGCCGGGCGCTTGCCGGTGATTTCGCAGACGCGGGACATGATAAGCCCTCGAAATTCAGTAACTTGAGTATGCGATTGGGGGCCGCAAGGCCCCGCAAAAGGATCGGCTTTATACCAGTCCGGCCCCGCCGGGGCAACCGGGCCGCGTTCCGGGCCCCGCCCCGGCCCTCGCCGCAGCCGCGCCTCAGCCGCGCCGCGGGGTGGCCGGCCCCGGCGGCGGCACGATGTCGACCGACAGCGTGAAGCCGCGCCGCTCGGCCGGCTGCAGCGCGCCGACGCCGACGACCTGCCGGTGCACCTCCCGGCCCTGTTCGTCCCGGATCGCGATCACGACGCAGTATTCACAGGGCACGGCCGGGGTCGGGCCCTGGATCGTGCCCTCGATGCGCATCGCGGTCCGCGACACGGCCTCGCGTTGCGCCGCGACCGGATCGAACCTGAGGTGGTGCCGGCAGCCCGGGCACACGCTCGCGCTTTCCAGGATCGTCGCCTTGCAGTGCGGGCAAGTGCGGGTCCGGGCAGTCTGCGGCGCGCGCGGGGCCGGCGGCAGGCGCGCCGCGCTCATTTGACGCTGCCGGCCCCCCGGGTGTCCTGCGTCCTGGCGCCGAGCTTGTCCTCCCAGCCGAACTCGACCTGGCCGCGCATGCGCGAGCCGGCCGCGACGGTGAGCGCGCCGGCCTTGACGTCGCCGGTCATCACGGCCGTGTCGGCGAGTTCGACGCGGCGCGCGGACTCGACGTTGCCCTGCAGCTCGCCGGCGACGACCACGAGGTTCGCCCGGACCTGGCCGGTCAGGTGCGCGCCGGCTTCGATCGTCAGGTCGCCGTCGATGTGCACGTCACCCTTGAAGCGACCGCCGATGCGCACGTTGCCGCTGCCCTCGATCTTGCCTTCGATGTTGAGGCCGCCCGAGATCACCGATTCCTTCATTTCCGTGCGTTCCTTGGTGCGTCGGGCCGGATCGTGCCCGGTATTGAGCGCCGCGACCTGCGCGGTGGCGCGCTCGGGCTCGCGCGCCGGTTCCCGGGCGAGTGGTGGCAGCGGTGCGGGGGTCGAGCCGGGCGCCGGGGTCGAGTCTTTCCAAAGGGCCATGATTGCCTCCCTCAGCAGAGCGAACGCGCACCTTAACGCGTGCCGCCGCCGAGACCAATGTCGGGAGCCGGCGACAGACGCCCCACAGCTGTCCGCGCCAGCAGTTCAATCTGGCCACGCTGCCTCTGGCCTGAGGCCCGTGTTCAGGCGATCAACCGCTCCAGATCGCGAGCCGCCCTGGAGGGCGAGCGGCGAGCATCCTTGGCCAGGTTGACCTCCAGTGTCGCCTGCGCAGTTTCCAGGACACCCCGCTCCAGAACATAGTGTCCTTTCCCTTCGAGCCAGACCAGCACTTCGGCCAGATGCCAGATCGAAGCGCTGCCTTCATGCACCGGCACAGGGAAGCTCTCCCGGTGCGCGAGCATCAATTTGCGCATGTTCTGGCGCGAGACCCCGACGATCTGCGCCACATCGGTGAGCCCTACGAAATCGGGTGCCGCCTCGACCAGCCTGGCGGACGGAATGGCACGCTTCACGTCGGCCAATGCACTGCGCACGGCTGCTTTTGCGCTTCTGGCTTCGCGAGTGAACTCCAGTGCCAGACGACCGGGCTGTCCAATACCCACCAAAGCATCGTCGCAGCCCGCTGCTCCCAGGCGCTCCACTAGAGCGTTGCGCTCGCTGTCGCGCTCGTCGAGCTGGTATCTCAAAGTGAAGGTGTATTCCATCAGTCATTCCTCCGGCGAGCGGCTCTCCTCGCGCCGGCGCCTGTGCGTCGTGCAATGGTCGATCACTCGCCGCAGCGCTCGCGCATGATTGCCGGGATTCTTCGGCGTACTCCACACGCTCGCGATGCAGAACTCGCCGCAACGGCATTCGTCGTCGTCATATGGGCAATAAATTCGGCCCCAGGCATGGCTCCCCCCGACCTCGACGCGCCAGCCTGCCGATTCCGCGTACCGCAGCGCCTCTTCAACCTCCTTTTTCGGATGAGGACGGCGAGCCATGGGCCAAGTTCCACTATGGGGTCGTGGGTTTAGGTTGTCAACTGACAACCAAGTGTCGAGTGAAATCCGGATGAACGCGCCGACGGCATCGCCGTCCGCGCTCCACGTGTCAAAGCAGGCCCCGCTCGGCGAACGACAGGCAGGTGCCGTCACCGACGATCAGGTGGTCGAGCACGCGGATGTCCATCAGCGCGAGCGCATCGCGCAGGCGGCGGGTGATCAGCTCGTCGGCCTGGCTCGCCTCGGCGACGCCGGAGGGATGGTTGTGGGCGAGGATCACGGCCGCCGCGTTGCGGGCGAGGGCCTGGCGCACGACTTCGCGGGGATGGACGCTCGCCCCGTCGATCGTGCCGCGAAACAGCTCGTCGAAGGCGATCAGGCGGTGGCGGCTGTCGAGATGCAGGCAGCAGAACACCTCGTATGGGCGGTCGCGCAGCTGCGCGACGAGGTAGGCGGCGGTGTGCCGCGGCGCATCGAGCAGCGGCCGCGCCCGCAGCGCCTGTTCGTAGTGACGCCGCGCGAGCTCGAGCGCCGCCTGCAGCCGGCACCAGCGCGCCGGGCCCAGGCCGCGCAGGCGCAGGCAGGTCGTGCGGTCGGCGGCCAGCAGGTCACGCAGGCCCCCGGAGCGGGCCAGCAGCTGGTGGGACAGCGCGACCGCGTCGAGGCCCGCGGCGCCGGTGCCGAGCAACACCGCGAGCAGCTCGGCATCGGACAGCTGCCGCGCTCCGAAACGGACCAGTTTCTCCCGGGGCGGCTCGCCCGCGGGCCAGGTGCGCCTGCCCATTCGATGGCCTCCACTGACGGCGCCAGTCTGATCGGGCACGACCGGGCGGGCGAGCCGAGAAACGGGGCCGTTTGCGTGCCCGGCGAGGCCCGCCCGATAATGCCTCGATGCACGGTCGCAAAATTCTCCTCGGCGTCACCGGCGGCATCGCCGCGTACAAGAGTCCCGACCTCGTCCGGCGCCTCGTCGAGCGGGGCGCGGAAGTCCAGGTCGTGATGACGGCCGGTGCCGCGCAGTTCGTGACCGCCACGACCTTCCAGGCCGTGTCGGGGCGCGCCGTGCGCGACAGCCTCTGGGACCCGGCCGCCGAGGCCGCGATGGGCCACATCGAGCTCGCGCGCTGGGCCGACCTCGTGCTGATCGCGCCGGCCACCGCGCACAGTCTGGCCGCGCTCGCGCACGGTCTCGCCGACGACCTGCTCGGCACGCTGTGTCTCGCGACCGAGGCACCAATCGCGGTCGCGCCGGCGATGAACCGGGTCATGTGGGCGAGCGCCGCGACGCAGGACAACCTCGTGCGCCTGCGTGAGCGCGGCGTGCACGTCTTCGGGCCCGGCGCGGGCGACCAGGCCTGCGGCGAGGTCGGCGAGGGGCGCATGCTCGAGCCGACCGAGCTCGCGGAGCTCGCGGCGTCGCTGCTCGGCGCGCGCATAGGTCCGCTCGCCGGGCGGCGCGTGCTGGTCACCGCGGGGCCGACCCGCGAGCGCATCGACCCGGTGCGCTTCATCAGCAATCGCAGCTCGGGAAAGATGGGCTTTGCGGTCGCGGCCGCGGCGTGCGAACTCGGCGCCGACGTGCTGCTCGTGACCGGCCCCGTCGGCCTGCCGACGCCGGCGGGCGTGCGCCGCGTCGATGTCGAATCGGCCGACGACATGCTCGCGGCGGTGACGCGCGAAATCGCCGGCGTCGATATCTACATCTCGACCGCCGCGGTGGCCGACTACCGGCCGGCGCGGCCGGCCGGGCAGAAGATCAAGAAGAGCGAAGCGGCGCTCGATCTCGCACTCGAGCGCACGACCGACGTGCTCTCCACGGTCGCCGCGCGCCCGGACCGGCCGTTCGTCGTCGGCTTCGCGGCCGAGACCGAAGCGGTCGAGCAGAACGCGCGTGCGAAACTGCTGCGCAAGAACCTCGACCTGATCGCCGCGAACGAAGTCGGTGACGACAAGGTCTTCGACAAGGACGACAACGCGCTCGTCGTGCTCTCGCGCACCGACCGCGCGACGCTCGGCCCGGCGTCGAAGGCGCAGCTTGCGCGGGAGCTGATGGCGCTCGTCACCGAGCGCTTCCATGCCAGCGCGAGGCCGGCCTCCGGCAAAGCCCGCGCGTGAGCGCCGCCGCCGCGACGCGACGCCGGCCACTCAAGGTCCGGATACTCGATGCGCGCATCGGCAGCGAGTGGCCGCTGCCGGCCTATGCGACCGGCGGTGCCGCGGGTCTCGACCTGCGCGCGGCGCTCGATGCGCCGCTGGTGCTCGCGCCGGGCGCCGCCGAGCTGATTCCGACCGGCCTGTCGATCTGGCTCGAGGATGCCTCGCTCGCCGCGGTGATCCTGCCGCGTTCGGGTCTCGGGCACCGCCACGGCGTCGTGCTCGGCAATCTGGTGGGACTGATCGATTCGGACTACCAGGGCCCGCTGATGGTCTCGTGCTGGAACCGCGGCGCCGTCGCGTACACGGTGCAGCCCGGCGAGCGCATCGCGCAGCTCGTCGTCGTGCCGGTCGTGCAGGTGGTGCTCGAGGTCGTGGACACTTTCACCGCGACCGCGCGCGGCGAGGGGGGCTTCGGCCACACCGGGCGCTGAGCGCACCCGCGCGGGTCAGTAGCGCTCGGCGCGCCCCGACTGCAGGTCCGCGAAGCGCTCGATGTCGGCCTGGAACTGCCGCGCGACGCCCGCGTGTTCCTGCTGCTTCGACAGCAGGATGTTGTTCTGCGCGCGCAGCTCGCTGACCGTGCGCACGAGATCGGCGGCGAGATCATCGGGCATGCGCCGTGCCGTGCCGTCGCTGTTGTAGGGCTTGTAGAGCTGCGCCTTTGCCTGCAGCCCGGAGAGGCGCGTGTTCAGCGAATCGAGATACTGGCGGGCCGCATTCGACTGGCCGACGATCTGCTCGAGCCGCTGGTCGCGCAACGCCTCGATGTCGCGCACCGAGGTGTAGGTGGTCAGCAGGAAACGGTCGTGCTGGCGGCGCGCCTCGACGTCGCGGTTGCGCAGCTCGTCGGCGGCGCGCTGCTCGGGCGTCTTCTCGGCCTCGAGCCTGCGGATCACGACGCCGTCGGCGTTCAGCACCGCGCGCTCGCTCTTCGCGTACTCGGGCGGCACGTGGTCGCCGTAGTGCACGACGCCGTGCTCGTCGGTCCACTTGTACGACAGCTCGCCCTTGTCGGCGGATTTGCGCGGTGTCTTGCTCGCGGCGTCGGCCGGACCTGCGGCGAGGGCCGCGATCACGAGCGCGACGGGCAGGGCGGGCCAGCGGAACATGGCGGTATTCTGCACGAGCCGGGTGCGGCTAGGCTATGCCGAAGCGTTCCCTGTAGGCGCGCAGCGCGTCCATCTGCGCGCCCGAAATGCGACCCGCGTCACCGTTCGGGCCGGCGAGCGCCTCGATCAGCCCTCCCAGGGTCAGGATGCTGACGCAGCGCAGGCCGTAGTCGGCCTCGACCTCCTGCACCGCCGACCGCTCGCCCTGGCCACGCTCCTCGCGGTCGAGGGCGAGCGCGATGCCGGCCGGGTGGGCGCCGGCGGCCTGGATCAGCGCCACCGACTCGCGCACCGCGGTGCCGGCCGTGATCACGTCGTCGACGATCAGCACGCGCCCCTCGAGGCAGTGGCCGACGATCTGGCCGCCCTCGCCATGGTCCTTGGCCTCCTTGCGGTTGAAGGCCCACGGGACACTGCGGCCGTGATCGGTCGCGAGCGCGATCGCGGTCGCGGCGACCAGCGGGATGCCCTTGTAGGCCGGTCCGAACAGCATGTCGAACCCGAGCCCCGAGTGCACGATCGCCGCCGCATAGCAGCGGCCGAGGGTCGCGAGCGCCTCGCCGTCGTGGAACAGGCCGGCATTGAAGAAGTACGGGCTCTCGCGCCCGGATTTCAGCGTGAAGCGGCCGAAGCGCAGCGCGGTGCGCGACAGTGCGAGGTCGACGAAGAGGCGTTGGTAGTCGTGCATGAAAGGGTCCTGCGCAGGCGGCGGGACGCTATCATGTGCGGATGCGCATCGTCACGCTGAACGCGAACGGCATCCGCTCCGCCGCGGCCAAGGGCGCCTTCGAATGGCTCGCGCGGCAGGATGCCGACGTGATCTGCCTGCAGGAGACCAAGGCGCAGGTGCATCAGCTCGCCGGCCACGCGATCGACATCCCGGGCTATCACCGCTACTTCCACGACGCGAAGCGCCCGGGCTATGCGGGCGTCGCACTGTATGCGCGCCGCAAACCCGACGCGGTCGCTAGCGGCTTCGGCGTCAGCGAGTTCGACGACGAGGGGCGCTATCTCGAGGCGCGCTTCGGCGACCTGTCGGTCGTGTCGCTGTACCTGCCGTCGGGCTCGGCCGGCCCCGAGCGGCAGGCCTCGAAGTTCCGCTTCCTCGACGTCTTCCTGCCGCACCTCGCGGCGCTGAAGAGGAAGCGCCGCCAGTTCGTCCTGTGCGGCGACTGGAACATCGCGCACAAGCCGATCGACCTGCGCAACTGGAAGTCGAACCAGAAGAACTCGGGCTTCCTGCCCGAGGAGCGCGCCTGGCTCGACCGCGTGTTCGACGAACTCGGCTACATCGACGCGTTCCGCGCGGTCGACCAGCGGTCCGACCAGTACACCTGGTGGTCGAACCGCGGCCAGGCGCGCGCGAACAACGTCGGCTGGCGCATCGATTACCAGATCGCGAGCCCGGGACTCGCCGGCAGCGCGCAGCGCGCGTCGATCCACACCGCGGGGCGCTACTCGGATCACGCGCCGCTCGTCATGGACTACGACCTGAAGCGCCTGTGAGCGCCACGAGCGCGCCGCGGCCGCGGCTCCGGGAGGTGCTGCGCGAGCCGCGCATGGTCGCGGTGCTGGGCCTCGGCCTCGCCTCGGGCCTGCCGTACAACCTGACCGACAGCACGCTGCAGGCCTGGCTCAAGGACTTCGGCGTGTCGAACACGCAGATCGGCCTGCTGACGCTGGTCGGCCTGCCGTATGCGTGGAAGTTCCTGTGGGCGCCGTTCATCGACCGCTACCGGCTGCCGTTCCTCGGCCGGCGCCGCGGCTGGATCTTCGTGTTGCAGCTCGCGCTCGCCGCCGTGATCGCCGCGAGCGCGTTCTATTCGCCGGGCAATGCGCTCGCGGTCGTCGCGACGCTCGCGTTCGTGACCGGCCTGCTGTCGGCGACGCAGGACATCGTGATCAATGCCTACACCGCCGACATCGCGCTGCCGCACGAGCGTGGACTCGCGGCGATGTCGACCTCGGTCGGCTATCGCGCGGCGGCGTGGTTCTCGTTCTCGATCGCGCTGATCGTCGCGCAGTACGCCGGCTGGAAGGCGGCCTACCTGCTGCTCGCCGCGACGATGGTCGCGCTCGCGGTCGGCACGCTGTTCGCGCCCGAGCCCGCGCAGCGCGCGGCGCCGCCCGACACGCTGCGCGTGTCGATCGTCGAGCCGCTGCGCCAGTTGCTCACGGGGCCGGGCGCGCTCGCGCTGATCGTGCTGCTGGTCGTCTACAAGGTCGGCGATGCGTTCTCGCTGCGCCTGTTCACGCCGTTCCTGATGGACCTCGGCTTCTCGAAGGCCGAGATCGGCGTGGTCACCAAGACGACGATGGCGGTTGCGACGATCGGGGGCACCGTGCTCGGCGGCGTCTGGATGATCCGCCTCGGGCTCTACCGCGCGCTGCTGTGGTTCGGCGCGTTCCAGGCGGTGTCGAACCTGACCTACATGCTGCTCGCGGTGGCCGGCAAGCAGCACCTGCTGATGATATTCGCGATCGCGATCGACAATTTCGCCGGCGGCATGGGTTCGGTGGCGCTGACCGCGTTCGTGCTCGCGCTGTGCGACCAGCGCTTCAGCGCGTTCCAGTACGCGCTGCTGTCGGCGATTGCCGTGATCCCGCGCACCTACCTCGGCGTGCCGGCGGGCTTCCTCGCCGATCGCGCCGGCTGGCCGACCTTCTATCTCGTGTCGTTCATCGCGGCGATTCCCGGCATCGTGCTCGTCTGGTGGCTGCGCCGCGACGTGCGCGCGCTCGATGCGCGCGGCACGCCGGGGGCGCCGCCCGCGGCGGCATGAGCGAGATCGACCTGTCGCGCGTGCTGTGCGCGCTCGAGGAGATCCCCGTCGGCGGCGCGCGCGGATTCGCTTTCGGATCCGGGGACTGGCCGCTGCGCGGCCTGCTGGTGCGCACGTCGCAGGGCGTGCACGCCTACGTGAACCGCTGCCCGCATGCGCGCCATCCGCTCAACCTGCGACCGCACGAATTCCTGACGCCCGATTCGGGCCTGATCCTGTGCCGCTCGCACGGCGCGCTGTTCGAGAAGGCGACCGGCCTGTGCGTCGCGGGCCCCTGCGCGGGCCAGGCGCTGACGCCGGTCGCGGTGCAGGTCGAGGCGGGTTGTGTGCTGCTCGATGAGGCGGTCGATCCGCGCTCATTCGAACATGTCGAGGCCTTCTAGCGGCCCGGCGAGCTGGCCGCGGCTCTCTTCATAACCCTCGGCGGCGCGGCTCACGTATTCGACATCGGCGAGATCGGCATCGACATCGACCGAGCCGCTCCAGTCGTCGGGCGCCTCGGCCTCTTCGAGCCGGTTCTCCTCGCCCTGCAATTCCCAGTCATCGCGATCCATTTCCTCGACCGTGCCGTCGAAGTACTGGATCTCGATCGTGCCGTCGTCGGGATCGTAGGCGACGACCTCGAACAGCTCGCCACCGTCGAGCCGGTACCAGGTGCCGATCGTCGGGAGCGGGGTCGCCATTTGTGCCTCCGGTGCGTGCTGTTATGCTGACATCGTGCAAGGATCGTGCGCCCGCGCCAAGGCGCTTTCAAGCAGCAAATTTGTCGCGGAGCATCATGCTGGACCAGCTGATCAAGTTCTTCGTCGTGTTCTTCGTCGTCGTCGAGCCGGTGTCGCTGCTGCCGCTGTTCGTCAGTCTCACCGAGGGCGCGACCGAGGAGTACCGGCGGCGCATGGCGCGCAAGGCCGTGCTGCTCTCCGGCGCGATCCTGTTCGTGTTCGCGCTCTTTGGTGCGAAGTTTCTCGAACTGATGGGCATAAGCCTCGAAGCCTTCCGGATATTCGGTGGCCTGCTGCTGTTCCTGATCGCGCTCGAAATGGTGTTCGCGCGCGAATCGGGCACGCGCTCGACGAGCCGCGAGCATGCCGAGAACCGCCAGCGCGCCGATATCTCGGTCTTTCCGCTCGCCTTCCCGTTCATCGCCGGCCCAGGGGCGCTCGCAACGCTGCTGCTGTGGTTCGGCCCGGTGTCGATCGCCGCGTCGCCGGGGCACTGGGCGGTGCTGTTCTCGGCCGTGCTCGCGGTGCTGCTGATCGCCTGGGTGTTCATGCGCCTTGCCGGGCGGCTGATGAAAGTGATCGGCGTCACCGGCGCGAACGTGTCGAGCCGGCTGCTCGGCGTGGTCCTCGGCGCGCTCGCGGTGCAGTTCGTGATCGACGGCCTCAAGGGTTCCTTCGGAAGCTGAGGTCCCACACCCCGTGCCCGAGCCGCTCGCCGCGGCGCTCGAAGCGCGTCGCCGCGCGCTCCGGGTCGCGCGGCGTGTAGCCGCCGTCCGGCGCGAGATTTTCGAAGTCGGGTGAGGCGCCGAGCACTTCGAGCATCTGCTCCGCATAGGGCTGCCAGTCGGTCGCGAGGCGGAACACGCCGGCGGGCGCGAGCACGCGCGCGACGGATGCGACGAACGGCGGCTGCACGATGCGGCGCTTGTGATGGCGCTTCTTGTGCCAGGGATCCGGGAACAGCAGCAACACCTCGTCGATGGTCGCGGGCGCGAGGCAGCGCTCGAGGACTTCGACGGCGTCGTGGCAGATGACCCGTACGTTGTGGCTGTCCTGCGCGGCACAGCTCAGCAGCAGCCGGCCGACGCCGGGCCGGTGGACCTCGATGCCGAGATAGTCGCGCTCCGGGTGGCGCGCCGCGAGTGCCGCGAGATGATCGCCGTTGCCGAAGCCGATCTCGAGCGTGCGCGGCGCGTGACGGCCGAAGATCGCATCGAGATCGAGCGGGGCCGATCCGTCCAGCGCGGCGCCCGCATCGATGCCGTAGCGTGGCCAGAGCTGCTCGAGCGCGCGCTGCTGGCCGTCGGTCATGCGCCCGCCGCGGATCACGAAGCTGCGGATCGTGCGCCCGCTCACCGGTGCTTCCCGTTGCGCGCGAGGTCCCAGAACAGGGCATCGAGGCCGATGCGGATGCCCGGGTCGGCGCGCCATGCGTATTCGCGCTCCCAGGTCACCAGCGGCTCGACGACCCAGTAGAGCCAGCGGCTCGTGGTCGGACGCTTGAAGAACAGGCTCGCCTCGTAGCGGCTCGCGCCGTGCATGTTCTCGCCCGATGCGAGCAGCCGCAGGCCCCAGCCGTGGCCGATGTCGGACGCGCGCAGGTAGGAGCCGTAGCGGTCCGGCACGATGATCTGCCGCGCGCGCGCGTGGATCAGGGTCTGCGTCCACTCCATCTCGTCGCGGTCCTGGCGCCATTTGACGAACGACGAGGAGCGCAGCAGCCGGCCGCCGGACCAGTGGTCGAAGGTCGTGGCGGCCGCGTAGCCGATGCTCTCGTCGGTCTCGGCGAACAGTTTCGCGAGCGGGTAGAAGTCCCAGCGCCCGAGATGGTATTCGCGCGCCCAGCGCACGGACATGAACGCGACCGGCGGCGCCTCGGCCTTGACGCCGATGTCGAAGTTCACGTACTTGCGCAGCTCGTAGCGCAGGCCGGCGCGCAGCTCGGTGTCCTCGCTCGCATCGCGCGGGCTTTCGTCGAGGTCGACGCTCGTGATGAAGATGCGCAGGCGCTGCTCGATGTTCGGCAGGCGCAGCTGCACGTCGAAATCGAGGTCGGGCTGGAAGTCGAGGCCGTCACGGCGATCGATGAACTCGCCGGTCACGCCGATGCGAAACGGCGCGGCCGGCACCGGCAGCAGCTCCGTGCCCGGCTTCGCGAAGCGCCGGTCGGTGGCCTCCACGTACTCCTGCATGCGCGCGTAGATGCGATCGTGGCCGTGGTCGAGCCGCTGCCAGAAATCGAGCGGGGCGGTCGCCTGCGCGCTGCGCTCGTGGATTTCCCCGACCGTGCTGGCCGTGGGCCCGTAGCGCCTGGTACCGCCCGCGCCGGCCGCGCCATCGGTGTCGGTCGCGGCATCCGCCTCGGCCACGGCCTCGCGGGCCGTGATGTCACGGGGCTGGCCGGCGACCGTCGGCTCGTGGACGGTCGACGCGCAGCCCGCGAGTGCGATCAGGGCCGCCGGCAGCGAGAGGCGCAGGCGCGCGGTGCGGCAGGTCATGCCGCAAGCATAACGGGGCCCGCGGGTCGTTTAGTGCTTGCCGGGTTCCAGTTTCACGCCACGGCGCTCCCAGGTGGCGTAGGCGAGCAGCGCGACCATCTTCGGATCGTCGGCGGCGAGCGGCTCGCCCTCGAGCGGGTTCCTGAGGCACCAGTTGATCATCTCCCACAGGCTCGCGACGCGGCCGAGCTGCTTCTGGAACTTCGGGTAGGTCTCGGGGTGCGTGTTCGCGGCGTTCGGATGGCATTGCCCGCAGGCGACGCCGTTCCTGCCGAGCTTGCCGTCGCCCCACAGCGCGCGGCCCTCGGCGACGACGCCCTCGAACTGCGCCTGCCAGCGCGCGAGGTCCTCGGGCGTGAACTCGTCCGCGTGCAGGCCGGGCGAGGCGATGGCGGTGACCGCGAGGGTCAGGACCAGTGTGATGGCGCGCATGGTGGATCTCCGTCGGCTGATCGTCAGAAGTGGCTCTGCGGCGCGATGCGCGCGCCGGGCGCCTGGTAGGCCGTGTCTTCGGGGCGGCCGCTCGCCGCGTCGAACGCGACGGTGCGCACCTTGTTGTTGTAGAGGTTGTAGTGGGTCGCCGCGCGGCCGGTGTGGACGTCGATGAACTGCCAGCCGGTCGCGTCGCGCTCGAAGAACGGGTCGGCGCGGTTCATGTGCACGGTCAGTTTCGGCAGGTGGCTCTCGGCCTGCGCGTAGGTCTCGGGGTAGGGCCACGGCCACGCGGTCGCCATCGCCGACGTGAACGAGATGTTGCCGATCTGGTTGTACTGGATCTGGTGCACGTGGCCGTAGAACACCGTGACCTTGTCGAACGGCGCGAGGAGCTGCTGCACCTGCTCGGCATCCTCGGTCCAGAAGTTCCAGCCCTTGTAGATCTTCTGCAGCGGCGAGTGCGAGAACACGACCACCGGCGTCGACTTCGCGACTTTCGCGAGGTCCTTCGCGAGCCAGGCGCGCTGGCGGTCGCCGACCATGAACGGCGAGCCGTTCGGGTTGTCGAGGCCGGCCATCTCGAGCATGCGCTGCTCGGCGCTCGGCCAGCGCTCGTAGGTCCACTCGTCGTAGGTGAGGATGCTGTTCAGCACGACGAAGTGCACGCCCTTGTGGTCGAAGCTGTACCACTGCGGGCCGAACAGCTTCGACCAGTACTCGCCGAGATCGAGGTAGTAGTCGTGCTCGCCCATCACGTGATGGACCTTGCCGCGCAGGCTGCCGAGCATGTCGGCGCCGTGATCGAGCTCGGCCTTCGTGCCGAGCTGCGCGAGGTCGCCGCCGTACATCACGAAATCGGGGCGCGGCTGCAGCAGGTTCGCCTCGGCGACCGCGCGGATCAGGCCGCGGTCCCAGTTGCGCACGAACTTACTGCCCTCGACGTGCTGGATGTGCGAGTCCGAGATGTAGGCGAACGTGAAGTTCTGCCCGGGTTTCGCGAACGCGACTTCGACGAGCGACAGCGGCAGTGTCGCGATCGCGCCGGCGGTGCCGGCGCCCTGCAGGAAGCTGCGGCGGGTCTGGCGGCTCATGGCTGCGTTCCTTTCGTCGGGCCGCCCGCGGGCGCGGCGGCGAGCTTGTTCGTGGGCGTACTGCAGGCGGCCGGGTCGAGCGCTGCCTTCTGCGCCTGCTGCGCGGCGTACTGCGGGCTCGTCAGCGCTTCGAGGAAGGCGACGAGGTCGGTCTTTTCCTGCTCGGTCAGATCGAGCGGGCGGATGCCGCCCGACAGGAAGTCGTTCACCGGGTCGGTCGCGACCGTGACGCCGCCGTTGTTGTAGTGATCGACGACGTCGCGCAGCGTCGCGAGGCTGCCGTCGTGCATGAACGGCGCGGTGATCGCGATGTTGCGCAGTGTCGAGGTCTTGAACGCGCCGAGCTCGTCGAGTGTGTCGGTGACCGCAAAGCGGCCGAGTTCCGAGGCACGCGGGTCGGTCAGCACGGCGCGGTCGACGTCGACGCCGGTCGCCTTGGCCTCGAGGAAGCGCGGCGCGAGCTCGCCGATGTCGGCCTGGATGCGATTCACGCCGACGCCGATGTTGTGGAAGCGGTTGTCGGTGAACAGCGCGCGATCCTGCTCGATCGTGTGGCAGGACACGCAGCGCCCCTTGTTCAGGAACACGTCGAAGCCGCGCACCGCGGTAGCCGACAGCGCACTGCGATCGCCGCCGAAGTAGTAGCGGTCGAACGGCGAATCGCCCGACACCAGCGTGCGCTCGAACGAGGCGATCGCCTGCGTCACCTCGCGCATCGTGACGTCCTCGCTACGCTTGCCGAACACCGCCTCGAACTGCGCGACGTAGGCGGGGTCCGTGCGCACGATCGCGAGGATCGGATCGTGGTTCGGCAGGCCCATCTCGACCGGGTTCACGAACGGGTGCAGCGCCTGGTCCTCGAGGTCGGGCGAGCGCCCGTCCCAGAACAGGCTCGCGAAGTAGGCCGAATTCAGCACGGTCGGCGAGTTGCGCGTGCCCTTCAGTTTGCCGATGCCTTCGGCGGTGACGAGCGGGCCATCGGCGAAGCCCTTCTGAGGATCGTGGCAGTGCGAGCAGGCGACGTCGCCGGTCGCGCTGAAACGCTGGTCGTTGAACAGCTGCTCGCCGAGCGCGATCTTCGCGGGTGTCTGCGGATTGTCGGCGGGCACCGGCACGGGTGGAATGCCGAGAGCCGCGCCGGTCGCGGCGCCGGCAACGGCCGCCCAGCCCAGCACCGCGCATGCAGCCACGAGACGGCGAATGCGGATTGCGTGCATGATCGTTCTCCCCTGGCACGACTTAGACTGGTTCTATTTTGGGTGGAGTTTAGACTTGGTCTCAGACTTGGGTCAACGCCTGATCGCAGCGCCTGGCCGGTGAACCGCCTGCGCTCCATCGTCGGCGGCTCGATCGGCAATCTGGTCGAGTGGTACGACTGGTACGTCTATGCGGCCTTCGCGCTGTATTTCGCGCACGCGTTCTTCCCGCAGGGCGACCAGACCGCGCAGCTGCTGAATGCCGCGGCGGTGTTCGCGGTCGGCTTCCTCGTGCGCCCGCTCGGCGGCTGGCTGTTCGGGCGCATCGCCGACCGGCGCGGCCGGCGCCGCGCGCTGTCGATGTCGGTGACGCTGATGTGCGCCGGCTCGCTGCTGATCGCGGTCACGCCCGGCTACGACACGATCGGCGTCGCGGCACCGGCGCTGCTCGTGCTCGCGCGGTTGCTGCAGGGCCTCAGCGTCGGCGGCGAGTACGGTACCAGCGCGACCTACCTCGCCGAGATCGCGACGCGCGAGCACCGCGGCTTCTACGCGAGCTTCCAGTACGTCACGCTGATCATGGGCCAGCTGCTCGCGCTCGCGGTGCTGCTCGTGCTGCAGTTCCTGCTGCTGACGCCGGCGCAGCTCGAGGCCTGGGGCTGGCGCATTCCGTTCGTGATCGGCGCCGGCTGCGCGGTGATCGCACTGTGGCTGCGCCGCGGCATCGACGAGACCGGCTCGTTCACCGCGAGCCGCGCGCCGAAGGACGAGGCGGGTGCGCTGCGCACGCTCGCGGCGCATCCGCGCGAAGTGCTGATCGTCGTCGGCCTGACGATGGGTGGCACGGTCGCGTTCTACACCTACACGACGTACATGCAGAAATTCCTCGTCAATACCGTCGGGCTGACCCGTGGCGAATCCTCGATCGTCTCCGCGGCCACGCTGCTGATCTACATGTGTCTGCAGCCGCTGTGCGGCGCGCTGTCGGATCGCATCGGCCGCCGCCCGCTGCTGCTCGGCTTCGGCGTGCTCGGCACCTTGCTCACGGTGCCGCTGCTGACGGCGCTCGGCCGTGCCGCGAGCGCGACCGAGGCGTTCTGGCTGATCATGGCGGCGCTCGTGATCGTCTCGGGCTACAGCTCGATCAACGCGGTCGTCAAGGCCGAGCTGTTCCCGGTCGGCATCCGCGCGCTCGGCGTCGGCCTGCCGTATGCGCTCGCGGTCTCGCTGTTCGGCGGCACCGCCGAGTACATCGCGCTGTGGTTCAAGTCGATCGGCCGCGAGTCGGGCTTCTACTGGTACGTCACCGGCTGCATCGCCTGCTCGCTCGCCGTCTACGCGCTGATGCGCGAGACGCGGCACAGCTCGCGCATCGACGCCGATCAGCTGCCGAGCAGCGAGAGCGCGCGGCTGTAGGCCTGCGGATGCACGATCGCGACGAACGCGAGCCCGGTCAGTGCGCCGGCGAAATGCGCGTCGTGGTTGATCCGCCCCTTCGCCTGCTTCGCCGACCACCACGTATAGGCGAGATAGCCGACCGCGAACAGCGGCGCCGGGATCGGGAACGGGAACGGCAGGATGAAGAGGCTCTGCTCGGGCCGGTAGACGATCGACGCGAACAGCACCGCGCTGATCGCGCCCGATGCGCCGAGCGTCGCGTACTCGGGCTCGCCGCGGTGCTTCGCCCAGGTGCCGAGGCTGCTCAACAGCAGGCCGAGGTAGTAGAGCACGAGGAACAGCGGCGTGCCGATCAGCCGCTCGAGCGGGATCGCGAAGAACCAGAACGTGATCGAATTGAAGAGCAGGTGCGCGAGGTCGGCGTGCACGAAGCCGCTCAGGACCAGCGTCGAGTACTCGCGGCGGCGCAGGAACCAGTACGGCCGGAACAGGCACCGCTCGATCAGCGCCGGCGAGACGAAGAGGCCCGCGAGGCTCAGGACGAGGATCAGTGCGAGCGTGCTGCCCGCGCCCGGGCCGATGCCGCTCACGCGAACGGCGCGTCGATCGACGACGGCGGCACGGTGAACCACTCCGGGCCGTCGGCAGTCATGTAGATGCAGTCCTCGAGCCGCACGCCGTACTCGCCCGGGATGTAGATGCCCGGCTCGTCGGAGAAGCACATGCCGGCCGCGAGCGGCGTCGTCTCGCCGTGCACCAGGTTCACGGGCTCGTGGCCGTCGAGGCCAATGCCGTGGCCGGTGCGGTGCGAGGTGCCGGGCAGTTTGTAGCCGGGGCCGTAGCCGGCCTTTTCATAGGCCGCGCGCACGGCGTCGTCGACGGCGCCGGCCGGCGTGCCGGGTTTCGCCGTGTCGAACGCGATCTGCTGGCCGCGGCGCACGAGATCCCACAGCTCGCGCTGCGCCTTCGCCGGCTCGCCGAACACCATCGTGCGCGAGATGTCGGCCTGGTAGCCCTCGACCGTGCAGCCGCAATCCATCAGCACGATCTCGCCGTCGCGCACCGCCTGCGGCTTGCCCGAGCCGTGCGGATAGGCGCTCGCCTCGCCGAGCAGGATCAGCGTGAACTCCGGGCGCGCGCCGCGCTTCGCGATCGCCGCCGACATGATGTCGCCGATGTCGCCGGGCGTCATGCCGCGCGCGATCTGCGGCGCGGTCTCGCGATAGGCCGCGATCGTGATGTCGGCGGCCGCCTGCATCAGCACGATCTCGGCCGGCGATTTCAGCACCCGGCAGGCACGCACGACGCCGGCGTCGTCGCGGGTCGCGACGCCGTGCCTGCGCAGCCCGTCGAACGCGAAGAAACGCACCGTGTCCTCGACGCCGACCGGGCCGCCGCCCGCCTTGCGCGCCCGCAGCCAGTCGGCGATCAGCGCGGTCGGACTTTCGTGTTCGTTCCAGACGCGCACGTTGGCGGCGATACCGAGGCTCTCGCGGATCGACGGCTCCTCGAATTCGGGCGTGACGATCAGCGGCTCGCCCTCGACCGGGATCACCGCCGCGGTCAGGCGCTCGCTGCGCCACCACTGCACGCCGGTGAAATAGACGAGTGAACTGCCGGCCTCGAGCAGCAGCGCCTCGAGGCCCGCAGCCCGCATCAGGCGCTGGGCTTTCGCGATGCGCGCGAGCCGCTCGGCGGCGGTGATCGGCGGCGGCAGCGTGATGGCCGCTGATGGTGCGGCTGCCGCCAGACTCACGCCGGTGGCCGGGCCGAGTGCATACAGGCCCGCGGTGGCCGCGGACATTCCCAGAAACGCGCGCCTTCCTGTCATCATACTCCTATCATGAACGTGCGCCGCACCTACGTCGATGGCCGCTATGGCCAGCTGCACGTGCGCATCGCCGGACAGGCGCCGCATGCGCTCGCGCCCGGCGAGTTCGACGTGATGGGCTACCACACCGGCTCGAAGATCGCCGTCGAGCTCGCGCGGCAGCGGCCCGCGCAGGTGAGGCACCTGGTGCTGATGTCGACGCCGGTCTACACCGACGACGATCTCGCGGCGAGCGACGTGACTGGGGCTATCGCGCGGCCTTCGGCTATTCCTATCCGGAAAACATCGTCGACGTGACCGCGCCGATCCTCGTGTTCAATCCGCAGGACGACCTGTGGGCCTACACGCCGCGCATCGAGCCGTACCTGAAAAACGGCCGCGTGCGCGACCTGCCGGGCTGGAGCCACCAGCTGCTGGATTTCAGCACCGCGGACATGGCCGCGATGGTGCGCGGTTTCCTCGACGAGGACCGCTTTCCCGCCTAGCATGCCGCCATGGACATCATCGCCCGCACCACGCTCACGATCGCCTTCATCGGCCTGCTCGGCCTGGTCGCCGGCTTCACCTGCCGCGAGCGGCCGTACGGTCCCTACGTGATGTGGGCCGGCGTCATGTGCATGCTCGGCGTGATCGTGTACCACATCGTGAGGACTGTGCAGTCCTGACCCGCTGCCGGGTCCGGGGGCGGGCGGGCGGTGCGCACAGGTTCCGGCGCCTGCGGCTTCAGATCACGCCGAACGCGAGCATCGCCTCGGCGACGCGCCGGAAGCCGACGATGTTCGCGCCGAGCACGTAATTGCCCGGGCTGCCGAACTCGGCCGCCGCCTCGTGGCAGTTGCGGTGGATGCCGCTCATGATTTCCTGCAGCCGCTCCTCGGTGTGTTCGAAGCTCCACGCGTCACGGCTCGCGTTCTGCTGCATCTCGAGCGCCGAGGTCGCGACGCCGCCGGCGTTGGCGGCCTTGCCGGGGCCGAACGCGATGCCGGCGTCCTGGAACACGCGCACGGCGCCCGGCGTCGCGGGCATGTTGGCGCCCTCGGCGACGGCGATGCAGCCGTTGGCGACCAGCTTGCGCGCGGCCGCCTCGTCGAGTTCGTTCTGCGTCGCACAGGGCAGGGCGATCTCGCAGGGGATGTCCCAGACGCTGCCGCCGGCGATGTACCGCGCGTCGCGATGATGCTGCGCGTACTCCGAGATGCGGCGCCGCTCGACTTCCTTCAGTCGCTTGAGCAGCTCGAGGTCGATGCCACTCTTGTGGTAGATGACGCCGCCCGAATCCGAGCACGCGATCACGCTGCCGCGCAGGCGCTGCAATTTCTCGATCGCGTAGATCGCGACGTTGCCCGAGCCGGAGACGACGCAGCTGTGGCCCTCGATCGACTGGCCGCGGGCCTTCAGCATCTCGTCGACGAAATAGACCGCGCCGTAGCCGGTCGCCTCGCGCCGCACCAGCGAGCCGCCCCAGCTCGGGCTCTTGCCGGTCAGCACGGCCGATTCATAGCGGTTGGTCAT
>JAHCAN010000008.1 GCA_019634915.1 Steroidobacteraceae bacterium | reverse complement strand
CGCTGGATGAAGAAGATGCGCAGCATGCGCCAGCCCCGGACGATCCCGCGCATGCCGCCGGCGCACAGCAGGACGGCGCGCGCATCATCGCGGCGCTCGCCGCCCTGCCGGGCGCGCAGCGCGATGCGTTCCTGCTGCACGTCGAGGGCGGGCTCGCGGTTGCCGAGATCGCGCGCCTCGCGCAAACCTCGCCCGAAACGATCAAGAGCCGGTTGCGCTACGCCTACGCGAAGCTGCGCAGCGCGCTCAGGAGTCTGCAATGACAGGGCAGATGGACGAACCCTCCCCGATCGACCGCGAGATCGAGCGGCACTGGCGCGCGCACTCGACCGAAGTGCCGCGCCCGGAGATCGACGCGGCGATCCG
This sequence comes from Steroidobacteraceae bacterium, assembly GCA_019634915.1. Taxonomy (GTDB): domain Bacteria; phylum Pseudomonadota; class Gammaproteobacteria; order Steroidobacterales; family Steroidobacteraceae; genus CADEFQ01. The sequence goes on along the minus strand of JAHCAN010000008.1, from coordinate 97,528 downwards.
CGCCGCGGCGCGGCGCGAGTTGCGCCAGCGGCGCCGGTGGCAGCGCTACGCGCCGCTCGCGGCGGCCGCGTCGGTCGGCGTGCTCGCGTTCCTGCTGGTGCGACATGTGCCTCGCCATGACGTGACCGTCGTGGCGCCGGTGCTCGAGACCACGATCGAACCCGCCCCGCCACCCGCCGCAGTCGCAGAATCGGCCGCCGCGCCAGCACCGACTGCCGTCGATTCTTCGGTGACTGCCGATTCCCCGACCACTGCGCCACCGTCGCCCGCGGCCGTGGAACCGCCCATGGCGGCCAGTTCACCGGCGCCCGCACGCGCACCCGCGCCCATCCCGCCGTCGCCAGCACCGATAGCGGAGCCGGGTCCGTTGCGCGCCCGGGAAGCCGAGATGTCGGCGTCCGCGCGCAAGATGGACGAGGCCGGGATCGCCGCGACGGGCGCGGCCACGGCGACGGCCAGATCCGCGGCACCGTCGGCGCGACCGCCCCCGGCGCTGATCGAACTCGTGATCGCCGATGTCATGCGTCGCACGGGCATGGAGCGGGACGGCATCTCGATCGTCTCGACCGAGCGTATCGCGGGATCGGACGACACTAGCCATTGCGCCGCGCCCGACGGTGAAGCGGCGTTGCCGCTGCGCTCTTCCGTCTACCGGATTACGGTCGATACGGGCAACGCGCGACTGGAGTATCTGACGGACGACCGCGACCGCATCCAGTGGTGCTCCGCTCGCGACGCCGTTCGCTGAGCGCCGCGTCAGGCGGCCGGCGTCGGCGCCGGAATTTCGAGTCCCCGTGCCACGGCCGGCCGCGCGATGAATTCGGCCAGCGCGCGCGTGACGTGCGGAAAATCCTGGATGCCGACGAGATCGCCTGCCTCGTAGAAGCCGATCAGGTTGCGCACCCATGGCAGGATCGCGATATCGGCAATCGTGAGCGCATCACCAGTGATCCAGCGCCGTGCCGTGTACTGCCCGTTCAGCACGCCGAGTGCGCGCCGCGATTCGCCGACGTAGCGGTCGCGCGGCCGCTTGTCCTCGTACTCCCGGCCGGCGAACTTGTTGAAGAATCCGACCTGACCGAACATCGGCCCGACACCGCCGACCTGGAAGAACAGCCACTGCAGCGTCTCGTAACGCAGCGCCGGATCGGCCGGCAGGAACCGGCCGGTCTTCTCGGCGAGGTAGACGAGGATTGCACCGGACTCGAACAGCGCGAGCGGCCTGCCGCCCGGCCCGTGCGGATCGAGGATCGCCGGAATCTTGCCGTAGGGGTTGAGCGAGAGGAATTCGGGCGACTTCTGATCCTCGGTATCGAAGCTGACCAGATGAGGCTCGTAGGCGAGCCCGGTCTCCTCGAGCATGATCGAAACCTTCACGCCGTTCGGCGTCGGCAGCGAGTACAGCTGCAGCCGGTCGGGAAAACGCGCGGGCCATTTGTCGGCAACGGTCAGTGTCATCCGGATCCTCCGGGAAGCTGGCGCGCCCGAAGAGAGAAACTTCGAACTCGCTTCTGCTTCGTCACCCGACGCCAGTACAGCAGGCAGATCCGCTAAGCCGCCCTCAAGGCTCTCACGACCGCCTTTGGTTCACGCTCGATGATCTTGAGCAGCGTCTTTGCGGCGCCGGTAGGAACGCGCTGTCCTTGTTCCCACTTGCGCAGCGTCGAGGCGCTCACGCCAAAAGCATCGGCAAACTGGTCTTGAGAAAGCCCGAGGGCCTTGCGAGCCTTCTGAATCTCCTCGGGGTGGATGGCGACCTTCCGCACGCGGCTGCGAGTGCGCTTGCCCTGGGCGTGGGCCAGCGCCTGCGACATGGACTGAACCAGTTCATCACCCAGCTTGCTCATCTGCGTTTCCTCGCACTCTTGATGGCGGCGGCGAACGACGCCACCGACCTTCTCTGCTCCGACGTCAAGTCAGCCCGCTCGTTCTTGCCGTAGATCAGCAGCGCGTAAATCGGCAGGTCACGGTCGTAGAAATAGTAGATTACGCGAACACCACCGGACTTGCCTTTGCCCTTGGCGCCGAATCTGACTTTCCGTACTCCACCGGTACCGACGATCTCATCGCCAGCCAGCGGATAGGTCGCCAGGCAGGCGATCAATTCGTCGTGCTCGTCCTCCGTCAGCAGTTTCTCCGCGCGGCGAAGGAACACGGGCGTTTCGACGACTGTTTGCATGGCGCACTATAACCCAATGGGTTATATCCAGTCAAAGCAACGAAGATCTTTAGACTGGCGAATCTCGTGCGGTCGGACGCTGAACGACCAGCCAGGAAACCAGGGCCTGCGCCTGGACCCCGCGAGTTTCGCCGGAATACCACGCGAAACATGGAAGCTGGCGCCCCCGGCCGGAGTTGAACCGACGACCTACCGCTTAGGAGGCGGTCGCTCTATCCACTGAGCTACGGGGGCGATTTCAGCAGTGTACCAGCATCAAATGTTGCCAAATAGCAACGCGTATTAGATGCGACACAGCTAGTTTGTATTGTTTTGACTACGATATCCGCCAAGCGGATAATCCTGCCCTCGCTCAACTTTGCAGGGAGATGCTCATGAGCAAGGGACAGTTCCACCGGCTTCGCAGCCTCACGGCCTGCGCAGCCGCCGCACTGACGGCAGCGACATTCGCGACACCGTCCGCGTCGGCGCAGGAAACCGATGCCACACCGGAAGTCGTCGTCACCGGCTCGCGCATCGCGCGCAGTTCGGACTTCGAGAATCCATCACCGATAGTGACGATCGATCGCTCCGCGATCGAGAAGGCCGGCTACAGCAATCTGCAGCAGCTGATGGAGAAGCTGCCTGCCAACGGCAACGGCGCGTTCTCCACGCGCGGCAACAACCAGGACTCGACCGCCAACGGTGCCGCGTCGATCAGCCTGCGCGGTCTCGGCGCCGACGCGACGCTCGTGCTCGTCAACGGCCGTCGCGTCGCGATCAGTTCGTTCGCCGAAAGCGTGACGACGAACTTCGTCGACATCAACTCGATTCCGGTCGCGGCAATCGAGCGCATCGAAGTCCTGAAGGATGGTTCGTCGGCGGTCTACGGTTCGGACGCCGTCGCCGGCGTCATCAACATCATCCTGCGCAAGGACTTCCAGGGGCTCGAGCTGTCGGCCGGCTATGGCAGCGTCACGAGCGGCCCGTATGACGAGACCACCGCCTCGGCGGTCTGGGGCTTCGGCGACGAAGACTCGAACATCACGATGATCTTCGACTACTTCAAGAACACGAGCCTGTTCAATTCCGATCGCGGCTCGATGGGTACGGCCAACCAGAGCGCGCGCGGCGGCGAGGACTTCCGCTCCTCCCGCGGCTACCCCGGCCGCTTCATCGTCGACGGCACGACGCTGATCGATCCGGGCTGCCCGGCCGACAGCGTCGCGGGCCAGACCTGCCTGTACGATTTCGGCCCGTGGAACGTGCTGCTGCCGGAGTCCGAACGCACCGGCTTCCTGCTCACCGGTCACCAGGGCCTCGGCAACGGCGTCGAGGTCTTCACCGAAATCGCGGTCCAGCACAACAACGCCTTCGCGCAGGGCGCGCCGACACCGCTTGACGAAACCGCCGGCCTGACCGTGCCCGTCACGCACCCCGACAATCCGTTTCCGGGCGCGACGAGCATCGAGATCGGCCGCTACCGCACCGTCGATGCCGGCGCGCGCAAGTGGCACATCGACACCGACAACCTGCGCGGCGTGGTCGGCCTGCGAGGCGCCTTCGGCGACTGGAACTGGGAAGTGGCCGCGCAGCGCGCCCGCAGCGAATCCGAGCAGACCGGCGGCCGCTCGGACGGCTGGGTCCGCACCGACCTGCTGCAGGCCGAGATCGACGCCGGCCGCTACAACCCGTTCGGCGGCGTGCAGAATCCGCCCGACGTGATCAACGCGATCACGACCAGCCTCGTGCGGCGCGGCAAGGCGGAGCTGACGATGTACGACGCGCAGCTCACCGGCGCGCTGTTCGACATGCCGGCCGGCAAGCTGCGCATGGCGGCCGGTGTCGAGTACCGTGACGAGAGCGTCTCGGACGTGCCGGACGACCAGTTCCAGCGCGGCCTGATCTTCGGCACCGAGGCCGTGTCCGCGCAGGCCGCGCGCGACAGCTGGGCGGCCTATGTCGAATTCGCGGTGCCGCTGCTCGAGAGCCTCGAACTGAGCCTCGCCGCACGCTACGACGACTACAGCGACTTCGGCGACACGACCAATCCGAAGATCGCGCTACGCTGGTCGCCGATCGACACGCTGGCCTTCCGCGGTTCCTGGGGCACCGGCTTTCGCGCGCCATCGCTCGCGCAGATCGGTCTCGGCCCGTCGCAGGATTCGCTGTTCTTCAGCGACACCTTCGGCTGCGCCGACAATCCGGTCTACTGCGCGCCGACCGACTATGTGCTCGTTTTCTCCGGCAACCCGGACCTCGAGGCCGAGGAATCCGAGACCTACAACTTCGGCGTCGGCTGGAAGCCGCTGCCCGGGCTCGAGCTGACGCTCGACTACTGGGACATCAGGCAGGAGAAGAAGATCGACCGCGTGCCGTTCGGTTACCTGTACACGCAGTTCTGCGACGTGCAGGCGAGCACGGTGTGCGTGCGCGGCACGCCGCTGCCCGGTGACACGCTCGGCCCGCTGCAGCGCATAAACGTCGGCTTCCAGAACATCGGCGAGCAGACCGCGCGCGGCATCGATCTGGGCGGCTACTTCACGACCGGGGCCGGCACCGGCACGCTGACGCTCGGCCTCAACTACACGCGCCTGATCGATTTCGATCGCGTCGAGCTGAATTCGGACGGCACGGCCTTCGTGACCCGCCCGCTCGCCGGCGAGTACGAGTATCCGCAGGATCGTGCCACGCTGTCGGTCGACTGGGGCAACGACACCTGGGGCGTCTACGCGCTCGTCAACTACGTCGGGCCGTTCCAGGACATGCCGGACGCCGATTTCGACGGCACGCTCGACTATGACTCGAACGACACGCGCGACGTCGCTTCGTTCACCACCGTGAACCTGCAGCTGCGCTACACGGGCATCGAGAAGCTGCAGCTGCTGCTCGGCCTCGACAACGCGTTCGACGAGAAGCCGCCGTTCGCGGTCGGCGACGGCGACACGGACCTGTACGGTTACGTCCAGAGCCAGCACAGCCCGCGCGGCCGCTTCTGGAGCGCGAAGGCGGTGTATCGCTTCTGAGGCTTGCGGCCTCCCCGGGGCGAGGCGCCGCCAGGGCGCCCCGCCCCGGGGCCGGCCCGGCTCCCGGCCGCCGCCGTTCAGGCAGCGTTCAAGCAGCCGCGGATATGCTTACCCTGCGCCCGATACCGGGCGAAGGATGAGTGCCATGTCGATCCGCCCCCTGTTCGCCGCCCTGCTCGCAGTCACCCTGGCGCCGCTCGCCGTCGCGGCCGACGCCGACTGGCCGCGCGAGATCGTCAGTGACGGCACGACCTTCGTCGTCTACGAGCCGCAGCTCGACTCGCTCGACGGCGACACACTGCTGTCGCGCAGCGCCGTGTCGATCCAGCGGGCGGGCGACAAGGCGCCGATCTTCGGCGCCGTCGAAACCACGGCGCGCCTCGACGTCGACCGCGATCGCGACCTCGCGCGCATCATCGATCTGTCGGTCGACCGCGTGCGCTTCCCCGGCATGCGCGACGACAGCGACGAAGCGCGGGAGCTCGCCGCGGTGCTCGAGCGCGAAGTGCCCCGCTGGAACCTCGACCTCTCGCTGTCGGGCCTGAAGCGCGATCTCGAGGCGCAGACCTCGACCGACGACCTGCGCAACACCCCGCCGAAGTTCGTCTATGTGGACCAGCCGGCGATCCTCGTGTCGATCGACGGCGCGCCGCAGCTGCGTCCGGTCGGCAGCACGGGACTCGAGCGCGTGGTCAACACGCCGTTCCCGATCGTCTTCGACCGCGCATCGAAGCGCTACTATTTCTACGGCAGCAGCGTCTGGTTCACGTCCACTGACCTCGTGGGCGGCCGCTGGTCGGTGCTGACCAACCCGCCGGCGAACGTCGCGGCACTGTTCACCGACGCCGATGCCGACACGGCGGCGGACTCACCCGCCCCGACACTGCCGGCCGACACGCTGCGCCGCGCGCGCATCGTCGTCGCAACCGAGCCGACCGAGCTGATCTCCACCGACGGCCCGCCGGCCATGCAACCGCTGGTCGGCAGCGAACTGCTGACCGTCTCGAACACCGACAGCGACCTGTTCCTCGATGTGCCGAGCCAGACCTGGTACATCGTCGTGTCCGGCCGCTGGTACAAGGCGCGCGCGCTCACCGCGAGCTGGTCGTTCGTCGAGCCCGATCAGCTGCCGGCCAGCTTCGCGAGAATCCCGCCGTCGTCGCCGAAGGCGGATGCGCTCGCGCACGTCACCGGCACCGAGCAGGCGAAGGACGCCGTGATGGACGCGGTGATCCCCCAGGTCGCCGCGGTCGATCGCGGCCAGGCGAAATTCGAGGCGACCTACGACGGCCCGGCGCGCTTCGAGAGCATCCCGAACACGGATCTCAAGTACGCGGTCAACACCTCGTCGCAGGTCATCCTCGCGGACGACCGCTACTACGCGGTCGAACAGGGCGTGTGGTTCATCGCCGATTCGCCGTATGGCCCCTGGCAGGTGTCGGAGACGCGGCCGGTCGGCATCGACGAAATCCCGGCGAGCAGCCCCGTCTACAACACGCGCTATGTGTACATCTATGACGTGCGCCCCGACGTCATCTACATGGGCTATACGCCCGGCTACCTGTGGGCGTTCCCGTACGGCGGCACGATCGTCTACGGCACCGGCTACTACTACCGGCCGTGGTTCGGCCCGACCTACTACTACCCGCGTCCGTGGACCTGGGGCTTCAGCCTGCACTACTCGAGCTGGTACGGCTGGAGTTACGGCATGAGCTGGAACACCGGCTGGCTCGGACTGTCGTGGAACTGGGGTGGCGGCTGGGGCCAGTGGTACCAGGGTTATCGGCCGGGCTATCGCGGCGCGTACCGCGCGGGTTACGCCCATGGCTACTGGAACGGCTACTGGAACGGCGTGCACGGCGGCGGCTGGTTCGGACCCGGCGGCTATCGCCCGCCCCGCTTGCGGCCCGCGTACGACGCCCCGTCACGGCCGAACTATCGGCCCGATGCGCGCCCGGTGATGGGTCGCAACGGCGGCTACAGCAGCACTCGCGCTCCGCAGCAGCGCTGGTCGCACAATCTCTATGCCCGCCCCGACAACAGCCATCTCGCCGCCGTGCGCCCGTCCGCGCGCATCGGCCAGCCGCTGCGCGGCACCGACGTGCGCCGGCCGCAGACGCCGCGCCAGCCGGGCACAGTCATCGCACCACAGCGACCGGGCAGCACGCAGCGACCTGGTAACACGCAGCGGCCCGGCGATCGCCGGCCCGGTGATGTGCAGCAGTCCGGTAATGCGCAACGGCCTGGCACCGTCCAGCGTCCTGGCAATTCGCCGCGCCTGAGGACGTCCCCGTCGCCCTCCACCGAACGACCGGTGCGGGCCACCCAGCCGTCGAGCCAGGACCGGCAGACGCCGCGGCCTTCCAGTCGCCCGAACGATGTCTACACCGACGGCAACAATGTGTACCGCTGGCACGGCAACCAGTGGCAGACGCTGGATCAGCGCGACGTGTGGCAGCCGGCTCGACCGTCGGTGGGTGACCGGCCCATCGTGCGCGTGCCGCCGCAGGGCTCGACAGGCACACAGCCGCGGGTGCAGCCCCGGCCGCAAGCCCAGGCTCAGCCGCAAACGCAGGCCCAGCCTCAGATCCGGGCCCGGCCGCAGGGACAGACGCAACTGCGCACGCAGCCTCAGCCCCAGCCTCGGGCCGAGCCGCGAGTGCAGTCGCAGCCGCGGCAGCAGGCACAGCCTCGGCAGGAACAAGCACGGCCGGAGGTGCGGCCCCGCGATGGCGGTTCGCTCAATTCGGCGCGCGAGCGCCGCCAGCAGCGCGAACGCTGAATGACCTTTCTCGGCTCCGCGCGCGAGGCCACGCCGTAGCACAAACCTCGACCAACGGGCCGCCCCCTAGTGCCGCTCGTCGATGCCCCGGCGGCACGACGGCGCCCCATTTCTCCAGCCGGAACTTGCCAAGACTCCTTACTCGTTGTACGCTGCCTTACTCGATGTAAGGATATTCACATGTCCACAGCCACCGTCACCAGCAAGGGCCAGATCACACTCCCGAAATCGGTACGCGATCGCCTCGGCTTGCAGTCGGGTGACAGGGTGGAATTCGTCGCGAGCGGCTCCGGCTTCATCATGATTCCGGCGACGCGCGAACTCACTGAACTGAAGGGCATGCTTGCCCGACCCAAGCGCCCCGTCTCTGTCGAAGCCATGAACCGCGCCATCGCCCGGATGGGGCGCGAGCGTTGATCGGTCTCGACACCAACATCGTCGTGCGCTATCTCGCGCAGGACGACCGGGCCCAATCCGCCGTGGCGACTCGCCTGCTCGAGCGCGAACTCACCGCCGAGACACCCGGATACATCTGCCTCGTGACGCTCGCCGAAGTTGTCTGGGTCATGACCTCGCTCTACAGCGCCGATCGCAACGCCGTCGTGCGCGCCGTCGAAGGGCTCCTGTCCGCCGCACAGCTGCGCATCCAGAATGCCGAAGCTGTCTGGCTCGCCCTGCAGGACTACCGTGACTCGACCGCCGACTTCAGCGACGCGCTGATCGCGACGCTCGGCAAGGGCGCCGGCTGCGAGCACACCCTCACCTTCGACCGCGCCGCCGCCCGCCACCCCGCCTTCACGCTGCTGAAATAGCGCCACACATCGCGAAGCGAAGTCCGTCGTCGTGACCGGCCGCACGACAAGTGGCGATTCGCCCTTAGTTCTTCGGTGCTCAGCCTACTCGGCCACTGCCAGAACACATCACAACAGCTCCTTCATCCCGTCCCTGCCCCATGCCCGAGATGTGTCGGGCAATACCTCACAGTCGCCGCATACCCGAGCAACACCCGCGCTCGCGGATGCGCAACCTCGAGATACTGGAACCTGTACTCCTCGCGCAGCATTCTGCCTTTCCCTCCGAGAAACCCCCGCGCAAACGACGATCTTCCGTGTAGATGATTCCTCAGCCGCTGCCTAAGCCCCCGCTTCGCCCAACGATGGCTCGGCCGCTTGCCCAGTCCACGACGCTACGACTCGTCGGACCTGCCCCTCAAAGCAACCGCGATCCAGGCACCTGCCTGAAAAGCTTGGCGAACGCCGCGTTCGGCCGCTCGACACACAGGATCAGCGACTCGCCCGGAAAAGGCACTCGCGACTGAATCATGATGTGCACCTGATCGATCCTGTCCGCATCGCGCCGCTCCAGCCACCCCGTAACGCGATAGCCCAGAACGTAGAGCGGTAATTCCATGAAATGCAACGTCTGCTTGCGCACCAGATACGCCCGCCGGATGCCCGGAATGTCGCGCAGCGCCGCCGCCATCGGCGCGACGACCTCGTCGGTCAGTCCGTGCGGCAGATAACGGTCGTTGGTCATCAGGACCGATCGTTCGCGGCGCGCTGCGTTCATCGTGCGCTGAGCATCCACGAGCCGCTCATGCCATCGGTCGGCTGAAACCTTGTCCCCACTACGCCCCCAGTAGTCCCGCAGGACGCCCGCGGCCGCTTCCTCCATCGCCGCGCCGTTCGTCGACAGGATCGATTCCAGCAGCTGCGCGCCCTCTGCTTCATCGGCCTCGGTGAGCTGCAGCGCAAGCACAAAGCGCGCATCCAACGAATCCGGGAACCGCTCCACCGCTTCACGCCGCAGCTGCAAGGCCCGCGCACTGCCCTCTCCCGCGCGTGCCTCCGCATTCGCCCATTCCAGTTGCTCCTCGAGAGTCAGCGAACGCTTTCCGGCTTCCTCGCGCAGCACTGTCAGCCGCTCCCGCGCGCCGCGCAGCTCCTCATTGAACTGGCGCCAGGAGCCGGCAATCTGCTCGCGCCACTGATCGTCAAACAATTGTTCCAGCTTGCCGAGCTCATCGCCGAGCAGGCGATCCGCACTCTCCCCGCTCGCCGGCGGAGTCCATCCGGGCGTCTGGCCGATGGCATTCAACCGATCAGAAAGCGAAGGATGCGTATCTGCGAGCGAAGTGACCTGCGAAAGTGCCGTCGCCTTCCAGCGCTCGATATCCCAGTCCGCTGTCGCGCCCGCCGGCACACCGACGAACCGGGCAAAAGGCGCACCGACCGGATCGGCCGTTTCCCTGGCTGCAGCATGAATCGACGGCCAGTAGCGCTCATTCAGATAGAGCGCCAGCACATTGACTCCGGTCAGCGCCTGGGCGGCGGACTGAGGCGAAGTCACTCGGACGGAGGCGGCATCGGCTTCGTACTCGTTCGCGCGCGCCAGCGGGAACGACAGCGCATTGAAGCGAGGCACGTACCATTCGTAGAAGCGCAGGATGAGTCCACTACCCGCGCGGGCGTCCTGCTGGAACTCGGCCTCGAGCCGCGCCCAGACCACCCGCATCCGGTAAATCCAGTTGCCTACCCGGCCATGTCCACGCGAAAGGTGTCCAAGCTCGTGCGCCAGCACCGCCCGGAACTGCTCGACCGTCAGCCCCTTCATCAGCGGCAACCCGAGCATCACGACATTGCGGTATCCCGCGAAAGGCCCGAAACGGCTGATCTGCGTCACCGCCGCATTCAGATCCGGCGTGATCACCACCTCCGATATCCGGGGCGTCCTGAGCTGGCGGCGCAGATCATCCAGCAATTCAAACAGTGCAGGGGCCGTGGTCCGCGTCACCCGCGGACCTTCCGGCGGTGCGAGCTGCACCCACATTGCGCGCGCGATCATGAACAGCATGGGAACGAAAAGGATCAGCAGTTTGGCCGCCGCCGCCTTCAGCGCCCACATGCTCAGGACCAGCACCGCCACGATCACCAGCATGACGACGAAGAGATAGACATAACCGAGCGCCGCCCAGGCGAGCACCCGTTGCCGATACAGGCCCGGATAGAGCGCAGCGAACTGCTCCATCCGCGACACACGCGCTTCAAAGTCCTGCAGGTTCATGAAGCCCCCTCGTTATTGTTGTTCTTCAACCGTGGCGTCCCCGTCCACCGCCCCTACTCTATCGCGCCTGACGCGCGCTACTCCGCAACGGCCGCACCCCCGCCGCCGCAATCGCCCGCGCCGGCAACGCCGAACCGACAGTAGACACCAACGGCGAATGCGATGATCAAGCTCCCTGCAGAACGCACGGTCGCGATCCGTCGCGAGGCTGCGCCGACGACGCTCCGCCGAAGCTGAATTTTCAAGATGTGGGGCCCTTTGTTGGGCCGTAGTCAAAACAGCGTGTAATTTATTGATTTATAAGAATTAAGTGGTGGAGCGAGCGGGGATCGAACCCGCGACCTCGTCATTGCGAACGACGCGCTCTCCCAGCTGAGCTACCGCCCCACACGTTCTGGAAGGCGCGCGATTCTAGCATCGCCGCGCCGCGCTGCAAGCGGCCCGCGTCGGGATTGCGTATGCTCCCGGCATGAACTGGCTCGCCGTCGGTGTCGGCGCCGCACTGGGCGCGTGGGGCCGCCATGCGCTCGGCATCCTGCTGAACCCGCTGCTGCGACCGCTGCCGCTCGGCACGCTCGCGGCGAACCTCGTCGGCGGCTTCCTGATGGGCATGGTCATGGCCTGGCTGATGCGCGTGCCGACCGTATCGCCCGAGCTGCGGCTCTTCATCACCACCGGTTTCCTCGGCGGCCTGACGACCTTTTCGGCGTTCTCCGGAGAGACCGTCGCGTTGCTGCTGCGCGAGGAATACCTGTGGGCGTTCGGCGCGATTACGCTGCACCTCGGCGGATCGATCGCGATGACCTTTGCCGGCTATTTCCTGATGCAGGCCCTGCAGCCGGCGTAACCGCCACTTCCGCCGCAAAGTCCCGCCGGCGGCTATATCGGCCCGGCCGCTTTGGTTAACATGGTGCGAGGGGGGAAGGATGCTCTCAGCAGGCGAGCGGGCACCCGAATTCACGCTGCCCGACCAGGACGGACGCGAGGTCTCGCTGACTGCGCTGCTGCGCGGCGGCGCCCTGATTCTCTATTTCTATCCGGCGGATTTCACGCCCGGCTGCACGCGCGAAGCCTGCGCCATCCGCGACCTGCACGGCGAGATCCAGCACGTCGGACTCACGGTGGCCGGTGTCAGTCCTCAGGATCCGGACAGCCACCGCCGATTCCGCGAGAAGTACCAGCTGCCCTACGCCCTGTTGTCCGACGTCGACAAATCCGTGATCCGCATGTACGACGTCAATGGCCCGCTCGGCTTCGGCGTGCGCCGCGCCACTTTCCTGATCGACCAGGCCCGCTATATCCGCGACGCCGTGCTCGCCGACTTCCGCATCGCAGCCCACGACGCCTTCATCTCGAAGGCCATCGCACTGGCCGCCACACTGCCCTGAATTCCGGCCGGCATCCCGCCGTCAGTAACCCAGCGTCAACACCGAGGCCCGGCCGACGTCGGGCACGCTGACGACATAGATCGTGCCGAACTCGTCCTCCGGCATCTCCGGCACGTCGGCACGGGCCGTGAGCGCCGCGACCATCGCCGGTATCGTGTTGCTGTGACCGACGATCAGCGCGACGCCACCATGCTGTTCGCGGCGCACGCGACGTGCGAGCGCGGCCGGCGCGTCGTCGGCCGTGATCACCTGCAGGCCGAGGCGCGCGGCGAGCGGCGCCGCAGTGGCCTGCGCGCGTCGCGTCGCCGTCGCATAGACGGCCTGCACCGACCCGATCGCGGAGCGCTCACCGAACAGGCGGGCGAGCCGCTGCGCCCGCTCGTCGCCTTCATGGGTGAGCGGCGGGTCCGCGATCGTGCCGAGCTGCTTCTCGGCGTGGCGCACCAGGATCACCGTCGTGGTCGTCAGGCGCGCGTACAGCGCGAAGCTGGCAACGGCCAGCACGGCGAAGCCCAGCAGCGAGAGCCAGATCGGGGCAAGGAAGGTGTTCTGCCTGCGGGCGACCCTGGGTGCTTCCATACCGCGCGCATGATAGCCGAGTATGCCGGCGGCGGCAGGCTAACGGGCCACTCCCCGCCCGCCGGGCGCGTTTTCGGTCACGGCCACCTCGCGGTGGGCCGCGAGACAGGTGAGCACGCTCGCCACGACCGCAGCCAGGGCCGCGACCTCCAGCGGCGTCGGCAAACGCTGCTCCCAAAGCAGGCCGTAGAGCAGCGCGAACAGGGTCTCGAAAAGAATCATCTGGCCCACGAGCGTCAGCGGCAGCAGGCGGCTCATCCGGTTCCACAGCGCGTTGCCGATGATCGAGGCCAGAACCGCGACCCCGATCGAGACGGCGGCAAACCGCGCCCATTCACCGCCTCCGTGGCGGGTCGCCTCGAAGACGAGCGCGAGCGGAATCAGGATCAGGCTTTGTGCGCCGGTGACGATGCCGGTGAGCAAGTTCCAGTCGTGAGCCGAAACGTGCTGCAGCCGGGCGAGGCAACGCGTGTTGCCCACCGCGAAAGCTGTCCAGGAGGCCAGCGCGCCGATCGCGCACAGCAGCCCGACCATTCGTCTGCCAGCCGGCTCGACGGACGGCGCTGCCAGCGCCTGCCAGCCGATGCAGACGGCCCCGACCCCGCACAGGACCAGTGACGGCAGCAGCTTGCGCAGCGCAACCGCGCCGTGTTCTCCGCTGCCGATGATCGTGACCGCAACGGGCAGGAAACCGATCACGAGGGAGGTCATCGCGATCCCGCCGCTCTGCACGGCGCCCGACAGCAGGACGTAGTAGAGCGTGTTCCCGGCGAAAGCGAGCCAGGCAAGGTTCAGCCACTGGCGTCGCGGCAGACGCGCGACCAGCACGCGCCATCGGGGTGCGATCAGTGCCGCCGCGATCAGCCCATAGCAGAGATAGCGCCCGATGCTGAGCTGGAGCGGGCCGAACTCCCTCGCCAGCTCGGGCGCGAGAAAGACCAGGCCCCACAGCGCGCCTGCGCCCATGCCGCAGGCGATCCCTGTCAATGTGCTCCCGGAGACCCGGGCGGAGCTGGCCTGCACGAGCGTCGTCATACGCGCACTTTATCTTCGGTAGCATAAGTATTACGCTCAATATCTGGCCATAAAACGCAAAAAATAATCGTTTATGCCCCGAAAAAAGCCCGATCCGGGTTTCGTCCTGGATCAGCACGACCGGAAGATCCTGCGGCTCCTCCAGCGCACCAACAAGGTGCCCCACAGGATCATTGCCGAGGCAATCAACCTCTCCACGGCGGCGGTGCAGCGCCGCATCATCGCGATGGAAGCGGCGGGCGTGATCAGAAAGAACGTCGCCCTCGTCGATCCCGATGCCGTGTCGGTGACGATCACCGCCATCGTCGAAGTACAGCTGAATGACGAGCGCGCCTCCACGGTCGATCGCATGAAGGCACTGTTTCGCGATACGCCGGACGTACAGCAGTGCTTCTACGTGACGGGGGGAGTCAGCTTCGTGCTGATCATCGTCACGCCCGACATGCGAAACTACGAAGGGTTGACCCGCCGCCTGTTCGCCGAGAACGAACTGGTCAGGAGCTATCGGACGCTCATCGCGCTGGATCGGGTCAAGACCGATACGGCCATCGTCATTCCATAAACCGGAGAGAGACCCATCGTGCGATTCGAGAACCAGCGTTTCGAGAACGAAACCATCACGCTCGACGGCAACGAGTACATCGACTGCACGTTCAGCCAGTGCCGCTTCGAGTACGCGGGCGGCGAGTTCAACATCGAGCGCATCAAGTTCGATTCGCTGCAGTTCACGGTCAGCGATGCGGCCGCGCGGACCGTCAAGCTGCTGCAGGGCCTGTGGGCGGGCGAAGCCGGCCGCGGCGCCGTACTCGGGCTGCTCGCCGGTGGCCAGCCGGACCCGAACACGCCGATCAACTGAAATAGCGCCGCGCGCGAAGCTTCGCGCTACTGGGGGCTGGAGAGTTTCATCAGCGCCAGCCCCGAGACGATCAGCACGGCGGCCACCACCCGCAACGCACCGGCGCCCTCGCCGAGCACCAGGACGCCGACGAGGAACGCCCCGACCGCGCCGATGCCCGTCCAGATCGTATAGGCGGTACCGAGCGGCAGCGTCCGCATCGACACCGACAGCAGCGCGAAGCTGGCGATCATCGTCGTGAGCGTGACGAGGGACGGAACCGGTCGCGTGAAGCCATGCGACTGCTTCATGTAATAGGCCCACACGACCTCGAGCACACCGGCGGCGATCAACAGAATCCAGGCCATGCCAGATCTCCTGTTCAAGCGCCGGGCCGTCCCGGACATTGCGCCCTGCTGGGTGAGGACGTGGCCTCGAGGCGGCATCTTACCGGGCTCCTGACGATCGCCGTCGCACGGCGTCTCATCTTTCCATGAGCAGTACATCGCGCGCGAGGTTCGTCCACGGCCTCGCCCTCCCGGCGCTCGCCCTGCTGGCGGGCACCGCCTACGGCGACCAGATCGTTTACAACCAGCCCTACGGCTGCAACGGGGACCGGTTCGTCGTCTCCTATTGCCGCGGGGACAGCGACACCGGGCCGTATGTCACGAACCCGCTCGACAACTACTGCAAGGTCACCTACATCGACCGGCCGCGCACGAACGGCTTCCTGCCCGAGACCGCCGAGCTGCGCGGGGACCTCCTGAAGAAGATCGTCGCATGCGGCGGCGCGCCGGCTGCGGCCCTGGCCGCACCCGCCGCCGAGGCAGGGAACACCACCGTCGAATTGCCGGGAATCAGCACCCGATCGACGGCGCTGGTGCGCCTGCCGGCAACGAAGGACAGGACGATCGTCTATTACATCGACGAACTCCCCCGCAAGCCCACCGGGCAGGCCGACGTCGTCCCGCTCTGGGTGCTGTGGGTGTATCCCGAGGGGCGAAAGGAATGGCCGGGCGTCGTCGCCCATTGGATGGATTACCGGATCAACTGTCGGGCGGGCTCGTGGGAGTTGCCTCTCATGATCAGCCTCGACCGCAACGCGAAACCCACGAAAGCGTCGCGGAGCAATACGAAGGGAGAGAGCCGGAAGGGCACGTTCAACACGATCGCCGATGTCATCGTCGGCGTCGCGTGCAAAAACCTCGCACCGATGGATGGCCCGCGCCTGACGAGCACGAAGGCCGCGATCGAAGATGCGATGAAGCCGGCGCCCGCCGCCGTACGCTCAGCCGCGCGAGCCGAAGGTCTCGCGCAGGTTGCGCTGGGCATCGCGCAGACCGGACGCCGCGGCCTTGCCGAGGTCGGCGGATTTGCGCTTCGCCATATCCATCACTTCGCGCGCGCTCAGCGCTTCGCCGCGCGCCGAGGCGATCTGCTCGGGCGTGCGGGCCGCAGGCATCACGATCAGCATCGCGAGCCAGGCGACGAACCAGAAGCCGCCGGTCATGAACAGCATCAGCACGAAGGCGAGGCGCACCCAGACCACGTCGACATCGAAATACGCCGCGATGCCCGAGCACACGCCACCCATCATGCCCTCGCCCGGCAGCCGCATCAGGCGCCGGCGCGGCCGTCCGGCGTGCAGGCCGGCGCCGGCAGGCGCCGCGCCCGACGCCTCGCCCTGCGCTTCCGGTCCCGCCGTCGCGGACGCCTGCGCAGCGTCCGCATCCTCGCCACCGTTGCCCTGCACCGGCCCCATCTCGCGGATGATCTGGGCCGCCTCCGCCGCGACGATCACGGTCTTGTGCTTGCCGAGGAAACTGTCGCACTTGTCGGCGATCGCCTGTTCCAGATCGGCGAGAATCTCGGCGCGATCAGGGTTCGCGGCGAGCGCGCGCGAGGCGCGCTCGAGATATGCGGCCAATGCCTCATGGGCGCCATCCTCGAGCTGGTAGGTATTGCCGCTGAGGCTGACCAGAGTGACTTTGCGCATGTCAGTTCCCTATGCGATCGAGCGTGTTGGTGAGATGGTTCCAGTAGCCCTGCAGCTCGGAGAGAGCCTGGCGGCCGGATTCGGTCAGGCGGTAGTACTTGCGCGGCGGACCGGCCTCCGACTCCCGCCATTCGTAATCGACGAGGCTCTCGCGACGCAGGCGTGAGAGCAGCGGATAAAGCGTGCCCTCCTGCGTGGCGAACTCGGTGCCGGCCAGCCGCTTGAGCAGCTCGGCCACATAGAGCGTTTCGCCGGCGATCGCGCGCAACACCGCGAATTCCAGCAGGCCCTTGCGCACCGCCCCGAATTTCTCGCTGAACCCCATGTTCATAGTATAGCTAAGCTACCTTTCAATAGCAAGGTAGCTGGCGTCTGAATGGAGTTTGTGCGGCGAGGGCTGCAATCGGCCCCAAAAGAAAGCCGGCGGGACCCCTTCCAGGGCCCCGCCGGCAGATCTCCGAACGGCAGCTCCGCCGCCGGTTCAGTACACGTCGTTGACGGTGTTGTAGACGTTGAACTTGCCGGTCGGCGTGATCAGGCGCGGATCGTCGATGACCTTCTTGAGCTTCAGGGTCCTGTCGTCCACGACCACGATCGCCGAACGCTGGTCCTTGCCGTTCCAGACCGAGAACCAGACCTCGGTGCCGTCCTTGTTGTACTCGGGCTGCACCACACGCTTCGGCCCTTCGCCGAGCTTCGCCCATTCGGCGATCGGCAGCACCTTGTAGCCCTTGTCGAGCTTGTCGATGTCGAAGACGGCGATCGACTGGCTGACCTTCGCGTCCGGATTGAGCGTGGTGTCGACCCACAGATGACGCGACTTCGGGTGGGTCTTGACGAACAGCGAGCCGCCGCCCTGCCCCTTCAGCACCTCGACCGCCTTCCAGGCGTACTGCGGGTGGTTCTCGGGATCGGTCGCGACCAGCGTGATGTTCGCGTTGCCCAGCGCCGAGGTCGCCCAGACCGGGCCGTACTTCGGGTGCACGAAATTCGCGCCGCGGCCCGGATGCGGAATCTTCTCGACGTCGATCAGGCCGACCATCTTCTGCTCGAGCGAGTCGACTACGGCGATCTTGTCGCTCTGGTTCGCGGCCGTCAGGAAGTAGCGCTTGCTGCTGTCCCAGCCGCCGTCGTGCAGGAAGCGCGCGGCGTCGAGCGTCGTGACCTTCATGCTGTCGATGTCGCTGTAGTCGACCAGCAGGATGCGCCCCGTCTCCTTGACGTTGACGATGAACTCGGGGTGGTTGTGGCTCGCGACGATCGCGGCCACGCGCGGCTCCGGGTGATATTCCTGCGTGTCGACGGTCATGCCGCGCGTGGAGACGATCTTCATCGGCTCGAGCGTCGGGCCGTCCATGATCACGTACTGCGGCGGCCAGTAAGCGCCGGCGATCGCCAGCCTGTCCTCGTAGCCCTTGAACTTTGACGTCTCGACGGAGCGCGCCTCGAGGCCGATCTTGATCTCGGCGACGCGCTCGGGAACCTTCATCCACATGTCGACCAGATCGATCTTGCCGTCGCGGCCGATCGTGTAGATGTAGCGGCCCGAATGCGAGACCCGCGAGATGTGCACCGCGTAGCCGGTCTTCAGGATGCTGATGATCTGCTTGCTGTCGCCGTCGATCAGTGCGATCTCGCCCGAATCGCGCAGCGTCACCGCGAAGATGTTGTCGAGGTTGTAGTCGTTCTGCTTGCTCGTCGGGCGGTCGGCGGGCGGCACGAAGACCGTCCAGCTGTCGCGCATTTCCTTCATGCCCCATTCCGGCGGATTGGGCGGCGTGTGCTGCAGGAAGCGCGCCATCAGGTCCACCTGCTCCTCGGTCAGCTCGCCGCCCGTGCCGAAGTTGGGCATGCCGCCGGGCGAGCCGAAGCGGATCAGCGCCTTGAGGTATTCGGTGCCGCGCGGCTGCGTCAGGTCCGGTGTCAGCGGCTTGCCGGTGGCGCCCTTGCGCAGCACACCGTGGCAGCCCGCACAGCGCTGGAAGAAGATCTCGCTGGCGCGCGCGAATTCGGCCTCGCTCATGTCGGGCGCGCCCGGCGTGCGAACCTGCTTGACGTCCTCGCCACTGAGCGTGGTCGGCGCGCCTTCATAGGCCACCGCGGCCTGGCTGGCGCTCGAATGCAGCTGCCCTTCGGCAGGATCGGTGGATACCGCCAGCGCCACGCGCTGCGCCTTCACTTCATCCGCCGTGATGACGCCGCCGGGATTGCCCCAGTTGTTGAGGACATGGCTGACCGCAGCGGCGATCTCCGCATCGCTCAGATGGGTCTGTGCAGGCATCAGGCTGTTGTAGGTCACGCCATTGACGACGAGTTCACCCTGCAGGCCGGTGAGCACGGTCGCGGCGACGTCGGCCGGGCTTTTGCCCTTGAGCCAGTCGGATCCGGCCAGCGGCGGAAATGCGCCGGCCAGACCCTTGCCGTCGGGCTGGTGGCAGGCCGCGCAATTCTGCAGGTAGGTCGCCTCGCCGGAATCGCCCTGCGCGGCAGCGAACGGCGTCGCGCCGGCAGCGATGGCGAGCGCCAATGCGCTCAACAGCAAGTGGTGGGTTCGATTCATGGCAGATGCCAGCTCCAGTTGAAGAACATGCGAAGGCCCGCGACCTTCGAGGCGATTTTTTCCTGTCCGGACGTTTCGTTCACTGATCTACGTCAACCCGGCCCGATCCCTGTGCTGCTTGACGTACATCAGGGGAATCGGCCACGCGCTGCTGAAAAATTGACCATACTCACACCGTCCGGTGCATCGTCATGCTTCTTCGCCTGCTGCCATTCGCGCTCCTTCCCGGCATCGCCGTCGCGCAGTCCGGCATCGACAGCACGGCCGATGGCGCCGACTCCACGACGCTCGACACCGTCGTCGTGGTCGCGAGCCGCGCGGCCGAGCCGCTCAGCCAGGTGGTCGCGAGCGTCGCGCAGGTCGAGCGCGAGGATCTGGACCGGCATCTGGTGCACGATCTCGAAGGCCTGACCCGCTACGTGCCCGGCATCGACGTCACGCGCGACAGCCATCGCTTCGGCAGCAACGGGTTTTCGATCCGCGGTCTGGAAGGCAATCGCGTCCGTATCCTCGTGGATGACATCCCGCTTGCCGATGCGTACAGCATCGGCCAGTTCGCTTCGGCCGGCCGCGACCTGGTCGATCTCGAAGCGATCGAGCGCATCGAAGTATTGCGCGGCCCGGCTTCCACGCTGTACGGCAGCGATGCGCTCGCCGGCGTCGTCGCCTTCCGCACCCGCGATCCCGGGGATCTGCTCGCGCGCGGCGGCAGCCGCCATCTCGGAGCGCGCGCCGGCTGGGACGGCATGGACGACAGTCTGCTGCGCGCCGCCAGCTGGGCCGGTGAGGATGCGTCGGGACGCTGGCAAGGCATGGTCGTGCTCGGGCGGCGCAGCGGCCACGAAGCCGGCAACCGTGCCTGGCGTGACGAGGACGGTCCGAACGTCATCGATTACCAGCGTGACAGCGCGCTCGCAAAGCTGGTGCACGATGCCGGTGAGGCGGGCCGTTACGTGCTGGCGCTGGATGCCCAGCGCAGCGAGCGCCAGACCGCGGTCAATTCACTGCGCTTCGGCGGCGGGCGTTACAGCACCACCTATCGTCTCGACGCCGATGACCGTGACCGCCGTAACCGCCTGAGCCTCGCGGCCCGGTGGGAACCGCAGCGCGCATGGCTGCAATCGCTGGACGCACAGTTCTACGTGCAGGACACCACGGTACGCCAGGACAGCGACCAGTACCGCCTGCCCGACCGCGCGACACCGTTCGAATCACTGCGCTGGCGGCGCTTCGAATACGATGCGACCGCGATCGGTCTCGCACTGCTCGGCCAGTCGCGCAACGAGGGCCGCTGGGGACGGCACTGGCAGGTCTACGGCATCGACCTCGCCACGCAGCGCTACGAGGGCCTGCGCGACGGGCTCGAAACCAACCTCGCCACCGGTGCCAGCAGCTCGCTGGTGCTCGGCGAGCCCCTTCCGGTCCGTGACTTCCCCAACACCGATGCCGACAGCCTCGCCGTGTTCTGGCAGGACGAAATCAGCCTCGGCGGGCACTTCGCGCTGATCCCCGGCCTGCGCGCCGAGTGGTATCGCCTGCGCGCGCAACCCGACGCGATCTTCACCGAGGATTTCCCGGACGCGAACCCGGTCGACATCGACGAACAGCAGCTCACGCCGCGCCTGGCGCTGCGCTGGTCGCCGGGCGGCGGCCACAGCCTGTTCGTGCAGTACGCGCGCGGCTTTCGCGCTCCTCCCTTCGGCGACGTCAACATCGGCCTGATCCTGCCGGTCTACAACTACGAAGTGCGCGCCAATCCCGATCTGCGCCCGGAACGCAGCCAGGGACTGGAGCTCGGCTGGCGCCATGTCGGCGACGCGCTGCGCGCCAGCGTGTCGCTCTACGAGAACCGCTACCGCGACCTGATCGAATCGCGCGCCAACCTCGGCGTCGAGGCCGGCACCGGGCTGCTGGTGTTCCAGTCGATCAACCGCGACCGCGCCCGTATCCGCGGCGTCGAAGCCGATCTGCTCTGGCAGTTGCCCGCGCGCGCGGACGGCGCCGGCCACTGGCAGCTGCGTGGTGCACTGGCCTGGTCCGAGGGCGACGACCTGCGCCGCGCGCAGCCGCTCAACAGCATCGATCCGGCGCGCCTCGCGGTCGGCCTGCGCTACGAGGCGGGCTCGGGGCTGTGGGGCGCGGAGACCGCGATGGTCGGCACGCAGAAGAAGTCCCGCATCGACCAGGAGAACGGCCCGTTCTTCGCACCGCCCGGCTACGTCCGCTTCGATCTCTATGCGTGGGCCGAGCCCTGGCACGGCGTGCGCGTCAACGCCGGCGTCATCAATCTTCGCGACCGCCGCTACTGGGACTGGTCCAGCGTGCGCGGCGTCGGCGCAGAGGATGCCAATATCGGCTTCTACTCGCGCCCCGGCCGCAGCCTGGCGGTCAATCTCGCGTTCGAGTGGTGAGCATATCCCGGCGCGGGGCGCCGGCTCATGAAGATGTCGCCATTGCGGCCGAAGTAGAGCCGCTTGCCGTCGTGGGACAGCGTCGCACGCTCCTCGCGCATGCGCACGTTCGGCATCAGGTCGTCGTACCCGGCCAGCGAGAGAGCGGCGAGCCGCAGCCCCGGGCCGAATTTGCCGTCACGACCGAGCTGGCTCACGTAGATATCCTGGTCCGTGCCGGTGTCGTTGGTCGAATAGAAGAGGAAGGTCCCGTACCAGGTCTCCACATATGAAGGGCTGCGCTCCCCACCCTGGGTATTCGGACCATCTGGCCAGCACGGCAGCAGCTGCGGCTCGCTCCAGCCACCGGCCGGACTCTGGCGCGACAGGTAGATGTCACCACCTCCGCATGGCGTCGGTCCGGTGCCGTCGCCCGGACGCTCGGACACGAAGAACAGCGATCTCCCCAGCACGGGTGTCGGGCAGAAATCCGCGAAGGCCGAGTTCACCGGCTCGCCCAGATTGCGCGGCTCTCCCCACGGCGCGTCGATGCTGGCGCGATCCGCCGCCCAGATGTCGTTGCTGCCGAGGCTGCCACCCCTGGGCGAGGCGATGAAGATCGACAGCCCGTCTTCGGCTTCGTGCGGGCAACCGTCGCCGGCGGAGGAGTTGATCTCCGTGACCGCCACCGCGGTGCTCCATTCGGACTGCCCATGACCGGAGTGCCCATGGTCGGACCGCCCGCGGTCGGAATGGTCGCGATCCGAATGCCCGTGCCCATCGCCCGCGAGCAGTGGCGACGCGGACAGTATCCCGAGAGCCACCGACGCGAGCGCACAAACCGCCCGGGCGGCGCAGGTATTGTCTGGATGCATGTCATTGTTTCCTTGTGGTTCAGGAGCCCAGGCCGGGCACCGCTCGAATGACGGTCCATCGCCCGACAGCCGCAGCTAGAATGGGTCGTTCGGGATCAAATCTCATTGGGTGGTCCTCAAATCTCCTCAAAGAAAAGTCGTCATGGACCGCGCGGGCAACCCAGTTTCCTACCGATTCGGCGAGTTCGAGCTCGATGCGCTGCGGCGCCTGCTCGTCACCCGCGCGGACTCGAAACCCGTGCCGGTGACCGCGAAAGTCTTCGACGCCCTGCTCTACCTGGTCGAGCGGCCGGGCGAGCTCGTCGAGAAGCGTGAGTTGATGGAGGCGCTCTGGCCGAGCGTCGTGGTCGAGGACGGGAATCTCACGCAGGCGATCCACACGCTGCGGCGCGTGCTCGGCGAGCGCGCCGGCGAACACCGCTACATCGTCACCGTGCCGGGCCGCGGCTACCGCTTCGTCGCAAAAGTCGAGCCGGCTGATCGGCCCGCCGTGGCACACCGCGGCCCGACGACTCCCACTGCGCCGCCCACCCTGCCTGCGCGGGCAGCGACGCGCCGGCAACCGGCCGCGCGGGTGTGGGCGGCGCTGTTCGCGCTCGGTGCCCTCGTCGCGCTCGCCGCGTTCATCGCGCTGCCGTCGTGGCGCGCGAAGCACGATGTCGCCGCGCCGTCTGCTGCACAGACGACTTCGCTGGCCGTGCTGCCTTTCGCCGACCTGAGCCCGGACGGGGACCAGGCCTATTTCGCGGACGGCCTGGCCGAGGAGATCCTGAACCTGCTGGTTCGCATCCCGGACCTGCGCGTCATCGTGCGCACGTCCTCGTTCTCGTTTCGCGGTGCGAAGGCCGACATCCAGCGCGTGCGCGAACGGCTGGGCGTGACCCACGTGCTGGAAGGCAGCGTGCGCAAGGCCGGCGACCGGATCCGCGTGACCGCGCAACTGATCGACGCGAAGACGAACGGCCACCTGTGGTCCGCCAGCTACGATCGCGAGCTCCGCGACGTTTTCGAGGTGCAGAGCGCGATCGCGACGGCTATCGCCGCGGCGCTGGACATCCGCCTTTCGGGCGCGGAGAGGCTGGCGGCGCAGGGAGGGACGACGAACCCGGCGGCCCACGAGCAGTATCTGCAGGGCCGCTACTTCCTGAATCGCCGCCAAGCATCCGACGTCGAGCGCGCGCGGCAGTCGTTCGAAGAGGCCACACGGCTCGATGCCGGCTACTCACGCGCGTGGTCCGGGCTCGCAGCGACCTGGTACATCGAGGCGAGTGCCAGGCAGCTCGCGTCTGACGAGGCGCAACGCTGGCACGAGGCCGCCCTGCGCGCACTCGAGTCCGGCTCCGATCTCGCCGAGGCGCACGCGCGCGTGGCGCAGTACCTGCTCTGGGCCGGACAGATCGCGCAGGCACGCCACCATTTCCACGAGGCGATCAGGCTGCAGCCGTCCGATCCGCTGGTGCGTGCGATGCAGATGTCCGAGGCATCGGTCGACGGGCGGCTGTCCGATGCCGTCGAGCTCGCAATGCAGATCGCCGCGAACGATCCCGTCTCGGCGGTGAACCGCGCGATCCTCGGCGCCCTGCTGCTCGCGACCGGCCGCCACCACGAAGCCGCCGCGGAACTGCGCAAGGCCGACGATCTGGGTCTCGTCTCCGCCGACAACAGGAATTTCCTCTGCAAGGCACTGCTGCTGGACGGGCGCCGCGATGAGGCGCTCGCCGCGGTCGAGGGCCTGCAGCCGGGGCCGCGGGCCGCCCAGTGCATCGCGCTCGTCCACGAGGCTCGCGGTGAACGGGCGCAGGCCGAAAGCATCCTCGCGCACCTGACCGCAAGCGCCGAGGCCCGGCCGGATGACTGGGTGCTGCACATCACGATCGCCGAACTGCAGGCCAGCATGGAGCGCGTCGACGCGGCCTTCGCCTCGCTGCAGTCGGCGGCCGCCAGCGCCGTGGTCAGCGGCTCGGTGTCCCGGAGCTGGCAGTTCGTGTCCGAGCTGCAGATCTCGCCGTTCCTCGCACCGCTGCACGCGGATCCGCGCTGGGAGGCGCTGCTCGCGGCGCGGCGTGCGGGCTGGGAGCGCCAGGCTGCGCGGTGAGCCGCGGCGAGCCAGCGCATGCCGCAATGGGACCGAACGGCCCGTTATGCTTCCGTTCAGCCTTCCCGTGATTGAATCCCGTCACGATCCGCCAACGCCACGAACCCGTGAGGGCGCCGACCATGCCGTCCAGGACCTCCCGCATTGCCATCCTGGTGTCCTGCGCTGCTGTCTTCTGCCTGCCGGCCGGCGCGCAGCAGGACGAGGGCCACGGCTCGCGCCTGAAGCGGCTCGAACAGATCCGCGAAACCCAGCGTGAGAACCGCGCAGCCAAAGTCAGCGAGGAGTCCCTCGGGGCGGTGACGGCCAACACCCACGAGGATGCCTTCGGCCGGCGCGACATGCTGGTCTACGTGCCCTCCCGCCTGCCTCCCGAAGGCGAGCGCGCGCTGCTGGTCGCGCTGCACGGCGGCGGCGGCAACGCGCAGTTCATGCTCGATCACCTGAAGATCGACGGTGTGGCCGAGAAGCACGGTTTCATCGTCGCCTATCTCAACGGCAGCGCGGCCATGAGAATCGGCGGCCGCCAGCTGAAGGCCTGGAACGCGGGCAAGGGCTGCTGCGGCAAGCCTTATGAAGACAACGTGAATGACGTCGCCTATATCACCGGCGCCGTGCATTACCTGCAGAAGAAATACGGCGTGGATCCGGCCCGCACCTTCGGCGTCGGCCATTCCAATGGCGCGATGATGACGCAGACACTGGCCTGCGTGAGCCACCTCTACACGACCGTGGCGACGCTGGCTGGATCGATGATGGCCGAAGTTCCGGACTGCCCCGCTGCACGTGGCCACACCATCCTGAACTATCACGGTGCCGAGGACGTGAACGTGCCGATCGCTGGGGGCTACGGCGAGAAGGGAGTCACCGACATCTCCTTCACGTCCCAGGAGCAGGCCAGGAGATTCTTCGAGGCCTCGGGCGGGCGTTACGTGCTACAGGTCTACCCCGGCGCGGACCACTCGATCGAGCACCTCAGCGAGGCGTCGCAGCGACTGGACGGCATTTCCATCGGCGAGCGCATCGCCCGCGACCTCGGCCTGACGGCACGGCCCTGAGTCGACGCGGAATCAGCCATTCTCAACGCGTGGATGCAGCGCCGCTCACTGCCGCCCATCGTTGCCAGGGCCGTCGCCGCCGCGCGCCGGGAAGTCGCGCATCAACTCCGAGACTGCCGCCTGCACCGTTACCGCATCGACGCCGCCCCTGCCGAGCTCGCGCGCAATGCTGCCGCGCCAAATCTCGATGTCACGCGCGTGGTCGATGGCGTGCACGACGAGCGACCCTTCCCTGACGTTCCTGACGCCGGGACTGCCGACGCCGACGCTACCGCCCACGTTGCGGCCGAAGCTGCCGACCCCGACGCCGACCCGGAACGGATTGCTCTTGAGCTTCTCGTCGCTCGCGGTTTCGTATGCGACGCTCAGGTCCGGCGTCGCGCCCGCGGCGACCTCAACATAGCCCTTGCCCGTCAGTTCGTTCCCGATCGCCGTACGAACGTAGCCGTCGACGATCGAGTGGGGTTTCGCGGCGCCATCGTCGCCCGGCGGCCGGTACCAGCCAAAAGTCCTGTACGTGCTGAAATCCGCCTGGGGATCGCGCATCGTCTGGGGACGCTCCGGCGTCGTCGCACAACCACCGGCGAGCATCGCGGCACACGACGCGAGGGCGGCAACCACAACGGAGGAACGCAGCAGGTGTTTCATCGGAGCAACTCCTTACCGGTGCAGTATCGCGCCGCTGGCGCTCGTGCGCAGCTCCCGAAATGCCCCCGTCAGGTACAACCGCCAGGTGTGCAGACACCGGCCGGGACGGCCTCACCGGCAGGCACGACCTGCACGCGCTCGCCAATCAACGCCATGATCTCGGCCTGGAAAGCGCACACGCAGACGACGCGCCCGCGTAGATCGGCGAGCGCCAGCCGTGCCGGCACATTGAACCAGCGGGTCGTGCGCCAGGCGGGCGCGGCCACGAGGGCGGGCATCTTCGCTCCCTGATCCTGCGCCACCGCCGGCGCGGCATCGTCGAATGCCGGCGCCGGCGGCAGCCTAAAGTTACTGGTTGACTCGCCCGGGCAGGCTGAGATCGCCCGATGCCACGTCGAACACATTCGCGACGCACAGCAGCGGCGCGTGGGCGCTGGCGTTCACGCGCAGGCCCGCCGTAACGCCGTCGAACCCCGCCGCACTGACGACCGCGATGTCCGAAAACGGCACCCGCACCTCGACCGTATCGCGATCCAGCAGCGGCTGCCAGCCGGGGCTGTCGATCAGGATCGGCGCACCGGGCCAGGTCGCCGGCAGGCGCGGCCGCGTGCCTTCCGCGATGTCGATCACCTTGAGCGCGCCCGCGCCGCACACGGGATCGGGACCCAGCACGACCCAGTGCATGTGCCAGAGCCCGCCGTCATTCGCCAGGTTGCCGTCCCGTGATTCATCGAAGAGCGGCGTGTCGTCGAAATCCGGATGCGCGGTCACGGCGAGGGCAAGGATGCCGGTGCCACGCTCGAAGCCCACTTCGTAGGGATCGATGGTCGTCGGCCAGACGTAGGAGAACACCTCGCTGCCGGCGAATTGCCCGGTCGCGGTCGGCGTGATTTCGCCGGCGCGGCCCGACACCGCCATGTGGAACACCGCCACATTGCCCTCGGTGCGTATCTTGGCGTGCACGATATCGAACGGCGCCAGCGCGCCTGGCGAGTGCTCGGCGGATACCGCCGGTGTGCTCGGAGCGGACGCGTGAGAGATAAAGTGCCAAGCCCGAACCTCGGCGCGCGCGCCGCTCAGCTCAACCGTTAGACCGCACTTCAGCAAGGACGCGCAGGTATGACAGTAATGCGTTACCAAGACATCTTCGTCCCGGGGGGCTTCCCACGGCACACCTACAATCCGCGCACTGAATTGCGTTTGGAGAAGCGGCTTGGAGAGGTCACGGAGAACTTGTGCAAGCTAGTTACCGTTACAGGTCAAACAAAATCAGGGAAGACGGTTTTGACAAGACGAGTCTTGCCTCCGGAAAGTGCGATTTGGATCGACGGAGGAACTGTTAGTGAGGAAGATGACTTCTGGCAAACCATTCTTGAGCAGCTCGATATCTTCCAAACGACAGAGCGCAACGAAGAGAGGAGCTCGACCACGGGTGGCGAAGTAAAGGTGGGAGCCACGGGGAGTATCTTCGTGGCTAAAGTTGAAGGTGAAGCCGCTGTTGCCCACGAGAGAGGAAAGGCGTCGGGAAGCTCCGGATCTCGAACTGTCTCCGCGAGGGTTGCAGCGCTAGGAGGGCTGAAGGAATCAAAGCGCGCTCTGGTGATCGACGACTTCCACTATCTGCCAAAGGACATGCAGGGAAGCATTGTTCGCGCGCTTAAGCCGCTCATCTTCGACGGGCTGCCGGCCGCCATTATCGCGATTCCACATCGCCGATATGATGCGTTGAAGGTTGAGAAGGAGATGACAGGACGAATCTCTCCCATTCAGATTCCCATGTGGGAGCACGACGAGTTGGTATTCATCTCCAAGACTGGATTTGGCCTTCTCAATTACGCGCTCTCCGACGATGTAAGCAGCAGATTGGCTGACGAGGCGATCGGAAGCCCGCACCTGATGCAGGATTTTTGCCGTGGAATCTGTCGCCGCTTGGATCTGGTCGCCACAGATGTTCCCTCGACGCTGTCGCTTACTGAGCGTCTCATAATTAATGCAATATTCAGGGTAAATGGATAGTCAGATCAGACTGACGGATGCAACCCCTGAGGATGGGCTGGGATGCGCGCAGGGTTCGCAGGCTTGTCACCACATCCCGTCCGAGTTCGGGGATGTCGTCGGGCTGGCCATTGGCCAGCGGCAGCTTGGCCGCATGCCACAGCGCTTCGATGGGGTTCAGTTGCGGCGCGTAGGCGGGCAGCTTCTCCAGATGCAGGCGCGGATACCGGGCCAGCAAGTCTTGCAACCCTTTGGGCCGATGGATCGAGGCCCCATCCCAGACAACGATGACCTGGCCGCGCAGGTGGCGCAGCAGGTGCCAGAGGAAGTCTTCGACCTCATCGCGCGAGATGTTGCCGGCATGGGGCCGGAAGTACAGTCCCAGTCGGCGCCTGCCGGGACTGACTGTCAGGCCGCCGATCACCGAGATGCGCGCATGGTTGTAGCGATGTCGAATGATCGGAGTCTGGCCGCAGGGCGCCCAGGTGCGCCGGACAGTCGGGATCAGCATGAAGCCGGATTCGTCGACAAAGACGATGTGGGCACCCAGCCGCGCAGCGTTTTTTTTACCCGCGGCCAGTCCTTGCGCTTCCACTGTTCGATACGGGCCTCATCGCGCTCCAGCGCCCGGCGCTCGGGCTTCTGGCAACTGAAGCCCAGCTCATGCAGCAGGCGGGCGACGTGACTCTTGTGATAGCCGATTCCACAGCACTTGTGAATGACCTGGGCCACTCGGGCAGTGGTCCACAGCTCGGTGGCAAAGCCATTGGCCATGGCTCCCTTGAGCAGCCGTCCGACGATGCGCTGGCGATCCCGGGCCTTCAGCTGCGGCGGTCGCCCCGGCGTCGGTCGGACCTTCAGGGCCTGCTTGCCGCCTTGTGTTCGGGCATCGCGCCAGCGCATCACCGAGCTGGGCGCGCAGCCGAGCATGCGCCCGACCTCACCCAGCGAGTAGCCCTGATCCAGCAGGCGCAGCGCCTGACGGCGCCGCGCTTCGATCACCTCGGCCGATCCCTTCGGTCTTGCCATGCCTGTTCTCTCCAGAAGGACAGGGGGTCATTATTGCATTATTTATGAGACTTTCAGTAGTCCTGTGATCGTCTCTTCATGCTGCCTTGCTGATCTTACTCGACAGTGAGTCTGGCGCCGAAGGCGGCAGAAGCTCTGCCATTCTTGCCCGGGATTGCCAGTGGGAACGCTCGTAGTTGACCGGCGAGCGGTAGCCCAGTCCCGAGTGCCGCCGATGCGGGTTGTACCAGCCTTCGATCCACTCGAAGATGGCCATCCGCGCTTCGGCCTGGCTGCGAAAGCGCCGACGGTTAAGCACCTCGCGCTCCAGCGTGGCAAAGAAGCTCTCGGCCATCGCGTTGTCGTAGGCATCCCCGACCGAC
The DNA here is from genome assembly GCA_019634915.1 of Steroidobacteraceae bacterium. Classification (GTDB taxonomy): domain Bacteria; phylum Pseudomonadota; class Gammaproteobacteria; order Steroidobacterales; family Steroidobacteraceae; genus CADEFQ01. The sequence goes on along the minus strand of JAHCAN010000008.1, from coordinate 67,654 downwards.
CCCATCGACGGCATGATGCCGGCTTCCTGGCAGCGCTTGCCGAAGGCGTAGCTCGTATATTGCGACCCGCGGTCCGAGTGATGAATGACGCCTCGCGGCTGGCGCTGTGTGACCGCCATCTGCAGGGCGTCCAGGATCAGCTCCGTGCGCATGTTCGTGTCCATCGCCCAGCCGACGATCTTGCGCGAGTACACGTCCAGCACCATCGCCAGGCCCGACCACGTCGGGATGTAGGTCATGTCCGCAACCCACAACTGGTCCGGTGCGTCGGAAAAGAACCGCCGCTCCACCAGATCGATCGGCTTTGCGGCCGCTGGATCGCTCTGCGTGGTCACAACGTATTTGCGCAGCGTGGCGCCGCGGATGCCGTTCTGGCGCATCAGCCGGGCCACGCGCTTGCGACCCACATGGATGCCGTGGTCGTCCGCCAACTCGGCATGGATGCTCGGGGATCCGTAAGTGTCGCGCGAGCGGCGGTGGATGGCGGCGATCTTGCCCGTGAGCATCAGATCGACGCGCCGTCGCTGGCACATCGGACGATCCTGCCAAGCGTAGAACCCGGCTCTGGAAATGCCCAGCAGGTAGCACATGCGGCCCACTGCATGGGTGGCCTGGTTCGCCTTCACGAATCCGAAGAGCGCTTCGTAGGCGCCTTCTCCGTCGCGAACCAGGCCGCGGCTTTTGAGAGGATCTCTCGGTCCTCCCTCAGCTGCCGGTTCTCGCGCCGCAGGCGGCGCAGCTCCTCGCGCTCGGCGCTGCTCAGGCCGCCGTCGCCGTCCCCGGCATCACGCGCGGCCTGCTTGACCCACAAACCAATCGTCCAGGCCGAGGGCCCAAACTCCTTGGACAGGGCCGCGGGCCTGCGCCCGGCCCGCACAAGACCGACCATCTGCTTCTTGAACTCCGGCGTGTACCGGATCGTCTTGTCCGCCATCGTGAACTCCTCCATCTCCAACGGTGAGGTGTCCACGAAAACGGGTCAACTCCACACTGACGCCCGCAGATCCTTTGGGCCAGCATCTCGGGAACCTCTCTTTTATCGCTCAGAATGCGCTTGACCTGAACAAGTCGGCAGCGTTGCTGGATAAGATTGTCGAAGGGCACTGGAAACTCGCAAGCGAGGAGCTGCTACGCGCGATTTCCACACCATGGTTCGATCAAGATTCCCGCTTTTCGTGCGATTTGCCCCTTCCGAATCTTGTGGTCAACTCGCTCCTTGGAATCTACGGCCACCCCTATTTCACTTCTCTAAGGGATTCCATGCGAGGTCGATACAAAGCAAAGAGCACCACGATGTACGTCGACATGTTTGTTCTTGACCAGTGTAGGTACTATTTCGATTGGTTCCCGACGGTGTCTCAGGTACCGACTAGATTTCGATCCATTGCATTTCAGATCCTGGCGCGTTGCTTGATGGATAGGATCTGGTCCTCGGACAAGTCGCCAGATGCGCATCCGTTCCGGGGTTCCAGCGTCGCTGGTTTCTACGGATTGGAGAAGGCCCCATTCACATCGCTCGCACCGCGCGCCGTTTGGAAATAGAAGTCTTCGCGTGAGCATTCCTGCAAGTACGACTCCAAGTCAGGCGGTTTACTGACCCGCTTCTCCGTCGTGAACTCGCAAACGGTCGAGATGGTCCGCCCACGCCTGCATCATCTCGGCGCGCGGCTTCAGATAAAGGGCATGGTTGTAGGCGGCACTGACGTCATTGCGCTCCTGATGAGCCAGCTGCAGCTCTATGTGTTCATGCGGCCAACCCTGCTCGTGGAGGATGGTGGAGGCCACGCCTCGGAACCCGTGTCCGGTCATTCGGCTCCGGTAACCCATCCGGTACAGCGCGAACAGCAGTGTGTTGTTGCTCATGGGTTTGTGGGGATTCAGATCGCCGGGGAATACGAACTCCCGGTCGAATGAAATCGCCTGGAGCCGTTCGAGGATTGCCGTGGCCTGCGTGCTCAGGGCGACGACATGGAGCGTCTTCATTTTCATCCGCTCGGCTGGAATGTCCCAACGGGATTCCTTGAGATCGAACTCCGGCCAGCGCGCACCAATCAGCTCCGAGGTCCGCACGAAGGTCAGCGCCATCAGCTGCAGGGCCATGCGCGTATGCTCGCCGCCCGCGTAGCTGTCGATGGCACGTAGCAGATTGGGGAGTTCCCTCGCGCTCACTCGCGGGTAGTTGCGCTTCTTGCGGGCCTTGAGGATGTCGGAGGGCTTCACCTCCGCTACCGGGTTGCGCGGCGAAAGGTCGTTGGCGACGGCGTAACGCATGATCTGGCCGCAGTTCTGCAGCAATCGCCGCGCAATCTCCGATGCGCCACGCCGTTCCACCTTGCGCACGGCATCCCGGAACTCGGCGGCGGTCAGTTCCCCCACTGGCCGGGCGCCGATGTCTGGAAAGATGTCGCCCTCCAGCCGGGATACCACATAGTCCGCGTACCGTTCTGACCGGCCCGGACGCCAGTGGGCTAGCCAGGCACGTGCTACGGTTTCAAAATCCCGGCTGAGAGCCTGCTTGGCCGCGCCGGGGTCGATACCCTCGGCGAGCTCCCGCCGTGCCTCGTAGTGGCGCTCCCTGGCTCTCGCCAGCGACACGTCGGGATACGTTCCCAGTGCCAGCGTCCTGTACTTGCCATTGAACTGGTAGTTGAAGCGCCAGTAGCGACCGCCGTTCGGCATCACCTGCAGATACAAGCCGCGAGAGTCGAAGAGCTTGAGCGGGCGGTCTGCTGATCTGGCCGAACGAACCTTGCTGTCCGTAAGCATTTTTAGGGTATCTCCCGATGCCAACGGCGCTGATACCCTCAAAAGTACCCTCGCCTGGTTGAGACATACCGAGAGCTTGGGATACGCTGTGAGACCGTAAAACCCTGAGTTTCACGGCATTTTCAACATTTCCCGTATCGCCTGAGCCGGCGTGAGATTGGCAATTGGCGGAAGGGGTGGGATTCGAACCCACGAACAGGTTGCCCTGTTGCCGGTTTTCCATGCCCCGATGGCTTTCGCCACCAGACGACGATGCGTCTGTTCGGGGTCTGGACTTTGCCATCGCCTTAGCCCGCGGGCCTTAGGCGGGAGCCGTCAAGTCTCTACACGTTCCCTTGCGGGCTTCGCTCGGCGTTACCTCGCTCGCGCAGGGGCTTCGCCGACTTTGACTCCATCCACTACCGCGTTTCCGACGGCAGCGCTCGATTCACAAGACCGGTCCATTCAACCACTCTGGCACCCTTCCGACTGTGGCCTATGGTCGCAAATCCGCCCCGCCGGGCGCCAGCGGCGCGAGCAACATCGCGAGGATGTCGGCCAGCGCGGTCTCGAGCAGCCCGCGATCGAGCCCCGGCTCGCGCGCCTCGCGCACCTTGAGCCCCTCGATGAGGCATAGCAGCATCAGCGCCCGCGCTTCGGCGAGCGGTGCCGGCAGGCCGTAGCCGCCCCGCTCGCGGCTGCGCGTCAGCACGCCCGCGAGGTCGCCACGGACGGTCGCGTCGAAGGCGTGCATCGCGGCACCGATCTGCGGGTCGCGCGTCGCCTCGGCAGACATCTCGAGGAACAGCGGCGCGCTGATCTGCTCGCAGTCGTCCTGCTCCGCCGCTTGAAACGAGTCGGCGAGGCTCGCCGCGAGGTCGTTCGCGCCATGCAGCGCGCCGATGCGTTCGCGCGCGGTCTCGAGCTGGCGTTCGATGATCGCGAGGATGATCTCGCTCTTGCTGTGGAAGTAGCGGTAGATCAGGCCCGGGCTCATCGCGGCGGTCTGCGCGATCGTCGCCATGCTCGCGGCGTGGAAGCCGCGCTCGACGAAGCACTTCTCCGCGGCCTGCAGGATGCGCGTGCGCTGCGCGGCGACGCGCGCCTGCGCCCTGCGCTTCGCGTCCATCGCCTGCGCGGCCATCATGGCGCGGCCTCCAGCCAGCCGCCGCCGAGCACCTTGTAGAGCAGCACGCGATTGGATTGCTCGGCGAGCTGGGTCGCGATCAGTGACTGCTGGGCCGCGTAGAGCGTGCGCTGCGAATCGAGCAGCACGAGATAGCTGTCCCGGCCGCTTTCGTAGCGCACGCGCGAGAGCTCGTCAGCGCGGGTCGCGGCCGCGACCAGTGCCTGCTGCGAGGTCTTCTGCTCGGCGAGCGTGCGGGTCAGCGCCAGCGCGTCGGCGACCTCGCGAAAGCCGCCCTGGATCGCCTTCTCGTACTGCGCGAGCGCGATGTCGCGATCGATCCGGGCCGACCTGAGCCCCGCGACCAGCCGTCCGCCCTCGAAGATCGGCAGACTCACCTGTGGCGAGAAGCTCCAGATGCGTGTTCCGCTGTCGAACACGGTCGACAGGTCGTCACTGGCATAGCCGACCTGCCCGGTCAGGCGGATCGACGGGAAGAAAGCCGCGCGTGCCGCGCCGATATTGGCGTTCGCCGCGCGCAACAGCCGCTCGGACTGCTGGATGTCCGGGCGGCGCAGCAGCACTTCCGACGGCAGCCCCGCCGGCAGCGCGCCGAGGCCGCTGACGTGCAGGTCGAAGCTGTCCGGCAGCAGGTCCGGATCGATCGGCGCGCCGACGAGCAATGTCAGGGCGTTGATGTCGCGCGCGACCTGGCCGGCGTAGCGCGACACGTCGGTGCGCGCCGTCTCGACCGCGGTCTGTGCCTGGCTCACATCGAGCGCCGACACGGCGCCCAGCTCGTGGCGCTTCTCGTTGAGCGCGAGTGCCTGTTCGCGGTTGGTCAGCGCCTCGCGCGCGACGCGCTGCAGTTCGCGGTCGGCACTCAGCGCGAGCCAGGCGTTGGCGATCTCGGCGACCAGCGACAGCTGCGCAGCGCGGCGTGCGGCCTCCTGCGCGAAATAGCGCTCGAGCTGCGCCACCGTCAGGTTGCGCACGCGCCCGAACAGGTCGAACTCGAAGGCGGCGACGCCGGCGGTCACGCTCGCCTGTTCGGTGACGGGAAGCTGCTCGCCGCCGCTGCGCGTCAGCGCACCGGTGACGTCGATCGACGGCAGGCGGTCGGCGCGCTGGATGCGGTACTGCGCGCGCGCACGCTCGACGTTCAGCACCGCGACGCGCAGGTCCCGGTTGTTCCCGAGCGCAAGTGCGATCAGCTGCTCGAGCTTCGGGTCGACGAAGAAATCGCGCCAGCCGATGTCCGCGACCGTGGCGGCGGACGCGTCCGGCTCCGCCGCGGCCTCAACTGGCAGCGCGACGCCCGCCGCAGTGGTCGGCGGCAGCGGCCACTGCGCCGGAATGTCGCTCTGCGCCTCGGGCAGCCTGGGGACGAGCGCGCCGCAGCCCGCGAGCAGGCCCGCCAGCGCAATCACCGGCATCAGCAGGCCGTCACGCCGCCGCATCGCGCTTGCCTCCCGCCAGACGCTGCACCAGCACATAGAACAGCGGAATCAGGAACAGCCCGCAGCTGGTGCCGACCAGCATGCCGCCGATCACGCCGGTGCCGATCGCGCGCTGCGCGCCCGAGCCGGCGCCGCTCGCGATCGCGAGCGGCAGCACGCCGAAGCCGAACGCGAGCGAGGTCATGATGATCGGCCGCAGGCGGTCGCGCACCGCGCGCAGCGTCGCCTCGACCAGTTCCATGCCGCTCTCGTAATTCGCCTTCGCGAACTCGACGATCAGGATCGCGTTCTTGCTCGACAGGCCGACGCTGGTCAGCATCGCGACCTGGAAGTAGACGTCGCGCTCCATGCCGCGCAGCGTGTTGGCGAGCACGGCACCCAGGATGCCGAGCGGCGCGATCATCAGCACCGCGGTCGGCACCGACCAGCTCTCATAGAGCGCCGCGAGACACAGGAACACCATCAGGATCGACAACGTGTACAGCAGCGGCGTCTGCGCGCCCGCCTGCTGCTCCTGGTACGACAGGCCGGTCCACTCGATGCCGAAGCCTGCCGGCAGCGCCGCTGCGATGCGTTCGATCTCGGCCATCGCATCGCCGCTGCTGACGCCCGGCGCGCCCTCGCCGTTGATCTCGGCCGCCGACACGCCGTTGTAGCGCTCGAGGCGCGGCGAGCCGTATTCCCAGCGCCAGCTGGCGAACGCCGAGAACGGCACCATCTCGCCGACACCGTTGCGCACCGACCAGAGGTTGAAATTCTCCGGCACCATGCGAAACGGCGCGTCGGCCTGTACGTACACGCGCTTGACGCGGCCGCGATCGAGGAAGTCGTCGATGTACTGCCCGCCCCAGGCCGCGCTCAGCGTCTGGTTCACCGACGCGATTGACAGCCCGAGCGCGCTCGCCTTGTCGACATCGACTTCGACGCGCAGCTGCGGCGTGTCTTCCTGGCCGTTCGGGCGCACGTTGGTCAGCAGCGGGCTCTGCGCGGCGGCGCCGAGCAGCTGGTTGCGCGCGGCGACCAGTGCCTCATGGCCCTGGCCGCCGTTGTCCTTCAGGAAGAACGCGAAGCCCGATGCCGTGCCAAGCTCCGGCATCGGCGGCGGCGAGAACGCGAACGCGAACGCATCCTTGATCTGGCTGAGCGCCGCCATGCCGCGCGCCGCGACCGCCGTCGCGCTGAGCTCCGCCGACTTGCGCTCGTCCCAGTCCTTCAGCTTGACGAACGACATGCCGTTGTTCTGTCCGCTGCCGGCAAAGCTGAAGCCCTGCACGGTGAACACCGACAGCACCGTGTCCTTCTCGTCTTCGAGGAAGTGCTGCTCGACTTTCTTGATCGACTCCATCGTGCGCTGCTGGGTCGCACCGGCCGGGGCGATCACCTGCGAGAACAGCACGCCCTGGTCCTCGTCCGGCAGGAAGGCGCTCGGCAGGCGCAGGAACAGGAAACCCATCACGACCACCAGCGCGAGGAACACGGCCATGAAGCGCCGGCCGCGCGAGAGTATCGTGCGCACGCCCTGGTCGACCCGCCGGCCGGTGCGCTGGAAGCCGCGGTTGAACCAGCCGAAGAAGCCGGTCTCCTTGCGGGCATGGCCGGGTTCGACCGGCTTCAGCATCGTCGCGCACAGCGCCGGCGTCAGCACGATCGCGATGAACACCGACAGGCCCATCGCGGCGACGATCGTCGCGGTGAACTGGCGGTAGATCACGCCAGTCGCCCCACCAAGGAAGCCCATCGGCACGAACACGGCCGACAGCACCATCGCGATGCCGACCAGCGCGCCGGTGATCTGGTCCATCGACTTGCGCGTCGCCTCGCGCGGCGACAGGCCCTCCTCGGCCATCACGCGCTCGACGTTCTCGACGACGACGATCGCATCGTCGACCAGCAGGCCGATCGCGAGCACCATCGCGAACATCGTCAGCATGTTGATCGTGAAGCCGAGCGCCGCGAGCACCGTGAACGTGCCGAGCAGCACGACCGGCACGGCGATCGTCGGGATCAGCGTCGCGCGGATGTTCTGCAGGAACAGCAGGATCACCAGGAACACCAGCGCGACGGCCTCGAGCAGCGTCTCGATCACGCCGATGATCGACACGCGCACGAACGGCGTCGTGTCGAAGGCCTCGGCTGTCACCAGCCCCGGCGGGAAATACGGCTGCAGCTCCTTCAGCGTCGCCGCGACGCCGTTGGCAGTGTCGAGCGCGTTGGCGCCGGTCGCGAGCGAGATCGCCACGCCGGTCGCCGGCTTGCCGTTGAAGCGCGTGATATTGTTGTAGTCCTCGGAGCCGATCTCGACGCGCGCGACGTCGCCGAGCTTCAGCTCGCCGCCGTCGGAATTGCTGCGCACGATGATGTCGCGGAACTGCTCGGGCGTCTGCAGGCGATCCTGCGCCGATATCGTCGCGTTGAGCTGCTGGCCCTCGATCGAGGGCGTGCCGCCGATCTGGCCGATCGCAACCTGTGCGTTCTGCGCCTGCACGGCGGCGATGATGTCGCTGACCGAGAGCCGGTAGGTGTCGAGCTTGTTCGGGTCGAGCCAGATGCGCATCGCGTACTTGGAACCGAACACCTGCACGCTGCCGACGCCCGGCACGCGGCTGATCGCATCGGCGAGGTTCGACGCGACGTAGTCGGCGATGTCGACCCGGTCCATCGAGCCGTCGCTCGAGATGAATGCGACCACCATCAGGAAGCCGGCGCGGCCCTTGGTCACGACGACGCCCTGGCGCTGCACTTCCTGCGGCAGCAGCGGCATCGCGAGCTGCAGCTTGTTCTGCACCTGCACCTGCGCGATGTCCGGATCGGTCGCATTGTCGAAGGTCAGCGTGATCGCGGCATGGCCGTTCGACTCGCTGGTCGCCGACATGTACAGCAGGCCGTCGAGGCCCTTCATGTTCTGCTCGATGATCTGCGTCACCGAGTCCTCGACGACCTTGGCCGACGCGCCCGGGTAGGTCGCGTTGACGGTGATCGCCGGCGGCGCGATCAGCGGATAGCGCTCGATGCCGAGCTGCGTGATCGACAGCGCGCCCGCCAGCATGATGATGATCGCGATCACCCACGCGAAAATCGGCCGGTCGATGAAGAAACGGGCCATGGCCTCAGCCTTGCGCCTCGGTCGCCTGCACCGGCGAGCCCGGGCCGACTTTCTGCAGGCCCTCGACGATCACCCGGTCGCCGACCGCGAGCCCGTCGTCGACCAGCCACTTGTCGCCGACCGTGCGCGAGACCTTGACCTCGCGCTGCTCGACCTTGTCGTCGGCGCCGACAACCAGCGCCGTCGTGCGCCCTTTCGGGTCGCGCGCGATGCCCTGCTGCGGCACGAGGATGCCGTTCTGGCGCACGCCGATGCTGATCACCGCGCGCACGTACATGCCGGGCATCAGGATGTTGTCGGGATTCGGCACGAGGATGCGCAGCAGGAAAGTGCCGGTCGTCGGATCGACCGTGACGTCGGCGAACGTCAGCTTGCCGCCGTGCTCGTAGCTGCTGCCGTCCTCGAGCACGATCGTGACCGGCACGCTGGTCGCGGTGCTGGTCAGCGTGCCGGCGGCGAGCTCGCGGCGCAGCGCGAGCAGCTCGGTGCTCGAGGCCGTCGCATCGACGTAGATCGGATCGAGCTGCTGCACGGTCGCGAGCGGCGTCGCCTGGTTCGCCGTGACGAGCGCGCCCTGGGTGACCATCGACTTGCCGATGCGCCCGCTGATCGGCGAGACGATGCGCGCGTAGTTCAGCACGATGCCGCTCGCGCGCACGCTCGCCTGCGCGAGTTTCACGTCGGCCTCCGCCTGCAGCAGCGCGGCGGTCGCATTCTCGTAATCCTGCTGGCTGACCGCGTCGACCTTGGCGAGCTCGGCCGTGCGCGCCGCGTTCAGCCGCGCGGAATTGAGCGTCGCCTCGGCGCGCGCGAGCGAGGCGCGCGCGCTCGCGTACTCGGCCTGGTAGCTGGCGTCGTCGAGCTGGTAGAGCGCCTGGCCCGCCTTGACGTACCCGCCCTCGGTGAACAGGCGTTTCTGCACGATGCCGCTCACCTGCGGGCGGACCTCGGCGATCAGGTAGGCGTTGGTGCGCGCCGGCAGCTCGCGGGTCAGTGTGACCGGCTCGGCGCGCAGCGTAACGACGGTGACCGGCTGGGCCTGAGGACCCTGCGGGCCGGGCTGGTCACCACACGCAGACAGCAGCGCGCCCGCCACGAGCGACAGCGCGGCGACGCGAACGGAAAAGCGACCGGACATGCAAGCCTCGAACAGGGGAGCGCCGAAAGGGGCGCGAAGAATGAACGATCATTCTCTCGAAGTCAACTCCTCCCGAGCTGCCCGATTCCGCCCATGTAAGGGCGCAACACTTCGGGCACCGTGACGCTGCCGTCGGCGCGCTGGTAGTTCTCGAGCACGGCCACCAGTGCGCGCCCGACTGCAACGCCGGAACCGTTCAATGTGTGCACGGGCTCGGGCTTGCCGGTGGCCGGGTTGCGCCAGCGCGCCTGCATCCGGCGCGCCTGGAAAGCCTCGCAGTTGCTGCACGAGGAAATCTCCCGATACCTGCCCTGCCCCGGCAGCCAGACCTCGAGATCGTAGGTCTTTGCGCTGCCGAAGCCGATGTCGCCCGCGCACAGCGCCACGACCCGGTACGGCAGCTGCAGCGCCGCGAGCACGGCCTCGGCGTGCCCGGTCAGCGCCTCGAGGGCCGCGCCCGAATCGGCCGGACGCACGATCTGCACGAGCTCGACCTTGTCGAACTGGTGCTGGCGGATCAGGCCGCGCGTGTCCTTGCCGTGCGCGCCGGCTTCCGAGCGGAAACACGGCGTATGTGCGACATAGCGCAGCGGCAACTGCTCGGGCGCGACGATCCGGTCGCGCACGAGATTGGTGACCGGCACTTCGGCGGTCGGGATCAGGAACAGCTCCGGGTCGTGGGGCACCGCGAACAGGTCCTGCTCGAACTTCGGCAGCTGGCCGGTGCCGGTCAGCGTGGCGCGCGACACGAGGTAAGGCACGTAGACCTCGGTGTAACCATGCTCGCGCGTGTGCAGGTCGAGCATGAACTGCGCGAGCGCGCGATGCAGCCGCGCGACGTGGCCGCGCAGCACCGCGAAGCGCGCCCCCGACAGGCGGCTCGCCGCATCGAAGTCGAGCCCGTCGAGGCTCGCGCCGATCGCGACGTGATCGCGCGGCTCGAAGTCGAACTGCCGCGGCTCGCCGCTGCGACGCACTTCGACGTTCGCGCTCTCGTCGCGGCCGTCGGGTACGCCCGCGTCGAGCAGGTTCGGCAGGCCGAGCTGCCACTGGTCGAGTTCGTCCTGCACGACGGCCAGCTCGGCGTCGACGCGCGCGACGTCGGCGGCGAGCGCCTCGCCGTGCGCCATCAGCGGCGCGATGTCCTCGCCGCGCGCGCGCGCCGCGCCCACGGCCTTCGAGTGGCTGTTGCGTGCCGCGCGCAGGCGATCAGCCTCGATCTGGCAGGCCTTGCGGCGCTCCTCGAGTGTGCGGAAGAACGCGATGTCGAGCGCAAAGCCGCGGCGGGCGAGATTGCGGGCGACGGCCTCGGGTTCGGTGCGCAGCAGCTTCGGGTCGAGCACGGGTTCTCCTCAGGATTTCCTCAGCCGCTCGAGCGCCTCGGCTATCCGGATCTCGAGGCCGCGCGGCACGGGGCGGTAGTATCGGCGATCGGGCAGTCCATCGGGCAGGTATCGCTCGCCCGCCGCGTAGCCACCGGGCTCATCGTGTGCGTAGCGATAGCCCTTGCCGTAATCGAGCTGCTTCATCAGGCGCGTCGGCGCGTTGCGCAACTGCAGCGGCACGTCGAGCGTGCCGTAGGTTTCGACATCCGCCATCGCCTCGCCCATCGCGACATAGACCGCGTTGCTCTTCGGCGCGCAGGCGAGGTAGACGATGGCGGTCGCGAGCGCGAGCTCGCCCTCGGGACTGCCGAGCCGCTCGTAGCTGTCCCAGGCATCGCGCGCGATCGCGAGCGCGCGCGGGTCGGCGAGCCCCACGTCTTCGACGGCCATGCGCAGCGCACGGCGGGCGATGTAGAGCGGATCGCAGCCGCCGTCGAGCATGCGGCAGAACCAGTAAAGCGCCGCGTCGGGATCGGTGCCGCGCACCGCCTTGTGCAGTGCTGAGATCTGGTCGTAGAACTGCTCGCCGCCCTTGTCGAAACGCCGGCGTCCGCCGCTGGCCACCTCGCGCGCCGCGGCGGGCGTGATGCGTCCGGCCTCGGCGAGGTCCGCCGCGATCTCGAGCATGTTCAGTCCGCGGCGCGCGTCGCCGTCGGCAGCAGCCGCGAGCAACTCGAGCGCCTCGTCGTCGATCGTGAGCGCATCGGCGCCGAGGCCGCGCTCGCGATCGGCGAGTGCCGCACGCAGCAGCCGGGCGATCGCCGCAGGCGGCAGCGGCTTCAGCACATACACGCGCGCGCGCGACAGCAGCGCGCTGACGACCTCGAAGGACGGATTCTCGGTGGTCGCGCCGATGAAGGTGAGCGTGCCGTCCTCGAGAAACGGCAGGAAGCTGTCCTGCTGCGCCTTGTTGAAGCGATGCACCTCGTCGAGAAACAGCACCGTCGCACGTCCGCTGCGCGCGCGGCTCGCCTTCGCCTGCTCGACCGCGGCGCGCACGTCCTTGACGCCGGCGAGCACCGCCGACAGCGCCAGAAAATCGGCGTCAGCGCGATTCGCGATCAGCCGCGCGAGCGTCGTCTTGCCGGTGCCGGGCGGACCCCAGAAGATCATCGAATGCAGCTGTCCGCCCTCGAGCGCGAGGCGCAGCGGCTTGCCGGCGCCGAGCAGATGCTCCTGGCCAACCACTTCGTCCACCGAACGCGGACGCATGCGGTCGGCGAGCGGCCGCGCGCGATCCGGAGTGGGCGGCGGCATGGTCAGTCGGCGGCCGGCAGCGCGACGCCGCACAGGCGCTCGACACCGCGCATCCAGCCGCTCACGCCGAGCAGCGCGACCAGCAGGCCGAGCGCGATGCCGACCGCGTTCGCGTACACGTCATGCAGATCGCTCGTGCGCCCGACGCCCATCACCCCCTGTGCGAGCTCGACCGCGATGCCAAGCGCGACCAGCGCGAGCGCGACGCGCAGATAGCGCTGCGGCCGCGCGACACCGCCGAACCAGGCGGCCAGCGCGAAGTAGGCGAGCGCGTGCTCGAACTTGTCCCACAGCTGCACGCTCGGCAGATCGGCCGCCGGCAGCAGCGACAGCGTGATGACCATCAGGGCCATCGCGACCCCGCCAGCGATCCACCAGGACCGGTAGCGCAACGGCTGCACGATGTTCAATCGACCGGCGTGCCGATCAGGTCGGCCCCCGGCGGCAGCGTGAACTCGAGTTCGGCCGGAGCCACCGGCGCATTGCGCTGGATGCGGCTGAAGATCAGCGTGGCCGTCTGGCCGAGCTTGTCCTCGACCTCCATGCGCCGCAGCTCGAGCCCGGCGAAGCCGAGTTTCGCCTGGCGGAAATCGGCGTCGCCCGCGCGCGGTGTCACGCGCACCCAGTCGAGGCCGCCGGCGCGCGGCAGGGCCCGCACGTCGAACGCCGCGTGCAGGTCACCGCTGCCCGACAGCAGCATCGCCGGCGTCGCGGTCAGCGAGGAATCGGCGGGCTTGACCGTGACCTGCGCGAGATCGCGATCGTAGAACCACAGGTTGCGGCCGTCGGCGACGAGCAACTGGCCACCATCGGTTCCCGCCCCCGCGGGCCGCACTTCCCAGCGGAAGCGCCCGGGACGCTGGACCAGCAGGCTGCCCTCGCCTTCCTGCACGGTGACGCCGCGACTGTCGACGACGCGCTGTACGAACTCGGCGCGCAGGCTCGTCAACGCATCGAGGTAACGATCGAGCGGCGTGGGCGCGGCAGCGAAGGCCGGCAGCGCGAGCAGAATGCCCGCGAACGCGACGAGCAGGCGTGTCATCAGTCCTCCGGTGGCGCCGGCGCCAGTACTTCACGGGAGCCGTTCGACTGCAGCGGCCCGACGATGCCGGCCGCTTCCATCGCCTCGAGCAACCGGGCCGCGCGGTTGTAGCCGATCTTCAGGCGTCGCTGCACGTACGAAATCGAGGGCTTGCGCTCGGTCGTGACGATCTTGACCGCTTCGTCGTACAGCGGGTCGGCTTCCACATCGGCGGTGCCGCCCTCTTCGCCGTCCTCGCCGCTGAGGCCCGGAATCGGCGTGCCCGGCCCCGACAGCACTTCGTCGATATAGACCGGCGCCGCATTGCGCTTGAGCGCCTCGACGACGCGCTGCACTTCCTGATCCGACACGAACGCGCCGTGCACGCGCGTCGGTACCGACGTGCCGGTCGGCAGATAGAGCATGTCGCCGTGGCCGAGCAGCGACTCGGCGCCGCCCTGGTCCAGGATCGTGCGCGAATCCACCTTGGCCGAGACCTGGAAGGCGATGCGCGACGGAATGTTCGCCTTGATCAGGCCGGTGATCACGTCGACCGAGGGCCGCTGCGTCGCCAGCACCAGATGGATGCCGGACGCGCGCGCTTTTTGCGCGAGCCGCGTGATCAGCTCCTCGACCTTCTTGCCGACGATCAGCATCAGGTCGGCCAGCTCGTCGATGATCACGACGATGTACGGCAGCGGCACGAGGTCCTGGATCTGGCTCTGGTCGATCGTCGGATCGTTCGCGGCCTTCGCCGTCATCACCGGATCGCGGATCGGCTTGCCCGCGTCGGTCGCGTCCCTCACACGCTTGTTGAAGCCGGCGATGTTGCGCACGCCGAGCGCCGCCATCAGCTGGTAGCGGCGTTCCATCTCGGCGACCGACCAGCGCAGCGCGTTCGCGGCCTGCTTCATGTCGGTGACCACCGGCGCGAGCAGATGCGGTATGCCCTCGTACACCGACAGCTCGAGCATCTTCGGGTCGATCATCACGAGCCGCACCTGCTCGGCGGTCGACTTGTAGAGCAGCGACAGCACCATCGCATTGATCGCGACCGACTTGCCCGAGCCGGTCGTGCCGGCGATCAGCAGGTGCGGCATGCGCGCCAGGTCGGCGACGACCGCCTGGCCGCCGATGTCCTTGCCGAGCGCGAGCGTCACCGGCGAGGCGAGCTCGTCATAAGCCTTCGACTTGATGATCTCGCCGAGCGTGACCAGCTCGCGCTTCTCGTTCGGGATCTCTAGCCCCATGACCGACTTGCCCGGGATCACCTCGACCACGCGCACGCTGATCGCCGACAGCGCGCGCGAGAGATCTTTCGCGAGGCTCGAGATCTGGCTCACCTTGACGCCCGGCGCCGGCCGCAGCTCGAAGCGCGTGACGACCGGGCCCGGCTGCACCGCGACCACCTCGACCTCGACGCCGAAATCCTTCAGCTTCAGCTCCACGAGGCGCGACATCGCCTCGAGCGCTTCGGGCGAATACGACTGCTCCTGCCGCGGCGGATCGTCGAGCAGCGACAGCGGCGGGCGCTCGCCGGCCTTCGCTGATTCGAACAGCGGCACCTGCCGTTCCTTCTCGACGCGCTCGCTCTTCTCGACCCGCGGCGGCGGCTGCTCGATGCGCGGCTTGACGCGGGTCGCCGCCTTCTTCTGGTCGATCTCGATCGTCTCGCGGCGCGCCTGCCGGCGCTCGCGCCCTTCCGCCGCATCGCGCGCCGTCGCGCTCGAGGCGCGGATCCAGCCGATCACCCGCCAGCACAGCGCGCCGATCGAGTCCATGATCGCGAACCACGACACGCCGAACGCGAGCGATACGCCGGCCATGAAGCCCGCGAGCAGCGCGAGCGTCGCACCGAGAAAGCCGAGCGCGGCGCCGAGACCGCCGCCGGCCATGCTGCCGACCACGCCGCCCGCGGACTGCGGCATCGAATGCGGCGCCCAGTGCAGCGTCGCGAGCGCGCAGCTCGTCACCAGCACGAGCAGGAATCCGCACACGCGCACGGCCGCATTCGCGCGCGACGGCGAGGGCTCGCTGCCGCGCGCGCGGTGCAGCCCGATGCTCGCGAACGCGAGCATCAGCGGAAACAGGAACGCCGGGCGCCCGAACAGGAAGAACAGCATGTCGGCGAGCCAGGCGCCGAACGGGCCGATGCGGTTCTGCACGGCGCCCGAACTGCCGGTGTACGAAAAGCCCGGATCGGACGGGCTGTAGGACAGCAGCGCCGTCAGCAGCACGAGCGCGAGCGCGGCGACGACGATGACGGCACTCTCGCGCAGGCCCCGCGAGACGGCAGCGGAAAAGCGAGCGGGCTCGCGGGAAGTGCGCGCATCGGCCAAATCAAGAATCCTGACGAGTATCCAGCTGTACGGGGTTGATTTTAAATGGAAGATGACTGCCCGGCAACGCGAGTGCGCTACACTTCGCAGCCCATTTCACGGCCATAGAATTATACATGACGACTGCGACGCATCGCCGGCTGATCATTCTCGGTTCCGGTCCCGCGGGCTACACCGCCGCGGTCTACGCCGCGCGCGCCAATCGCGCGCCACTGCTGATCACCGGTGTCGAACAGGGCGGCCAGCTGATGACGACGACCGACGTCGACAACTGGCCCGGCGACGTCGAGGGCCTGCAGGGTCCCGAACTGATGGAGCGCATGAAGCGCCACGCGGAACGCTTTGCGACCGAAATCGTCAATGACCACATCCACACGGCCGACCTGTCGCAGCGCCCGTTCGTGCTGCGCGGCGATGCCGGCGCCTACACCTGCGATGCGCTGATCATCGCGACCGGCGCGTCGGCGCGCTATCTCGGCCTGCCGTCGGAGGACAGCTTCCGCGGCCGCGGCGTGTCGGCCTGCGCGACCTGCGACGGCTTCTTCTTCCGCGGCCATCGCGTCGCGGTGATCGGCGGCGGCAATACCGCGGTCGAGGAAGCGCTCTACCTCGCCAACCTCGCCGGGCACGTGACGCTCGTGCACCGGCGCGACCGCCTGCGCGCCGAGAAGATCCTGCAGGACCGGCTGTTCGAGCGCGAGCGCGCCGGCAAGCTGTCGATCGTCTGGGACCACACGGTCGAGGAAGTCCTCGGCGACGAGCAGGGCGTGAACGGCCTGCAGCTGGTCTCGACACGTGACGGCACGCGCCGGCGCATCGACGTCACCGGCGCCTTCATCGCGATCGGCCACACGCCGAACACCGAACTGTTCCGCGGCCAGCTCGACATGCACGAGGGTTACCTGCGCGTGCAGGGCGGCGCGGACGGCAATGCGACCGCGACCAGCCTGCCGGGCGTGTTCGCCGCCGGCGACGTCACCGATCATGTCTATCGCCAGGCGATCACGTCGGCGGGCTCGGGATGCATGGCCGCACTCGACGCCGACAAGTATCTCGAGCGGCTCGACTCACCGGGCGATTGACGCCCTGATGGACAGCCGGATCGGCGCGGGCTTCGGGGACATCGCAGCAGGCGATTGGGACGCGCTCGTACCGGACGACACGCCGTTCCTGCGCCATGCCTTCCTGCGCGGCCTCGAGGAGACCGGCTGCGTCGGCGGCGACAGCGGCTGGGAAAGCGCCCCGCTGCTGCTGAGCGATGAGCGGGGCCTCGCGGCCGCGGCGCCGGTCTGGCTGAAGCAGCATTCCTACGGCGAATTCGTCTTCGACTTCGCATGGGCACAGGCCTATGCGCGCGCCGGCCTCGACTACTACCCGAAGCTGGTCGTCGCAGTGCCCTTCACGCCGGCGACCGGGCCGCGCCTGCTCGTGCGCGCCGACCTCGATCGCGCGCAGGTCGCACGCGCGCTGATCGAGCGCCTCGAAGCGCTCGCGACCGAGCGCGGCGCCTCGTCGGTACACGTCCTGTTCGCCGATCCCGCGGACGTCACCGCGCTCGATGCCGCCGGCTGGCTCGCGCGCCGCGACTGCCAGTTCCACTGGCACAACCGCGGCTACGACTCGTTCGACGACTATCTGGCGAGCTTCACGGCCGAGAAGCGCAAGAAGGCGCGTCGCGAGCGCCGGCGCGTCACCGAGATGGGCATC
Source organism: Steroidobacteraceae bacterium (assembly GCA_019634915.1). Lineage (GTDB taxonomy): Bacteria > Pseudomonadota > Gammaproteobacteria > Steroidobacterales > Steroidobacteraceae > CADEFQ01. The sequence goes on along the minus strand of JAHCAN010000008.1, from coordinate 50,373 downwards.
CGCTTCGAGACCTGGAGCGGCGCGGCACTCGACGCGCGGCGTCTCGATGCGGTGTACGCGCTGCACCGGGATACCTTCCTGCGCCACGGCCACCTGCCCTATCTCTCGCGCGAATTCTTCACGCATGCCGCCCGTGAACTCGGCGACGCCTTGCTCGTCAAGGCCGCGCTGTGGCAGGACACGCTGGTCGCCTGCGCGGTGTTCTTCCGTTCGCGCGACACGCTCTACGGCCGTTACTGGGGCGCCGCGGCCGACTTCCACAGCCTGCATTTCGAGACCTGCTACCACCAGGGCATCGAGTACTGCATCGAGGCGGGCCTCGCGCGCTTCGAACCGGGCACGCAGGGCGAGCACAAGGTCGCGCGCGGCTTCGAGCCGACGCTGACCCGCTCGGCACATTACATCGCCGATCCGCGCTTCCGGGCCGCGATCCGCGGCTACCTCGCGCGCGAGGCGCGCGCGGTCGACGAATACGCGGCCGAAGTGCGCACGCACGTGCCGTTCCGGGAGGCCCGCCGGGCCGCGCGCCGATGAAGCGCATCACCTGGCTCTCGCCGGCCGAGGACCCGGACGGCTTTCCGGACCCCGAGCACGCGCTCGACGAGCCGCCGGGCCTGCTCGCCGCCGGCGGCGACCTGAGTCCCGCGCGGCTGCTGGGCGCCTACCGCCGCGGCATCTTTCCGTGGTACTCGCCGGGCCAGCCGATCCTGTGGTGGGCACCCGATCCCCGCGAGGTGCTGTTCCCGGACAGATTCCGCCGCAGCAGAAGCCTGTCGAAAGCCATTCGTAATCGAGGGTTTACAGTCAGTTTCGACAGTGACTTCGAGGCCGTGATCGACGGCTGCGCCGCGCCCCGGGGCACGGGCGGCACCTGGATCACGCGAGAGATGCGCGCGGCCTACGTGACGCTGCACGCGCTCGGCCATGCGCACAGCATCGAGGTGCGCCGCGGCGGCGCGCTGGCCGGCGGCTGCTACGGTGTCGCGCTCGGCGCGCTGTTCTTCGGCGAGTCGATGTTCTCGCGCGAACGCGACGCGTCGAAGGTCGCCCTCGCCGCGCTGGCCGACTCGGCGCCCGCCCGCGGCATCGGCCTGATCGACTGCCAGCTGGCCTCGCCGCATCTGCGCAGCCTCGGCAGCGAGCCACTGCCGAGGGCGCAATTCACGGCGCTGCTCGGGCAGCTCGGCACGGCCGAGCGGCCGGAACACTGGACCTGAGCGGCTGCTTTATGCAGAATCCGCGCGCCTCGTAACGGAAGATGCATGTCCAAAGAAGACGCCATACAGATGGAAGGCGAAGTCATCGAGACTTTGCCGAACACCACTTTCAGGGTTCAGCTGAAGAACGGCCATGTCGTGACCGCGCACATCTCCGGCAAGATGCGCAAGAACTACATCCGCATCCTCACCGGCGACCAGGTCACAGTCGAACTCACGCCGTACGACCTCAGCAAGGGCCGGATCGTCTACCGCGGCCGCTGATCCGCGCGGCCGCGCGGGCCCTACGCCGGCACCGTGTCCGCGGCCGGCTGACAATCGATCTCGAGCTCCTCGCCGCCGGCGGCGAGCGTGACCAGCACCTGGCCGCCGTTCGCGAGTTTGCCGAACAGCAGCTCCTCGGCGAGCGGCCGCTTGATGTGCTCCTGGATCACCCGCGCCATCGGCCGCGCGCCCATCTTCGGGTCGTAGCCCTTGCGCGCGATCCAGCCGCGCGCCGCGTCGTCGATCGTCAGGATCACCTGCTTCTGCTCGAGCTGCGCCTCGACCTCGACCAGCATCTTCTCGACCACGCGCGCGATCGTCGGCGCATCGAGCGGCGCGAACTGGATGATCGCATCGAGCCGGTTGCGGAACTCCGGTGAAAACAGCCGCCGCACCGCCTCCATGCCGTCGCTCGCATTGTCCTGCTGCGTGAAACCGATCGACGGCCGGCTCATCTCCTGCGCGCCGGCGTTGGTCGTCATCACGATCGTGACGTGGCGGAAATCCGCCTTGCGGCCGTTGTTGTCGGTCAGCGTGCCGTGGTCCATGACCTGCAGCAGCAGGTTGAACACGTCCGGGTGCGCCTTCTCGATCTCGTCGAGCAGCAGCACGCAGTGCGGCTGCTTCGAGATCGCCTCGGTCAGCAGGCCGCCCTGGTCGAAGCCGACGTAGCCCGGCGGCGCGCCGATCAGGCGCGAGACGGTGTGCCGCTCCATGTATTCCGACATGTCGAAGCGCACGAACTCGACGCCGAGCGCGATCGCGAGCTGGCGCGTGACCTCGGTCTTGCCGACACCGGTCGGGCCGGCGAACAGGAAGCTGCCGGTCGGCTTGCGCTGGTCGCCGAGGCCGGAGCGGCCCATCTTGATCGCCGCGGCGAGCGATTCGATCGCCGGGTCCTGGCCGAAGATCACGAGCTTCAGGTTGCGCTCGAGGTTGCGCAGCACCTCGCGGTCGGTGGTCGAGACGTTCTTCGCCGGGATGCGCGCGATGCGCGCGACCACGTCCTCGATGTGCCGCACCTCGACGGTCTCCTCGCGCACCTCGGCGGGCTGCAGGCGCAGCCGCGCACCGGCCTCGTCGACGACGTCGATCGCCTTGTCGGGCAGGTGGCGCTCGTTGATGTGCCGCGCGGCGAGCTCGGCGGCGGCCTGCAGCGCCTCGTCGGTATACCTGACCGCGTGATGCTCCTCGAAGCGCGACTTCAGACCCCGCAGGATGTCGACCGTCTCGGCAACGCTCGGCTCGGTCACGTCGATCTTCTGGAAGCGGCGCGCGAGCGCGTGGTCCTTCTCGAAGATGCCGCGGAATTCCTGGTAGGTCGTCGAGCCGATGCAGCGGATCTCGCCGCTCGTCAGCACCGGCTTGATCAGGTTGGAGGCATCCATCACGCCGCCCGAGGCCGCGCCCGCGCCGATCACGGTGTGGATCTCGTCGATGAACAGGATCGCGCCCGGCTCCTTGCCGAGTTCGGCGATCACGCCCTTCAGGCGCTTCTCGAAGTCGCCGCGGTACTTGGTGCCGGCGATCAGCGCGCCCATGTCGAGCGCGTAAATCGTGCTCTGCCGCAGCACCTCGGGCACCTTGCCCTCGACGATCAGGCGCGCGAGCCCCTCGGCGATCGCGGTCTTGCCGACGCCGGCCTCGCCGACGTAGAGCGGGTTGTTCTTGCGGCGCCGGCACAGGATCTCGATCGTGCGCTCGACCTCGAGCTGGCGGCCGATCAGCGGATCGATGCGACCCTCGGCGGCCCTGCGGTTCAGGTTGACGGTGTATTTCTCGAGCGCGCCGCCCCCTTCGGGCTCGCGCTCGCCTTCGGCCGCCTCCGCGTCCTTCGAGGGTTTCTCCTCGGCGATCTTCGACAGGCCGTGCGAGACGTAGTTGACGACGTCGAGGCGCGTGACGCCCTGCTTCTCGAGCAGATAGACGGCATGGCTCTGCTTCTCGCTGAAGATCGCGACCAGCACGTTCGCGACGCCGACCTCGTTCTTGCCGCCCGACTGCACGTGGAAGACCGCGCGCTGCAGCACGCGCTGGAAGCCGAGCGTCGGCTGCACTTCGCGTTCATCGCCCTCGGGCAGCCGCGGCGTCGATTCGATCACGTGCTCCTGCAGCCCGGACTTGAGCCGCGCCAGGTCGGCGCCGCAGGCGCGCAGTACCTCGCGCACGCGCGCGGTGTCGAGGATGCTGTACAGCAGGTGCTCGACCGTCAGGAACTCGTGGCGCGCATCGCGCGCCTCGCGAAAGGCCTCGTTCAGGCAGTACTCGAGCTCGGACGAGAGCATCAGGCTTCCTCCAGCGTGCACATCAGCGGGTGCTGGGCGTCGCGCGCATAGCTCGTGACCTGCGCGACCTTGGTCTCGGCGATTTCATAGCTGAACACGCCGCAGACACCCTTGCCCTTCATGTGCACCTCCAGCATCACCCGTGTCGCCTGCGGGCGGTTCATGCCGAAGAAACGCTCCAGCACGTCGACCACGAACTCCATCGGCGTGTAATCATCGTTCAATAATACGACCTGAAACAGCGGCGGACGTTTCAGTTCGGGCGGGGCTTCCTCGACGGCGACGCCGTGGTCGGGTTGTACGGGCTCTTGCGGGGACATCCGCCCTTTTATATGGGTCGCCGAAAGGCAACACAAGGCCGGGGGCGCCGAACTGCCGAATCCTTGCGGAAACAGTTGCTTGTGAGCGCCAGCGGCCCGCCCGTATGATTGCGTGGATGACCACCTCCGTGCTGCAGGGCCTGCCCTCGCCAGAGGCCCTGAAAGGCCTGCTGGCCAGCCACGGTCCGAAGATCGCCACGTGGGTGCTCGCGCTCGCGCTCGGCACGCAGGCCGCGGTGCTCGTGACCGACCTCGCGGGGTCGGATCTCGCGGTTGCGCCGGCCGACGAGCCGCTGCCGGCCCCGCGCCGGCTCGACATCGGCGCGCTGGTCGGCGCGCACCTGTTCGGCCAGGCGGCGGTCGCGCCGGTCGGCGACGCGGGCAACGTGCCGCAGACCACGATGGCGCTGGTGCTGACCGGCGTGATCGCCAACACCGATCCGGCCACCGGCATCGCGATCCTCGGCGAGAGCGCACAGAGCGCGAAGGTCGTGCTGGTCGGCGACATGGTGCCGGGCGGCGCGAAGCTGCACGCCGTGTATCCCGATCGCGTCGTGCTCGAGCGCGCCGGCGCACTCGAATCGCTGGCGCTGCCGCAGCAGCGCAGCGCACCGCTGTCCGCCGCCGCGACGCCACCGATACCCGCGCAGCTGCCGACCGCAGCCGACGTGCAGATCCTCGACCGCATGCGCCAGCTGATCAGCAACGACCCGGGCGTCATCGGCGACGTGATGCGTCCGCAGCCGGTGTTCGCCGAGGGCAAGCAGCGCGGCTACCGCGTCTACCCCGGACGCAACCGGGCCGCGTTCTCGCGCCTCGGCCTGCGCCCCGGCGATCTGGTCACCGCGATCAACGGCACGCCACTCGACGATCCGGCGCGCGGCAACGAGATCTTCCGCACGCTCGGCAGCTCGGCCGAGGCACGCATCAGCGTGATGCGCAACGGGCGTCAGGAGGAACTCACGCTCAACATGGCGCAGATCGCGAACGAGGCGGAGCAGCTCGGCACGCCACCGCCGCTGCCCGACGCCGCGGAGGCCGCCCTCGGCGGCGGTAACATGTCCGACACGACGACTACAGAAGAGCAGCCGGTCAGCCCCCAGACCGCCGACCGTGGAGACTGAATCTGCCATGATCCCCATCACCCTCGCCCGCGTGCGTGTGGCCGCGCTCGCAGCAATGCTGCTGGTCACTTCCGCGGCCGCCGCACAGCAGTCGGGCGCGCGCATCACGCCGAACTTCAAGGACGCGGACATCACGCAGATCGTCGAGGCGGTCAGCGCGGCGACCGGCAAGAACTTCATCATCGACCCGCGCGTCGGCCGCCAGCAGGTGACGATGCTGTCGACGACGCCGATGACGCCCGAGGCGTTCTATCAGGCGTTCCTGTCGATCCTGCAGGTCCACGGCTTCGTCGCGATGCAGACCGGCGACATCATCAAGATCATCCCGGACGCCAATGCGCGCCAGTTTCCGTCGGTCGACCTGCCGGACCGCGTCAGCGCGACCTCCGACGAGATCGTCACGCAGGTGATCGCGGTGCGCAACGTGAACGCGGCACAGCTCGTGCCGATCCTGCGGCCGCTGATTCCGCAGTACGGCCATCTCGCGGCCTACCCCGCCTCGAACATGCTGATCATCTCCGACCGCGCGAACAACGTGAACCGCATCGTGCGCATCATCCGGCGCATCGACCAGGCGGGCGACGCCGACATCGAGGTGATCCCGATGCAGAACGCCTCGGCCGGCGAGATCGTGCGGGTCGTCACCCAGCTGCTGCAGGGCGCGGCGCCGGCCGAGGGCGCTGCCGGCGCATCGCTGAAGCTGGTCGCGGACGAGCGCTCGAACAGCGTGCTGCTGAGCGGCGAGCAGGCGGCGCGGCTGCGCATCAAGGCACTGATCGCGCACCTCGACACGCCGCTCGAGGCGGGCGGCGACACGCAGGTGCGCTATCTGCGCTACTCCGACGCCGAGAAGATCGCCGCAAAGCTCAAGGAGCAGGTCACCGGCGTCGCGGCGGCGACCGGCGGCGCCGGCGGCGCGGCAGCAGGCGGTCCGGCCGCCCAGGCCGAGCGCAACACGACGATCTGGGCGGATGCCGAGAACAACGCCCTGGTGATCACCGCACCGCCGAAGACGATGCGCAGCCTGATGTCGATCGTCGACAAGCTCGACATCCGCCGCTTCCAGGTGCTCGTACAGGCAGTGATCGTCGAGGTGCGCGCCGACAAGACGGCCGAGCTCGGCATCAACTGGGCGGTGGACGGCTCGCGCGACAACTTCGCGATCGGCGGCTTCATCCAGCCGATCGCCGGCGGCAGCATCGTCGACATCATCAAGGGCGTCGACAACCCGAGCAGCATCTCGCCGAGCGCGGTGCTCGGCACGACGATCGGCGGCGGGCGCGTGCAGGACACCGGCACCAACTGGGCCGCGGTGCTGCGCGCGATCAGGAACGACGCCGACACCAACATCATCGCGACGCCGTCGATCGTCACGCTCGACAACCAGGAAGCGCAGATCAAGGTCGCGCAGGAAGTGCCGTTCATCACCGGCCAGTACACCAACACCGGCAGCGGCAACGACGGCGCGGTCAACCCGTTCCAGACCGTGCAGCGCGAAGAGGTCGGCATCATCCTGAAGATCACGCCGCAGATCAACGAAGGCAACGCGGTGATCCTGAAGATCGAGCAGGAGGCGTCGAGCCTGTCGACCAGCACGGCGACCTCGGTCGACCTGATCACCAACAAGCGCGTGATCAACACGACGCTGCTCGTCGAGGACGGCGGCACGATCGTGCTCGGCGGCCTGATCCAGGACGAGGACCGGCGCGGCGAGCAGCGCGTGCCCTTCCTCGGCCGCATCCCGCTGATCGGCGAGCTCTTCAAGGTGCGCCAGGCCTCGAAGGTCAAGACCAACCTGATGGTCTTCATCCAGCCGAAGATCCTGCGCGACGGCGTGCAGGCCGCGTTCGAGACCAACGCGAAGTACAACTACATCCGCGACGAGCAGCACAAGCTCGGCCCGAGGTTCGAGGTGCTGCCGATGCTGCCGGGCGAGAAGAAGCTCGTGCTGCCGCCGCTGCCGCCGCCGCCGCCGCCCGCGGTCGATGACGACGCGGCGGCCGAGACGCCGCAAGGCGCGCCCGCGTCCCAGGCCGCGCCCGACACCGGGGCCACGCCCGACACCGGACCGCAAGCGTCACCGGAGCCGCCGCCCTCGCCGGCCCCGGCACCACCGGAGAACCCATGACCCAGGGCGTACCCGCCGCCATCACGCCGGCGGCCGGCGGCCGGCCGGGTCCGCGGCGCCTGTCGTTCGCGTTCGCGAAACGCCACGGCGTGCTCGTGCGCCACTATGCCGAGGGTATCGCCGACTGCGCCTACCGCGCCGACGCGACGCCGGTCGCGATCGCCGAGGCGCGCCGCCACCTGCGCATGCCGCTGAAGCTCACGCGCGTCGGCGACGAGGAATTCGACACGCTGCTGCGCCTGACCTACGAGGCCGGCTCCGATGCGATGCAGGCCGCCGAGGGGCTCGACGGCAGTGTCGACCTCGCGCATCTTGCGCTCGACCTGCCCGAGCAGGCCGACCTGCTCGAGAGCGACGACGACGCGCCGATCATCCGCCTGATCAACGCGCTGCTGACCCAGGCCGTGAAGGAGAACGCGTCCGACATCCACATCGAACCGTTCGAGAACCGGCTCGTGATCCGCTTCCGCGTCGACGGCGTGCTGCGCGAGGTGCTGCAGTCGCGCCGCGCGGTCGCGCCGCTGGTCGTCTCGCGCATCAAGGTCATGTCGAAGCTCGACATCGCCGAGAAGCGCCTGCCGCAGGACGGGCGCATCTCGCTGCGCATCGCGGGCCGTGCGGTCGACGTGCGCGTCTCGACGATCCCGTCGGGCCACGGCGAGCGCGTCGTGCTGCGTATCCTCGACAAGCAGGCGGGCCGGCTCAATCTCGATTCGCTCGGCATGGACGCGCCGACGCAGGCGCTGATGGACGAGCTGATCCACAAGCCGCACGGCATCCTGCTGGTCACCGGACCCACGGGTTCCGGCAAGACGACCACGCTGTACGCGGCGCTCGAGCGCCTGAACGACAATACGCGCAACATCATGACGGTCGAGGACCCGATCGAGTACTACATCGACGGCATCGGCCAGACGCAGGTCAACACCAAGGTCGAGATGACGTTCGCGCGCGGGCTGCGCGCGATCCTGCGCCAGGACCCGGATGTCGTGCTGGTCGGCGAGATCCGCGACCTCGAGACCGCGCAGATCGCGGTGCAGGCGAGCCTGACCGGCCACCTCGTGCTGTCCACGCTGCACACCAACACCGCCGCCGGCGCGGTCACCCGCCTGCGCGACATGGGCATCGAGCCGTTCCTGCTCTCCTCGAGCCTGATCGGCATCGTCGCGCAACGCCTCGTGCGCGTGCTGAACCCCGAGACCAAGCAGCCGTTCCAGGCCGGCGAGTACGAGCGGCGCCTGCTGAACCTCGACCCGGCCGCGCCCGCGCCGGTGCTGTACCGGCCGAGCAGCGAGCCCGGCCTCGGCTACCGCGGCCGGAGCGGCATCTACGAAGTGATCGTCGTCGACGACCAGATGCGCACGATGATCCACGACGGCGTCGCCGAGCACGAAATCGAGCGCTACGCGCGCACGATGACGCCGTCGATCCGCGAGGACGGCCTGAACCGCGTGCTGCGCGGCGAGACGACGTTCGAGGAAGTCCTCAGGGTGACCCGTGAGGACTGACCGGCGGCGGGCCTGAGCGGATGGGCGCTTTCGAATATGTGGCCCTCGACGCCGCGGGGCGCGAGAAGAAAGGGGTCCTCGAGGGCGATACGGCGAGGCACGTGCGCCAGCTGCTGCGCGAGCGCGAGCTGCTGCCGGTCAGCGTCACCGAGACCGCGCGCGAGGAGGCGCGGCGGCAGCGCTCCTTCAGCCTGCGCCGCGGCGCCTCGGCCACCGATCTCGCGCTGCTGACCCGCCAGCTCGCGACGCTGGCGCGCGCCGGCCTGCCGCTCGAGGAGGCGCTGCTCGCGGTCTCGCAGCAGACCGAGAAACCGCGCATCCAGAGCATCCTGCTCGGCGTGCGCTCGCGGGTCATGGAGGGCCACACGCTCGCGAGCGGCTTCGCCGAGTTCCCGCGGATCTTCCCCGAGATCTACCGCGCGACGGTGTCGGCCGGCGAACAGTCGGGCCACCTCGACGAGGTGCTCGAGCGGCTCGCCGACTACACCGAGGGGCGCGAGCTGATGCGCCAGAAGGTGCTCGGCGCGATGCTCTACCCGATCGCGCTGTCGGTGATGTGCTTCGGCATCGTCACCGGCCTGCTCGTCTACGTCGTGCCGAAGGTGATCGAGGTGTTCGACACCGGCAAGGCGCAGCTGCCGCTGATGACGCGCGTGCTGATCGCGGTCAGCGACTTCCTGCACGACTGGGGGCTGTGGCTGCTCGGCGGCATCACGCTCGCGGTGGTCCTGTTCACGCGCTGGCTGCGCAATCCCGACGCCCGCCGGCGTTTCCACGAGTTCCAGCTGCGCGTGCCACTGTACGGACGGCTGGTGCGCGGCTTCAACACGGCCCGCTTCACCCGCACGCTCAGCATCCTCACGGCCGCGTCGGTGCCGGTGCTCGAGTCGCTGCGCATCGCCGGCGAGGTCGTGACCAACATCCCGATGAAGAACGCGGTCAACGAGGCGGGCCAGCGCGTGCGCGAGGGCGCCCCGATCGGCCGCTCGCTGGCGCAGAGCAGGCTGTTCCCGCCGATGACGATCCACCTGATCTCGAGCGGCGAGTCGAGCGGCGAGCTCGAAACGATGCTCGAACGCGCGGCGATGAGCCAGGAGCGGGAGCTCGACGGCCTGCTCGCCGCCCTGGTCGGCCTGCTCGGCCCGCTGCTGATCATCCTGATGGGCGCCTTCGTGATGGGCATCGTATTTGCAATGCTGCTGCCCATTTTCGAGATGAACGCGCTGATCCGCTGACGCCCGTGACGGGGGCCGTTGCGTCGGGACGGGTTTCGCGTTAAATGTGCGCCGCCCCAACCATCAACCACCACGGTTCCCGTTCTGCCCATGAGCGAGAAGGCCGATTCGGAAGACTTCGACGAGGAAGACGAGGAAGAAGCGAGCGCGTCGGTCGAGGACCTCGACCTCGACAAGGTCATCAAGGACCTCGACATGGCCAAGCGCCGCGGCCAGAAGCTCGGCGACCCGGCCTGGCGGCGCCTCGAGCGGCTGCTCGAAGACAAGCGCACCGCCGAGCTGGTCAGCGATTTCGAGGACTACGACATCGGCGTCGACACCGGCAACCGGCCGGGCAGACGCAAGTGAGCGTCAGGCCGGATCCGCGCTGACCATCGTCAGCACGTCGTAGCTCGCGACGACGTCGCCGTCCTGGTTCGTGATCTCGGTGTCCCAGCTGACCTCGCCGTAGCCCTTGCCGGCACGCAGCGACTTCGACTTGCAGGTCAGGCGCACCTTGATGCGATCGCCCGGGCGCACGGGCTTCGCGAAGCGCAGCCGCTCGAGGCCATAGTTCGCGAGCACCGGCCCGTAGGGCGGATCGACGAACAGGCCGGCAGCCGCCGAGATCAGGAAATAGCCGTGCGCCACGCGGCCGCCGAACAGCGGATTGCGCCGTGCGGCCTCCTCGTCCATGTGCGCATAGAACGTGTCGCCGGTGAGCGCCGCGAAGCGCTCGATGTCCTCGAGCGTGACCTCACGCTCGGCCGAGCGCAGCGTCGTACCGATCTCGAGTTCGCCGAATGCGCGGCGAAACGGGTGCACGCTGTCCTGGCGCTCGGCGGCGCCCCGCAGCCAGCGCCCGGTGACCGCAGACAGTGTCTGCGGGCTGCCCTGCAGCGCGGTGCGCTGCATGTAGTGCAGCACACCGCGCAGGCCGCCCATCTCCTCGCCGCCGCCGGCGCGCCCCGGGCCGCCGTGTACCAGGCCCGGCAGCGGCGAGCCGTGCCCGGTCGATTCGCGCGCGCAGTCGCGATTGACGACCAGCAACCGGCCGTGAAACGGCGCAAGACCCAGCACGAGCTCGCGCGCGAGCGCATCGTCCGCGGTGAAGATCGACGAGACGAGACTGCCCTCGCCGCGCCGCGCGTAGTCGATGGCCTCGGCGGGCGTCGCATAGGGCATCAGCGTGCACACGGGGCCGAAGGCCTCGACGGTGTGCACGGCGCGCGCAGCACGCGGCTCCCGGCACAGCAGCAGCGTCGGCGCGACGAACGCCCCCCGTTCGCGGTCCGCGCCGACGAAGTCGTTCCGGGCATCACTGACGAGCTGTGCCTCGCCGGCGAGTTCGGCGATGCGCGCGAGCACCTCGCTGCGCTGGCCGAGCCCCGCGAGCGGCCCCATGCCCACCTGCTCGAGGCGCGGGTCGCCGATCACGACTTTCGCGAGCGCCGCGCGGATCGCCTGCACCGCCGCATCGGCATGCGCCGCGGGCACGAGCGCCTTCCTGATCGCGGTGCACTTCTGCCCCGCCTTGGCCGTCATCTCGCGCGCGACCTCGCGCACGAAGGCGTCGAACTCGGGTGTGCCGGGCGCCGCGTCCGCGCCGAGCACGCAGCAGTTGATCGAGTCGGTCTCGCCGATGAAGCGCACGGCATGCGCGATCACGGCCGGGTGTGTGCGCAGCCTGGCCGCCGTGGACGCCGAGCCGGTGAACGAGACGACGTCCTGCCCGGTCAGGTGGTCGAACAAGTCGCCGACGCCACCGCAGACGAGTTGCACGGCGCCGGCCGGCAGCAGCCCCGATTCGACGATGCGCCGGAACACGAGCTCGGTCAGGTAGGCGGTCGCGGTCGCCGGCTTGACGATGGCCGGCACGCCCGCGAGCAGCGTCGGCGCGAGCTTCTCGAGCATGCCCCAGACCGGGAAATTGAACGCATTGATGTGCACCGCCGCGCCGGCGAGCGGCGTGCAGATGTGCTGGCCGACGAAACCACCGGACTTGGACAGCCGCTCGGTATCGCCGTCGACATACACATGGCCGTCCGGCAGCTCGCGCATGCCGCGGCTCGCATAGGCGAACAAGGTGCCGAGGCCTCCGTCGATGTCGATCCACGAGTCGGCACGGGTCGCGCCGGTCGCGAAGGAGAGTGCGTAGAACTCCTCCTTCAGCCCGGACAGATGCTGCGCGAGTCGTTTCAGCACCGCCGCGCGCTCGTGGAACGTGAGCGCGCACAGGGCGGGCCCGCCGACCTGCCGCGCGTGCGCGAGCATCGCCGCAAAATCGATGCCGGCGGACGAGGCCGCGGCGATCACCTGCCCGGTCGTCGCATCGCGCAACGGCTGCGCGTCGCCGGCGCCGGCCTGCCAGCGCCCGGCCACATGGCTCTTCAGTTGCATCGGTACCGCGCTCATGTTCCCCTCACCGGCCCGTGAACACCGGGGCGCGCTTGGCGATGAACGCCGCGACGCCCTCGGCGAAGTCGTCCGTGCGGCCGAGCTCGGACTGGAAGTCACGCTCCTGGTCGAGCTGCGCCTCGAACGGGCGGCCCCAGGACTCGCAGATCGCCTGCTTGGTGCGCGCGAGCCCCCGCGTCGGCGCGGCGGCCAGCTGCGTCGCGAGCTCGTCGACCGTCTCGCGGAACACCTCATCGTCGACGCAGCGCCAGATCAGGCCCCAGTCCTGCGCCTGCCCGGCCGACAGCCGCTCGCCGAGCAGCGCGAGCCCGAGCGCTCGCGCCTGGCCGACGAGGCGCGGCAGTTGCCAGGTGCCGCCGGCGTCCGGCACGAGGCCGAGCTTGCTGAACGACTGGATGAAACTCGCCGAGCGCGCCGCGATCACGAGATCGCAGGCGAGCGCGATGTTGGCGCCGGCGCCGGCGGCGACGCCGTTGACCGCCGCGATCACCGGCAGCGGCAGGCGGCGCAATGCGAGCGCGAGCGGCTTGTAGTCGCGCTCGATCGATTCGCCGAGGTCCGGTCGCGATCCGTCGGGCCCGCCCGTGCGCTCGCCGAGGTCCTGCCCCGCGCAGAAGGCGCGCCCCGCCCCGCTCAGCACCAGCACGCGCGCCCCTTCAGGCTGCACGCGCGACAGCGCGGCGCGCACTTCGGCATGCATCGTCGCGTTGAAGCTGTTGAGCTTGTCCGGCCGGTTCAGCGTGAGCCGCGCGATGCGCCGCTCGACGCCGAACTCGATGTGTGCGTACGGCATGTCGGCTCCACCCTATGCGTCGTAGGTCAGTTCGATCTCGCTGCTCGTCGGCCGCGCCTGGCAGCACAGCACGAAGCCCTCGGCCAGCTCCCAGTCCTCGAGCGCGTGGTTCTGCTCCATCTCGACCGTGCCCCTCAGCAGCTTCGCCCGGCAGGTCGAGCACACCCCGGCGCGGCAGGAGTACGGCAGGTCGATGCCCGCGCGATCGGCCGCGTCGAGCACGGTCTCGCCGAGCGCGCCGGACAGCGTGAACGCGCGCCGGCGGCCGTCCATCACGACGCTGACCCTGACGTCGTCGACGGCCGCGGCCGGCGCCGGCTCCGCGATGGGCGCCACCGCCTGCGCGACCGCCGGCGGCGTGGCCGCGATGCCTGCCACGCTGAAATGCTCGGCATGCACCTTGCCCCTGGCACCCAGCTCGCGCAGCACCTGCGCAACCTCGTCGTTCATCGAGCCCGGGCCACACAGGAAGAACTCGTCGACGGCTCCGGCATCGAACAGCAGACGCGCGAACTCGCGCACGTGTGCGGCATCGATGCGCCCGTTCAGCAGCCCGATGTCCTGCGGCTCGCGGCTCATCAGGAAGTACACGGCGAAGCGCGCCGGATGGCGATTCTTCAGCGCCATCACCTCGTCGAGGAACATCGTGCTCGCCGCGGTGCGATTGCCGTAGAACAGCGTGAAGCGGCTCGCCGGCTCCCGCTCGAGCACGGTCGCCGCGATCGACAGCACCGGCGTGATGCCGCTGCCGGCGGCGAACGCGACCCGCCAGCAGGCGTGGCCGGGCTCGATCTGCGTGTGGAAGCTGCCGTTCGGCGTGAGCACGTCGATCGCCGCGCCCACCGGCAACTCCCGCGCGAGCAGCGGCGAGACGCGCCCGCGCGACTGATGGCGCACACCGATGCGCAGCTCGTCGCTGCCCTCGGGGCCCACGATCGAATAAGTGCGCCGCTCCTCGCCACCTGCATCGACACGCACGGCGATGTGCTGGCCGGCCTCGAAGCGGAACGCCTCGCGCAGCGCGGGCGGCAGCTCGAAACTCAGGCACACGGCGTCTTCGGCCGCCTCGGTGCGCGCCTTCAGCCTGAGCGGATGGAACTTCAGCACGATGTCAGAGGCACTTGAAGTGATCGAACGGCTCGCGGCAGCTCTCGCAGCGATGCAGCGCCTTGCACGGCGTCGAGCCGAACTCGCTGAGCAATACCGTGGCAGACGAGCCGCAATGCGGGCAGACGACCGGCCCCGGCGACGGCGGCGCGATGCCGCAGGCCGCGAGCTTGCGACGACCCTCGGCGCTGATCCAGTCGGTGGTCCAGGGCGGGGCGAGCACATCGACGAGCCGCAAAGCCCGATGGCCGCCGCCATGCAGTGCGCGCTCGACATCCGCGCGGATCACGCTCGTGGCCGGGCAGCCGGAATACGTCGGCGTCAGGCCCACTTCGACGTCGCCACGCTCGCCGACGCGCACATGCCGCACGATGCCGAGATCGACGATGCTGACGACGGGGATCTCCGGATCCGCAACCGCCGCGAGGCACCGCCACACGTCGCGCTCGATGGCGTCGCGGTCGACCGGCACGCGCAGCGCCGCGCTCACCAGCTCGCTCCGGGATGACTGCGCTGCAGGACCTGCATCTCGGCCAGCAGCCGCCCGAGGTACTCGCCATGCTCGCCCCGCTTGCCATACCAGCGCCAGGGCGGCGTGGCCGGCCGCTCGAGCGTGGCCTCGGCGAGCGTCTCGTCGATGCGCCGGTCCCAGCCTCGCCGCACGGTCGCGAGATCGGCGCCGATGCCCGCGGCGAACATCGCCGCGTCGATGTCGTCGGGGTCGCACAGCTCGACGGTATGCGGCCACAGCCGCTCGAGCGCTGCATGCGCACGCGCGTGACTCTCGCCGGTGCCGTCGCCGAGGCGCACGAGCCAGCCGGCACTGTAGCGCAGGTGGTAGCGCGTCTCCTTCAGCGCCTTCGCGGCGATCGCCGCGAGCGTCGGATCCGCCGACTGCGCGAGCTGCCCGTAGAGTTCGATCTGCCAGCTGTCGTACAGGAACTGGCGCGCGATGGTGTCGCCGAAATCGCCGTTCGGCTGCTCGGTGAGCGTCGCATTCAGGAACTCGTGTTCGGCGCGCAGGAACGCCAGCATGTCCTCGTCGCGGCCCCGCCCTTCGAGCACGCCGGCGTGCGCGAGCAGCAGCCGCGCCTGGCCGAGCAGGTCGAGCGCGACATTGGCGATCCCGAGATCCTCCTCGAGCGCCGGCGCATGGCCGATCAGCTCGCCGAGCCGCTGCGCGAGCACGAGGTTCGAGTCGGCGAGCCGCAGCACATAGAGGAAATGCCGGTCCGGCAGCACGGCGCTCAAAGCGTCTTCACCTCGTCCGGGATGTCGTAGAACGTGGGATGCCGGTAGACCTTGTCGCGCGCCGGCTCGAACAGCGCATCGGCCTCCGCCGGATCGGAGGCGACGATCTCGCTCGATTTCACGACCCAGATGCTGATGCCCTCCTGGCGGCGCGTGTACACGTCACGCGCGTGCTCGATCGCCATGCGGGCGTCGGCCGCGTGGATGCTGCCGACGTGCTTGTGATCGAGCCCGCCGCGGGCGCGGATGAACACTTCGTACAGGGGCCACTCGCGCTGCGTACTCATCAGACGGCCTCGCGCAGACGCGCCTCGCGCTTCGCGGCATGCGCCAGCGCCGCCTCGCGCACCCAGCGGCCCTGATCGTGCGCGCGGCGGCGCGCCGCGAGCCGCTCGCGGTTGCAGGGTCCGTGGCCGTCCAGCACGTCGCGGAATTCGCTCCAGTCGATCTCGCCCTGCGGGATCACGAGGCCGAGATACTCCGCCTGTGGCGTCGTGAACTCGATGAAGCGCTCGCGCAGCTCGTCGTTGCTGAAGCGCTTGACCTTCCAGCGCATCGACTGCGCCGAGTGCTTCGAGTCGGCATCCGGCGGACCGAACATCATCAGCGCCGGCCACCACCAGCGATCGAGCGCCTGCTGCGCCATGCGCCGCTGGGCGTCGCTGCCGCGCGCGAGCTGCAGCATGATGTCGTAGCCCTGGCGCTGGTGGAAACTCTCCTCCCGGCAGATACGCACCATCGCGCGCGCGTACGGGCCGTAGGAGCAGCGGCACAGCGGGATCTGGTTCATGATCGCCGCGCCGTCGACCAGCCAGCCGATCGCGCCGACGTCCGCCCAGGTCGGCGTCGGGTAATTGAAGATGCTCGAATACCGCGCGCGCCCGTCGAGCAGCTCGTCGATCAGCTGCCCGCGCGTCACGCCGAGCGTCTCGGTCGCACTGTAGAGATACGCGCCGTGGCCGCCCTCGTCCTGCACCTTGGCCATCAGGATGGCCTTTCTCTTCAGCGTGGGCGCGCGCGTGATCCAGTTGCCCTCGGGCAGCATGCCGACGATCTCCGAATGCGCGTGCTGCGCCATCTGGCGGATCAGTGCGCGGCGGTAGGCGTCCGGCATCCAGTCCTTCGGCTCGATGCGCTCGTCCGCGTCGATCCGCGCCTGGAACTGCCGCTCGAGTGCTTCGGTGTCCATGCTCACCTCAATTTGACACGCATTCGAGTTCCCGCACCAGCACCTCGAGGAAGCGGTTGGCGCGGTGCCCATCCATGACCCGATGATCGATGGTGAGCGTGACGTAGCAGCGCGGCCGCACGACGACGCGGTCGACACCGTCTTCGCTGACGACCACCGCACGCTTCTCGAGTTTGCCGACGCCGAGTATCGCCGATTGCGGCGGGTTGATGATGATCGGCGCGGCGAGCAGGCTGCCGCTGACGCCGTGGTTCGAGATCGTGAAGGTGCCGCCGCGCACGTCGGCGGTCGTCAGCGCGTCCTCGCGGGCGCGCGCGACCAGTTCGCCGAGTGCGCGCGCGATACCGAAGAGGTCGAGCGCCTGCACGTCGCGCAGCACGGGAACGACGAGTCCCCGGTCCTCGAGCGCGGTTGCGACACCGATGTGGATCGCCTCGTTCAGCACCAGCGCATCGTCGGTCCAGCGGGCGTTCGCCTCGGGGACCGCGCGGATCGCGGCGACGCAGGCCGACAGGAAATAGGCGGTCAGCGTCAGCGGGGCACCGCGCGCCTCGAAGTCGGCGCGGTGCCGGGTACGATGCGCGAGCACTGCGCCGAGATCGACTTCGAACAGCGTGGTCACGTGAGGCGCCGCATGCACACTCTCGACCATCCGCTCGGCGATGCGCCGGCGCATCGCCGTGTGCGGCTGCCGGCGCGTGGCAGGTTCGGCCGGGCCGGACGGCGCGGACGGCCTGACCTGGGGGCCGTTCAGCACGTCGTCGATCGTGATGCGTCCGCCCGGGCCGCTGCCCCGCACGTCCGCGGGCTCGAGGCCACGCTCGGCGAGCAGCCGGCGCACGGCGGGACTCATTCCGGCGGCGCCCGCTGCATGCGAGGCACCGCGCACCGGTGCCGACCCGGCTTCGGGCAGTGACCCGGCGCGGGATGGCGGCGGCGCGGGCTGCGCGGGCGACGCGGGCGGCACCGCGGGCGACGCGTGGCCGGCCTTCGCGGGCGCGGCGCGAGCCGCATCTTCGTCCGTCGCGATCAGCGCGAGCAGTTCACCGGGCATCACGTCGGCCTGCTCGTCCTTCAGGATCTGCAGCAAGGTGCCGCTCGCGGGCGCGGCGATCTCCACGGTGACCTTGTCCGTCTCGAGTTCGAGCAGCGGCTCGTCGCGCCGCACGGCTTCGCCCGGCTGCCTGAGCCAGCGCTGCAGCTGCGAGCGGGTGCCTTCGGTCTGCTCCGCGGGCGCGCGCACCTCGACTGGCCCGACCATCAAAGGCTCGCCACGTCGCGGATCGCATGCATGATGCGCGGCACGCCCGGCAGCACGGCCTCGAGCAGCACCGGGCTGTGCGGACTCGGCACATCCGGCATCGTGACGCGCTCGATCGGCGCCGCGAGGTCATGGAATGCGTCGCGGGCGAGCGTCGCCGCGATTTCCGCACCGAAACCCGCGGTCAGATTGTCCTCGTGCACGATCACGCAGCGGCGGGTCCGGCGCACCGATTCGATCACCGCGGCACGATCCCAGGGCATCAGCGTGCGCAGGTCGAGCAGTTCGACGTCGACGCCCGATTCGGCAGCGGCCTGCTCGCAGCGCTCGACCATCGCGCCCCAGCTGACGAGCGTCAGCTCGCTGCCGGCGCGCACGACCCGCGCGCAGCCGAAAGGCACGACGAAATCATCACCCGGCCAGGGCCGGCGCGCCCAGGCCGCATCGAGCATCACGCGGTGTTCGAAGAAGATCGTCGGATCATTGCCGCGCAGCGCCGCACGCAACAGGCCCACCGCGTCCTCGGCATTCGACGGCATCGCAACCCGCCAGCCGATCGCGTGCACGAACTGCACCTCGTTGCTCTGGCTGTGCCACGGATCGCCGCACTTGAAGAACCCGCCGGGCATGCGCACGACCATCGGCGCGGCGAACCGGTTGGCCGTACGCCAGCGCATCGTGCCGCAATCGTTCAGCTGCTCCACCGCCGGATCGGCGTATTTGCGGAACTGGATCTCCGGCACCGGCACGAGGCCCGCGACGGCCATGCCGACCGCGCGGCCGATGATGCCCTCCTCCGACAGGCTCGTGTCGAACACGCGCCCGGCGCCGAATTTCTCCTGCAGGCCGAGCGTCGCCGCGTGCACGCCACCCTTGCGCCCGACGTCCTCGCCGAACACGACCACGCGCGGGTTGATCGTGAGTTCGTGTTCGAGCGTGCGCCGGATTGCCGTCACCATGTTGATGCGCGGCCCTTCGGGCTTCGCCGTCCCGGTGCCGGCGGGTGCCGCGAGCCCCTCGCCGGCCAGTCCGCCCTGCGCCTGGGCTTCGTTCGCGTCGGCGCTGCTGAAAACATGTCGCGTGACGGCCCCGGCATCGGGCGCCGGGTGGCGCTCGGCCTGTACCAGCGCCTGCTCGACCTCGTCACGCGCGCGCGTGTCGAGCGCCGCCCACTCCGCATCCGACAGCACCGCGGGCACGATGCGCGATCGCAGATTGAGCAGCGGATCGCGCGCCCGCTCGGCGGCGATCTCCTCGCCCGGTTTGTAGGTCTGCGTGTCCTGGCCCGAATGCCCGGCCAGCCGCGGCACGGCGAGGCGCAGGAACACCGGACCTTCGCCGGCGCGCACGGCAGCGACCGCGCGCGCAATCAGCTCCGCCGCCTTGCCCGGATCGCTGCCGTCGCCGTCGAGCACGCGCAGGTTGCGGAATGCCGCGAGATTCGCCGCCACATTGCCGCCGGGAGTCTGCAATCCGGACTTCACCGAGATGCCGTAGCCGTTGTCCTCGATGAAGAAGAGCAGCGGCAGGCGCTGCGTGGTCGCGATGTTGAGCGCCGACCAGAAACCGTTGCTGGCCGTCGAGGCTTCCCCGCCGTGCACGACCGCGATGCTGCCGTTCCAATCACGCTCGCGCAGCACCGTCGCACGGTAGCGGATCGCCTGCGCCCAGCCGACGGCCGGCGTGTACTGCGTGCCGACGCCGCCGCAGGCGGGCAACACGCAGGGTCCTTCACGACGCGGCAGGTTGAACACGACGCCGATGTCGCGGCCCTCGCTGACGCCGCCGGCACGCATCATCGTCGACGCGAGCGCCTGCTCGACCGACAGGCCGAGCGCCAGCATCAGTGGCCGCGAGCGGTAATAGAGACCGATGCCGTCGTGAAGGCCCGTGAGCATCTGCCCGAGCAGCGCCTGCGTGACGTCATGGCCGCGCGCGGAGAACTGGTACAGCACTTTGCGCGCCGGCAGGAGGCGGCTCTCCTCGAGATCGTCGAGCGCGCGCGAGGTGAGCACGGTCCGGGCGACCTGCGACCAGTCGATCGCCGGGGTACCGGTCGAAGATGGATCGTGAGCTGCTGCCGACATGGGTGGCGCCCCCTCTCCTGCACTAGCCTAGCCGATCGGAAGGGGTGAAAATCGCCAAACAACGCTCATTATCTCATTTATTTTGGCGTTATCATCTACATATATTCAAACTATTAGATGATTAATACCATGTCGTTGAACAAGCTCGATGCCAGGATCGTTGCCGAACTGCAGGCCGACGGGCGCCTCCCGGTCGTCGATCTCGGGGAACGCATCGGGCTCACCAGCACGCCCTGCGCGCGGCGGGTCAGGCAGCTCGAGGAGCGCGGCGTGATCGTCGGCTACACGGCGATCGTCGATCCGGTGAAGCTCGGCCTCAAGGTGCAGGCCTTCATCCAGGTGAAGCTCGACCGGCACACCGACGAGAACGTGGCGCTGTTCGAGCAGGCGCTCGCCACGCTCGAGCAGGTCGTGAGCTGCCACGCGACGACCGGCGAGTACGACTTCGTACTGCAGGTGATGGCGCCGGATCTCGATGCGCTGAGCCACCTCGTGCTGAAGCAGCTGCTCAAGATCCCCGGCGTGCGCGACGTGTACTCGAGCATCGTCCTCGACACCGTCAAGCGCCCGACGCGCCTGCCGGTCGGCCACCTCGGCTGACGGAGTGGGATGAGTCCTACCCGCAGCCCGGAATGGGCTCGCAGGAATGGCCGCGGTGCGCTGCTCGTTGCCGCTGGAAAGGAACAATGGGGCAAGCTGACCGACGACGAACTCGACCAGATCGAGGGCAAGCGTGACCAGCTGGTCGGCCGTCTGCAGCAGAGCTACGGCATCACGAAGGACGAGGCCGAAAAGCGCGTCAGCGACTGGGAACGCCGCATGCCGATGTGAAGGGATACGCAGCCCACCAGGGGCCCGGCCGCACGGCCGGGCCTTCCTTACTGTTCGATGTCGACGTCCGGCGCACCGGTATCCTTGCCTTCGTGCCGTAATGCCTCGCGCGCCTGCCTCGCCAGCGCTTCGTACTGACGGCAGATGCGGTCGAGCTCATGCTCCTCGAGTTCCTCGAGATCGAGCAGCACCACATGCGCACCCTTTGCGACGCGGATCAGCTCATCGAGCTTGACCTGCAGCGCCTTCGTGTCCCGGTTCTGCGTACTCTGTATCAGGAACACCATCAGGAAGGTCACGATGGTCGTTCCCGTGTTGATCACGAGCTGCCAGGTATCGTCGAAGCCGAAAACAGGACCCGTGATGGCCCAGGCGATCACCGTCGCAGCGGCCAGCATGAAGGTGCCCGGCTTGCCGCTCGCTGCCGACGTCCATTTCGCGAAGCGCGTGAAGGCACCGGTCGAACGAGTGGGCTGCATGGGCACTCCTGGCAGGGCTGCGGCGGCGGCCGGCCCGGACCGTTCAGTGTGCTTTCGTCTTGCGACGAGCGCGGCGATTGGCCGGAATGCCGAAGTACTGCGTGGCAGGCGGATCACTGGCCGGAAAAGTGTTCTCGAGTGCCTCGTCGTGCCGCAGTTGCATCTTCTCGTCATGCAGCCGCCGTCGCCGGCGCGTACCCCACGTGGTGGCTGCCACCATAGCCAGCAGCCCCACCAGGAGTACGACGCCGGCCGACGCATACGCCGCCGCACGCGCTTTGGGCAGGTTTCGCCTCATCGCGGCCGCAGGCTCTCCGCCTGTGCCTTCGCGGCCTGCAGCGCCGCGTCCGCGCGGTCCTTGCAGTCCCGCTGGGCAGCGCCTGCCAGCGCCTCGCATTTCTCGACCGCCACCTCGTGATCGCCCTCCGCCCTGGCAATGGCGACCTCGTAAGCGCCTTCACTGGCGGTGTCCGCCACGCTCGCCTGCTGATCGGCCATTTCGCCCTGCGCTTCGGCGTTGTTCTCGGCAGCGTCCCGCTGAGCGTCCGCAATATCGGCCGCCGCGTCCTGTCGGGCTTCGTTCACGTCCCTGGAGACTTCAGCCGATGATTCCGGCTTGCTGCAGCCGTACATCATCGTCATCGCGGCCACCACCGGAACCAGAAGCAGCATTCTCGTGACTTTCATGATCATCTCCTCATCGTTGGTCGTCATTGACGATCGACATCGTTCAGAAGCGCCAGGCGGCGCCCAGCCAGAAGGCATCTGAATCGTCGGCATTCCCGATCTCGATGCGCTCGTACTCCGCGCGCAGCTCGATACGGCTCAGGATCACCGCGGACACGCCACCGCCCCAGACGAAATCGTTGCGGCTGTGCTTCGAGCTGATGGCCGGTCCCGGATCATCGAAGTCGATGCGCGTCTCGACGTCGTAGAAGTACTGGCCCACCTTGCCGAATATCTCGAGCGGGCCCAGCGGCAGGCTGGCGATCAGCGCCGGCTCGAAGCCGCTCATCTTGACCCGATAGTTGCCATCGCTGCCGGAAGTGTCGAAGGAATCGCCGGGATCGCCGAGGTCGACATAGGCGGCTTCGATCCGCAGCCACGGAAGGAAGCGATAACCGACGAAGGCCTTCCACGCATTGTCGTCGGAGTCGCGGATCGTCGCGGCGGCATCATCGACGTCGTCCAGGCTGTCGATGTTCATGTTGAACTGGCCCCAGCTGGCGCCGGCATAGAATCCGGACGGATTGGTGTCCGCGGAAGCGATGGCCGATGCGCCGCCGAGCAGCAGGATCACCGGGAGGGCAAGTGAGTGCTTCATGAGTGATCTCCATGGAAGGACTGTCGACGCGCAGGATCCGCCCGCGGTGCGCGCGGCGTCAGCGGGTCCCGGCCGCCGTTCCCTGTAGGAAATCCTGAGACGTCGCTTTCAGGTACATGCTGAGCACCGCCTGTCAGCGCCCGCTTACCGTCATCGTCCCGGTCGGCTGGCAGCCCCTGGCGTATCGGGGAGGAAGGTCACGAGCAGGAAGCAGGCGGTGGCGATCGGCTTGTCCGAGGCGAGAAAGAAGGGCGCCAAGGTGCCGAAGAAGAAAAAGTGAGCCTTCCCCCGGTGCGTCTTCAGCGCAGCGTCAGCGCTTCGCCGTAGCCGGTCAGTTCGAGATAGCCGCGCCCCACTTCCCGGTCGCCGTCGTACGCGCGGACCGCGCCCTCCCAGTAGATCGCGCCGGTCGAGCGGCGCGTGTCGCTCTCCTGGTCGTCCATCAGCGGCTCGAGCCGGATCGCGAGCTCGCCCGCGCGTACATCCCACTGCACCGGATACTCGACGGCAGTGCGTGGCGACCGCCAGCGCCTCGCTGGCGTGAACGCGATTTCGTCCGGCCCGAAGTGCCGGGTCCCGCCCTCCCCCGTGCGCAGCGTGCCGCCCGCCCAGCGCACGTCGCCCTGCGCGTCGCGGATACGGAAGGCCATCAAGGCCCCACCGTCGCCGAGATTCACGCTGACCCAATCCCAGCCGACCGCGCCCGGCTCGAGCGGTTCGCTCGACCATTCGTGGTCGAGCCACGCCGCCCCATTCACCGCGACACGCCTGCCTTCGCGCACCACATGACCGCTCACTTCGAGTTGCGGCAGGCTGTAGTAGTAGCTCGCGGCGAGCGGCGTGGCACCCTTGCGGCTGAAGCCGGCCTCACCGTTCAGCAAGGGTGGCTGGCGCTCACGCAACGACAGCTCGAGGGCAAAGTCCTGTGCCGGCGCGCGCACCTCGAAGACCTCTCCCGGGTGCGCGAGCCGCCAGTCGTCGATCCACACCGCGGCATCGCCTTCGCGTGCCTCCGCCAGGCCGAAGCCCGCACGCGCAATCCGCTCGTCCTTCCACAGGCGCCCTCGACTCGGGTCGCTGATCGCGGCATGCGCGATCAGGATCTGGTGCGGCGCGAACGCACTCGGATTGCGCGCTGCCGCTGGCTGCAGCGAACGGAAGAACGTGATCTGGAAGCCGAGGTCTTCTCCCGCCGGCGTGCGCAGCCAGCCGGTCGCGTACCACCACTCGGTGCGAAACGCCGGGTGACTGCCGTGGTCGCGTGGAAAGGCCATCACGTAACCGGGCACGACAGCCTGCGGTTCGCCGGGCAGCGATCCACCGGGCACTGGTGCAGCGGCTGCAGACATTGCAGCCATCGACGCGGCCACCACGGCGGCAAGCACACCGGGCCACCGCGCCGCCCTCACCAGTCCTCCCGCACGGCGCGCACGGCATCGCCGCCCAGTGCCGCGCGCCCACTGACGACGGTCGTGATCGCGGCGGCACATATCAACGCAAGCGCGAGCAGCGCGAGCTGCAGCCGCGGAATCGCCAGATCGATGCTCCACAGGAACGACTGGCGATTGACGACATACACCAGCACGAGACTCAGCACGCCCCCCAGCGCCAGCGCAAAGACGACTCCGATCGCGCTCATCAGCAACCCCTCGCCCGCGAGCATCAGCGCGAGCTCGCGGCGCAGCAGTCCGACGTGACGCAACATGCCGAACTCCGCGCGGCGCGCGAACGCGGTGGCCGCGGCCGTGACGCCGACGCCGAGCAGGCCGATCAGCACCGCGATCGCCTCGAGCGCGTAGGTCACGATGAAGGCGCGGTCGAAGTTCGCGAGCGAGCGCTCGCGCACCTCGGTCGTCGTGCGCAGCTGCAGCGCATCGCCCAGCGCAAGAGCCGCCCGCAGGTCCCGCGCGACCGCCGCCGGGTCTGCGCCACGCGCAAGCCACAACGACGCTTCATTGACCGCCCGATCGCCGGTCGCGGCCACGTACGTCGCGCGTGGAATCACGACTGCACCGCCACTGCGCCCGTACTCGCGATAGACGCCGGCCACGCGAAACACGGCTTCCCTGCCTGCGAGCGGCAGCGCGAGCGGCGCGCCCGCCTGCACGCCGTAGAGATCCGTCATCGCCTCCGAGACCCACACCGGCGGCGCAGTCTCTCCGCCGGCCGGTAACGGAGCTGCATGCAGGATCGCGAGACGCTGCGCCGCGGTGTGCGCATCGATGTCGGCTGCGATCAGCGTCACCGGTGCCGCTTCCGGGCGTAACAGCAGCGGCACGACACGCCGGAATTCCGCGCGGCTCACGCCGTCCTGCCGCGCGATCACCGCCTGCTCACGCTCGCCGAGCGCCGCGGTATTGCCGCCCTGCTGAAGCCGCAGCTGCATGTCGGCAGGCAGCACCGTATCGAGCCAGTCGATGAACGATTCGCGGAACGAGTGCACCATGATCGCCATCGCAACCATCAGGCTGAAGCTCACGATGATCGCCGCGAGTCCCAGCGAGGCCTGCGCCGGCGCGCCCCGCAGCTGCGCCACCGCGAGCGAGAGCGGCGCGGCCCGTGTCGCGGGCGCCGCACGCAGCAGCCCCTGCGCGACCGACGGCACGAGCAGCACACCACCGAACAGCAGCGCCGCGATCGAGGCATAACCGAAGAGCGGCAACCCGTATACCGAGGGCATGAACGCGAGGCCCGCGCCGGCCGCGATCAGCGCGAAGGCGACGCGGAAGGGACGCGCGGCTGCCGGTCCTGCGTCGACGTCACCCGACTTGAGCGCCAGCGCCGGTGGGCGCGCGGCAGCCTCGCGCGCCGGCAGCCATGCGGCGAGCCCCGCGACCAGCGCACCGGTCACGATGAAGATGAGCCATGTGAGCGGCTTCGCCGCGAGCGTGCCACCGGGTACGGCAAGCTGCCCGGCGCCGAGATCACCGGCGAGTGCCCGCAATGTCCAGTAGGCAATCACCTGCCCCAGGCCCACGCCGATCGCCGCACCGATCGCGCCGACCACGACACCCTCGGCAACGAGCAGGCGCCCGAGCTCGCGGCGCGTGACCCCGAGCGCGCGCAGCAGCGCCAGCGAGCCGCGCCGCCGCAGCACGGAGAGCGCCTGTGCAGTCAGCACGAGGAACGCGCCCGTCAGCACCGCGACCAGCGCGAGCATGCCGAGATTGGTCCGGTAGGCACGCGTGGCCGATGCAACGCGCTGACTGTCGATCGCCGGCGTCATGACGACGACCCCCGCGGGCAGCAGGGCCTCGATCGCCGCGCGTACGGTGGCCGTGCTCGCGCCCTCCTCCAGCCGCACATCGATGCGCGTCAGCAGGCCGAGGCGATCGAACTGCCATTGCGCCGCCGCGATATCCATGACGCCCAGCGGGCGCGGATAGGCATTGGCGTCGAGCAGGCCGAGCACCCGCAGCTGACGTGTCGTCGTACCGGCCAGCACGTCCATCCGATCGCCGGTGCGCAACTGCCGCTGCCCGGCTGCGGCGGCGCTCAGGAAGATGCCGTCGGGTTCGAAGAAGTCGCGCAGGTTGCCCGCGAGCTCGCCAAACAGCGCCGGCTGTACGCCCGCTGCGCGAAACGGATCGAGGCCGACGACAGTCAGTCCGTCCACTGTCAGCTCGAGTACCGGGCTCGCGATCGCGACCCCGTCGAGTCGCGCGACCCCGGCAAACAGCGCCTCCGGGAATCCCGGCGGCGAGCCGCGCACGACCAGGTCAGCCTCGCCGGCAAGGCGCCGTGCGGCCTGCTCGAACTCGTCGAGTGCACTGCGGTTGACCAGGTGGATCGCCGAGGCCATCGCGGTGCCGAGCGCGAGGGCCAGTACGGTGACCGCGATGCGCGCCCGGCTCTCGCGCCACTGCGCGAACAGCAGGCGCGCCCAGGTGCGTGCGGGCGTCATGGCGTGGCGGGCAGCGGCACGAGACCGTGCGCCGTCAGCGCAAGCGTGCGATCTGCGCTGCGCGCGGCAGTCACCGAGTGCGTGATCAGGATGCCGGCGCCGCCGTTCGCATGGATCTGCTCGCGCAGCAGCGCGAGCACCTGCGCGGCGGTACGCGGATCGAGATTGCCGGTCGGCTCATCGGCGAGCACGAGCCGCGGCCGGTGCACGAGCGAGCGCGCGATCGCCACGCGCTGCAGCTCGCCGCCCGACAGCTCGCGCGGGTGTCGCGCTGCGAAGCCGGCCAGACCGACGGCCTCGAGCATCTGCGCGACGCGCGCGGCGCGCTCCTGTGCCGCGACGCCGAGCAGGTCGAGTGGCAGCGCCACGTTCTGCGCGACCGTGAGGTAGGGCAGCACATGGAAGGCCTGGAACACGAAGCCCATCTGCCGGCGGCGCAGCAGCGTGGCCCCCTCGTCGTCGAGCGCGGTGATGTCGACGCCATCGAGGCGGATCGTGCCTGCGTCGGGGCGGTCGAGCCCGGCGATCAGGTTCAGCAGCGTCGACTTGCCGACGCCCGATTCACCCATGATGGCGAGGTACTCGTCGGCGGCGAGCGACAGATCGATACCGGCAAGGACCGGCGGGCGATCCTCGCGATACCGCCTGGAGAGCCCCTCCACCTCGAGCAGTGCGCGCTGTCGTGTGCCGTGCATCGCCCGAGTGTAGCGGGACGGCCCGCTACCCACCCCATCTCAATGAAAATTCCGCGCGCGCGGCGCGAGCGAGCCGAGCAGCGCGCTGCGGTCGATCAGCCGCCGCGCGACGAGGTGCGTGACGACGCCCTGGCGCTGCAGCCGTCCGTGCACTTCGAGCAGACGTGATTCGAGCAACGGCCGGCGCTGCGCATCACCGACGCGCTCCCACACGATCAGGTTCGCGTGCGCCGTCTCGTCCTCGATCGTGACGAAGGTGACGCCGCTCGCGGTGCCGGGCCGCTGGCGCGTGAGCACGATGCCCGCGGTGTGCACCTCGCTGCCGTCCGGGAGCGTCGCCAGCTCGGCCAGCGGTATCAGGTGCTCGCGCCCGAGCCGCTCGCGCAGCAGCGCGAGCGGATGGCGGCGCAGGGTCAGGCCGATGCTGCGGTAGTCCGCGACGATGTCCTGGCCCTCGGTGGGCGCGGTGAGCAGCGGGATGCCTTCACCCGAGCCCGCCCGGGGTGCGGTGGGCAGCGGCGGCTCGCTGCCCGCGACTTCCCAGAACGCGAGATGACGGTGTTCCGCGAGTCCCGCCAGCGCATCGGCACCCGCCAGCGCTTCGAGTTCGCGGCGCTCGAGCGCGGCGCGCATGGCGAGATCCTGCACGTCGGCGAACGCTTGCTGCGCGCGGGCGGCGACGAGTCGCTGCGCCGCTGCCTCACCGAAGCCGGACACGAGGCACAGGCCGAGGCGCAGCGCGCGATCGTCCTCGAGGGTGCACTCCCAGCGGCTCGCGAGCACCGAGGCCGGCCGCACTTCGACGCCGTGATCGCGCGCATCGCGCACGAGCTGCGCCGGCTGGTAGAAGCCCATCGGCTGGCTGTTGAGCAGCGCGCAGGTGAAGGCCGCGGGCTCGTGATGCTTGAGCCAGGCGGAGACATACACCAGCAGTGCAAAGCTCGCGGCATGCGATTCGGGGAAGCCGTATTCGCCAAAGCCGAGGATCTGCTTGAAGATCCGCTCCGCGAACCCGCGGTCGTAGCCGCGCGCGAGCAGGCCTCGCGTCAGCTTGTCGTGGAAATGCCCGAGCCCGCCATGGCGCTTCCAGGCCGCCATCGAGCGGCGCAACTGGTCCGCCTCGCCCGGCGTGAAACCCGCTGCCTCGATCGCGAGCTGCATCACCTGCTCCTGGAACAGCGGCACGCCGAGCGTGCGCCTGAGCACCTTCTCGACTTCGGGGCCGGGATAGTCCACTGGCTCGCTCCTCTCGCGCCGGCGCAGGTAGGGATGCACCATGCCGCCCTGGATCGGCCCCGGCCGCACGATCGCCACCTGGATCACGAGGTCGTAGTAACGGCGCGGCTTCAGGCGCGGGAGCATCGCCATCTGCGCGCGTGATTCCACCTGGAACACGCCGACCGCGTCGGCACGGCACAGCATGTCGTAGACAGCCGGGTCGTCCTGCGGGACATCGGCCATCGTGAACGGCGTACCCCGCAGCGCCGCGACCGATGCGAGCGCGCGCCGTATCACGGAGAGCATGCCGAGGCCCAGCACGTCCACCTTGAGCAGGCCGAGCGCATCGAGGTCGTCCTTGTCCCATTCGATCACCGTGCGCTCGGGCATCGCGGCGTTCTCGATCGGCACCAGTTCCTCGAGCGGGCCCGCCGAGATCACGAAGCCACCGACATGCTGCGAGAGATGGCGCGGAAAGCCGATCAGCTCTTTCGCGAGCTCGAACAGGCGCGCGAGCACCGGGCTTTCCGGATCGAACCCTGCCTCGCCGGCGCGCGCGACCCGCCCCGCCTCGCGATCCCACCACTGCAGCGTGCGGGTGAGCCGCTCGATGCCCGCCGGGTCGAGGCCCAGCGCCTTGCCGAGATCGCGCAGCGCGCTGCGCGGCCGGTAGCTGATCACGGTCGCGGTCAGCGCCGTGCGCTCGCGGCCGTACTTGCCGTAGATGTACTGGATCACCTCCTCGCGCCGCTCGTGCTCGAAGTCGATGTCGATGTCGGGCGGCTCGTTGCGCTCGCGCGAGACGAAGCGCTCCATCAGCAGCTGCATTTCCTCGTGCGCCGGATCGACCGCGGTGACGCCGAGGCAGTAGCACACCGCCGAATTGGCCGCCGAGCCACGCCCTTGGCACAGGATGCCCTGCTCCCTCGCGTAGCGGACGATGTCGTGCACCGTGAGGAAATAGGACTCATAGCGCAGCTCGGCAATCAGCGCGAGCTCATGCCCGACCTGCTCATGCACCTTCTGCGGCGCGCCGTGCGGCCAGCGCTCGCGCAGACCCACCTCGGTGAGCCGGCGCAGCCAGGACGACGCCGTCTCGCCGGCCGGCACGAGTTCCTGCGGATACTCGTAGCGCAGCTCCTCGAGCGAGAAACGGCAGCGCGCGGCGATCTCCACGGTGGCCTCGAGCAGCGGTGCCGGATAGAGCTTCGCGAGCCGGGCGCGCTCGCGCAGGTGGCGCTCGCCGTTGCGGTACAGCGCATGGCCCGCCTGCGCGACCGGCACGCCGAGCCGGATCGCGGTCACGGCATCCTGCAGGCGCCGGCGCGCGCGCACGTGCATGTGCACGTCGCCGCTCGCGGCGAGCGGCAATCCCGTGCGTGCACCGAGACGCGTGAGCGTCGCGAGCCGCGCGGCATCGTCACCTTCGCGCAGCAGCTCGACGGCCAGCCACGCGTCGCCGGCGAAACGCTCGCGCAGTCGGGCGCCCATCGCCAGCAACCGCGCCTCGTCTGACAGATCGGCCGGCGGCAGCCACAGCACGAGGCAATGCTCGAGCAGCGCATCGACGTCGTCGAAGCCGAGATCGTAGCGGCCCTTCTCCGCTGCGCGCCGCCCGCGCGTGATCAATCGCGCAAGGCGTGCATAGCCATGGCGGTCGGTTGCGAGCGCGACGAACGCGAGCCCGCACCGCAGGTGGAACTCCGCGCCGATGATCAGCGGCAGGCCGCACTGCTTCGCCGCGAGATGCGCACGCACGACCCCGGCGACCGAGCACTCGTCGGTGACCGCGAGCGCCACGTAACCGAGGGCGGCGGCGCGCTCGACCAGCTCGCGCGGATGCGAGGCGCCGCGCAGGAAAGTGAAATTGGAGAGACAGTGCAGCTCAGCGTAAGCCGGCGCTGCACCGCCGCCGTCCTGCGCCGGGATGCCCATCCATGCCACCGCGCCGCGCTAGAGGCTGCGCCCGTCGACTTGCCTCACTTCGAGCGTGGCGAGGTCGAGCGACGGGATGCAGCGCACGTTGAGTGCCACGACCGCCTCGCCGCCGGGACCCGTGCCTTCGCCGAACGGGGCGCAGCCGCAGACCTCGCAGAAGCGGTGCCTGATCGCGTGCTTGTTGAAGGTGTAGGTCGAGAGATTCGCCTCCGGCGTGGTGAGGCGCAGTTTTTCGCGCGGCATGAAATGCAGCAGATAGCCCTTGCGGGCGCAGTGGCTGCAGTTGCAGTCGATGACGGTGCCGATGTCGGTATCGGCCTCGAAGGCGATCCGGCCGCAGTGGCAGCTGCCCTGATGGATCATGTCGATGCTCCTCGTGTGAAGGGATGACCAGTCATCCGAATACTCCGTGCAGGAACCACGCATGCGGCGGCTGGCGCTCGCGGTAGATCCACAGCAGCGCCGCCGCGCGACTGCGCACGACGTAGTAGTCGCGCGCGACATCGCGGTCGTCCCACCAGCCTGTCTCGATGCGTTCGGGACCCGCGAGCTTCTCGAGCGGTCCCTCGTACTGCGGCCAGGCATGGCCGCCTGCCGGTGACGGCAGCGGCAATGGCGTCGACAGCAGCCACAGCGGGCGCCGGTCCGCCGCGACTGCTGTGCCGGCACCGCGATGCGCGAGCGGCTCGGCGATGCGCCATGCCGCCTCGGGCCGATGCTCCGGCACGAGGCACAGTCCGTAGACACTCTGCTCGCCGAGCCGCGCGCGCAAGCGCTCGATGAGCTCGGGCGCTTCGTTCCCGGGCCCACCGCCGTGTTCTCCCGGCTGCCAGAGGGCCGCGCTCGCGGATCGCCGCGGCACGAGCCGGCTGGTCACGAGTTCGCAGGCCATGACCGGCGCCGCCAGCGTGGTCGCGGCGAGGCGCTCGGCGAGCAGGAAACCGATCGGCGCCGCGGCGAAGGCCGGCTGCGCGAAGCGCAGGCGGCAGCGCGTGGCGGCGCCGCCGCGATGGTGCAGGCGGCATTCGAGTGCCGTGATGCTGCCCTGGCGGCCACGCAGGAAGCCCTCGAGCGCCTCGAGCATCGGCGCGAGGAATGCGACCAGGGCAGGCTGACTGGTGAGTTCGTATGCGGGCTCGGCGCGCGCGCGATAGCGCTCGCGCGGCACGACGGCGCGGCGCGGCGCGGCTTCGCGGCCGACGAGGCGGTCGAGTGTCGCGAGGGTGTCATGCCCGAAGCGGCGCGCGAAGCCGGCGCGCGGCAGGCGCAGCGCAGCCCCGATCTCGGTCACGCCCATCTTCGCGAGCCGCGCGAGCGTGTCCTGCGGCAGGCGCAGCGTGGCGAGCGGCAATGGCGCGAGCGCGCCGATCAGTTGCGCGCGGTGCATGACCGGGGATGGCGCGGCGGCGTGGCCGCGCGGTGCGCGCGCGCCGGCGAGCGCCGCGAGCGGCGTGGGCGCGAGCGCGAGCCGTGCGCGCGTGCCGACGCGCCGGCACACCGCGCGCACCCGCGCGCAGAGCGCCTCGACACCGCCGAACAGCGCGAGGCTGCCGCGCACTTCGAGCAACACGCCGTCGGGCGGCTCGAGGCTCACGCGTGGCGTGAGCTCGCCCGCGGCCGCCGCGAGCCGCTCGAGCAGCGCGCGCTCGGCATCCATGTCGCGATCGCGCGTATCGAGCCGCGGCTCGAGGGTGAGCGCCACCGCGAGCGCCATGCCGGGCGCGACGCCACGCGCACGCGCGGCGCGGCCCGCGATCACGATCCGCTGCACGCGCCGCACGGACTCGATGACGGCGAGCGGCCGCGAGGCATCCGCTTCGCGGTACACGGCATCGAAGACGAGCGTGGGCAAATGCAGGGCCAGCCACAGTTCGCCCGCCTCTGCGCCGGGATCAGGCGCAGGCGCCGGTGTGGGCGCAGGTGCTGGTGCGAACGCCGGTGCAGGCACGGAAGAACGCGCGGGCCCCGGCACCGGACGCCGGAACGCGGCAGCACCGTCCGGCGCTCCCCGGCCGCCCGCGTCGAGCGGCAGACTCCCGGCGCTCTCAGGCACAGTTATCCCCGAACCTCAGGCAGAGGGTCCCGCGCGCCCCACCGCGGCTCTTCAGCAGCGAGACCTCCACTCCGGCGCCGCACGGCACGACAGCGAGACGCAGCACGGCGGGCGAAGGCTCGCGCGCGGCGAGCGAGTCGCGGAACACGATGCCGAGCGTGCGGCCGCGCTCGGTGGCGAGCTGCAGGCGGCGCAGGCCGCGCGGCCGGGCGCGCGGCATCCAGGCGAGCGCCGCCTCGCAGGCGCCCGAGCCGAGCGCCTGCTCCATGGCCCACAGCGGCGCTGCGGTGCGCACGACCAATTGTCGCTCGACGGCGATGCCGCGTTCGGCGAGCGCCGGCGCGAACGGCTCGAAAGGTGGCGCGATCCACGCCAGCCAGCGCGCCGGCATGAGCGCCGACAGCCGCGCCAGGACAGGCACGAGCAGCCGCAGCTCGCCGACGCCGGCGCGCGGTGTCAGCAGTTCAATGAGACCCGCACACGGCCAGCCGCCACCCGGCAGGCCGGCATCGAGTGCCGGGAACCCCGTGGGCCAGGTCGGCAGCCGCGCGGCGCTGCGCCCGCGCCACAACGCGGGATGCTGGAGGAGCCGAGCCAGCGGGTCGTCGGACATCGGTGCGGCGGCAGCGCGGCGTGCGCATCAGCGGACTTTGGCGAGCGAGAAATGCGGGTTCTCGATGACGCCAAACACATTGCCGAACGGATCGACGACAGTGGCGGTCAGGATGCCCTCGCCCACGTCCTGCAGCGGATCGCGCACGGCGGCGCCGAGCGACTCGAGCCGGCGCAGTTCCGCCGCCGCGTCGGGCACGCCCCAGTAGACGACCGTGCCGCCCGGGCCCGGCTTGCCGTCGGGAATGAGGCCGAGCTCGAAGCCGCCGACCTCGTAGCCGACATAGAACGGCTGGTCGAAATACGGCTCGCGCTCGAGCACGCGCGAATACCAGGCCTTCGCCGCGGCCAGGTCGCCGACGTGGTAGGCGGCGGTACGCAGTCCCTGGATGCTCATGAGATTTTCCCCCGGCGCAGCACGCCGACGACGACGCCCTCGATGATCATGTGTTCCTGCTTCAGGTCGACGCGGATCGGCTCGAAGTCGGCGTTCTCCGGCAGCAGCCAGGCCACCGAGCCTTCCTGCCGGTAGCGCTTGACGGTGACTTCGTTCTCGAGCCGCGCGACGACGATCTGCCGGTTGCGCACCTCGGGCGTGCGGTGCACGGCGACCAGGTCGCCGTCGAGGATGCCCGCATCCTTCATGCTCATGCCGGTGACCTTCAGCAGGTAGTGCGGCTTCGGCTGGAAGATGCCCGGATCGATCTGGTAGCGCGCCTCGATGTTCTCTTCCGCGAGGATCGGCCGGCCGGCGGCGACCCGGCCGATCAGCGGCAGGCCGAGCTGCTCGCGCATGGTGTCTTTCAGCTGGATGCCGCGCGAGGTGCCGGGGATCAGCGCGATCACCCCCTTGCGGGCGAGCGCGCGCAGATGCTCCTCGGCGGCGTTGGCCGAGCGGAAGCCGAGCTCGGCGGCGATCTCCGCGCGGGTGGGCGGCATGCCGGTTTCGGCCACGGTACGCTGGATCAGGCGCAGGATTTCGGTCTGGCGGGGCGTGAGGTCTGACATGGCGGGTTTCCTGTCGGCGACTCGTGCAACTGTACATTTGCACAGGGTGTGATTCTATACAGAAAGCGGGCCGGCGCAAGGGTGACGGGAAGGGTCGCGCCACCACGCTGAAAATGGCGCGCCGGAGCTGCGGATGATCAGCGGCGACAGGCAGGGCATGCGTGACCGCGCCCGTCACGCCGCCCGCGGACCACGCATCCACCCCATGCCCTGTCGGACGACGCCGACATGCGCGTAGGATCGATAATCTTGCAATCCGCAGCCGGATTTGTTGCAGTTGCGTCGCGTGGCCGCCGTACATAACGCATTGTGCTAACGTTCGGCCGACACAGGTTTCTGTATCCACATGAAGGGGACTTCTATGAAGAGCGCGATCGTTAAAGTTGCGGCGGTGGCCGCTGTTGTCATGCTTGCGGGCTGCACGGACCTCAAGCCGCTGCAGGCGCAGGTTGATGACCTGAAGGCGCAGGTCGGCCGGCTCTCGTCGGACGTCGCTGCCGCCAAGAGCTCGGCGGATGCGGCCTCTTCGGCTGCCCAGTCGGCCTCTTCGACGGCGAGCGGCGCGCAGAGCACCGCGAACCAGGCGCTTGCCGCTGCGCAGGCCAGCCAGTCGTGCTGTGACGCGACGAACGAGAAGATCGACCGCATGTTCAAGCGTTCGATCTCGAAGTAAGACCTGCTTCGCTCGATACGAAACGCCGCGCCTCGTGCGCGGCGTTTTTTTTGACGCCGGCGAAAGGCATGCGGAAGCGCCCGCCCATACCCGCCCTGGCGGTGCTTGCGACGATGGCGATGGCGGTCACCGCCGCCGCACCGGCACCCCTGCCGGTCATGCCGCCGGTCGACCCGGCGGCGCGCGTGCTCGTCGTCGCGCCCCACCCCGACGATGAATCACTGTGCTGCGGCGGCCTGATCGACATGGCGCGCCGCGCCGGCGCGGACGTGTCGATCGTCTGGGTCACCAGCGGCGAGGGCTTTCGCCTCGACGCGATGGTCGTCGAGCGCAAGCTGCGCCCGCGACAGGCCGACATGCGGCTGCTCGCGCGCCGGCGCATCCAGGAAGCGCACGACGCGGCCGCCCTGCTCGGCGTCGACCGCGACCACCAGTACTTTCTCGGCTATCCCGACCGCGGCGTGCTGCGGCTGCTGCTCGATCGCTACAGCTCCCCCTACCGGTCGAAATACAGCGGCGCGGACGCCGTGCCCTGGGAACAGGCGCTGAGCCCGGGCTCGCCCTACGACGGCGCCAATCTCGAGAATGACTTTGCGCACGTAATCGAGCGCGTGCGCCCGACGCTCGTACTCGCACCGAGCCCGAACGACACCCATCCCGATCATCGCGGCACCGGCATCCTCGTGATGCGCATCATGGGCACGCGCGGCGAGATGGATCGCGTGCGCTTCTGGATCGTACATGGCGGACGCGGCTGGCCGAAGCCCGCCGGGCTCAATGCCTCGCTGCCGCAAACCGTGCCGCCGCGCGGCAAGGGCATGCCGTGGGAGCAGTTCGAGCTCGACGACGAGGCGCGGGAGGCGAAGCGGCTCGCGGTGCGCGCGCACGAGACGCAGCTGAAGGTGATGGGCAGCGTGATGATGGGTTACGTGCGCGCAACCGAGCTCTATTCGCGCACCCCGACCGCGCAACCGGTCACGGAGGGCTCACCGTGAGAACGTGAGCGCGCGCGCAGGGCCGCTGTCGGCGACACCGAAGTAGAAATCGCCAAGCTGCAGCGACTGGTACCGTGGCGGCACGACATGGTATTCGCCCGCGTGCAGCAGCTCGAAGGCCCGCGCGCGGCTCAATATGCCATCGTCCGCCGCCGGCCTCGCGAAGCCGGCCAACTGCCAGGCCCCGTCGACACCGGCCATGATGGCTACGTTGTACTCGCCGAAGACTGCGGCCTCGTCCACGCCGTCACCATCGAGATCGACGAGCAGCACCGGGCAGCCGCCATCACCGCGCGCGCATTCTCTCGCGATGTTGCCCAGCTCAGCGCGTGTCGCGAGCGCTTCGCGCAGCGCCGCATCGATCGTGCGGCCGTCCGGGAAGGCCACGAGCTCGAGCTCTGCGGCGGGCGGCGGCGCGGTGGCGCCGTAGCGCGTCGTCGTCGACAGCAGTTGCGCGGCGCGGGCACGGATGGCCGCGGCGCGCGGATGGTCCTGCAGCGCGGCGAGACGCACGAGCTGCTCGCGGCCGTAGGCGCCCGCGCTGAATCGCAGCACCCACAGGGCGTCCCGATCGAGGCCGTAGCCGGCCCGCGACCCCGTCGGGGCCTCGCCGGATTGGGCCGCCAACGCGCGCGCCGCCTGGCTCGCGGCCGTGAGCCGGTACGGTGACAGGACCGGCGTCAACATCAGCAGCAGCGCCCCGATCAGCGCCAGCGCCGCCACGACGTTGACCCGGCCCATCAGCGCCATCCAGGACCCGCGACGCAAGGCCGCGACCGCATAGCCGGCGGCATAAATGAGCGCAAGCAGCGCGACCAGCAGCGCCCACGCACGCTCGACCGTGAGGCCATAACCGCGGATACGCACGCCGAGCGCGTAGAGCGCGAGCAGCGCCACGACGACCAGCAGCGGCGCCGCCCAGCGCATGAACGTGGCGAGCGCGCGCGGATACGGACGCTCGATGCTGCCGTCCTGGTAGGCGGCATTCAGCAGATACACGCACAGCACGAGCAGCCACAGCAGCCAGCCAGCGCCGATCGCGCGACGCCCGCTCGCGAACAGCTCGGGGGACTTCGCGAGCAGTGCAAGCGAAAAGAGGGTCAGGATGACGAACGCCAGCACGGCCAGCCACTTGAACAGGCCGAGCAGCTGCTGGCGCAGCGCCGTCTGCAAGCGCTCCACCGAGCCGGCGAGCCCGATACCGGCGGCAAAGGCGATCGCGGTCGCCGGGATCGCGAAGCGCGAGTCGCGGAAGATATCCCTGAAAAAGCGGATGCCGATCATGTCGAACAGCTGCGCCCACAGCAGGAGCAGCAGCCACAGCACGCCAGTGAACAGCGCCGCGAGCGCGACCAGCAGCGCGTTGCGCCAGGCGAAGACGAATAGCTGCGGGTAGGAAGCGCGCATGCGGCCGTTCGCGAGCGCCGACTGCATGAACGGCAGCGCGTGAAAGCACAGCACCAGCAGCGGCAGCGCGAGCACATACGGCTCGGCGCCGCCCATCCAGCGCGTGCCCTGTGCCGCGTCGGTCAGCGGCGCGCCGATCACGCGCGCACCGAAGTGCCAGCCGATGCCGAAAAGCACGAGTGCAGCGGCGCCGGCGGTGGCCGCGATGCGCGTGAGGCGGCCGAGGCCGAGCTGCAGGTAGACGAGCGGCGGCACGAGTATCGCAGGCGCGAGCAGCGCCGCCAGCCAGGCCGGGTCGGTCGCGGGCCAGCCGCCGGATTTCATCTCCCGGTAGAGCCACCAGAGCACGGCGCCCTGCAGCGCCGCGAGCGCGATCAGGACGAAGCGTGCCTGCCTCTCACAACCTGACAAGGGCCGAGCCCCAGGTGAACCCGCCGCCGAACGCCTCGAGCAGCAGCAGCTCGCCGCGCTTGATGCGCCCGTCGCGCACGCCGGTATCGAGCGCGAGCGGCACGGAGGCCGCGGAGGTATTGCCATGACGGTCGACGGTCACGATCACGCGCTCCATCGGCAGGTCGAGCTTGCGCGCGGTGGCCTGGATGATGCGGATGTTCGCCTGATGCGGCACGAGCCAGTCGATCGCCGACTTGTCGAGCGAATTGGCGGCGAGCGTCTCGTCGACGATGCGCCCGAGCGTGTTGACGGCGACCTTGAACGTCTCGTTGCCCGCCATCCGGATGTGCATCGGTGGATCGCCGGGGCGGCCGATGCCCCGCGAGACGCCGGCCGGGCAATACAGCAGGTCCTTGTAGGTGCTGTCGGCGTGCAGGTGCGTCGAGATGATGCCGGTCTCGCTGTCGGGCTTCAGCACGACCGCGCCGGCACCGTCGCCGAACAGGATCGCGGTGCCCCGATCGGTCCAGTCGCAGATGCGGGACAGCGTTTCGGCACCGATCACCAGCGCGCACTTCGCATCGCCGAGCCGGATGAACTTGTCGGCGATCGACAGCGCATAGATGAAGCCGGTGCAGGCCGCCTCGAGGCCCATCGCCGGGCAGCCGCGCAGGCCGAGCCGGTCCTGCAGCAGCACGCCGCAATTCGGGAAGACGAGATCGGGAGTGGTCGTGCCGAAGGCGATCAGGTCGATTTCGGCCGGGTCGATGCCGGCCGCGTCGATCGCGCGCCGCGCGGCCTGCTCGGCCAGATCGACGGTGGTCTCGCCATCGGCGGCGATGTGGCGCTCGACGATGCCGGTACGCTCCCGGATCCACTCGTCACTCGTGTCCATGGTCTTCGCCAGGTCGAAATTCGTGACGATCTTCTCCGGCAGGTAGCTGCCGGTGCCGGCAATGCGCGAATACATCAGGACCCCTGTTCCGGGGCACGCGCCCCGAGCGCCCGGGCCACACACCCGGGAATGTCGTGTATCGCCGCGGTACGCGCCAGGGCGATGGCGCGCGCAAAGGCCGTGCGGTCGGCGCGCCCGTGGCTTTTTACCACGACTCCGCGCAGCCCCACCATGTACGCGCCGTTGTAGCGCCCCGGATCGAGCGCCGTGCCGACCCGCCGCAGCGCCGGCCGGGCGAACAGCGCCGCGATGCGGCTCCCCGGCGTGCGCCTGAACTCGGCGCGCAGCGTGTCGGTGATCAGGCGCGCGAGGCCTTCCAGCGATTTCAGCGCGACGTTGCCGGTGAAGCCATCGGTGACGACGACGTCCACCTCGCCGGAGAAGATGTCGTTGCCCTCGACGAAGCCGACGTAGCGCACGCCGCAGGCGGCGATCAGCGCGTGCGCGCCCTGCACGGTGACATGCCCCTTGATGTCTTCCTCGCCGACGTTGAGCAGCCCGACGCGGGGCTCGGCGATGCCGTAGACGTCGCGCGCGACGATCGAGCCCATCAGCGCGAACTGGCACAGCTGCGCCGCGGTCGCGGACACGTTGGCGCCGAGGTCGAGCATGTGGGTGTGGCCATGCGCGGCCGGCAGTGCCGACATGATCGGCGCGCGTTCGACCTCGGGCACGGTCTTCAGCACGAAGTGCGCGATCGCGGTCAGCGCGCCGGTGTTGCCGGCGCTGACGCAGCCGAGCGCCGCGCCTTCCTTGACGCGATCGACCGCGATGCGCATCGACGAGGCCTTGCGGTGGCGGATCGCGGCGCGTGGCGGCTCGTCCATCGGCACGACGTCGGCCGCCGGCACGACGCGCGCCCGCGCACGCAGCGCGGCGTCCGCGCCGGCGAGCAGCGGTTCGATCGTGGCGGGTGCACCGACCAGCTCGAGCTGCAGGTCGGGATGGCTGGCGAGCGCGAGCAGCGCTCCCGGCACGCATTCGGGCGCGCCGAGATCGCCGCTCATGACGTCAATCGCGAGCGTGGGCACGCGAGCCGCCGGCCAGGTGGATCGTCGAGGCGGCGCCCGGCGAGGCGCCGGCGCTCACTCTTCGCCTTCGCTCTCGGCGGGTTTCTCGATCACGCGCTTGCCGCGGTAGAAACCGTCGGGCGTGATGCGATGGCGCAGGTGGGTCTCGCCCGACTGCGGATCGACCGACAGCGCGGGCTTCGCGAGTCGGTCATGGACCCGGCGCATCCCGCGTGTCGAGGGCGTCCGGCGGCTCTTCTGAACAGGCATTGCTCTCTACTCCTGATGGCGGCTCATGGACTGCGCTCGAGCAGTTCCGCGAGTCCCGCGAACGGTTGCTGTGTGTTCTCGTCATGCCCACCGGCCAACTGCACGGCGCACTCCTTCGGGTCGGCGTGCAGCGCGACGATCGGCAGATCGAGCAGCAATTCTTCCTCGACCAGTTCACCCACGGTGATCCGCCCTGCAGGCGCGATCACCGCCTCGAATTCCGGCGGCACGCGATCGGCCGCATCCGCGTCGCCGACCACGGCGATCCGCGCGCGCGCCACGACCGGCCAGCGCATCGGCCGCATGCAGCGCTGGCAGGTCAGCGGCACCGCGGCTTCGAGCTCGAGGTCCACGACGGCCAGTCCCTGCTCACGCACGAACGACGCAGTACCCCGGGCGCTGCCTTCCGCGAGCGCCAGCTGTCCGGCGATTCGCGGCAGCGCCGGCAGCGGAATCAGGAAATCGATGTCCGTGCGGCGATC
The DNA here is from genome assembly GCA_019634915.1 of Steroidobacteraceae bacterium. Taxonomy (GTDB): domain Bacteria; phylum Pseudomonadota; class Gammaproteobacteria; order Steroidobacterales; family Steroidobacteraceae; genus CADEFQ01. Next base: position 9,960 of record JAHCAN010000008.1, on the reverse strand, counting down.
CGCCTGTTGCCCGGCGTCGAGGGGGCGTGACCAGCCGTTCGGCATGGGGCGCGTATAATAGGTATCGTGCCGCGCCGAGTCAAAGCAAGTTTGTTCTAAGTCGTTGTTTCACCGGCCGCTAATCCTCGCCTCCACTTCCCCGTACCGGCGTGCCCTGCTCGCCCGCCTGGGCCTGCCGTTCGTGGTCGAAAGCCCGGGGACCGACGAGACCGCCACCGGGCCCGAGGCGCCGGCAGCGCGCGCCGCGCGGCTCGCGCGCGCGAAGGCGCTGGCGGTCGCGCGCCGCCACCCCGACGCGATCGTGATCGGCAGCGACCAGGTCGCCGCGCTCGGCCGCACGGTCCTCGACAAGCCCGGCAGTGCCGCGCGCTGCCGCGAGCAGCTCGGCGCGCTCGCCGGCAGGACCGCCGACTTCCACACCGCCTGTGCACTGGTCGGGATCGACGCCGGCATCGATGCCGCGCATACCGACCTCACGCGCGTCGTCACCCGCCCGCTCACCGCCGACGAGATCGCGCGCTACGTCGAGCGCGAACAGCCGTTCGACTGTGCCGGCGGCTTCAAGGCGGAAGCGCTCGGCGTCGCCCTCTTCGAACGCATCGAGTCGACCGACCCCAGCGCGCTGGTCGGCCTGCCGCTCATCTGGCTCGCCGGGGCGCTGCGCGACGCGGGCTTCGCGGTCCCCTGACGGGCGTCGCGGCCAGCCGGTCGATCACTTCGGCGAGGTCGGGAGGGAGCGGTGCATTGGCGCTGAACTCCGTGCCGCTTTGCGGCCATACGAAACTGACGCTCGAGGCGTGCAGGAACATGCGGCGCAGCCCGCAGGCCGCGAGCGCCTCGTTCGCCTGCGCATCGCCGTATTTGTCGTCACCCGCGACCGGATGCCCCGCGTGCGCCGCGTGTACGCGGATCTGGTGCGTGCGTCCGGTGCGGATCGACACCTCGACCAGCGTCGCGGTGCGGCCGAAGAACTGCACCGGGCGGAAATCGCTGATCGCGCTCTTGCCGCCCGCCTGCACCCGCACGGTGCGCTCGCCCTTGAAGCGCAGGTCGGTGCGCAGCGGGCTGTCGATGCGCTTCTTGCCGAGCTCCCATTTGCCGACCAGCAGCGCGAGATAGCGCTTCTCGAATTCGTGTTCGCGCAGCAGCGCGTGCAGCGTGCGCAGTGCCGATGCCTTGCGCGCGACCAGCAGGCAACCGCTCGTGTCACGGTCGAGCCGGTGCGCGAGTTCGAGCGTCTCGTCCGGGAACGCGGCGCGCAGCGCTTCGATGACACCGAACGACACGCCGCTGCCGCCGTGCACCGCGACGCCCGCCGGCTTGTTGACGACCAGCAGCGAGGCGTCGCGATGGATGATGGCCGCGCATATCTCCTCGACCAGCTTCGGCGGCACCCGGCGCGGCGCCGGGCCGGCGCCGGCCTCACCCGCCGGCGGCAGCGTGCGCACCGGGGGCAGGCGCACGATGTCGCCCGCCAGCAACCGCCGGCTGCCGGCGGCCCGCTTGCCGTTGACCCGGACCTCGCCCTTGCGGATCAGGCGGAAAACATGGCTCAGCGGCACTTGCGGCAAAGCCTTCGCGACGAATCTGTCGAGGCGCTGGCCGGCCTCCTCGGCGGTGGCCGCGAGCTGCCGCACGGCGCTGCGTGGCGGGCCGGATTGTGGCGCCGGCGCGTCACTCATTGCGTAAGACATTGTTTTGCAAAAGGTCCGTTGTTATCATGTGCAAGTACGTGGCGCTCGAGGTCGCGGCCCAGATGCCGATCCCGACGCGCCGCATGTTAGTTGGCCCCAGCTGAAGGGGCCATCGCAATCACGAAGGCCGACCCGAGCGCCGCTCGCGCTGCTCAGGCGGACCAAAGGTTTTCGGCGCACCGCCCGCGCCACAAGGGGCGGTCGATAAAACGTGCAGCATATCTTGCCTCGCGAAATCCCCGCGTCCGATTCATCTTTCTCCGCCCGCCGGTCGGCCCCCGCATCCATAGAAGGGGCCAATGAAAAGAATGCTGGTCAACGCAACTCAACAGGAAGAGTTGCGCGTCGCACTGGTTGATGGTCAGAAACTCTACGATCTGTCGATCGAGTTACCGTCCAGAGAACAGAAAAAAGCGAATATCTACAAGGGTCGCATCTCGCGCGTCGAGCCGTCGCTCGAGGCGTGTTTCATCGACTACGGCGCCGAACGCCACGGCTTCCTGCCGCTGAAGGAAATCTCGAAGGAGTACTTCCGCAAGTCGCCGGAGGGCGGCCGGATGAACATCCGCGAGCTCCTGACCGAAGGCCAGGAAGTCGTCGTGCAGGTCGAGAAGGAGGAGCGCGGCACCAAGGGCGCCGCCCTCACGACCTTCATCAGCCTCGCCGGCCGCTTCCTCGTGCTGATGCCGAACAATCCGCGCGCCGGCGGCGTTTCGCGCCGCATCGAGGGCGAGGAACGCGACCAGCTGCGCCAGGCGATGGATGCGCTCAATGTCCCCGAGGGCATGGGCGCGATCGTGCGCACCGCGGGCGTCGGCCGCGCGGTCGAGGAACTGCAGTGGGACCTCGACAACCTCGCCCAGCAGTGGGCGCAGATCTCCTCGGCGATCGAGGGTCGCCCGGCGCCGTTCCTCGTCTACCGCGAGAGCGATCCGGTGTCGCGCGCCCTGCGCGACTATCTCGGTGATGACATCGGCGAGTGCCTGGTCGATGACCCGGCCGCGTTCGCGACCGCGCAGGAGTACATGCAGCGCTCGATGCCGGCCGACGCGCAGCGCAAGCTGAAGCTCTACGCCGACGACATCCCGCTGTTCACGCGCTTCCAGATCGAGAGCCAGATCGAGTCGGCGTATTCGCACAAGGTGCAACTGCCCTCGGGCGGCAGCCTCGTGATCGATTACACCGAGGCGCTGGTGTCGATCGACATCAACTCGGCGCGCGCCACCCGCGGCAGCGACATCGAGACGACCGCGCTCAACACCAACCTCGAGGCGGCCGACGAAGTCGCGCGCCAGCTGCGCATCCGCGACCTCGGCGGGCTGATCGTCATCGACTTCATCGACATGGAGTCGCAGAAGAACCAGCGCGAGGTCGAACAGCGGCTGCGCGACGCGGTGCGCATGGACCGCGCGCGGATCCAGATCGGCCACCTGTCACGCTTCGGCCTGCTCGAGATGTCGCGCCAGCGGCTGCGCCCGTCGCTCGACGAGTCGAGCCACATCACCTGCCCGCGCTGCACCGGCATCGGCAGCATCCGGAGCGTCGAATCAATGACGCTCGCGATCCTGCGCCTGATCGGCGAGGAGATGAGGAAGGACCGCACCGCGCGCGTGATCGCCGAGGTGCCGGTCGACGTCGCGACCTACCTGATCAACGAGAAGCGCGACTGGCTGCGCACGCTCGAGGACAAGAGCGAGGTCGAGCTGGTGCTCGTGCCGAACCTCAACATCGAGACACCCGAGTACTCGATCCGCCGGCTGCGCCACGACGAAGTGGACCAGCCGGAGTTCCGCCGCGCCTCCTACAAGATGCCGACGCCGGCCGCCGTGCCGGATCCGGGTATCGGCCAGCACAAGCCGCAGGAACCGGCCGCGGTGCCGACCTTCCAGCCGGCGACGGCCGCGCCGATCGTCGTGGCTCCCGTGGCCGTGGCGGCAACGGTCGCGGCTGAGCCCGCGGCGCCGGCGGCCCGCGGCTTCTGGGGACGCGTGAAGGAATGGCTCAACGGCGACGCGCCGGCGAGCACCACGCCTGCGCCGCAGCCGGCGCAGGCCGGCAACGGCCGCCCGCAGCGCCGTGACGCGCAGCGCGACCATCGTGATCGCGGCCGTGACCGGCATCGCCGGGGCGAGCGCGCGGACCGGGGTGAGCGCGGCGCTGCTGACCGTGGCGAGCGCACGCGGCACGCACGCGGCGGCGAACGGGATGGGCAGCGCGCACCACGGCACGGCGATGACGCCGCCGGCCGCCGCGATGGCCGTGATCGGCAGCGCGCACCCCGCGATGGCCAGCGCGATGGCCAGCGCGAGGGATCGCGTGACGGGCAGCGTGACCCGCAGCGCGAGGCACAGCGCCAGCGCGATCGGGAAGCGCAGCGTGAGCGTCAGGCACAGCGCGAGCGCGAACGCGCCGTGCAGAACCAGGGTCAGGGCCCAGACGCACCGGCGACAGGCGCGGCGGCGGCCAGCGCAGCTGCGGGCGTTGCCGCGGTAAGCGCGATCGCCACCGAGGGTGGCGCAGGCCCCGAGCAGGGTGCGGGCACGGCGCCCGGGCAGCCCGATGAGCGCGGCGAGCGCCGGCCGCGCCGGCGCGGTCGCCGCGGCCGACGCGGCGGCGGGCGTGATCGTGCGGAGCGTGACGCAGCCTCGGTCGCAGCCGGGAACGGCGGCGATGCGCCGCAGGAGCCAGGCCAGGGATCAGTGGGTGGCGTAGCGCATGAGCCGGGCGAAGCGCCGACTCGCAATCGCGAGTTCGATTTCGCGGAGCCCGCACGGGCTCCCGAACGGAACGACAACGCGCCCCCGGCTGCGCCTCAGGCACCGGCGTCGACTGCGTCGGAGCCGGCACCGGCGTCAGCGCCCGCGGAATCGACGCCGCACGTCGTGTGGTCGTCGAGGCCGGTGAGCTATTCGCCGTCCGCTGCCACGCCGCCGGCCGATACCCGCCGCGACGACTGAGCGGCGAGCGCCTTCAGCAGGCCACGCGCACCGCGCTCGACGAGTTCGACCACCAGATCGAAGTCGCGCGCGGTGCCGTAATACGGGTCGGGCACGTCCAGGCGTCCAGCATCCGGCGCGTACTGCAGCAGCAGCGCGAGCCGCGCCTGCGCGCCCGCCGGGGCCAGTGAACGCAGGTCCGCGAGATTGCTCTCGTCCATCGCCAGCAGCAGATCGAAGCGCCCGAAATCGGCGCGCTCGAGCTGGCGCGCGCGCAGCGCCGACAGGTCATAGCCACGCCTGAGCGCGGCCTGCTGCGTGCGCCGGTCCGGCGGCGCACCGACGTGGTAATCGGCGGTGCCGGCGGAATCGGCCGACAACGCGAGCTGGGGTGCTTCGCGCCCGGCAAGCGCGCGAAACACACCCTCGGCGGTCGGGGATCGGCAAATATTGCCGAGGCAGACGAACAGGATCTTCACGATCCCGGCAGTCTATCCGGTCGCGGCGCTCATTGTCCGAGCGCCTGGCGCATCGCGGCCACTTCGTTGGCCGACTCCTCGATCACGCGCTCGAGCCGCGCGCGGTCGAGCCGCATGCGCTCGACCGCCTGCACGCCCTGCAGGTTCAGCTCGAGCGAATCGGGCCATTCGCGAAACGACGCGAGCAGATCGCCGATCAGCAGCACGTCGGTCAGGTCCGCCGGGCCGTCGTGCGCGCGGTCGACCTGCTCGTGCTCGTGCACGGCGGCGACGATCTCGTCGGCGAGATCCCAGTTCTCGAGGATCGCCTTGGCGACATTCGCATGCCAGTCGCTGACGATCTGGTTGTAGGACGCCGTGTCGGTGAACAGCGCCGGAAACTTGCGCACGCGCGTCAGCAGATAGAGCCGCCCGATGCCGTGCAGCAGGCCCGCGAGCAGCGCCGTGTCGGAATTGACCTGCGTGAACTGCTTCGCGACGACGTTCGCCATCGCCGCCACCAGCGTGCTGCGATCCCACAGTTCGCGCAGCGGCTGCTCGAGCCCCTTCAGTTCCTCGGCGCGGGTCAGCTGCGACATCGCGAACGACACCGCGGAGCTGCGCACGAGATTGAAGCCGAGGCGCGTGACCGCGGTGCGCAGGTCGGTGATCTGCCGGCCGGTGACGTTCAGCGCCGCCGAGTTCGACATGCGCAGCACCCAGGCCGCGAGCGCGGGCTCGGCACCGATGATCCGCACGATCGCATCGGGGCGCACGTCCTCGTCGGCGAGCGCGCGCTGCACGCGGATCGCGACGTCCGGAAAGCTGGGCAACTCGATGCGTCCGCCCGACAACTCCTGCGCCAGGGCCTGGACGAACTCGAAGGCGGCCTTGCTGGGGCGGTTGATGGGGTCTGCCGTCTGTCCAGTCGTCACGTTCTGTCTCCTCGGGACTTCAATTCTTCTGTGGGCCGAGCACCGCGCGCAAGGCTTCAACCTCGGCAGCGGACTCCTCGACGATCGATCCGAATGCGGCGGCCGTCAGGCCGAGCCGCTGGCACACCGCGCCCGACGCCAGCCGCGCGAGCTCCGCGGGAGGCGTCGCGGCGATCGCGACCGCCGCACGCAGCACGTCGTGCAGGCTGGCTTCGCCCGATGCCGCGGCCGCCGTTTCCGGTGCATGCAGGGCATCGACCGCCGCGATGATCGTGGCGGAGATCCGCCAGCTCTCGAGCAGCGCCCGCGCGAGATCCGCGTGGCAGCTGTCCTCGATCGCCGTGTAGGACTCCACGTCGACGAGCAGGTGCGGCAGCGACGCTGCACGGGTCAGGATGTAGAGCCGGCCGACACCGTGCAGGAGCCCGGCGAGCAGCGCGGCATCGGCATTGATGCGCGTATGGCGGCGCGCGATGATGAAGCACAGCGTCGACACCGTGACGCTGCGCTCCCACAGCGCATCGAGCTGCAGGCGGATGACCGCGAGCTCGGCGGCCTGGCGCAGCTGCGCGACGGCGAACGAGATCGTCAGCGTACGCACGAAATCGAGCCCCACCCGCGTCACGGCGGTGCGCAGGTCGTGCACCGGCATCGCGCCCGGATTGAACACGATCGAGTTCGCGCATTGCACGATGCGCCCGGCGAGCACCGGCTCGGCACCCACCGCGCGCACCACGCGCAGCGGCGGCACGTCCTCGTCGGCGAGCACGCGCTGCACCTGCACGGCGACCTTCGGGAAACCCGGAAGCTGCACGCGGCCCTCGGCGAGCTCGCGCGCCAGCGCGTGCGCGAACGACAGTGCAACCGGATCGTGCGATCCGGATCTGGACGTCGTCGCGACACCGGCATTCGACATAACGGATCAACCTCCACCGGCCGCGCCGGTACGGCTGGTTATCGGCAGGCCGGCGCCGCTTCTGTAGCTCTTCATGCGTGCTGCAGCTCACGCAACCGCGCTGCGATCGCGCCGAGCGGCAGCACGTCCGCCGCGGCGCCGATCGCGACCGCCTCGCCCGGCATGCCCCAGACGACGCTGGTCGCCTCGTCCTGCGCGATCGTCGCCGCGCCCGCATCGAGCATCGCCCTGAGGCCGCGCGCGCCGTCCTTGCCCATGCCGGTCAGCAGCGCGCCGCTCGCATGGCGGCCCGCGGCGCAGGCGACCGAATTGAACAGCACGTCGATCGACGGCTTGTGGCGATTGACGGCCGGCCCATCCCCGAGCCGGCACACATAGCGCGCGCCCTCGCGCTCGAGCACGAGATGCCGGTCGCCGGGTGCGACCAGCGCATGGCCCCGCAACAGCGGCTGCCCGTCGGTCGCTTCGCGGACCTGCAGCGCGCAACTGGCATCGAGGCGCCGTGCGAACGCGGCGCTGAATGCGCCCGGGATGTGCTGCGCAATCACGATGCCCGGCGAATCCGCAGGCAGCGCGGCCAGCACGCGCTTGATCGCCTCGGTACCGCCGGTCGACGCGCCGATCGCGATCACGCGTCGCATCGCGCGCGACGTGGGCGCGACGCCGCTGGCCGCGCGCGTGCCCGCGATGGCGGCGGGCGCCGCCGGATCGGCTCCGCGCCACGGGCGGATGCGCGCCTTCGCGGCAGCGCGGATCCGGTCCGCCAGCGCCGCGGCATACTCGCCCAGCATCGCGTTGGCGCCGAGCTTCGGTTTCGGCAGGTAGTCGACGGCGCCGATCTCGAGCGCATCGAGCGTCGCGTCGGCGCCGTGCGCGGTCAGCGAGGAGACCATCACGACCGGCGTCGGCCGCAGGCGCATCAGGTTGCGCAGGAAGGTGAGCCCGTCCATCGCCGGCATCTCGACGTCGAGCGTGATCACGTCGGGATCGAGCCGCTTGATCAGCTCGCGCGCCTGTTGCGCATCGCCGGCGGCGCCGGCGACCTCGATGCCGCCCTGCCCGGCCAGCGCCTCGGTCAGCACGCGTCGCACGAGTGCCGAGTCGTCGACGATCAGCACCCGCACCGGCCGCCCGGCGCTCACCCGAACAGCTCCACGTCGTTGCCGCCGGCGCTGCGATCGAGGCGCACGAGGTGATGCCGCTCGCGCGCGGCGAGCTCGCGATGGTCGAGCGAACTCAGCCGGCGCACGAGCGCCCGGCCGCTCACCGGGAAATACACGACCCGCCGCGGGTAGGCTTCGCCGACGTCCTCGGCGAGCACCGTGAGGCCCTCGACGCGCAGGAAGGCGTGCGCGAACTCGATGTTGCGCGCACCGATGTGCGCGTGCGCGGAGAGGATGTTGCCGCCGCCGAACAGCTTGACCTCGAGGCGGTCGCGCCGCGCGCCGCATTTGAGCAGGCCGTTGATCAGCGATTCCATCGCATACGTGCCGTAGCGGGCCGCGCGCCCGACCTGCTGCTCGAGCCAGCCGCCGCGGCCGCCGGCGGCATCGTCCGGCAGCATGAAATGGTTCATGCCGCCGATGCGCAGCACCGGATCGCGCACGCAGGCGGCGATGCAGGAACCGAGCACGGTCGTGATCGCCTCGTCGTGCGTCGTCACGTAGTACTCGCCCGGCATCAGCCGCGCGGTCCAGCGGGCCTGTTCGGGATCCCAGGCGCGCTGGACATGCTCGAACCCGGGCAAGGCAACGGGGCAGGCAACTGGCATCAGCGGCGCCGGTAGATGGTCTTGCCGATCAGGGCATAGTCATCCGTGACGCGATAGAGACTCTCGGAATGGCCGACGAACAGCAGGTCGCCGGGACGCTGCAGGCGCGCGAAGCGCGCGTACATCCGCCGCTGGGTCTCGCGGTCGAAGTAGATCGCGACGTTGCGGCAGAAGATCGCATCGAGCGGCCCGTGCATCGGCAGCTCGTCGACCAGGTTGAGCTGGCGCAGGGTCACCAGCGCGGCCAGTTGCGGCCGCAGCCGGTAGCGCACGCCGCCATCCTGCGGCAGGCGCGTGAAATGCCGCTCGAGATCGGCGGGCGGCACGCGCGCGACCTGCGCCTGCGTGTACACCGCCGCCTGCGCGTACTCGAGCACCGCCGCGTCGATGTCGGTCGCGAGGATGCGGATGTCCCGCCCCTGCCAGTGCGGCACGCAGGCTGCGATCGTCATCGCGATCGAATACGGCTCCTCGCCGCTCGCGCAGCCGGCCGACCAGATCCGCAGGCGCTCGCGGGCGCCCGCCTCGACCCAGGGCCGCAGCAGCTGGTCGCGCAGGTAGTCGAAGTGGTGCCGTTCGCGGTTGAAGGCGGTGAGCTTGGTCGTGATCGCGCTGCGCAACGCCTCGCGCTCGCGGCCGTCGTCCTGCTCGAGCAGCGCGCGATAGGCGCTGAAGCTGTCGAGACCGAGCGCGCGCAGCCGGCGCGTCACGCGCCCGTAGACCAGCTCGCGCTTCGAGTCACCGAGCCGGATGCCGGTATCGTCGAGCACCCGCGACCTGAGCGCATCGAAGTCGGCATCCGTGTAGGCGAACTCGCGCCGCGAACTCATCCGAGCACTCCGGCGATCGCCTGCACCAGCCGCTCGGGGTTGAACGGCTTGACCACCCAGCCGGTGACGCCGGCCTCGCGCCCCCGATGCTTGCTCTCGGCGCCCGCTTCCGTGGTCAGCACGATCAGCGGCGTGCGCGCATAGGCCGGCATGCCGCGCAGCGCGCGCACGAGGCCGATGCCGTCGAGGTTCGGCATGTTGACGTCGGTCAGCACGAGATCGAGCGTGGTCCCGCGGGCGATCTCGAGCGCCTCGCGGCCGTCGCGGGCCTGCACGACCTCGTGCCCCGCGGCCTGCAGCGTCGTGCCGACGATGCGGCGCATCGCCGCCGAATCATCGACCGCGAGGATGCGCGCCATCAGAACTCGCTCCAGTCCGTGCTGCCGCGGGCGGCGCGTGCGACCCACGGGCGGCCCGCGC
>JAHCAN010000007.1 GCA_019634915.1 Steroidobacteraceae bacterium | reverse complement strand
CATGCAACCCGACCTCGCCGGCCGGCAATTCGGTGATCGCCTCGCTGCCAAAGCGGGCGAGCAAAGCGCGGCCTTCAGGCGTCTCCGGCTCGACGAATACCTGGGCTGTGAAGGCCGTTTCGGCCTCGAAAGCGTGCGGCAAATGTGACGGAACGAACGCCGCCGTGAATGGACGCCAGTTCTGCGAGCGCGTCCTGAAGCGGGTGCTGCCGCTGAAAGCGAGACTGATCTGCAGCGCGTGATGCGCGTGAAACCGGGCATTGCCACCTGCTTCGCCAAGCCAGAGGCTGCCGCCCTCCCAGCAATGCATCCGTCCATGAGCCGCTGGTCGCATCCTTGTCACCTTGATCGCCCGCAGCGCGTGACCGCAAAGCATGCGGGCATGCCCGGAATGTAGCATTTGCAGACTGGCGCGCCCGGCAGGACAAACTTCGAACTCCGTGCTGGAGGCTCTCTTGGAATGGAGCCACTACCTGAGCGCGTCTTCCGGGTCATAGACACGCAACTGCGACGAAGGCCTGCCGGAACTGCGGTAGATCACCAGGTTGGTTCCGCCCGGATGCGCCTGCGAGGGAAACAGGATGCCGTCCAGCCCGGCCGCCACCACATCGTCGGCCATGTACCAAGTCGGCGGCTCGGTCTGCCTGCCGAACCATTCCTCACGCCAGTCCACCGCGAAATCAGCCCACAAGGTCGGCCAGCGTTCGGAATCATAGCCCGCGCTGAGGTCGGCCACTTTCAGCCCGCTGACGAAGAACGTGCAGATCGTGCCGGGACGCAGCCAGGGATTGTCCTGCCGGTACTCTGCGAGCGCCGTCACTTCGTCCTGCGACAGGTACAGCGCCTCCTGGCCGAGACGGTTGAAGCGACCGCCTTGTCGTGCCGCCCCCATGCCGGACAGCGGCATGCGGGCATGGGTGGGCACAATGACGCGGTAGAAAGCCGCCTCCCTGCCCTCACCGATGACCGTCGAAATCACCCGGCAAAACCGCCGGCGAGGGATTCCAGATAGGCGATGACCGCATCGGAGCGGCCTTCCTGAACCAGGGTATCGGCCGTCTTGTAGCCGAAGGCCCGCAGCGGCTCGTTACGTAGCAGGAAGGCGGCGCGCTCGGAATCGCCGGTGATCTCGGTCGCCACAGCCAAGACGCGCAGCATCTCCTGCAGGTACTTCTGCAACTGCGCCGTATGGGGGCGTGCGGTCGGCGTATTGCGATGCACGCGGGCGCGCTCGGCCAGTTCCTGCACCCGCAGGCCGAAGAAGTCACCCACCTTGGCCGGCGACAGGTAGGGGGTGTTGGGTTCGCGGAACCGCTCGACGAAGGGTTCTTGCTGCGCGGGATTCATGGCACATTTCCTGATGCAGGAGATATGCACTTATTTTGCACCCTAAATGCTCTCTCGGCAATAGTAGCTGGCGCCTCCCAGACTCCTGCCCAGCGATTGCCGCGTGAGGTGAGATGACCAGAATTCCGGACAACCTCCAGAGTGCTGGACACCGGACCCTCGTAAGTTGGCGCGCCCGGAGAGATTCGAACTCCCGACCCTCAGGTTCGAAGCCTGATGCTCTATCCGGCTGAGCTACGGGCGCGTGACGCGCAATATGCCCGCCGCGCGCGGTGGAGTCACGCGTCGCGCGACGGCGCGCCGCGCGGCAGGAAACGGAAGCGGCACACCTGCCCGCCCTTCGCCATGCACTCGTGCAGCTCGACCTTGTTGCCGGTGTAGCTGCTCATCAGCGCGAGATCGAACTGGCAAACCGCGGGGTTCTGCATCGCGAGCGCGTGGAACACGCAGTTGTCGGCTTCGATCGTCGGCACGCCGCCGACGTCGCGCACTTTGCGCGCATCGTAGCCGAGCTGATCCATCAGCGTGGAGAGGTCCTCGACCTTGTCGTGCCCGCTCGCGCCCGCGCGCACCGGCTCGGGCAGTTGCGCGACCACGGTCGCGGCGATGCGCCCGAGGCGCGTGCGCAGGCCGCTCGCGCCGTGCTCGCGCGCGATCGCCTCGACGAGCAGCCGCGCGAACCACGAGTAGCGCCGCGGGAATACCTCGCGGCCGGCCTCGGTCAGCACGTGCAGGCGCACGGGCCGCCCGCCTGTCACGCGCTCGGCCCCCGGCGCGACGAGCCCGTCGCGCGTGAGCGCCGCGAGATGCTGGCGCACCGCCGTGCGGGTGACGCCGAGCGCCTGCGCGAGTTGATCGACCGTCGCACCCGCTTTGTTTCTGAGCAGGTGCCGCAGCAACTGGCGCCGGCGATCACCGAAGAGTTCAGCCATACTTTCGGCATATTAGGCTTTCTTTAATGTTTTTACCAGCGTAGAACGACGCTCACCCATCACGTTAGTCAGGAGAATGCCGATGAAACCGTTACTGCCGACTCTGCTCGCGACCGCGCTCGCCGCGACGCTGCCCGGCCTCGCGAACGCGGCCACGCATCACGCGACCGCGGTCGCCACTGCCGCCACGCAGGCCGCGACGCCAGCCACTGCCGCCGTGCCGACCAAGGTGGCCGCAACCCGCGCCGCGCTGCGCGACCTGTGGATCGGCCACGTCTTCTGGGTGCGCAACGTCGTCGTCGCGCGCTACGACGGCAACGCCGCCGCCGCGAAAGCCGCCGAGGCACAGGTGGTGGCAAACGCGAAGTCGATCGCCGCTGCGGTCGAGCCGTTCTACGGCCAGGCCGCCTCGGACAAGCTCTTCGGCCTGCTCGCCGGCCACTGGGGCGCCATCAGCGAGCACATCGACGCCACGAAGCAGGATTCGAAGGCGGGCCAGGATGCGGCAACCAGGAAACTGCTCGCCAATGCGAACGAGATCGCCGACTTCCTCGCCGGCGCCAATCCCAACTGGCCGGTGGGCACGCTGCGCGGCCTGCTGTCGGCGCACGGCGCGCACCACCTGCAGCAGGACCAGCAGCTGCACGACGGCCAGTACGACGCCGAGGCGCGCACCTGGGCGGCGATGTCGGCGCACATGTACGTGATCGCCGACGCGCTGGCCGACGGGCTCGCGGCGCAGTTCCCCGACAAATTCCGCTGATCGAGGGCTTGCCACGGGGCGGGATCTGGCCTCATCCGGGGAGCGGCACTAAGATAGGGTGTCCGCTCCCCGTCCCGACCCGAGGAAGCCGTTCATGAAGTTGCCGATCGTCATTGCCGCACTCGCCACCGCCATCGCCGGCGGTCCCGTCTACGCCGCCTGCTCCTATCCCACGGCGCCCGACAAGCTGCCCGACGGGCGTGTCGCGACGATGGACGAGATGCTCACGGGCAAGAAGGCGGTGGAGGAATACAACAAGCAGATGGACGCCTATTTGTCCTGCCTCAAGCTCGAGTACGACGAGCAGGTCGCGAGCAGCAGCGAGACACTGACGGCCGAGCAGAAGGCCGAGCTCGAGAAGCGGCAGGTCCAGAAGCACAACGCCGCGGTCGATGAGCTCGAGTCCGTGGCCAGCCGCTTCAACGAGCAGGTGAAGGTCTACAAGGCCGCACACGCGAAGTAGCCCGCGCTGTACTCGCGCGCACGTCGGCGCGACAATCGGCGCATGCCCTCGAACGATTCCGTCGTCCGGATCGGGCGCGGCGGCGGGCCGCGCGATACGCTCGCGCGCCCGCTGCACGATCTGCGGATCTCGGTCATGGACCGGTGCAACCTCCGCTGCACCTACTGCATGCCGCGCGAGACCTTCCACGACCGCTACCGCTTCCTGAAAAGCACCGAGCGCCTGTCGTTCGACGAGATCGTGCGCCTCTCGGGCCTGTTCATCAGGCTCGGCGTCAGCAAGCTGCGGATCACCGGCGGCGAGCCGCTGCTGCGCGCGAACCTGCCCGACCTGATCGGCGACCTGACCGCGCTGCGCGGCATGCAGGACATCGCGCTGACGACCAACGGCACGCTGCTCACGAAGTACGCGAGCGAACTGAAGGCCGCGGGCCTGCAGCGGGTCACCGTGAGCCTCGACAGCCTCGACCCGGAAGTGTTTCGCCGCCTGTGCGGCGACTTCGACGAGCTCGACACGGTGCTCGCGGGTATCGACCATGCGCGCCGCGCGGGCCTTGCGCCGATCAAGATCAACACGGTGGTGCAGCGAGGCGTCAACGACGACGGCGTGCTCGACCTCGCCGGCCACTTCCGCGGCACCGGCGTCATCGTGCGCTTCATCGAGTACATGGACGTCGGCAACCGCAACCGGTGGGAGCCGGGGCTCGTCGTGCCGTCGGCCGAGCTGCACGCGCGCATCCACGCGCGCTGGCCGCTCGTGCCGAGGGACCGCCGTTATGCGGGCGAGGTCGCGCAGCGCTACGCCTACGCCGACGGCCAGGGCGAGATCGGTTTCGTCTCGTCGGTCTCGCAGCCTTTCTGCGGCGACTGCTCGCGTGCGCGCCTGTCCTCCGACGGCGTGCTGTACACCTGCCTGTTCGCGACCCAGGGCCTCGACCTGCGCGCACCGCTGCGCGCCGGCGCGAGCGACGACGAGCTGCTCGAGATGATCGCGGGCCGCTGGCGCACGCGCGCCGACCGCTACAGCGAGCTGCGCGCCACGCTGCGCAGCGCCGCGGCGCGCGAGCCGAAGGTCGAAATGAACTACATCGGTGGCTAGGGCAACCGCCATGCCGGCCCGCACGCGCAAGCTGCGCCTCACCCATGTCGACGCCGCGCGGCGTCCGACCATGGTCGACGTCGGCGACAAGGCCGTGACCGCGCGAGCTGCCGTGGCCGAAGCCGTGGTCACCTTGCCGCGGGCGGCTGCGCTCGCGCTGCGCCGCGCCGGCGCGCGCACGAAGAAGGGCCCGGTGTTCGACACGGCGATCGTCGCCGGCGTGATGGCCGCGAAGCGCACGCACGAGCTGATCCCGTTCTGCCATCCGCTCGCGCTCGAGCGTTGTCGCGTGACGATCGAAGAGCCACGCGCGGGCCGCATCGTGATCCGCTGCGAGGTCGCGGTGCACGGCCGCACCGGCGTCGAGATGGAGGCGCTGACCGGCGCCGCCGCCGCCGCGCTGACGATCTACGACATGACCAAGGCGCTGTCGCACGCAATCACGATCGGCGGGATCCGGCTGCTCGCGAAATCAGGCGGCAAGCGCGACTTCGCGCGCGGCGCGGGGCGCACGCGCCGGACCAGGGCATGAGCGCCGCGCCACTGCATGGCCTCGTGCTCGCGGGCGGGCGCAGCACGCGCATGAAACGCGACAAGGCCGCGCTCGTCTATGCCGGTGCGGCACAGCTCGAACGCGCATGGGAGCTGCTCGAGCCGTACACGGCACAGCGTTTCGTCTCGGTGCGGGCCGACCAGGCCGGCGATGCGCTGCGCGCGCGCTATCCGCAGATCCACGACCGGCTGGAGAACGTCGGGCCCGCGGCCGGCATCCTCGCGGCCTTCGACGCGCATCCCGGCGCCGCCTGGCTGGTGCTCGCCTGCGACCTGCCGTTTCTCGACCGCGACACGCTCGCGCAGCTCGTCGCGCAGCGCGACAGCATGCGCGCGGCGACCGCGTTTCGCAGCGCCCACGACGGCCTGCCCGAGCCGCTGTGCGCGATCTGGGAGCCGGCGAGCCGTGCGGCGCTTGCCGCGGGCGTCACCGCGGGCCGCAGCTGCCCGCGCAAATTCCTGCTCGGCAGCGACGCGAAGCTGATCGACCTGCCCCAGCCGGCTGCGCTCGACAACGTCAACGAAAGCCGGGAGTATTGGTCGGCCATGGACACGCTGAACGCGACATCCGCACCGCTCTCGCTGCGGGTGCAGTATTTCGCGCTGCTGCGCGAGCAGGCGGGCCGCAGCGACGAGGCGCTCGCGACGCACGCCCGCACGCCCCGCGAACTGTACGACGAGCTGCGCGCGCGCCACGCGTTCACGCTGCCGCCGGAGTTGCTGCGCGTCGCGGTCAATGACGAGTTCGGCGACTGGAGCCAGCCGCTGGCCGACGGCGATGCCGTCGTGTTCATCCCTCCGGTCGCCGGCGGCTGAACGCGCGAGCGCCCATGAACGGCTTTCGTTTCTCGCATGCGCCGATCGACGTCGCGGCGGCCCGCGCGCCGCTGGCCGATCCCGCCTGCGGCGGCCATGCGGCCTTCGAAGGCTGGGTCCGCGACACGAACGAGGGCCGCCGGGTCTCAAGGCTCGAGTACGAAGCCTTCGAGCCGCTCGCACTGCGCGAGGGCGAGCGCATCCTCGCGGAGGCCAGCGAACGGTTCGGCATCACGCGCCTCGCCTGCGTGCACCGGCTCGGCGCGCTCGGCATCGGCGAGCTCGCGGTCTGGGTCGGTGCGAGCGCACCGCACCGAGACGAAGCGTTCCGCGCCTGCCGCTACGTGATCGACGAGGTCAAGCACCGCCTGCCGATCTGGAAGAAAGAGCATTACACCGACGGCGACTCGGGCTGGGTCAACTGCGAGCGCTGCGCCGCGGCGACCTCGCATCAGCATCCGCACGTGCACGAACATTCGCAGGCGCACGCGACGCAGCGCCACGCGCACGCCGCGCCGCAACCCGACTACTCGCGGCAGACGATCCTGCGCGAGGTCGGCGCGGCCGGCCAGGCGAAGCTTGCCGCGACTTCGGTGCTGGTGGTCGGCGCGGGCGGGCTCGGCGTGCCGGTGATGCAATACCTCGCGGCCGCGGGCATCGGCCGGCTCGGCATCGTCGACGACGACCGGCTCGAAGCCTCGAACCTGCACCGCCAGACGATGTACGCGCTCGCCGACTGCGGCGCACCGAAGGCGCAGCTCGCGGCGGCGCGGCTCGGAGCCACGAATCCGCGGTTGCGGATCGACGCGCAGGTCGTGCGCCTCGACGCCGCGAACGCCGAGTCGCTGCTCGCGCCTTACGACCTCGTGGTCGACTGTACCGACAATTTCGCGAGCCGCTTCGTGCTGAACGACGCCGCGCTCGCGCTCGGACGCACTGCCGTGTTCGCGAGCGTCTACCAGTACGAAGGCCAGCTGCAGGTCGTCGATCCGCGTACCGGCGGTGCTTGCCTGCGCTGCGTGTGGCCGGCCGCGACCCGCGACGGCCTCGTCGGCAACTGCGCCGAAGCCGGTGTCCTCGGCCCGGTACCCGGCACGCTCGGCATGCTGCAGGCGCTCGAGGTGCTGAAGATCGTGCTCGGGCTGCCCGGCCGACTCGACAGCGACGTGCTGATGATCGACCTGCTGTCGCTCGCGACGCGGCGCATCCGGGCTCGGCCCGCATCCGATCACGCACGGCACGTGCAGGAAGCGGCGCAGCGCCTGCGCCCGGCTCCGCCGGCCGAAATCGACCTCACCTTCGAGTCGCTTGAAGCGGCCGCCGGTGCGGGCTACACGATCGTCGACATCCGCGAACCCTGGGAGACGGCCGCGCAGCCGCTGCCTGCCGCCGGCGTGCAGCGATTGCCGCTCGCCGCGCTGATCGCGGGCGAACCGCTCGCGGCCGGCGAGCGCCATCTGCTCGTCTGCGCGCACGGCGTGCGCAGCCACGCGGCTGCCGAGGCGCTGCGCGCCCGCGGCCTGCCTGCCGTGTATTCGCTCGCCGGTGGCGTGGCAGCGCTCGCGCGTGAGTGCAGCAGCGCGGCTCAGGCGCGGGTCTGACCCGCGCCGCGCACCACGTACTTGTAGCTCGTCAGCTGCTCGACGCCGACCGGCCCGCGCGCGTGGAAGCGGTCGGTCGAAATGCCGATTTCGGCGCCCATGCCGAACTCGCCGCCATCGGCGAACTGCGTCGACGCGTTGTGCATCACGATCGCGCTGTCGACGCGCGCGAGGAAGCGCTCGGCGGTCGCGTCGTTGCCCGTGACGATCGACTCGGTATGCGCCGTGCCGTAGCGCGCGATGTGTTCGATCGCGCCGTCGACGCCGTCGACGACACGCACCGCGATCACCGCGTCGAGATACTCGGTCGCCCAGTCCTCCTCCGCGGCGGCCCGTACCCGTGGATCGACCGCCTGCACGGCCGCGTCGCCGCGCACTTCGCAGCCCGCATCGAGCAGGTCGCGCACCAGCGGCGCGAGCAGCGCCGGCGCGCCGCGATCGACCAGCAGCGTCTCGGCCGCGCCGCAGATGCCGGTACGGCGCAGCTTCGCGTTGTGCACGATCGACACCGCCATCGCCGGGTCGGCATCACGATCGACATACACATGGCAGACGCCCTCGAGATGGCCGATCACCGGCACGCGCGCCTCGGCCTGCACGCGCGCGACCAGCGCCTTGCCGCCACGGGGCACGAGCACGTCGAGGTATTCGCGCATCGAGGCGAGCATGTAGCCGACCGCATCGCGATCGGCCGTCGGCACGAGCTGGATCGCCGCACGCGGCAGGCCGGCTGATTCCAGCCCGGCGACGAGGCAGGCGTGGATCGCGCGATTCGACGCACCGCTTTCCGAACCGCCGCGCAGGATCGCCGGATTGCCCGCCTTCAGCGCGAGCGCGCCGGCGTCGGCCGTCACGTTCGGCCGGCTCTCGTAGATGATGCCGATCACGCCGAGCGGCACGCGCACGCGCTGGATGCGCAGGCCGTTCGGCCGCTGCCACTCGGCGTCGATCGCGCCGACCGGATCGGGCAATCGCGCGACCTCCTCGAGCCCGCGCGCGATCGCCTCGACGCGCGCGGCATCGAGCCGCAGCCGGTCGAGCATCGCCGGGCCGAGTCCCTTCGCGCGCGGGGCGGCCATGTCGGCTGCGTTGGCGTCGAGGATCCGCCCGACCTGCGCGCGCATCGCGAGTGCCGCGGCGGTCAGCGCGGTGTTCTTCTGTGCGGTGCCCGCCGCCGCCAGCACCGGCGCTGCCGCCCGGGCCGCGCGCCCGAGGCCGGTCATCATCGCCGGGACGTCGGCCGCGCTCTCAGTCATGCGCCGGCTCCGGCGTCGCGGCCGGCGCGGCCTCTTCGGCCACGATGACCAGATCGTCGCGGTGGATCATTTCGTCACGGCCACGGTAGCCGAGCAGCGCGGCGATCTCGGCGGTCTTGCGACCCATGATGCGCGTGAGGTCGCCGTCGGCGTACGCCGCGATGCCGCGCGCGAATTCGCTCCCGTCGGCGGCGAGCACGCTCACGGTGTCGCCGCGGTCATAGTGGCCGCGCGTGCCGATCACGCCGGCCGGCAGCAGGCTCTTGCCGGCGCGCAGCGCGCGCAGCGCGCCCTCGTCGACGACCAGCGCGCCTCGCGGACGCAGCGTGCCGGCGATCCACTGCTTGCGCGCGGCGCGCGGATTGCCCTGCGGCGCGAACCAGGTGCACGGCGCGCCGTCCTCGACGCGCCGCACCGGATGGCGGTGCGCGCCGGCCGCGATGCACAGGTGCGCGCCGGCCGATACCGCGATCTTCGCGGCGGCCACCTTGGTCGCCATGCCGCCGGTGCCGAAATCCGAGCGCGCGGTGCCCGCCGCCGCCTCGATCTGCGGCGTCACGCGCGGCACGCGCTCGATCAGCTTCGCCGCCGGGTCACGGTTCGGATCGGCCGTGTAGAGACCATCGACGTCGGAGAGCAGCACGACGCAGTCGGCCGAGGTCATCTGCGCGACACGCGCGGCGAGCCGGTCGTTGTCGCCGTAGCGGATCTCGCTGGTCGCGACCGTGTCGTTCTCGTTGATCACCGGCAGCGCGCCGAGCGCGAGCAGCCCGGACAGCGTCGCGCGCGCGTTCAGATAGCGGCGGCGGCGTTCGCTGTCCTCCAGCGTCAGCAGCACCTGGGCGACCGTGACGCCGTGCGCGTCGAACACCTCTTTATAGGCATGCGCGAGGCGGATCTGCCCGACCGCCGCGGCGGCCTGGCTTTCCTCGAGGCGCAGCGCCCCGCGCGACAGCCCGAGCTGGCGTCGTCCGAGCGCGATCGCGCCGGAGGACACCAGGATCACCTCCTGGCCCCGCTCCCTGAGCCGCAGCAGGTCCCCGGCGAGCGTTTCGAGCCAGGCGCGGTTCAGACGCCCGGTCGCCGCGTCGACGAGCAGCGCCGAGCCGACCTTGACGACGATGCGTCGGGCCCGGGCGAGCGGCGAGGCCGGCGTGGCCGGTCGTCTGTTGTGCATGGCAGGCGGGAAGACCGATGGGGATCGGCTCCGAGTATACGGTATCGCCGCGTTGCCTCGGCTCCGGGGGCATCGCATACTATTCCGAGTCGACTACAGGATGCCCACCGTGAGCAGAGACTTCGAGCCTACCCCCGGCCAGTGGTACGAGAACGTCGAGGAAGAGGAGACCTTCCGGGTGCTCACGGTGGACGAGGATTCCGAGCTGATCGAGCTCGAGTATCTCGATGGCGAGATCGAGGAAATCGACGTCGAAACCTGGCACGAAATGGATCTCGAGAAGGTCAGCGAGCCCGAGGGCTGGGCCGATCGCGACGACGACGATGATGATGATGATGAAGACGATGATGACGACGACGAGGACGATGACGACGATTGGGACGACGACGATGATGACGACGACGACTGGGACGACGATGACGACGAGGACGAGGATCGCTGAGCCCGGCCGCGCCGGGCGCGCTGCCGCCACGGCTCTTGAATTCGCGGGCCTCGCCCCCAAGTCTGCCCCACGGGGTCTGCGTACCCCTCAACCACGAGACCCGGGAAAGCAATGAAGCGAATCATCCTGTTCCTCGCGACGAACCTCGCCGTCATCTTCGTGCTGACGATCGTCGCGCGGCTGTTCGGCGTCGACCAGTACCTCGCGACGCAGGGCGGCAATCTGACCGGCCTGCTGATCTTCGCGGCGATCTTCGGCTTCGGTGGCGCGCTGATCTCGCTGGCGATGTCGAAGTGGATGGCAAAGCGTTCGATGGGCGTGCGCGTGATCACCCAGCCCGCCAATGCGACCGAGCAGTGGCTCGTCAGCACCGTGCGGGCGCAGGCCGAGCAGGCCGGCATCGGCATGCCCGAGGTCGGCATCTTCGATTCGCCACAGCCGAACGCCTTCGCCACCGGCGCGCGCCGTGACGCCGCACTCGTCGCCGTGAGTTCCGGGCTGCTGCGCTCGATGAACCAGAAGGAAGCCGAGGCCGTCCTCGGCCACGAGATCAGCCACGTCGCCAACGGCGACATGGTCACGCTCACCCTGATCCAGGGCGTCGTGAACACCTTCGTGATCTTCCTCGCACGCGTGATCGGCAACCTCGTCGACCGGCGCGGGGATGGCCGTGGCATGGCCTATTTCGCGACCGTGATCGTCGCCCAGCTCGTGCTCGGCATCCTCGCCAACATGATCGTCATGTGGTTCTCGCGCCAGCGCGAATTCCGCGCCGACGCGGGCGGCGCCCATCTGGCGGGCACCACCAACATGATCGCCGCGCTCGAGCGGCTGAAGGCCGCGCATCCGCAGCCGCTGCCGTCGCAGATGGCGGCCTTCGGCATCGCCGGCGGCCCCGGCGCGGGCCTGAAGCGCCTGTTCATGAGCCACCCGCCCCTCGACGAGCGCATCCAGGCGCTGCGCACGGCGCGAACGTAAGGGGCTCCGGCATCGTTACCGAAGCCGTCCCGCCTGCCGCGCCGCGCGGCGTCGCGCGCCTGCTGCGCGCACTGGTCCAGTGGTTCGATTCCGGAGCGTCCACGCCGGCGATGCGGGCCGACGCAACCGGCGAGGATCGCATCGACCTCGCGCGCGTCGTGCCGTTCATCGCGATGCACCTCGCGTGCCTCCTCGCCTTCGTCGTCGGCGTGAGCCCGGTCGCGATCCTGGTCGCCGTGCTCGCCTACTTCGTGCGCATGTTCGCGATCACCGGCTTCTACCACCGCTATTTCTCGCACCGCTCGTTCAAGACCTCGCGCGCCGGCCAGTTCATCTTCGGCGTGCTCGGCGCGACGGCCGTGCAGCGCGGCCCGCTGTGGTGGGCGGCGCATCACCGCCATCACCACGCGTATTCCGACCGCAGGGAAGATCCCCACTCGCCGCTGCAGCACGGCTTCCTGCGCTCGCACATGGGCTGGTTCCTCGGCAAGCACGGCTTCGTGCCGGACCTGCGCCGCGTGCGCGACCTGCTGCAGTTCCCCGAACTGCGCTGGCTCGACCGCTTCGACGTCGCGGTGCCGGTGCTGCTCGCGATCGGCATGTTCGCGCTCGGCGCGCTGCTCGGGCGCGTCGCGCCGCAGCTCGGCACCAATGGCTGGCAGATGCTGGTCTGGGGCTTCTTCGTCTCGACCGTGGCCTGCTACCACGGCACCTACACGATCAACTCGCTGTCGCACGTGTTCGGCCGGCAGCGCTACCGCACCGGCGATTCGAGCCGCAACAACTGGTTCCTCGCGCTGATCACGCTCGGCGAGGGCTGGCACAACAACCACCACCACTACCCGAGCGCTGCCCGCCAGGGCTTCTACTGGTGGGAGATCGACATCACCTACTACCTGCTGAAGCTGATGTCCTGGCTCGGCCTGATCTGGGACCTGAAGCCGGTGCCGATCTCCGCGCGCGATCACTCCAGCCGCCGCATCCGCGGCCCGCGCTGAGCACGCCACGGCGATGCCAGCGACCGTAACCGACAAGGTGGCGCTCGCCGGCTTCCGGCGCATCCTCGGCGAGTCGGCGGTACTGACCGACCGCGAGACGATCGCCCCCTACCTCGTCGACCAGCGCCGCCTCTACGAGGGCGCGGCGCTCGCCGTGCTGCGGCCCGCCTCGGTCGAGGAGGTCTCGCAGCTGCTCGCGTTCTGCAACGGTACCGGTATCGGCGTCGTGCCGCAGGGCGGCAACACCGGCTACTGCGGCGGCGCGACGCCGGATGAGTCGGGCCGGCAGGTCGTGCTGTCGCTCGGCCGCATGGCGCGCGTGCGCTCGATCGACGCGGCCAATTACTCGATGGTGGCCGAAGCGGGCTGCATCCTCGCGAACCTGCAGCGCGCGGCGCAGGCTGCCGACCGCTACCTGCCGCTGAGCCTCGGCTCGGAGGGCAGCTGCCAGCTCGGCGGCAACCTGTCGACCAATGCCGGCGGCCTGAACGTCGTGCGCTACGGCATGGCGCGCGACCTCGTGCTGGGCCTCGAAGTCGTGCTCGCCGACGGCCGCGTGCTCGCCTCGCTCGGCGCGCTGCGCAAGGACAACACCGGCTACGACGTGAAGTCGCTGTTCCTCGGCGCCGAGGGCACGCTCGGCGTGATCACGGCCGCGAGCCTGCGGCTGATGCCGCGGCCGCGCGCGACCGCGACTGCGTTCGTCGCGGTGCGCAACGTGGCCGCCGCAGTCGGCCTGCTGAACCTGCTGCGCGAGACGAGCGGCGATCGCGTCAGCTCGTTCGAGCTGATCCCGCAGATCGCGATCGACCTGACGACGCGCCACATACCCGGCGTGTCGCAGCCGCTCGCCGGCGAGTATCCGTGGTGCGTGCTGTGCGAGCTGACCTCGTCGCGCGCCGACGATCCGCTCGACTCGATGCTCGAGAGCGCGCTGCGCGACGCGATGGACGGCGGCCTGCTCGACGACGCGGCGCTCGCGCAGAACGAGCGCCAGCGCGCGGCGTTCTGGCGGCTGCGCGAATCGATCCCCGAGGCACAGCGCGCCGAGGGCCCGAGCCTGAAGCACGACATCGCGCTGCCGATCGGCGCGCTGCCGCGCTTCGTCGAGGAGGCCTCGGCCTGGATCGCCGCGCACGTACAGCACGCCGTGCTCGTCGCCTACGGCCACGTCGGCGACGGCAATCTGCATTTCAACGTGAACGCACGCCGTGACACCGACCCGCTGAAGCTCGTCGCCAGCGCCGACGAGATACGCCGGTACGTGCACGACCTTGTCGCCGCGTTCGGCGGCAGCATCAGCGCCGAGCACGGCATCGGCCGGCTCAAGGTCGACGAGCTCGAGCGCTACGCCCCTCCGGTCGAGCTCGAGCTGATGCGCGCGATCAAGCAAAGCTTCGACCCGAACGGCATCATGAATCCCGGCAAGGTCCTGCGCAGCGCATGAACGACACCGCCCCGTGGCCGCGCCCGGCCACCGCCTGGTACATGGTCGGCATCCTGATGCTCGGCTACATCCTGTCGTTCATCGACCGGGTGATCCTCGGGCTGCTGGTCGGGCCGATCCGTGCCGACCTCGGCATCAGCGACACGCAGATGTCGCTGCTCTACGGCTTCGTGTTCGCGATCTTCTACACGGTGATCGGCGTGCCGGTCGCCTGGGCGATCGACCGTTACAACCGGCGCAACATCATCGCGGCGAGCGTCGCGCTGTGGAGCGCGATGACGGCGTTCTGCGGCCTCGCGCGCAACTTCACGCAGCTCGCGTTCGCCCGCATCGGGGTCGCGATCGGCGAGGCGGCGCTGTCGCCGGGCGCGTATTCGATGGCGGGCGACAGCTTCCCGGAAAAGCGCCTCGGCCGCGCCTTGTCGGTATTCATGTTCGGCCTGCCGGTAGGCGTCGGCCTCGCACTGATCATCGGCGGGCTCGTGATCCAGGCCGTCTCGGGCGCGCCCGAATACGTGCTGCCGCTGGTCGGCACGGTACGCGCCTGGCAGCTCGTGTTCTTCATCGTCGGCGTGCCGGGACTCGCGCTCGCGCTGCTGACGCTGACCGTGCGGGAGCCCGCGCGGCGCCGCCGGCCGGGCGACAGCACGCGCGTGTCGGTGCCGGCGACGCTCGCCTACATGGCGCGGCGCTGGCGCGTGTACAGCACGATGATCCTCGGCTTCGCGGTACTCGGCATGGTGATGAACGTCTACCAGATCTGGGGCGTGCAGCATTTCGTGCGGCTGCACGGGCTCACCGTGCCTGGGGCCGGGCTGCGCCTCGGCATCGCGATCGCCGTCTTCGGCACGGCCGGCATCCTGACCGGCGGCTGGCTCACCGACCGGTGGCGCGCGGCCGGTGCGACCGACGCCGCGCTGCGCGTCGGCATGACCGCGGCCGTGGCGCTCGCGCCGCTCGCCGTGTGGTGCATGCTGACCGACAGCGTCGTGCTCGCGAGCGTGCTGCTGGTGCCGATCGGGTTCTTCACGTCGTTTCCGTTCGGCGCCGGGGCCACGGCAGTCGTCGTGCTGACGCCGCCGCGCATGCGCGCGCAGGTGTCGGCGATCTACCTGCTGTTCGTGAACCTGATCGGCATCGGCTTCGCGCCGTTCATCACGGCAGTGCTCACCGATCGCCTGTTCCATTCCGACCTCGCGGTGGGCCGGTCGGTGGCGCTCGTCACCGGCATCGCGGCTGTGGCGGCCTGCCTGCTGTTCCTGTGGGCGCGACCGCTGTTTCGCGCCGAGGTGGCGGCGCTCGCCGGGCCCGCCGCCGATGGCGCCGAAAGGCAGGGAGCGGCGGATTGAACCCGCGCCCGGTCCGTCGCGCGCCGCTCGCGCTCGCCGTGCTGCTGCTCGCCGCGTGCAGCCGCCACTCCTCGGCGCCATCCGATGCGCCACCGCCCGCTCCACCGGCGGCCACTGGTGCCGTCGCGCCCGCCCTTCCCGTCGCGAACGGTGCCCCGCGTATCGCGCTCGCCGCGGACAACGTGCACATCGACTACCGCGTATTCGGCCACGGCACGCCGCTGATCGTGCTGATCCACGGCTGGTCCTGCGACGCGAACTACTGGCACGCGCAGATCGACGATCTGGCACGCGACTACACGGTCGTCGCCGTCAACCTCGCGGGCCACGGCGCATCGGGCCGCAATCGTACGCACTGGACCATGGCCGCCTTCGGCGGTGACGTCGCCGCGGTGCTCGATGCGCTGCCGGTGGGCGACGCCGTGCTCGTCGGTCATTCGATGGGCGGCGCCGTCGCGCTGGAGGCCGCGCGGCAGCGACCGGAGCGCGTGATCGGCATCATCGGCATCGATGCCTTCGGCAGTATCGGTGCGCCGCCGCGCGCCGGGGCCGACACGGAGTTCGGGCAGCTCATCGAGCGGATGCGCGCGGACTACATCGGCGCGACGCGCACGCTGGTGGCCGAGCGCTTCTTTGCCGAAGGCGCCGACCCGGTGCTCGTGCGGCGGACGGCCGACGACATGGCGCTCGCGCCGCCCGAGGTCGCGATCCCGTCGATGATCGCGTTCCACGATTACGACTACGGCCCGGCGCTCGCCGCGATCCACGTGCCGATCGCCGCCATCGGTTCCGACCTGCAGGGCACGCCCGACCTCGAGCGCATCCGCAAGCTCGTCCCGGGATTCCGCCAGCAGCTGATGGCCGGCCGGGGTCACTTCCTGATGATGGAAGACCCCGCGGGCTTCGATGCGCTGTTGCGGGAGGAGATCGGCCGACTGATCGGCGCGCCGCCGCGCGAGTCCCGATGACGCCGGACGAGCACTACGCGCACTATGCGCGCCTCGCCGGACTGCTGGACCGGGCCTTTCGCGTGCCGGGCACGCAGTGGCGCTTCGGCGTCGATGCGCTGATCGGCCTCGCCCCGGGTGTCGGTGATTTCCTCGGCGCGATCTTCGGGGCCTACGGCGTGCTCGTCGCGCAGCAGATGGGCGCTCCGCTTTCGCTGCAGGCGAGAATGCTGGCGAACGTGCTGGTCGACGCGACGGTCGGCGCGATCCCGCTCGCCGGCGACCTGTTCGACTTCGCGTTCAAGCCGCACCTGCGCAACCTCGCGCTGCTCGATCGCTGGCGGCGCGATCCGGCGCGCACGATACGGCGCACGCGCCTGATGCTGTTCGTCGTGCCGCTCGCGGTCGTGCTGACCGCGTTCGCGACGCTCGCGCTCGCGATCGGCGGGCTCGTCGCGCTCGCCCGCTGGCCCGGCTGAAGCGTCGCCCTGGCCGTGGCCTCCGAGGCGCCACTGCGCGGGGCGCCCCGCCCTACTTCTTCGGCGCGGCGGTCTCCACCGTGAGCCAGGCGATCAGCGCCGCCCGATCCTCCGCTTTCGGCATGCCGGCAAACGCCATCGTGTTGCCCGGCACGAGCGCGCCCGGGCGCTGCAGCCATTGATCAAGCGTCGCGGCATCCCAGCTGAGATTCGCCTTCTGCAGCGCGGGCGAGTACCTGAAGCCTGGCAGCGCGGCGGCCTTGCGGCCCACCAGGCCGGCGAGATTCGGGCCGAGCACCGAGGGCGCACCGGCCTTGAGCTGATGGCAGGCCTGGCACTGCATGAACAGCAGCTTGCCGCGCTTCAGCTGCGCCTCGGTCGGGGCGGCATACGCCGCGACCGGGGCAGCCGCGGCGACGGCGGCGATCACGAGTGCGGGCAGTAAACGCGGCATCAGGGCTCCCTCGAGGTCATTCCGGAGCCCCGGATTCTACGGCGCGTGCCTGAATGGCACCTTAAGGACAATTACGGTGCCGCCCGGCCCCGCGCGCGGCGCGGCCGCGGCAGCTTCGTGAACACGCGCAGCGCGTTGTCGCGCATCATCGCGCGGTGCGAGGCCGGACGCATGCCGAGCGCGGCGATCTCCTCCACCGCGCGCTCCGGGTCGATGACCGGCCAGTCGGTGCCGAACAGCACCTTGTGGCTGCCGTAGGTGTTCGCGTAGTGCACGAAGGCCTGCGGCCAGTGCTTCGGCGCGTAGGCATCGCCGGCCAGGTAGATGTTGCTGTGCTTCCACGCCATCGAAATGGCCTCGTCGGTCCACGGCACGCCGATGTGGATGCCGATGATCGCGAGCTCCGGGAAATCGATCGCGACCCGGTCGAGCGTGATCGGGCGCCCGACCGAAGGCAGCCGGCGGTCCTGCGAGTACACGAGGTTGTGTCCGATCTGCATCATGATCGGGATGCCGAGTTCGGCGCACTTGGCGTAGTACGGGTAGTACTTTGCGTGATCGGGCGCAAGCTCGAACCAGTGCGGGTAGAGATGCGCACCGACGAAGCCGAGCGATTTCACCGCATGCTCGAGCTCGCGCAGTCCGCGCATGCCGCGGAACGGATCGACGCCGGCGAGGCCCGAGAAGCGATCCGGGTATTTCGCGCAGACTTTCGCGACGCGCTCGTACGGCAGTTCGAAGGAACCGCGCACGTTGAGGTCGCCCGCGCGCACGGCAATCAGCAGCGAGCGCTCGATGCCGGCGCGATCCATCCTGCGCAGGTAATCGCTGACCGGCACGCCGCCCCACAGCCGCCGGTCCATGCGCACCTGGCGCTTGAACGCGTCGTCGATGCCGGTCTGCCCCTGGCGCACCGCCATCGGATCGTAGAGATTGCAGACGATGTCGATGTAGCCGCTCAAGTCGACTCCCTCCGGCGCGTGCCGCCCCGCGTGCAGCGCAGTCACGGTGCGGGCGGGCGCCGCGGCGCCCGCCCGCACCGGTGAACTCAGAACTTCACGCCGAAGCTGACCTTGTAGAAGCGCGGCGCGCCGGTCCAGACCGCCGCGTACGAGCCGATGTAGGTACCGCCCTCGAAGTAATTCTCGTCGAAGCAGTTGGTGCACGAGGCGATGACTTCGTAGCGGTCCTCGTTCCAGCGATAGCCGACCGAGGCGTTGACCAGCGTGAAGTCGCCGGTCGTGTCGACGCCCGACGGCAACAGCGGCGCGGTGACCGACAGATCGGCCGGCGTCACGAGGTACTTGTCCGTGTAGAACACGTCGCCGTTGACCAGCAGCGAGCCGCCCGCCAGCGGATGGTCGATCGAGAAGCCGGCCTTCACCTGCAGCTGCGGCGCGCGCTGCAGCTCGCTGGCGAGGTTCACGGGCCGGTTGCCCTCGTACTTCGTGTCGAGATAGCCGAGGTTCGCGAACAGGTCGAGCCACGGCGTGGCACGCAGCGTGAACTCGGTCTCGGCGCCATCGATCTTCGCGTCGGCCGTCGCGACCGTATACACACCGGCCACGGTCAGCGTGTTGAACAGGTCGGTGTAGTCCATCGTGAAGATCGACGTGTTCCAGCGGATGCGGCCGTCGAGCAGCGTCGCCTTGAGCCCCGCCTCCCAGGATTCGACGTTCTCGGGATCGAAGTTGATGTACTGGTCGGAGCGCAGCGAGCGGCCGGTCCAGCCGCCGGAGCGGAAGCCCTTGGTGTAGGACAGGTACGAGAACAGATCGTCGGTCATCTGCCAGTTCACGCCGAGCTTGGGCGTGAACTTGCTGAAGTCGCGATCCGGATCGATCGGCTGGCCGGCCGCGCCGAGCGCGAGCAGGTCGGCGGTCGTGTAGTTGTACAGCGGCCCCGGGATCGTGCTCGTCTGCGTGATGTCGAGCTTGCGCGTCTCCCATGTATAGCGGCCGGCGCCGATCAGCGTCACCGGGCCGATCGCGTACTCGAGCTGGCCGAACAGCGCATAGCTCTCGACGTCGACGCTCAGATCCTTGTTCCACTGGTTCTGCGCGGCGACCGGCGTCGCGCGCACCCGGTCGGAAATGATCACGTCGGAGGACTCGTCGAAATAATAGGCGCCGGCGACGAACGACAGGCTGTCGCTCAGCGTGCCGTTCAGCTGGAACTCCTGGCTCAGCTGCGACGAATCCTGCAGCTGCAGCAGTTCATAGAGCACGACCGGCTGGTCGGAGAGGTCGATGTTCAGGTCCTGGTCGGTGTCGCGGTAACCCGTGATCGAGCGGAACGAGAGCGCGTCGTTCATCTTCCAGTCGACGTGCAGCGCACCGCCCCAGGTGACCGCGTCGCCGTAGGCGTCGAGGCCGCTGACGACGCGGCGCACGTTGCCGGTCGAGGGCCGCAGCACGCCGGCGATGTCCGACGAGTAGTTGCCGTTGGTCTTGTCCTCGCTGTAATCGAGCGCGAGGTTGATCTCGACCGCGTCGGACGCCAGCTGGCGCAGCGCGATGCGCCCGCCGACATAGTCGAGGTCGTTGACGTCCTTGCCGAGCGTCGTGTTGCGGATGTAGCCGTCGCCCTGCTGGGTCAGGAAATTCACGCGCGCAAACAGCGTATCGGTGAGCGCGGTGTTGCCGGACAGGCGCAGGTCCCAGCGGTCGTAGTTGCCGTAGGAGCCGCGCACCGCGAGCTCGCTGTCGGCCGTCGGCTTCTTCGTCACGATCTTGATCGCGCCGCCGTTGGTGTTGCGGCCGTACAGCGTGCCCTGCGGGCCGCGCAGCACTTCGATGCGCTCGACGTCGGCGAGGTTGAAGTTGTTGGCACCCTGGCGCGCGATGTACACGTCGTCGAGGTAGAGGCCGACGCTGGTGTCGGCGGTCGCGAGATTCTCGGTCGTGCCGATGCCGCGCATGAAGAACGAATTGGCCGACGACTGGCCGACGTTGCTGTTGCCGGTGAGGTTCGGCACGTTGAACACGATCTGCTTCGAATCGGTGACCTGGCGGCGCTCGATGGTCGCCGGATCGATCGCGGTGACCGCGACCGGCACCGTCTGGATGCCCTGCTCGCGGCGCTGCGCGGTGACCATGATTTCCTCGAGCGCGCCTGTCTGCGTGGCAGCCTCTTCCTGCGCCGCCGCGGGCCACGCCAGCACCGCCAGCGGCACGCTCAGCAACACCGCACGAATCGACCTGCTCACTACACGACGTGTCATGGGATCTCCGGGGGGAAGTGGTGGCAGGGCGAAGAATCGTCGCGACACAGCGCTATGTCAATAAATCCTGATATATGCTATTATAGTCTCTATATTCGGATTTCATACATGACTGGCGCCGCCCGCTCCGTTGCCCGAATCGCCGCGCTGCTCGAGCTGTTCGAACACGAGCGCCGCCCGCTGTCGAGCACGGACATCGCGCAACGGCTCGACATTCCGCGTTCGAGTGCCGGCACGCTGCTGAAGGCGCTGGTGCAGCTCGGCTGGCTCACGATCGACCGGCGGCGGGCCACGTACTTCCCCGGCGCGCGGCTCGCCCGACTCACCGGCTGGCTGCTGAGCGAATCGCTGCTGGACGAACGCGTGGTGCGCGCGCTCGACGGGCTGCGTGCCCGCACCGGCGAGACAGTGACGATTTCGTGCGCCAACGATCTCGAGATGGAGATCCTGCACGCGCGCGGCCCGACCACCGGCATCCATCTGGTCGTCGAGGAAGGCCAGCGCATTTCGACCTGGGGCTCGGCGATCGGCACCGCCTACCTGACGACCCTCCCCGACTCGACGATCCGCGCGATGTACCGGCGCCGCGCCCACGACGCCGGCGGCGGGCCGTCGCTGCCCGAGGTGCTGGCCATGGTGCGCCAGGCGCGCCGCGCCGGCCATGCATACGTCGACAGCTTCGTGGTTGCCGGTGTCGCGGCGATCGCGGCACCGCTACCGGCGGACCTCGGCCCGCGGCCGCTGATCGCCTGCGTCGGCGGCCCGGTCGAGCGTGTGAAGCTGCAGGCTGGCGCGATCGCCACGGCGCTGAAGGCATTCATCGCCACGGTCAGCTGACGGCGGGCAGGCGCGCGGCACGAAAGGCCGCGAGGCCGGCGGCGATCAGCGCCGCGCCGGCGGCGGCGCTCAGCGTGCCGATCCACGCCAGCGATTCGCCGACGCGCAGCGGATCGGCGAACACCCGATCGGTCAGCAGCGCGACCAGCGTGGGCCCGACGCCGATGCCGACCAGGTTGACGACGAACAGGAACACCGCGGAGACCTGCGCGCGCATGTGCGGCGGCGTGATGACCTGCAGGCCGGTGACCGCGGCGCCGAAGGCAAAGGCGGAGAAGAACATCAGCGGTGCGAACAGCGTGACGGCGAGCCACGGGGAGGCGAGCGTCGTCGCGGTCAGCGTGAACGGCACGAGGCCGACGCCGCTGACGACGCCGACCCGCATCGTCGCATCGAGCGCACCGCCGCGGCGCCAGCGGTCGGCCATCATGCCGCCGGAGATGATGCCGCTGGTGCCGAACAGCAGCATGCCGGCGCCGAGCGCGAACGCCGCGTCGCGGATCGTCCAGTCGAACGCGCGCAGCAGGTAGCTCGGCATCCAGGCGACGAAGATGTTGAAGACAATCGCGAGCAGCGTGAAGCCGCCGATGTGCGCCGTGAACGCGAAGCGATGGCGGCCGAGGTGGGCGACGACCGCACCCGCGCTCGCCTGCCCGCCGGCCGGCCGCTGGCGCGTGGGCTCGCGCAGCGTCGCGACCCAGGCCGCGACGAGCAGGCCCGGCAGGCCGACGATGAAGAACATCAGCTGCCAGGCATGGACCCTGCCGAGCAACGGGACCTCGAGTGCCGGCAGCCCCGTGACCGCGCCCGCGATCGCGCCACCGGCGAGCAGCGCGCAGCCGGCCCCGGCATAGATGGCCGAGGAGTACACGCCGAGCGCGCGCCCGAGGCGCTGCTCGGGGAACGAGTCGGCGATCATCGAGTACGCCGCCGGCGACAGCGCCGCTTCGCCGACGCCGACGCCGATGCGCGCGAGGAACAGCTGCGTGAAAGTGCGCGCGAGACCGCAGACGGCCGTCATCAGGCTCCACACCGCGACCCCGATCGCGATGATGTTGCGGCGCGAGGCGCGGTCGGCGAGTCGCGCGATCGGAATGCCGAGCGCCGTGTAGAAGATCGCGAAGGCCAGGCCGTGCAGCAGGCTGATCTGCGTATCGGACAGGCCAAGATCGCGCTTGATCGGCTCGACCAGCAGCGTCAGGATCGTGCGGTCGATGTACGACAGCGTATAGGCGACGAGCAGCACCGCCACGACGTACCAACCGTAACGGGAGCGCGCCATGGGCCTGTTTCTACAGGTGCCGCCGCGCACGCGCAAATTCACGGACATGAATTTGACAGCCTTGCGGCGTCTCTGGCGGGATAGGCGCATGGCCAGCCTGCAATCGATCAAACACTGGGACGACGAGACGGACGTGCTGATCGCCGGCTACGGCGTCGCCGGCTGCGCCGCCGCGATCGAGGCGCACGACAGCGATTCCGCCGCCGACATCCTGATCGTCGAGAAAATGCCCGCGGAGCGCGCCGGCGGCAATGGCCGCGTGTCCGGGCAGTCGCTGCTGATCTCGCACAACGCGGAGGCGCTGTACCGCTACCAGAAGGCGATGAGCTCGACCAACCCGCCGCCCGACGACATGCTGCGCGAGTGGGCGCGGCAGATGGCCGGCCTCGAGGCCTACATCGAGGCGCGCATCGCGGAGGCCGGCAACACCGAGCTCGTCAAAGGCAGCGGCTGGAGTTCGGGCGAAGCGGTCTACGAGTTCCCCGAATTCGGTGCCGAGGACGCGGTGGCCTACAACGCCTTCGTGAAGCCGATCCCGGGCGGCGTGTGGATCACGATGCGCACTTGCGTCGAGAAGCGGCCGCGCATCCGCCATGCCTTCGAGTCGCCGCTCGTCGACCTGGTGCAGGATCCCGACACGCTCGAAGTGTTCGGTGCGATCGTCGAGACACGCGGCGTGCGGCGCGCGATCCGCGCGCGCCGCGGCGTCATCGTCGCGGTCGGCGGCTACGAAGCCGACATGGACATGCAGCGCAACTACTACGGCCTCGCCGAGGCCTGGCCGCTCGGCACGCCGGCCAACACCGGCGACGGCGTGCGCATCCTGCAGAAGGCGGGTGCGGAGCTGTGGCACATGCGCAATTTCGGCCAGTCGGGCGGCATCTGGCCCGGAATCAAGGTGCCGGACTACCCCACCATCTTCATGCGCCGCCATTTCTGGCAGACCTTCAGCTGGATCGAGATCGGCGCCGACGACCAGCGCTTCTACAACGAGGGCGCCGAGCTCTACTACACGCACTACAAGGAACGCCACCATGGCCACTGGGTCGACACGCCGCACTGGCGCGTGGGCCCGGTGCACATGCTGTTCGACGAGAACGTGCGCCAGCACAATTGTCTCGTCACGCATGCGATGGGCTGGAACACGGTCGTCGAAGGCTACGAATGGAGCGACGACAACAGCGTCGAGGTCGGGAAAGGCTGGATCGTCAAGGCCGACACGATCGAAGCGCTGGCGCAGCAGCTCGGTCGCGATCCGGCACGCGTCGGCGCCGCGGTGGCGCGTTACAACGAGGCCTGCGCGCGCGGCGCCGACGCGGACTTCGGCCGCCCGGCCTGGTCGCTGCAGCCGCTCGCGACGCCACCGTTCTACGCCGTCAGGATCGATCCGGCGATCGTCTGCACGAGCGGCGGCGCGAAGCGCAACATCCTCTCGCAGGTGCTCGACCCGCGCGGCAACGCCATCGCGCGGCTGCACGAGGCCGGCGAGCTCGGTTCGATGATCTCGCACCTGTACCAGAACGGCTCGTACCTGACCGAGGCGATGATCTCGGGACGCGCCGCGGGGCGCAGCGCGGTGACGCTCCCGGCATGGCAGGCCGCGCAGGCGGCCTAGAGGCGCATCGCAGGCCCGGCAGGCCGCAGCCGCGCGCGGTACCTGCGGATCGCGGCGAGCACGTCGCGCCCGTATTCGTGCTCGCGCTCGCGCACGCGCGCTTCCGCCCCGCCGATGCACAACACGACCTGGGCCGTGTCGAGCGGCGCGGGCAGCACGGCCGCCACCGAGCCGACGCCCGGCAGCAGGCCATAGGCGGCCGCGTATTTCCTGCGCCGCGCAGCCGCCACGCGCGCCATCAGCGCCGCGAGATCGATCGGCCCGGCGCGGTGGTGCTCACGCTCGAGGCGGCGGCACAGCGCGCCGATCTCGTCGTCGGGGCGGCTCGCGAGGAACGCGATGCCGACCGCGGATTCGGTCATCGACACGAGCATGCCCGGCTTCGCGGCGAGCGCGACCGCCTCGCGCCCCGGCACGATGTGGGTCACCTGCATGTGCACGTCGTTCGGCGTCGACAGGAAGGCCGTCTCGCCGGTTGCGCTGCTGAGCATGCGCATCGCGGCGAGCACGCCCTCGCTCGCGAGCGCGTCACGGCGCAGCCAGTCGCCGAGCATCGCGACGCGCAGCGTCGGCACATAGAGCCTTGCCCGCCGGTCGAAGCGCAGGTAACCGAGGTGCATCAGG
Source organism: Steroidobacteraceae bacterium (assembly GCA_019634915.1). GTDB lineage: Bacteria > Pseudomonadota > Gammaproteobacteria > Steroidobacterales > Steroidobacteraceae > CADEFQ01. The sequence goes on along the minus strand of JAHCAN010000007.1, from coordinate 86,236 downwards.
CTCTTGACGAGCGCGATCGTGCTCGAGGCCGGGATGTCGAGCGCGAGCTGGATCTCGCGCGCATGCAGCGGCCGCTGCTCGCGCGCGAAGATCTCGATGATCTCGAAGGCGCGCGCCGCGGACTTGACGATGCCGGCCGGCACGCTCACGACCCCGGCGTCACCGGACACACCGGACAGGCCTCTTCGCCGTCACCCGCCGGTGCGCCACGCGCGAGCGCCACGAGGCGGGCCGCGCGCTGCGCCGCGACGCGCGGATAGGCGACGCTGCTCGACGACCAGCCACCGATCACGGCCGCGACCGCCATCGCAAAGCCGGTACGCGAGCAGCACAGCACGGGTGCGTCGACGGCGGCCGCGACGGCCGCATGCACGGGGGCCATGCAGCTGCAGCCGAGCGCGATGGCCTCGGCGCCATCCTCGGCCACGGCCGCGCGGCAGGCCGCGACGATGCGCGCGGTGACGTCGGTGTCGGCGCGCTCGAGCCGGCCCATGACATCCGGCGCTTCGCCGAGATGCCGGATCGACGCGCAACGCGCACCGAGGCCGCTTGCCGCGAGCCGGTCCTCGTAGATGAAGCGCATGGACCGGGGCCACACGGTCACGATCGAGAAGCGGCGCGCGACGAGCGTGGCCGCGTGCAGCGTCGCCTCGCCCGCACCGATCACCGGCGTGTCGCCCAGCGAGCGCATCGCGGCGATCGCGTAGTCGCCGAAGGTATCGACATAGAGCGCATCGACACCGGCCGCGACCGCCTCGGTCGCCGCAGCCGCGTGACCCAGCTCGACGAGCACGCGGTCGTGGGGCGTGTGCGGAAAGCCGGACAGCGGCAACGGCCAGGCCACGAGCTCGATGCCGGGCGGCGCGATTTCGAGCAGATGCGCCGGCGCACCGGTGGCGCAGGCACCACTGCTGCCGAGCACCGCGATGCGCCGCCTGGCGCGCGGCGCCGCGGCGGTCCCCGTGTCGCGGGCGCTGGCTTCGGTGCTCATCGGGCGCGCAGCTCTTCGAGGAACAGCCGCAGGCGCGCCTCGACCGCCGCGCGCTTCGGCTCGAAGCGGTCCTTCAGGCCGCCGACCGCGACGTACAGCGCGCGCGGGCCGGTATCGACGGGAATCTGCGCGCCGAGCGCGGCGACCTCACGGTGCAGCGCGCCGACGGCATAGGCATAGCCGTTCGCGCGCGCCTGCTGTACGCAGGCGAGCACCTGCGGCAACGGTGCGGTCGGGCCGCGCCCCGGCGGCAGCCGCTCCGCGCGCGCGTACATCGAGCGTATCGTCGTCGCCGAAAGCGTCGCGAGATGCGCTGCGCCGACCGCCGAGCCGAACACCGTGTAACGCTGCCCGACCTCGGCGGTCCAGCTGATGCCGCCGCCCGGCAGGTTGATCGCATGCACGATCTCCATCTCGAGATCGCTCGGCGCGGCGAACGACGTGGTCTCGCCGGTATCGAGCGAGAGACGCTCGAGCGCGTCGAGCAATGCATGATTGCTGCGCCAGCTGTCGACCAGCCAGGCACCGAGGCGCGCGAATTTCGCGGTCGGCAGGTAGGTCGCACGGCGACGGTCCATCGTCAGCACGCCTTCGTCGACGAGCGTGTGCAGCAGATCCGCGACGCTCGAACGCGGCGCGCCGAGGCGTTCGACGATCTCGCTCGAAGTCAGCGCGCGCCGCGCGCGGGCGAACTCCTCGAAGAGACTCACGGTACGGACGACGGATCGGGCACCTTCGGACATCAGGAAAGTCCTGATGGAATCTGGATATATGGATTGCATGTGCGCAATACCGGATTCATTGACAGAGTCTGCGCCCGATGCCACCGTAATGTCGAGATGAGCGCCAATCAACTTCTGCTCTCGGGCGGCCTGCGGGTCTCCGCGGCTCGCACACCGGGCAAGGTGGCGCTGATCTGCGGCGCGCAGCGCCGCAGCTTTGCCGAACTGCGCGAGCGCGTCGACCGGGTCGCCGCGGGCCTCGCCGCGATCGGCTTCGCCAGGGGCGACCGGGCGATCGTGCTCGCACCGAACTGCATCGACTATCCGGAGATCGTCTGCGGCATTGCCGATGCCGGCGGCGTCGCCGCCACGCTGAGCCCGCGCCTGACGGCCACCGAAGTCGCCGCCGCCGCCGCGGACTGCCGCGCCCGCGTGATCTTCGTGCATCCCGCCTGCACCGGCGCCGTGGACGACACGCGACGCGGCACGATCGGGCACGTGATCGTGCTCGGCGAGGACTACGAGGCCTGGCTGCGCGCGGCCGATCCGGCGAAGTCGCCCGCCGTCACCGGTTTCGCCGTGCCGCTCGACGAACGCGAGCCGTTCACGCTCGTCTACACCTCGGGCACGACCGGACAGCCGAAGGGCATCGTGCTCTCGCACCGCTCGCGCGTGCTGACCTTCCACGCGATGGCGATGGAGTACGGCTGCTACGGCCCCGAGGACCTGCAGCTCGGCATCGCGCCGATGGCGCACGGCGCCGGCTTCGCGTTCATCATGTGCTCGCTGTACTTCGGCGGCACCGTCGAGATCGTGCCGAAGTTCGACGCCGGGCAGGTCGTGCACAAGCTCGCTTCCGAGCCGTTCACCGGCGTGTTCATGGTGCCGACGCATTACTCGTCGATCTTCGCGCTCGAGCCGGCCTTCCTCGAGCGCCACCGCGGCGGCAGCCGCACGCTGCGCGCGATCATGTCGAATGCCTCGGCCCTGCCTCAGGTGCTGAAGGAGAAGATCGTCGACTACTGGGGCCCGGGCCTGCTGCACGAGACCTACGGCTCGACCGAGGCGGGCATCGTCACGAACCTGCGCCCGCGTTTCCAGCTCGACAAGCCGCGCTGCGTCGGACCGGCGTTCGCGCTCAACGAGATCCGGCTGCTCGACGAGGCGGGCCACGAGGTGGCCGACGGCGAAGTCGGCGAGCTCTATTCGCGCTCACCGTACCTGTTCAATAGCTATTTCGAACGCCCCGACGAGACCGCGGCGGTGATACGCGACGGTTGGGTCAGCGCCGGCGACCTCGCGCGCCGCGACGACGACGGCCACTACTACATCATCGATCGCAGGAAGGACATGATCGTCTCGGGCGGCATCAACGTGTACCCGCGGGAAGTCGAGGAAGTCCTGCAGGCGCACCCCGCCGTGCACGAGGCGGCGGTGATCGGCGTGCCGGACGAGCACTGGGGCGAGCGGCTGCGCGCGTACGTCGTGCACCGGCGCGAGCGGCACGCGAAACCCGCCGATCTCGAGGCCTATTGCCGCGAGCGGCTGGCGGGCTACAAGGTGCCGAAGGAGTTCCGCGCCATCGCCGAGCTGCCGCGCAATGCGAGCGGCAAGATCCTGAAGAAGCAGCTGCGCGCGCTGCCCTGAGCGGCGCGGCCACCTAGCTGCCGAGCGCCCCGTGGTCCGGCGCGATTGCCGCGCAGCGCACCGCGATCCAGCCGAGGCGCATCGAGATGGCATCGGCGTCGACGCGCGTCCACGCCGTCGCGATCGGCGCCCCGCCTTCCTCGCCGAGCATCAGCAGCAGCGCGTCGCGGCCGCCCGCGAACGGCCAGTCATCGCCGTGCAGCTCGATCTCGAGCCGGCGACCGTCGGGCGTGCCGAAGCGCGCGCGGCCACCCTGGTCGTGCACGTCGAGGCGCACGAGCTCGCGCAGGTCGGCCGCGCGCCCGGTGGCCGACCAGCGCACGCGGCAGCTGAAGAGCCGCGCCTGGTAGAGCTGGAACCAGGTGTAGCCGGCAAGCTCCTCTTCGAGTTCGTTGTCGGCGACGCCGTAGCGCCGCAGACGGTACCAGTACAGGTCCTGGCCGACGAGCAGCCGGTAGTCGACATAGCGCGCCACCTCGCCCGTATCGTCGCGGCAGGCATTGCCCTCCGTGCCGCCGGTGAATTGCTTGACCTCACGGCGCAGCACGAGGTCGCAGCCCGGATTCGATGCGAGGTCATCGACACGCAGGCTCGCGATCAGGCGCGGCGAGCGGTGCAGATGGCGAAAGCGCGCCGGCTCGCGCAGCGTGTACTGCCGCACGCGCACGCCGCCGCCACCGCCGCTGTTCGGCTCGAGCCGCAGCAGCACCTGGCGGCGTGGCCGCTCGGGATCGTCGTGCAGGAACTCCTCGAGATACAGCACCGTATCGCCGAGCCAGGGCAGCGACACCTGCGAGACGAGGGTACGCACGCGCAACTGCGAACCCTCGATCCGCGCCGGATCAGGCTCGCGGCTGAAGACCAGCTGCTCGGCGTTGTCGTAGATACCCGGCCACCAGGCCGCCAGTGTCGCCACGTCGCCGTCACCGGCGCCGGTACCGGTACCGGTGACGGTGCCGGCGGCGCGCGCGAGCGGCAGCAGCATGACCGCGATCGCCGCGACGGCGAGCGGCCGGGCGGCGTTCATCCGGGCGGCTTCGACACCCGGATCAGCCCCTCCTGCGCCGTGCTCGCGATCAGCGTGCCGTCGCGCGCATGCAGCGTCCCGCGCGCGAACCCGCGGGCGCCGGAGGCACTCGGGCTGTCGGTCGAATACAGCAGCCAGTCGTCGATGCGCGGCGGGCGGTGAAACCACATCGCGTGATCGATGCTGGCGATGACCAGCTCGCCCGCCGCGCACTCGGTGCCGTGCGGGCGCACCGAGGTGTTGAGCAGGTTGTAATCCGAGACATAGGCGAGCAGGCAGCGGTGCAGGCGGTCGTCGTCGGGCAGCTTGCCGACCGTGCGCAGCCACACGTGCTGCACCGGCGGCAGGTCGCATTCGCGCAGATAGTCCTCCGGGCCGACGGCGCGGAACTCGAACGGCCGCTCCATCTCGTAGAGCAGCCGCAGCTTCTCCGGCAGCCGCGCGAGCACCGCGGACGGCGGACGGCCGCGGTCGTGCAGCGCCTCGGGCGGCGGCACCTCGGGCATCGGCGACTGGTGGTCGAGGCCGGGCTCGCGCACCTGGAACGAGGCCGACATGTTGAAGATCTGCTCGCCGTGCTGGATCGCGACCACGCGGCGCGAATCGAAGCTGTGGCCGTCGCGCGCGCGATCGACGTGATAGACGATCGGCGCGTTGAAGTCGCCGCGGCGCAGGAAGTAGGCGTGCAGCGAATGCACGTCGTGCGTCTCGACGGTCGCGTAAGCCGCCATCAGCGCCTGGCCGAGCACCTGGCCGCCGAACACCTGCGGCGCGCCGATGTCGCGGCTCTCGCCGCGGAACAGGTTCACCTCGAGGCGCTCGAGCTCGAACTGGCGCACGAGGTCGGCGAGCAACGCGTTCACGAGCCGGCCTCCGCGACGCCGAGACGCTTGTGCATCACCGGGCTGGTCGTCGTGTACTGCAGGAACTGCTTCTTTTCAGGATACAGGTGGTGCTGGATCGCGAACGCCGCGAGCGCCGCCTCGTGGAAGCCCGACAGGATCAGCTTCTTCTTGCCGGGATAGGTGTTGATGTCGCCGACCGCGAAGATCCCCGGCACCGAGGTCTGGAATTTCCCGGTGTCGACCTTGAGCGCCTTCTTCTCGAGCTCGAGGCCCCATTCGGCGATCGGTCCGAGCTTCGGGTGCAGGCCGAAGAACGCGAACAGGTGATCGGCCTCGACGTCGTGCAGGCTGCCGTCGCGCCCCTTGACGCGAACCCCGCGCAGCACCGCGTCGGCGCCGCTGCCCTCGACGTGCAGCGACTGCGCGAGCCCCTCGATGTGGCGCAGCGCGCCGGCCGCCTCGAGCGCGCGCATGCTCGCGACCGAGGCCGGGGCCGCGCGGAACTCGGCGCGCCGGTGCACGTGCACGACCGGCGTGCCCTTGCCGGCGTACTCGTTGACCCAGTCGAGCGCCGAGTCGCCGCCGCCGAAGATCACCAGCCGCTTGCCGAGGTAGTCGGCGGCGCTGCGCACGCGGTAATGGATCTGCCTGCCCTCGAACGCCTCGGCGCCCTCGACGCCGAGACGGCGCGGCTGGAACGAGCCGACGCCGGCGGCGATCACGACGGCGCCGGCATCGAAACTCGTGCCGGCCGTGTTCTTCACGTGGAAACGGCCCGATTCGAGCACGCGCAGTTCGGCGACTTCGGCGCCGAGATGGAACTGCGGGTGGAACGGCTGCGCCTGCTGCAGCAGCCGGTCGATCAGCTCCTGCGCGCCGCAGACCGGCAGCGCCGGGATGTCGTAGATCGGCTTGTCCGGATAGAGCTCGGCGCACTGCCCGCCCGGCACCTTCAGCGAATCGAGCACGTGCGCGGAGATGCCGAGCAGGCCGAGTTCGAAAACCTGGAAAAGGCCGGCAGGCCCCGCGCCGATGATGACGACTTCCGCGATGATCGGGTTCAAGTGAAACTCCCTCAGGATGAGGTGAAATTCTAGCAGCCCGCCGCCCGCCCGCCCCCATTGGTCGCCATTGCCGGCAAAGGACTATCATGGGGCACCGGCGGTCACCGTATCCGGAGACATCCATGCTCACACTCAACGTCAATGGCGTCGATCGCTCCCTGGACGTCGATCCGGCAACGCCCCTGCTCTGGGTGCTGCGCGACACGATCGGGCTGACCGGCACCAAGTACGGCTGCGGCATGGCGCTGTGCGGTGCCTGCACCGTGCATCTCGACGGCCAGCCGGTCCGCTCGTGCATCACGCAGGTCGGCACTGTCGGCACGGCGAAGGTCACGACGATCGAGGGCCTGTCACCGGACCGCAGCCACCCGGTGCAACGCGCATGGATCGAGCTCGACGTCCCGCAGTGCGGCTACTGCCAGTCGGGGCAGATCATGTCGGCGAGCGCGCTGCTCGCACAGACGCCGCGGCCGACCGATGCCGACATCGACGCCGCGATGGCCGGCAACATCTGCCGTTGCGGCACCTATCAACGCATCCGCGCCGCGATCCACCGCGCCGCCGAGCTCGGCGGGGAGACGCAGCCATGAGCGCGCCTGGTGGCCACCAGGAGGCGCTGTCGCGACGCGATTTCCTGAAGACCAGCGCGGTGGGGCTCGGTGGGCTCGTGCTCGCGATCGACCTCGCCGGCTGCTCGAAGCCGGGAAGTCGCCCCGGCGCGACCTCGGTCGTCACCACGAACGCCTGGCTGCGCATCGGTACCGACAATTCGATCACCTTCCTGTGTGACCGCTCCGAGATGGGCCAGGGCGTCTACACCGGACTCGTGACGATTTTCGCCGAAGAGCTCGGCGTCGATCCGGCGCGGATCGCCGTGGAGTTCGCGCCGGCGGGGCCGGCCTATGTCAACGCCCTGCTCGGCGGCCAGATCACCGGCGGCAGCACGAGCGTGCGCGATGCGTGGACCAGGCTGCGCACGGCCGGCGCCCAGGCGCGGGAATTGCTGAAGACCGCGGCGGCCCGGGAATGGGACACGAGCGCCAGCGCGTGCCGTGTCGAGAATGGCGAGGTCATCTCGCCTTTCGGCAAGCGGCTCAGCTATGGCGCGGTGGCCACCGCCGCCGCCGCGCTGCCCGTGCCGGCTGACGTGGCGCTCAAGCCGGCGACGGCCTTCCAGTGGATCGGCCGCGAAGGGCGCCGGCTCGACACGCCGGCCAAGGTCGACGGCTCGGCGATCTACGGCATCGACGTCACGCTGCCCGGCATGCTTTATGCGGCGCTCGCGCAGCCGCCGATGCTCGGTGGCAAGGCGAAGAGCGTCGACGATGCCGCCGCCAGGGCCATGCCCGGCGTGCGCGACGTCGTGACCACCACTTCCGGCATCGCCGTGGTGGCCGACAGCTGGTGGCAGGCGCGTCAGGGCCGCGACGCGCTGCGGATCGAATGGGACGGCAGCGCAAGTGCCGGGCTGAACGACGGCGCGATTCTGCGCGGCCTGCGGCAGGCCGCCGCGAAGAGCGGCATCGTCGCGCGCAAGGAAGGCGACGCCGAGGGCGCGCTGAAGGCTGCGGCGCGCGTCGTGCGCGCAGAGTACGAGCTGCCGCTGCTCGCGCACGCCACGATGGAGCCGCAGGTCTGCACGGCGCACGTGCAGGCCTCGAGCTGTGACGTCTACGTGCCGACACAGACCCAGGGGGCGGCACAGGCCGTGGCGGCCGCGGCGGCGGGGCTCGAGCCCGCGCAGGTCAAGGTCCACACGACCTTCCTCGGCGGCGGCTTCGGGCGCCGGCTCGATGTCGATTTCATTCCCGCGGCGGTCGAGGCGTCGAAGGCCACCGGCAAGCCGGTCAAGCTGCTCTGGACACGCGAGGACGACATCACGCACGACACCTATCGGCCGCCGGCGTACGACACGGTCGCGGGCGGCTTCGACCGTGATGGCAATCTCGTCGCCTGGAAGCTGCACCTGACCGGCCCGTCGATCACTGCACGCGTGTTTCCCGGCGCCGTGCCGGCGGGTGCCGTCGATCCGTTTGCGATCGAGGCCGCCGCAAACTATCCGTACGACGTGCCGAACGTGCTGGTCGACTGGGTACCGCACGAAGTCGGGCTGGATGTCGGCTACTGGCGCTCGGTGAGCCACGCGCTCAACTGCTTCGTCGCGGAGAGCTTCATGGATGAACTCGCGCTCGCGGCGGGCCGCGATCCGGCCGCGTTCCGGCGCGCGCTGCTCGCAAAGCAGCCGCGCTATCGCGAGGTGCTCGACGTCGCGCTGCGCCGCTCAGGCTACGACAAACCAGCCGCTGCCGGCCGCTTCCGCGGCATCGCGGTCATGGAAGGCTACGACACCTACATGGCGCAGGTCGCCGAGATCTCGATCGAGGACGGCAAGGTCAAGGTGCACCGCATCGTATGCGCGCTCGACTGCGGCCAGACGATCAATCCCACGATCGTCGTCGCGCAGGTCGAGAGTGCGATCCTCTTCGGCCTGTCCGCCGCGCTCTGGGGCGAGATCAATGTGCAGGGCGGGCGCGTGCAGCAGAGCAATTTCCACGATTACCGCGTCGTGCGCATGAACGAAGTGCCCGCGATCGAGACTTACGTCGTCGGCAGCGACAATCCGCCCGGCGGCATCGGCGAGCCGGCGACGGCGCTCGTCGCGCCGGCCATCTGCAACGCCATCCACGCGGCGACGAAGCGTCGCCTGCGCTCCCTTCCGGTCAAGAGGCACAATCTGGCATGAGCAAGAACACGGAACTGCAATCGCGGCGCGAGGCCGCGATCCCGCGCGGCGTCGGCAACAGCTTCGCGATCTACGCCGAGCGCGCGCGCAACGCCGAGATCTGGGACGTCGAAGGCCGGCGCTACATCGACTTCGCGAGCGGCATCGCGGTGCTGAACACCGGCCACCTGCATCCGGCGGTCGCCGCGGCGATCGGCAGCCAGCTCGGGCGCCTGACGCACGCCTGCTTCCAGGTCACGCCCTACGAAAGCTACGTCGCGCTGGCCGAGGCACTGAATGCGCTCGCGCCGGGCGCCACGCCGAAGAAGACGATTTTCCTGACGACCGGCGCCGAGGCGGTCGAGAACGCGATCAAGATCGCGCGCTACCACACGAAGCGCTCGGCCGTGATCGCCTTCTCGGGCGGCTTCCACGGCCGCACCCTCGCCTGCAGCGCACTGACCGGCAAGGTCACGCCATACAAGGCCGGCTTCGGGCCGATGCTGCCCGAGGTCTATCACGTGCCGTATCCGATCGCCTATCACGGCATCACCGCCGAGCATTCGTTCGCCGCGCTCGAGCAGCTGTTCCGGGCCGACGTCGACCCGGCGCGCGTCGCGGCGATCATCATCGAGCCGGTGCTCGGCGAGGGCGGCTTCTATGCCGCGCCGGCCGATTTCCTGCGGCGCCTGCGCGCACTCTGCGACCAGCACGGCATCCTGCTGATCGCCGACGAGATCCAGACCGGCTTCGCGCGCACCGGCCGCCTGTTCGCGATCGAGTACGCCGGCATCGAGCCCGACCTGATGACCGTCGCCAAGAGCCTCGCCGGCGGCGTGCCGCTGTCGGCAGTGATCGGCAAGGCGCAGATCATGGACTCGCCGGCGCCCGGCGGACTCGGCGGCACCTATGCCGGCTCGCCGCTCGGCTGCGCGGCGGGCCTCGCGGTGCTCGAGACGATCGAACGCGAGAAGCTCGCCGACCGCGCGCTCGCGATCGGCGAGCGGCTCGTCGGCCGCCTGAGGACGCTGCAGGCGCGCTTCCCCTGCATCGGCGAGGTGCGCGGCCTCGGCGCGATGGTCGCGATGGAACTCGTCAGGAACCGCCGCGCCGACGCGCCGGACCCGGACCTGACGAAGCGGCTCGTGCAGGCCGCGGGCCGCCGCGGCCTCGTGCTGCTCTCCTGCGGCATCCACGGCAACGTGATCCGCTTCCTCGCGCCGCTGACGATCGAGGACGCGCTGCTCGACGAGGGACTCGGCCTGCTGGAGGCGGCGCTCGAAGAGGCGAGCGCGGCGCCGGAAGTCGAACGCAGGGCCTGAGCGCCGCGCGCCCCGCCCGGCCGCAGCCTCAGGCCCGGCCGGCGTTCGAGTCGGTCGGCGTGTGGAAGTACTCGCTCTCGCTCGCGAGCTCTTCCATCAGCCGCTTGAGCTCGGCCATGCGCCCGGCCGCGGTGCTGATCGGCATGCAGTCCTGGCAGCGTGGATCGCCGCAGGGCTGGCGCGAATAGAGCCAGTACTGCACGGCGCCGGCCAGCAGGCCGTCGGCGATGTCCCACAGGTCCGCGTCCTTGTCCTTGTCGGCGATCCGGTTGCCCAGATCGACCGCCTTGCTGAACGCGGCGTCGAAACCGTTACCCAGGTCACTCATGGCGCCATTGTACCGCGGGCAGCGCTCAGAACCATTGCATCCCGAGCCACCACGCGCCGGCCGCGAACAGCGCCGAAGCCGGGATCGTCACGATCCACGCGAGCACGATGTTGCCGGCGACGCCCCAGCGCACGGCCCTGGTCCGCTGCGCGGTGCCGACGCCGACGATCGCGCCGGTGATCGTGTGGGTGGTCGAGACCGGGATGCCGAAACTCGACGCCGTGAACAGCGTGATCGCGCCGGCCGATTCGGCTGCGAAACCGCCGACCGGGCGCAGCTTGGTGATGCGCTGCCCCATCGTCTTGACGATCCGCCAGCCGCCAAACAGCGTGCCGAGCGAGATCGCCGCGTAGCAGCTGACGATGACCCAGTTCGGCAGGTGATCGGGCGTCGTGCTGCCCGCCGCGATCAGCAGCAGCCAGATCACGCCCATCGTCTTCTGCGCGTCGTTGCTGCCATGGCCGACGCTGTACAGCGCGGACGACACCAGCTGCAGCCGCCGGAATACGCGGTCGACACGATGCGGCGACAGGCGCAGGCAGGCCCACGAAACGCCGACCATCCACAGCACGCCGAGCAGCATGCCGAGCATCGGTGAGACGACGATGAACAGCGAAGTCTTGATGATGCCCGGCGCGAGCAGCGGCGCGGTGCCCGCCTTCGCCATCGCCGCGCCGATCAGGCCGCCGATCAGCGCGTGCGAGGAGCTCGACGGGATGCCGTAATACCAGGTGATCACGTTCCAGCCGATCGCGCCGATCAGCGCGCCGAAGATCACGTGGTAGTCGACGAACGCCGGGTCGATGATGCCCTTGCCGACCATCGCGGCGACCTTCAGGTGGAAGATCGCGATCGCGACGAAATTGAACGATGCGGCCCACACGACCGCCTGGTAGGGCTTCAGCACGCCGGTCGACACGACGGTGGCGATCGAGTTCGCCGCGTCGTGGAAGCCGTTCATGAAGTCGAACAGCAGCGCGAGCACGACCAGGAACGCGAGCGTCGTGAAGACGATTTCGCCGCTCATGGTCAGCCGTTCTCGAGCACGACACCCTCGATCACGTTGGCGACGTCCTGACACTTGTCGGTCGTCGCCTCGAGCAGCTCGTAGACGGCCTTCAGTTTGATCAGCTGGCGGTCATCGGTCTCGTCGCGGAACAGCTTCGACACCGCGCCGCGCATCACGCGATCGGCGTCGGACTCGAGCCCGTCGATGTCCTCGCAGATCTTCAGGATCTCGCGCGCGTTCTTCATCGACGACAGCAGCACGGTCGCCGCCTCGACGCGCTCGCAGCAGATCTGCACGAGGTTCGCGAGATGGTTGGCCTCGGCGGTCAGGTGCTGGATGTCGTAGAGCACGAGTGTCTCGGCCGTGTCCTGGATCAGGTCGAGGATGTCGTCCATCCGCGAGATCAGCCGGTGGATCACGTCGCGGTCGAACGGCGTGACGAAGGTCTTGTGCAGCAGCTCGACCGCCTCGCGCGTGACCCGGTCGGCCTCGTGCTCGATCTCCTCGATCCGGCGGGTGCGCGTCGCGCGCCCCGACACGTCGGCATACTCGTGCAGCAGGTCGCACAGCTCGCGACCGCCCTTGACGACCAGTGCCGCATGCTCGTTGAACATCGTGAAGAACTGTCCTTCACGAGGCATCAGCGCGGACAAGAAGCTCATCGGCCCACCCCGACCGCGCGGCGGCGGCCCATGATTGAATCCGGTCAGGGGGCGAATTATTACAGATTTGTTGCGCCCCGCGCCGCACTGCCGGACGCCGGAGGCGCTATCTTGCGGCCATGACGCGGATCGCCCTGCTCGATGCCCATCTCGCCTTCGGCCTGCTGCCGCTGCTCGACGGCGCCGATCTCACCGTCAGCGGCGGCGAGCGTCTCGGACTGATCGGCCGCAATGGCACCGGCAAATCCTCGCTGCTCGCCGTGCTGGCCGGCCGTGCGGTACTCGACGAGGGCGAGGTTCGCCGCCGCGAGGGGCTGCGCGTCGCCTTCGTCGAGCAGGAGCCCGCGCTGCCCGACGCCCCGGCGCTGCGCGCGAGCCTCGCGCTGCGCGCCGGCATCGCGGCGGATCCGGACGCGGGCGGCCACGGCGTCACCGGGCACGGCGGTTTCGATGTCCGCCTGACGGCGCAGCTCGACCGTTTCGGCCTCGCGCCCGACCGGCCGGTCGCGGGCCTGTCGGGCGGCGAGCGCAAGCGCGCGGCGCTCGCGCTCGCCTTCGCCACCGAACCCGACCTGATGCTGCTCGACGAGCCGACCAACCACCTCGACATCGGCGGCATCGAGCTGCTCGAGCAGCTCGCGGTGCGCGTGCCTGCGCTGATCGTCGTCACGCACGACCGCCGCTTCCTCGATGCGGTCGCGACCCGCATCATCGAGCTCGACCGCGGCGTGCTGCGCTCCTGGCCGGGCAACTTCGCGGCCTACGAGCGCGCGAAGTCCGCCGAGCTCGCCGCCGAGCAGTGCGCGAACCGGCGCTTCGACAAGTTCTGGGCCCAGGAAGAGGCCTGGATCCGCCAGGGCGTGGAAGCGCGCCGCACGCGCAACGAGGGCCGCGTGCGCCGCCTCGAGGCGCTGCGCGCCGAGCGCGCGGCCCGCCGCGAACGCCTCGGCGACGTCCGCTTCACGCTCGATGCGGGCGCCCGCTCGGGCCGGCTCGTCGTCGAGCTCGACGCGATCGGCAAGTCGTTCGGCGGGCGCAGGATCGTCGACGACCTGTCGCTGCGCATCATGCGCGGCGATCGCATCGGGCTGATCGGCGCGAACGGCGCCGGCAAGACCACGCTGCTGCGGCTGATGCTCGGCACGCTCGAGCCCGACACCGGCACGGTGAGGCTCGGCACGAATCTCAGGATCGCGTACTTCGACCAGCTGCGCGCACAGCTCGACCCGGACCGCACGGTTGCCGACACGGTCAGCCCGGGCTCCGACTGGATCGAGGTGAACGGCAGGAAGAAGCACGTCACGGCGTGGCTCGCCGACTTCCTGTTCCCGGCGCGCCGCGCGCGCTCGCCGGTGCGCATGCTGTCGGGTGGCGAGCGCCACCGGCTGCTGCTCGCGCGGCTGTTCGCCCAGCCCGCGAACCTGCTGGTGCTCGACGAGCCCACCAACGACCTCGACATGGAATCCCTCGAGCTGCTCGAGACGACGCTGCAGGACTATGACGGCACGCTGCTGCTCGTGAGCCACGACCGCGCCTTTCTCGACAACGTCGTGACCCAGACGCTGGTCGCGGAGGGCGGCGGCCGCTGGCGCGAGTTCGCCGGCGGCTACAGCGATTGGCTCGCGCAGCGTGCGGCGCCGGCCGCGCCGGCATCCGCGGCGCGGGCGATCGCCTCGCCTGCCGCGGGCCCCTCGCCGTCCGCACAGCCGCAGGAGCGGGCACGCCGGCGCTTCAGTTACCGCGAGCAGCGCGAGCTCGAGGCGTTGCCCGCCGCGCTCGAAGCGCTCGAGGAGGAGAAGGCCGCGATCGCGGCGGCCATGTGCGCACCGGACTACCACCGCGGCGGCCCCGACCGGCTGCGCGCCGACAGTGCCCGGCTCGGGGAAATCGACGCGGCGCTCGAAGCAGGCATGCAGCGCTGGGAGGAACTCGAGCAGCGCAGGAGCGACGCCGGGGGCTGAGCGCCGGCACGCTGCCCGCCGCACGCCGCACGCTGCGCGGCATGCGCCGCTTGCCCCGCGCCACGCGCAAAAAGAAAACGCCCCGGTGGATTGCTCCACCGGGGCGTCAGTGCCGATCAGGGCTTCAGCGCAGCCTTACCGCTGCTCCACCGCGATGGCATCGGCCTCGAGGCCGGCATTGCCGTCACGATAGAAGAACAGCAGGCCCTCCTGCGACGGCGATGCGGCGGCACCACCGGCCGGCGCGGTCACCGTGAGCGTCGTCAGGCTGAGCGGGTTGATGCCCGCCGGCGGCGGCAGCGACACGTCGAAGCGCGGCAGCGCCGGCGTGTACACCTTGCCCTCGATGTAATCGGTCAGGTTGCCCGTGAAGTAGTTGTCGAACGCATAGGCCGAGATCACGAGCGGCGCGGCCGGATTGATCCCGAGCGGCGCAAGCGGAATGGTCATGATCATGTTGCCCGACTCGAGATCGGTGTCGGCGTAGTAGAACGCCGCGCCAGCCCCGGTCGACAGGCTCACCACGTTCACGAGCGTCTGCCCGGTGAGCCCGAAGCCGCTCGCTTCCGCCGTGTACATCACCCAGTCGTCGATGCCGTCGAGGTTCGTGTCGAGATAGACGTCGAACTCGGCCGGATAGCCCGGATAGGCCCGCGTGCCGTAGGTGCTGACCGCGACCTGCAGCCCGAACTGGCCACCACCGACGTTGACGAGACGCGCACCGAGCGCCTGCAGGTCGACCACGGCGAAGTTGTCGCCGGGGCCGGGCAGCTGCGCGCGCGGGATGCGTGCGCTCGTGCCGAGCAGCGCGAACGGCTCGACGCGGCCCGCCTTGGCCATCGCGAGGTTGATCATCGGCAGCACCGCCGAGGTCTTGCCCTTCGGGATGGTCACCTTCGCGCCGACCGCCTGCACCAGCGCGGCCTTCTTCGGCAGCACGTGCCACGGCACGTGGATGTCGTCGGCGCCTTCCTTCAGCGTCAGGTAGCCGTCGTACTCCACGCGCTGCAGCAGCGGACCGTCGCCGCCGGCCGAGCCGGCGCTGCCGCCGCCCCACGGCCAGTCATTGAGCTTGGCCGGATTGATCGTCAGCAGCACCGTGAAGGATGCCGTGCCATTGGCCGGCACCGAGACCGACGACGGCGCGGACACCGTGACCGCACCGGTGTTGTCGTTGGCATAGCGGAATGCGCTCTTCACCGAGTACTTGCGCGTCTTGCTGGTGAAGTTGCGCACCTTCACGGTGCGCTTGAGCACCGTCGGATAGGTGACGCTGTGATAGCCGAACGACAGCGCCGGCGTCTTGGTCTCGTCGTCCCAGGCCGCCGTGCGCGAGGCCAGCGCCCGGTTGACGCGCACTTCGCCACCGCCGATGCGGGTGATCGGCGCGAGCTCCGGACCGGAGGTCTGTGTCGGCGAGTAGATCTGCGTCTCCGCGGTGTTGGCGAGCAGCGCCCGCACCAGCGTCGGCGTCAGCGTCTTGTCCTTCGACAGCAGCAGGGCCGCCGCGCCGGACACCATCGGCGCTGCGCCGGACGTGCCGCCGAAAGCCTCCTCGCCGGTGCCGCTGCCCGCGATCGCCGAAACCGACGCGCCGGGCGCGCCGATCTCGGGCTTGATCGCCGCATAGCTGTAGGACGGGCCGCGCGACGAGGAATTGACGATCCAGGAATCGCGCGAGAACGCCGCGGCGTCGGAGATCGTCGCCGAGACGGCGGTGCCGCCGGCGAGTGCCGCGAAGATCGCCTCCGATACCGGCTGCGTGACGACCAGCGTCGGCGCGCAGTTGCTGCCGTCCGGCGCGCACTCGCCGCCATTCGAGAACGACACCGCGTCACCCGATGCGACCAGACCGAGGATCACGCCGGTCGCGCCGGCGGCGGTCGCATTGCGCACCTTCTGGCTGATCGAGCAGGTGCCGCGCCGGATCAGCGCGATGCTGCCGCTGAGCGCCGGCAGTGCCTGTCCGTCACAGGCGAGGGTCGAGACACCGACGACGTTGCCGCTCGTGCTGCGGCCCTCGACCGGCGCCCACTCGACCGTGGCGGTGTTCGTGTAGGTGCCGGCGAGGCTCGCCGGCGCATTGATGACGAGCGGATAGCCGACCGCGCCCGCCACTTCGGTCTGCGCGACACTCAGCACCGTCGGGGCCGAAGCCGGCGAGCCGGTGATGAACGGACGGTCGGCGCTGTTACCGGCCGAGGCGACGACGACGACGCCCGCGGCGACCGCATTGGCGCTCGCACCGGACAGGTCGTCCTCGACCTGGCCATAGCTCGAACCGAGCGACATGTTGATCACGTCGACGGCGTCGTCCATCGAGCCGTCGCCGTTCGGATCGAGCACGTAGTCCATCGCCTGCAGCAGCGCGGTGCCGTTGCAGGAGGTCGCCACCGAGCTGCAGACCTTCGCGGCGATCAGCTTCGCGTCGGGTGCGACACCCTTGTGCGCACCGTCCGCGGAATGGCCGGCGATGATGTCGGCCACGTGCGTGCCGTGGCCCTGGATGTCGATCGGATCGTCATCGGGCACGGCAGCGGCATTCGGCCACAGCTCGCCGATGAAATCGCGGCCCTCGACGACCTTGGCGGTCGGGAACAGGCCGTCGCGCGTCGTGTTGCGCGTGTCGGTGATGCTGGTGCCGTACGCGGCCTCGTAGGCCGCATCGGTACCCGCGCCGCCGAGGTTGTAGTGCGTGTAATCGATGCCCGAGTCGATCACCGCGACGGTGACCCCGGCGCCGGTGACGCCCTGCGCCTGCGCGATCGCGGCGCCGATCTGCGGCACGGTGGCCGACAGGTCGAGGTTGTACTCGCGGCTCGGCCGCACCGACACGACGTCGCGGTAGCTCGCCACCGCATAGAGCTGCGCGGCGTCGATGCGCACGATCACGGAGTTGTATGCGATACGTGTCCGCGCCACTTCACGGCCGCCGAGCGCCAGCAGCCGGGCCAGCATCGCGTCCTGGTCGCGCGACAGGCTCGCGCTGTGCGCGCGCTGTTGCGCCTTGCTCAGCAGTCCGCCCAGGCTCTTCGAGTTCTGGCCGTTCGCGATCGCGAGCGGCTGGCCCGCGAGCTGCACGACCACGTCGATCTCGCCCTTGACGTGGTTGAGCGACGGGTCGATCTTGCGCGACGTCTGCACCGGCGCCGGCAGCGCCAGCGCGGAAGCATTCGGCAGGTTCGCAACGGGAGCAGCTGTGCTGTGCGCGGCGAGCGCGGCCAGAGCCGCCGCTCCCACCAGCACGGAGAAGTGACGTTTCATGTGGATCCCCCTGAGTTCGAGTTCGCAACGCCCGGCTGTCCGGGCAGTTCAGGCCGTGAGCATAGCAGAGTGTTCTGTCAAGGTACTGCTGCGCATTGCCGGAAGCAAAGCGCGGTTTTTCGGCGGCGGATCGCTCCGCGTTAAGTTAAACGGCCGGGCGACACTGCTCGCCTGCCTGTTCTGCGCCACGCACGCGGCGCTCGCGGTGCCGGCGCCCGCATCGCCACCGGCGCCGCCAACGGCGCTCACGACGGCGATCGAGTCGCGCGTGGCGCTGCTGGTCGGCGCCGGCGAACTGTCGATCCGGAGCGAGGCGATCGCCGCGGGCAGCGCGATCGCCGATTTCTATACGCGGCGGGCGTTTGCACCGGCCTGGGGCAATCCGCGCGACGTCGACGACCTGTTGCGCGCGATCGTCGACAGCGCCGACGACGGCCTGAGCCCGTCCGACTACCACCTCTCGGCCCTGGCGAGCCTGCGCCCGCTGCTGCAGGACCCGGCGACCACCACCTTCGAACGCGCCGACTTCGAGCTGCTGCTGACCGACGCGATCTTCCGCCTCGGCTACCACCTGTGGTTCGGCAAGGTCGACCCGCAGCGCTTCGACTCCGGCTGGAACCTCGGCCGCTCGATGCCCGGCCTCGATCCGGCCGCGGAGCTCGAAGCCGCGCTCGCGTCCGGCGACCTCTACGGCGCGCTCGAAGCCGCGCGGCCCGCCCATCCGCTCTACGCCGGGCTGCGCCGCGAACTCGCGCACTACCGGCGCATCGCGCTGGCGGGCGGCTGGCCCGACATCGCGGCCGGCCCGACGCTCGAGCCGGGTGCCGACGATCCGCGCGTGCCGGCGTTGCGCGCGATGCTGCGCGCCACCGGCGACCTCGCCGACGCCGGCACCGGCGACGAAACCCGCTACGACACGGCGCTCGAGGCGGCCGTGAGGAGCTTCCAGGCCCGCATGGGCCTCGACGCCGACGGCCGGATCGGCCCGGCCACGCTCGCCGAGCTCAAGGTGCCGGTCGAGGACCGCATCCTCCAGCTGCGCGTCAACCTCGACCGCGGTCGCGTGCTGCTCTACCAGCTGCCGCCGGAATTCGTGGTCGTCAACATCGCCGGCTTCGAGGCCTTCTACCTGCGTGGCGAGCAGACGCTCTGGCGCGGCCGCGCGCAGGTCGGCAAGCCATGGCGCATGACGCCGGAATATCGCTCCGAGATCACCTATCTCGTCTTCAATCCGACCTGGACCGTGCCGCCGACGATCATCGCCAACGACATCCTGCCGGCCGCGCGGCGCGATCCGGCCTCGATCACGCGCCGCGGCCTGAAGGTGATCGACGGCGCGGGTCGCGTGCTCGACCCGGCGAGCGTCGACTGGTCACGATTTCGCAGCGGTCACATCCCGTACACGCTGCGGCAGGATCCCGGCCCCGCCAACGCGCTCGGCCGCGTGAAGTTCATGTTCCCGAACCCGTACAGCGTCTACCTGCACGATACGCCGACCCGGGCCCTGTTCGAGAGCGACACGCGCACGACCAGTTCGGGCTGCGTGCGCATCGAGCACCCGCTCGAGCTCGCGAAACTGCTGCTCGACGACCCGGCGCAGTGGAACGACGCGACGATCGCGGCGGTGCTCGCGCGCGGCGAGACGCGCAACGTGACGCTCGGCAAGCGCGTGCCGATCATGCTCGCCTACTGGACGGCGTGGGTGGACGATGCGGGGCGCGTGAACTTCCGGCGCGACATCTACGGGCGCGACCAGCGCTGGGCGGAACTGCTGAACGCGCCGTTCGCGTTTCGCCGCCAGCCGATCGGCTGACGGCCGGGGCGCTCAGCGATAGCCCTTCGCCTGCAGCGCGAACAGGTGCGCGTACTGCCCGCCGAGCGCGACGAGCTCCTGGTGGCTGCCCCGCTCGACGATCCGCCCGCGCTCGAGCACGATGATCTGGTCGGCCATGCGCACCGTGGAGAAGCGGTGCGAGATCAGGATCGTGATGCGATCGGCCGCGAGGCGGCGGAAATGCTCGAACACGTCGGCCTCGGCCTGCGCATCCATCGCGGCGGTCGGCTCGTCGAGCACGAGAATGTCGGCGCGCGTGCGCATGAACGCGCGTGACAGTGCAATCTTCTGCCACTGCCCGCCCGACAGGTCGCGTCCGTCGCGGAACCATTTGCCGAGCTGGGTGTGGTAGCCGGACGGCAGCGTCTCGATGAAATCGTCGGCCTGGCCGAGCCCGGCCGCCGCGCGCCAGCGCGCCTCGTCCTCGAAATACTGCTCGTCGCCCGCGCCGATGTTCTCGCCGACCTGCATCTGGTAGCGCGCGAAGTCCTGGAAGATCACGCCGATGCGGCCGCGAAGCGCGTCCTCGTCCCACTCGTCGAGGTCGAGGCCGTCGAGCAGGATGCGCCCGCTCGTCGGCCGGTAGAGGCGCGTCAGCAGCTTGATCAGCGTGGTCTTGCCCGAACCGTTCTCGCCGACGAGCGCGACGCTCGCGCCCGGCGGCAGGTGCAGGTTGATGCCGGTCAGCGCCGGCTCGGTCGAGTCCGGGTAGCGGAACTCGACGTTCTCGAAGCGCACGCCGTCTTCCGGGTGCGGGCCGCGCACGAGCTCGCCGTCCGGGGTCGGGACGACGGTTTCCAGATACTCGTAGAGGGTCGACAGGTAGAGGTTGTCCTCGTACATGCCGCCGATCGCCGCAAGGCTCGCCGACACCGCCGACTGGCCCTGGCGGAACAGCATCAGGTACATCGTCATCTGCCCGAGCGTGATCACGGCGCGCACCGCCTCGATCGCGATCCACGCATAGGCCGCGTACAGCGTCAGCGTCGCGATCAGGCCGAGCGCGAGGCCCCAGACGTCGCGCCGGATCGTCAGCGCGCGATCCTCCGTGTAGATGCGGCGGAAGATGTCCCGGTAGCGCTCGAGGAAGCGCTCGCCGAGATTGAACAGCTTCACTTCCTTGACGTGATCCTCGCGCGCGAGCACGGTCTCGAGATAGATCTGCATGCGCGTCTCGGGCGAGCGCCAGCGGAAGAGCCGGAACGCATCGCCCGAGAACTTCGTCTCGGCCACGAACGCCGGCAGCCCCGCGAGGATCAGCACCAGCACCGCCCACGGCGAGAACTGCGCCAGCAGCACCGCGAAGCTGACGATCGACACCGCGTTCTGCGCGAGGCCGAAGGTGCGCATCACGAGCGACAGCGGGCGGCTCGACGCCTCGCGCCGCGCGCGCGTGAGCTTGTCGTAGAAGTCGGCGTCCTCGAAATGCGCGAGATCGAGGGTGAGCGCCTTCTCGAGGATCATCACGTTGACGCGCTGGCCGAGCTGGGCGCGCAGCAGCGACTGGCACAGCGACAGCATGCGCTGCGCGCCGGCCACGGCGGCGACCAGCACGCCCTCGATCACGACGTAGCGCAGCGCCTCGGCGGGGTCGTGCGTGCCGGCGACCGCGGCGACCACCGCGTCGACGATGCGCGCGCCGACCCAGGCCACCGCGGCCGGCAGCACACCGGCGAGGCCGGTGAAAATCGCGATCGCGAGGGTGAGGCGCGCGTTGGTCGTCCAGACGAGCGCGAGCGCGCGCCGGCTGTAGACGAACACGCCGAAGAAACCCTGCAGCGAGGCGTCGGTGGCGGCCGGCGGCGCGGCGCCCGCGCGCGCGTGGCGCGGGGACGGCTTGTCGGCGGGAGCGCTCATCGCGCATAGTGTGACGCAAACCGCTAACCTTGGCCGCGTGAATCGCGCCGCCTGCCTGCTGCTGCTGCTCGCACCCGCCGCCGCACTCGCGCAGGACGATCCGCGGGCCGAACAGCAGTTCGCGAACTACGCGTTCGCGCACGAGCTCGGCTCGGGTGTCTACGGCGCAGGCGGACAGCTGCTGCAGATCTACCGCCTGCCGTTCAGCTGGCACTACCGCGAGACCGACGCCGCCGCACCGGGTGTCACGCTGCTGCTGCCGGTGACGCTCGGTTTCCTCGATTTCAGCCCGATGGGCCTGCTGCAGCAGCATCTGCCCGGCGGCATCGACTCGCTGAGCTTCGTGCCGGGCATCGCGCTCGAGTTCGTGCGCGGTGACTGGCGCGTGCAACCCTTCGCGAAAGTCGGTGTCGAGCTCGCCGACCACAGCGACATCGGCGGCACGCTCTACAGCCTCGGCGTGCAGAACGAATTCCGGCGCGCCCTCGCCGACGGCTGGCAACTGCATTTCCGCGACGACCTGCTCTACTCGGGCGTGAACTATCGCGGCTCGCTGCCCACCGACACCTTCGTGCGCTGGCGCAATGCCTTCGAGGCGGCGCGCAGCCCCGGCCGCCGCGACGGCCGCGCGCACGAAACCGAAACCGGCTTCTTCGCCGTGCTCGACTGGTACATCGACCCGCCGACCGGTCCGGTGACCGGCGTCGACATCACCGCAGTGCAGTTCGAGATCGGCATGATGATCGGCGCCCGCCCGCCGCTGAAGTGGGGCCGGCTGACGCTGCCGCGCGTGGGTCTCAGCTACCGCTTCGCCGGCGACGTCTCCGCATGGCGGCTCGCGCTCGGCGCCCCGTTCTGATGCCGCGTCACGGCTTCCGCGCGGCCTGGTAGAGCGGCAGCACTTTCGGGATGTTGCGCTCGAGATCCGCGATGCGCGACGCGCCCGACGGATGGGTGCTCAGGAATTCGGGCGACGCGCTGCCCGACTGCGCGGCAGCCATCTTGCGCCAGACGCTCGGCGCGGCATTCGGGTCGTAGCCGGCGCGCGCCATCAGCTCGAGGCCGATGATGTCGGCCTCGGCTTCCTGCTCGCGGCTGTGCGGCAGCTGGAACGTGACGTTGCCGATCGCACCGACGAGGTCCACGGTGCCCTGCCCCAGGCCTGCAACCGCCGCGACCCCGGACAGCGCGAGCTGCTGCGCATACGCGCGCGAGACCCGCTCCCGGCTGTGCTCGCGCAGCGCGTGCGCCATCTCGTGCCCGATCACCGTCGCGAGTTCGTCGTCGGTCAGCGACAGTTTCTGCACGAGGCCGGAATAGACCATGATCTTGCCTCCCGGCATGCAGTAGGCATTCAGTTCGTCCGTGGACTCGACATTGACTTCCCAGTTCCAGGCGGCGGCATCGGGCCGGAATACGACGGTCTGCGGTATCAGCCGGTTGGCGATGCCGCGCACGCGTGCGAGCAGCCGGGCATCGGTGTTGAGCGCGTTCTTCGACCGCGCCTTGTCGAGTTCCTGCGCATACGACTGCACGGCCGCCTTCTCGATCTCTTCCTCCGAGACCAGCATGCGCTGCTTGCGGTCGACGCCGACGGCCCCGGGAGCGGTGGTTTCGACGGTCTGGCAGGCCGCGAGCGAGGCGGCGAGCAAGGCGGCCACGAGGGTCGGGCGGAGCAGGCGGATCAGGGTCATGGCGGGGTCCATGTGCACAACTGTGAGACGTGACAGCATAACGCCGCGGACCTGGCGCCGGATATGTCAACTCCGCCGCGACACCTCGTGGGACGGCGGCGTACATTGCCCGCATGGTTGATCCGGCGACACCGGCGGGGCGCTGGCGGCTCAGCATTGCCGCCCGGCTGGCGATCGGCTTCGGCACGGTCGCGCTGGTGCTGCTCGCCGGCGACTGGTACGCGTCCCGCAGCGCGAAGTTCGCGATCGACACGCTGAACGATACGGCCGCCGAACGCATTCCGTTCGCGCTGGCCGCCGGGCGCATCACCGACCAGTTGCTCACCTACGATCGCGCGGTCTTCGACCAGCTGCGCGCGAGCGATACCGCGACGCACGATGCCACCGCGCAGGCCGAGCAGCGCCTCGACGCCGCCGCCAGGGACTACATCGCGCAGCGGCCGGCTGGCGCTGCGGCGGATGACCGGCTGCTCGGCGATCTCGAGCTGCACGTCGGCATCGGCGATGAGCTGACCGCAGCGGCGCGGGCGCGCGAAGTGGCGCTGACGCGTTACGGCAGCGCGCTCGATGCGCTGGCGCGGCGCGTCTCGGCCACCTGGGACGCCAATGCGCGCCTCGTGAACACCGGCAGCGCGCGCCGCTCGTTCGCCGAGCTCGAGCTGGCGGTCGGCCCGCTGCGCGCGGCCTTCAACGGCTACCTGATCAGCGGCGGTGCCGACCAGGCTGCGCGCATGCACCGCGCGCAGCGTGCCTTCAGTCGTACGCTGGACGCTCACCGCGAGGAACTCGTCGCTTCGCCGGGTCGGGCCTGGGTCGATCTGGTCGACGAGGACATCGCGACGCTCACGACGCTGCTGCGCGCGATCACGCGCCACGACCGCGAGATCGACGCGATCGGCGCCGACTTCGCCGCCTCGAGCTCCGCCGTCGCGGCGCGGCTGAACGAGCGCGTCACGCGCCCGGCGAGCGCAGCCGTCGTCAGCTCCGCCGGCGCCGCGGCGGCGGCGACCAGCGAGGCGCGCGAGGCCTACCGGAAGCTCACTTTCGTCGTGATCGGCCTCACGCTGCTGGTGTCGCTGATCGCGACGCTGTCGGTCACGGCGCCGGTGCGGCGGTTGACGCGCGCCACGCGCTCGCTCGCCCGGGGCGCGTGGCGCACCCGCGCGCCGCGCGGCGGGCCGCGCGAACTCGACGAGCTCGCGGGGGCTTTCAACACGATGGCGACGCAGCTCGCCGAGGCGAGCGCAGCCGTCGAGCAGCATCAGGTCGAGCTCGAGGACCGGGTGCGGGCGCGCACGCGCAAGCTGAGCTTTCTCGCCCACCACGATGTCCTCACCGGGCTGCCGAACCGCCGCTACGCGTTCACGCACCTGCGCCGGCTCGTGCGCCGCGCGACCACCGAAAGCGGCCGGGTCGGCGCCCTCGCGCTCGACGTCGACAACTTCAAGGCGATCAACGACCACCTCGGCCATGCGCTCGGTGACGAGTTGCTGCGCGCGATCGCCGCGCGGCTGCGCGCCGCCATCGGCGAGCGGCATTTCGCCGCGCGACTCGGCGGCGACGAATTCGTCGTACTCGCCGGGGAGGACGCCGAACCGGCACAGCTCGAGGAGCTCGCCGGGCGCATCGTCGCGGCGTTCCGCCGCCCGCTCGCGGTCGGCGACCGCGAGCTGCTGGTCAGCGTGAGCGTCGGTGTCGCCGCGTTGCCCGAGCACGCGGGCGACGCCGCGGCGCTGTCCCGCGCGGCCGACGCAGCGCTGTTTCGCTCGAAATCGCTCGGCCGCAATCGCGTCAGCATGTTTACCCCCGAGCTGCTCGCCGGCAGCGCGGCGCGCTTTCGCATGGAACAGGCCCTGCGCCGCGCGATCGCCGAGCGCAAGCTCGTGCTCGAATACCAGCCGCAGGTGTCGCTGACCGACGGCGTGACGGCCTCGTTCGAGGCGCTCGTGCGCTGGCGGCGCGAGGACGGCACGCTGGTGTCGGCGGCGGATTTCATTCCGATCGCCGAACAGTCCGGACTGATCATCGCAATCGGCGACTGGGTGCTCGATACTGCGATCGTCGCGGCGAGCGAGTGGCGCGCCGCGGGCATGGAGAATCCGCACATCGCGATCAACGTATCGATGCCGCAGCTGTTCGATCGCAGCTTCGTCGAGCGCGCCGGCGCGACGCTCGCCCGCTACGGCCTGCCGCCGTCGACGCTCGAGCTCGAGCTGACCGAGAGCGCGTTCCAGACCGGCGCCGCGACGATCGACGCGCTGCAGCGCGCGCGCGAGCTGGGCCTGCCGATCGCGCTCGATGACTTCGGCACCGGCTACTCCTCGCTCACCTCGCTGTCGCAGCTGCCGCTGCGACGCGTGAAGCTCGACCGCAGCCTGATCGCCGATCTCGATACCAACCCGCGTTCGGCGGCGATCGCGCGCGCGATCATCTCGGTGTGCCACAGCCTCGGCTTCGACGTCACAGTCGAGGGCATCGAGCGCGTCGAACAGCTGCGCCTGCTGATGCACTCCGGACCGATCGCAGCGCAAGGCCACCTGCTGTCGCGCCCGCTCGCGGGCGGCGACGCGCCGGCCTTCGCGCAGGGCAGCGCGGCGCGACTCCAGGCGCTGCTGTCCCGGATCGGACTGGATACGACCGGCGCCGTGGCCGTGGTGCCGTTCCGGCCGCGCAGCTGATCGCCGCGGGGCGCTACCATGCGCCTTTCAGCCGGGAGCCCCGCGCCATGCCGAACCCGTCGCCCGTCCTGACTGCGCTCGCCGTGGCCACCGCGCTCGCCGCGCCGGCCGGGCCCGCAACTGCCGCGCCCGAGAGCGCGGTACCGCCGAAGACGATGGCCGAACTGCTCGCCGCTTCGGCCGACACCGACTGGCGCCGGCTCGACCCGTCGAGCACACTCTATCTCGATCTCGACGCCGGGCGCGTCATCATCGAACTGGCGCCGCGGTTTGCGCCCCGCCATGTCGCCAACATCATTGCGCTCGCGCGCGAGCACTATTACGACGGCCTCGCGATCACGCGCGTGCAGGACAACTTCGTCGTGCAGTGGGGCGACGCGCAACGGCCGCTGAAGGGCGCCGCACGCGCGCTGCCGGCCGAGTTCACCCGGACGGTCGATCCGGCGGCGCCGTTCACGCGCCTGCCCGACCCCGACGGCTACGCGCCCGTGGTCGGCTTCAGCGACGGCCTGCCCGCCGCGCGCGATGCGGCCGGCGCGACCACCTGGCTCGCGCATTGCTATGGCACGGTGGGCGTGGGCCGCGACAACGACGCCGGCTCGGGAAGCGGCGCCGAGCTCTACGTGGTGATCGGCCACGCGCCGCGGCAGCTCGACCGCAACATCACGGTGGTCGGCCGGGTCGTGCACGGCATCGAGCGGCTGTCGGCGCTGCCGCGCGGCGGCGGGCCGATGGGCTTCCTCGACGCGACGGCCACCGGCGCACCGATCCACAGCGTGCGGCTCGCGGCGGACCTGCCGGCCGCGCAGCGCTTGGCCGTCGAGGTGCTGCGCACCGACACGCCGCTGTTCACCCGGCTGGTCGAGGCCCGGCGCAACCGGACCGACGACTGGTACAAGGTGCCAGCCGGCTACATCGACCTGTGCAGCGTGCCGCTGCCGGCGCGGATCAGCGCGCCTTCCCCCGCCGGATCAGATTGACGATCGCGAGCAGGATCACGGCGCCCAGCAGCGAGAGCAGCAGGCCGCCCAGGCTGAAGTCGCCCGAATTGATCGTGCCGACGCCGAGCCGCGGCGCGAAAAAGCCGGCGAGCAGCGCACCGACGATGCCCACGACCACGTTGAGGAACACGCCCTGCTGGGCATCGGTCTTCATGATCTTGCTGGCGATCCAGCCTATGAGTCCACCGACGACGAGCCAGATGATGAAATTCATCGCGGAGATCCTTCCGTTGACGACGATCGGTCAGGATTCGGATGACGGCGCCGATCCGCCCGGGATCAGCGCCCCGGTCTTTTCCACCACGTAGTCCCTGGCTTCGTCGAGCGCGACAGCCGTTTCCCGGACCACCGCCTTCGCGCGGCGGCGGACCCGGCGGGCGACCCGACCCGCGCTCCTGGCGGCCCGGCGCGCGCCGGCCTTGGCCTTGCGCGCGACCCGGCGCGAGCCCCGCTTGAGCTTGCGCCCGGCCGCGGCAACCTTGCGCCTTGCGGCCCCCTTCCGGGTGGCGACCTTCCTGGCGGCCACCTTGCGCCGGGCGGCGACCTTGCGCCGCGCCTTCACGACTTTCTTTTTGACTGCCTTGCGCTTGCGCGCGAGCTTCTTCTTTGCCGCCATGATCCGCGCCTCCTTGACGAACCCGTGCGGCACGACATTGCGATAACTCGCCGGTCGCGTCAATCCCGCGCCGGCGCGGTCACTGCTCCGCCTTGCGCGGCCCGACGCCGAGCGAGGAAATGTCCATCACGTAGGTGAACACGCCCACCTCGGACTCGTGCTTGCGCGTGAACAGCATCTTCGTGCCGTCGGGCGAGACCGACGGGAAGCCGTCGAAGCCGTCGTTGTAGGTGAGCCGCAGCGGCTCGCCACCCTCGAAATCGCCGAGGAAGACCTCGCGATTGTCGCCGTCGACATTGCGCACGAACACGTAGTGGCGGCCGTCCGGCGCGGGGAACGGTGCCCAGTTCATGTCGTTCGTGAAGGTGATCTGCTTGAGGCCCGTGCCGTCGTGCTTGATCGTGAACAGCGTCATCGGCAGCGGCTTCAACTTGCCGTACTCGCTGCGCTTCCACGCCCGGTAGAGGATCGTCTCGTTGTCGGGCAGATAGGCGGCGCCGCCTTCCTGCCAGTCGTCGGTGAAGGTGATCTGCTGCTGCTCGCTGCCGTCCGGCCGCATGCGCCACAGGTCCATCTTGCCGTCGATCTGGCGGCCGAACAGGATCCACTCGCCGTTCGGCGACACGGTCACCTCGGCGTCGTAGTACTCGTTGTGCGTCAGGCGGTGGACATTGCCGCCCTCGAGATCCGACACGTAGAGCTCGGCACCTTTCGGGTAGTTCGGGTCGTCATCCCAGCTGCCGACCGGCAGGTGCGGATTGTCGCGCGTCGACGTCCACACCAGGTGCTTCATGTCCGGGAAGAAGAATGAACAGGCATCCTGGCCGCGATCGTTGATGCGGCGGATCTCGGTCCCCTGGTCGGTGAACGTGTAGGTGAACGAGCCATACTTGGCGCGCGGATCACCGGGCTTGGTCGCCTCCGGATCCTGCATCTGCGCGATCACGTGGTAGCTGTCGGGCGCGTAATACGCCTCGCCGCCGATGCCGAGATTCGGCACCTTCCAGACCGGCAGCTCCTGCGGATGCATCTTCACCGCCGGCACCCTGGCCACCGGTTTGGCCGCGACCGCGACCCCCGTCGCGCAGACCCCCGCCAACAATGCCGCCCCGAGCACCCTTCGCATCATGATTCTCTCTCGATGTAACGGTAAAAAACACGGCGCAACAGCTTCTCGTGCCACGCCGCCTGCTCCTCTCGCTCGGCCACGCCGGGCTCGTAGCGGTCGACCGCACCGTCGGGCAGCGTCCCGGCCTTCGCCGCGAGCGCCTCGAGCGCCTTGATCCGCTGGCGCAGCACGGCGACCTCCGCGGTCAGCGCCGTAACGGCAGCGAGCAGCTGGTTGACTTCCTCGCCGCCGGGGCTGAACACGGTGCGCTCGCCGTGCGCGACGCGCGGGATCCGCACCTCGCTCACTGCGCGCGCTCCGCGCCCTTGCGGGCGAGCGCGGCGAAGAAGCCGAAGCGCCCCGTGCTCCATCCGGCCTCGGCATTCTTCGCCGTCGGCGGCACGTACATCTGCATCGGCGCGAAACCGATCTCGATGCTGCCTTCGGGGAAGCCGGCCCTGCGCAGCTGCGCGACCCAGTCGATGTCGTGCATCTTCATCCAGAAGTGTTCGTTGTTGTAATAGGCATCGCCATCGAACACGACCTGCTGGAATACATCGGGGATGCGCCCCGCATCCGGCAGGTCGACGATCAGCAGCGCCCCGCCCGGCTTCAGCACGCGATACGCCTCGGCGAGGATTGCCGGAATCGGCTCGGCCTCGGTTTCGTGGAACATGATGTGCGAGGTCACGAGATCGAAGTAGCCGCTGTCGTAGCCGGTCGCCGTGGCATCCGCCTGCTTCAGGTGCAGCGCAACCCCCTGTGTCTCCGCGCGCAGGTGCGCGTAGCGCAGCAGCGGCGCGCCGACGTCGAGGCCATGGATCTCGGCGTCCGGAAACGCGCGCGCCCAGGCCATCAGCGGGCTGCAGGTACCGCAACCGAGGTCGAGGATGCGCTGCGGCGTGAAACCCGGCAGGTGCGCGCGCAGGAACTCGAGGCTCGTGCGCCCCGCGCCATCGGTCGCCGGCCCGGCGCCCGGCGTATAGAGAAAGCCGCCGCGTTCGTACATCGCACCGTTCGTCAGGTCGTTCTCGACCCAGTCGGTGTAATAGCTGCCCGGCATGCAGTGCGTATCCATGCGGCGCAGGTACTCGGGTACCTCGAGCGCCGGATCGAGCTTCAGCGAGCCCTTCGGCTTGCGGATCGCAAGGAAAGCCTCGCGCAGCGCCGCCGTCTCGCGCTCGACAGTATCGGCGGAGGAATTCCAGATCTGCTCCTGGCTGATGCGGTGCAGGTCGGAGAAGAACTGGTACTCCGGCTCTTCGACCAGCGCCGCACGCACGCGCTTGCGATCCCGGGCTGCCGCCGGATCGGCCTGCGCGAGCCCGGGGGCGACACGTTGTGCAAAGGCGTTCTGCGCCGCGCCGCGCGCCGCCGTGAACACGAACTGTCGCAAGTGTTTCGCGAACGCCTGGCGTCCCCGCTCGTCGAGATCGGGGTGCAGCAGGTGATCGGCCGGGGTCTGTTCTGCGGTGTCGTACATGCGGCCGATCCTAGTCGGGCCTTCGTCCGAGCCGCAACCACGCCGCATCAGGCGTGCGCGAGGCGGACGGCCGCGAGCAGCGCGTCGATGTCGGCCCGGTCGTTGTAGATGTGCGGCGAGACGCGCAGGCAGCCCTCGCGCTGATCGGCGAAGACCCCCGCTGCGCGCAGTCGCGCCAGGGCCCTGTCGGCGTCGGCCACGCGCAACAGCAACGTATTGCCCCGGCGCCCGGCGTCGGGCTCGGAGGCGATATCCGCGGCCGGAAGGCTGTCCAGCAAATAGCCGATCAGCGCCTGGTTGTGCTCGTGGATGCGCCCGATGCCGATCCGCAGCAGCACCGCGACCGAAAACGCCGCCGCCGCGAACGGCACGATCGACGGCGTGCCGCCGAGGAAACGCAGCGCATCGTCGGCAAAGCGGAACCGGCGGATGTCGAACTCCCCGGGATCCGCGTGCGAGAACCAACCCACGTCGAGCGGCCGCGACGCGGCGATCGCCTCCCGCGACGCCCACAGGAAGCCGGCACCCGGCCCGCCGCACAGGAACTTGATGCAGGAACCGAGCACGAAGTCGGCCGACCACTGCGTCACGTCGATCGGGATCGCGCCGGCGGTCTGCGCCACGTCGACGACCGAAACCACGCCGCGTTCGCGGCACAGCGCCGTGATCTCGCGCACCGGCAGGCGCGCGCTGCGGTTCGAGAAGGCGTGCGTGATGATCGCGACCCGGCAGGACGCATCGAGCCGGCGCGCCCAGCCGTCGATCCGCTGCGGCTCGGGCCCGCGCGGGATGAAATCGGGCTCGAGGCCCGCACGCCGCGCCGCGGCCGCGACGAAGCCGAGCGACGGGAAGTCTTCCTCGCACAGCACGATCCTGCGGCGGCGCGTGTCGGGCGCGAGGCCGTGCAGCAGTTTCACGAGACCGGAAGACACGTTCACCTGCGGGCAGACGCAGGCGGCTTCACCGCCGAGCAGCGTCGCGATGACTTCGCGAAAGCGCGCGAGCACCGCGAGCCACTCTGGCCAGGCCTCACCGCCGCTGCGCTGCCAGGGCCCGAACCAGTCCTTCTCCAGCGCCGACTGCAGACCGCGCGGTGCGCAGCCGACCGAGTGGGACAGCAGGTAGTGCCCGGCAGGCAATGTGAAGTGGTCCTTCACGGCAGCGCTACTGTACATGGCCCGCGCGCGGGGCGCGCAGGCCCCTTGCGCGGGGGCCGGCGAATGTTGCTGAATGGGGTGATGAGCAGCAAGGCCGAGGCATTCGATCACTGGATCCGCAGCGGCTTCGCCGACATGAACACGGCACTGGAAGAGCTGTACTTCGCGCAGGACGACCGCGCCAACGTCGACGGCATCGGCGATCCGATCAAGGCCGCGATCCGGGACGAGGGCCAGACCTACGTGGTCGGGCTGCTGCGCGAAGGCAATACCGGCGACGGCTTCGACAGCGCGTTCGGTGTGCTGGGCAGCGTCGGCCTCTATCTCGGCGCGCTGCGCCGCCATGAGCTGACCAACCCTGCGCGCGAAGAGCGCTCGCCGTTTCGCGAGGCCTCCTCGCTCGCGCTGCACGTCGGTGCCTCGCTCGGCATGGCGCCGCGCTTCGCGACCGGCCACCTCGCCACGCACAATCTCGCGATCGGCGGGCTGCGCAAGAGCTTCACGCGCTTGCCCGACGAGATCCTGTTCCTCGACGAGAACACGCGCGGCATCCTCGCCTTCCAGCGTGCCGCTGACGCGCTCGGCCGCATCGTGCCGATCGGCGTCACCAGCGCAATCGTGGCCGAGCTGTTCGAAGCCGCGCAACAGGCACTGGACGCGGTGCTTCGCTGCAACGAGCGGCTGTTCGCACAGCTCGACGTCGAGCGCTTCTTCTACAGCGTGCGCCCCTACTACAAGCCCTACCGCGTCGGGCGCTTCGAGTATCGGGGCGCGAACGCCGGCGACTTCTCCGGCATCAATGAAATCGACCTGCTGCTCGGCCTGTGCCAGGCGAGCGATCCTTATTATGCGCAGCTGCTGGTCGACAAGATGCTGTTCATGCTGCCGCCCGACCAGGCACGCCTGCGCGATTGCATGACCCGGCGCAGCCTGCTCGACGAATTCCTGCGACTGCTCGACTCGGGTGAACCCGGTGGCCCCTGGGTCGGGGCGAACGCCCGCGCGTTCCTCGATACCTGTGAGCGCTACGCGCACACCGCGCGCCAGCATCACGATCAGCTGGTTGCACGCTTCATCGAGCATCCGGCGCGCACGCTCGATGCGCGGCACCAGCAGGGTCTCACCGCGAGCGGGCCGCCGCTGCCGGTGCTGCTGCGCGCCCTCGAGATATTGCGCGACCTGCGTTGCGCTGCGCCGCGCGACGACCTGGCCACGCGCCACGCCGACCTCGCGCGGCTGCGCGCGAAGCTCGGCCGCTAGCCAGCCTGCGCCGGAACGCGCAGATCCTGCAGCACGGTGCCGTAGCGGGCAGTGTCGGCGTCGTGCGCTTCCTCGCGGAACGTTTCGGCCAGGGCTTCCCGATACCAGGCCTGCATCGCTTCGCGAGCCAGCATCTGCGACACCCAGGCCATGGAGACCGGGCTCAGCTTCAGCGAGAACGTCTGGATCCGGAACGCCACCGGCGCATAGAACGCGTCAACGGCCGTCGGCGCCTGGCCGGCCAGGAAGGGTCCGCCGAAGCGCGCGAGACCGTGGTTCCACAGTGCGTCGATACGATCGATGTCCCGCTGCAGCGCGGGCGTGATGTCGTGCAGGCGGACCCTCAGGCCGCAGCTCATCGAGCAGCGCTCGCGCAGCTCGGCGAAGCCCGAGTGCATTTCCGCCGCGGCGCTGCGCGCCCAGGCGCGCGCGCCGGCGTCGGCGGGCCAGACGCCTTCGTGCCGTTCCGCGAGATATTCGGTGATCGCGAGCGAATCCCAAACGGTGACGTCGCCGTCGACGAGACAGGGCACCTTGCCCGACGGTGAAATCCGCCGGTACGCCTCCCAGGCCGGGGCGTCGTCGAAAGGCACGAGATGCTCCTCGAAGGCAATGCCGAGCTCGCGCATCAGCACCCAGGGACGCAACGACCAGGAAGAGTAGTTCTTGTTGGCGATGTGGAGCGTGTACATCGGCACCTCGCGAAAGAACAAAGGGTCGGCAGAAGCCAACCCCTTGTTTGAAATGGCGCGCCCGGAGAGATTCGAACTCCCGACCACCTGGTTCGTAGCCAGGTACTCTATCCAGCTGAGCTACGGGCGCATGGCGGCTGGAACGGCCGCCGAATGAGGCGCGCGAGAATACAGGAACGGGGGCCCGGCGCCAAGACGGCCGGGCACCGTGGTGCCCGGCCTTGCGTTGCCTGCGCCAGGTCGCCGGCGTCCACCCTCAGCCGCGTTTGCCGCCGCTGCCCGCCTTGACCTTCTGCTCGATCTTCGCGCCGACATCGGCGTCGATCGACTTCCAGTAGCCGAAGGCGCGCTCGAGCACCGGTGAGCGCACCCCACTCAGCAGGCTGCCGGCCACCTGGTCGACCAGCGCCGCGCGCTGCGCGTCGTTGAACACCTTGCGGACGAGGATGCCGGGCTGCGTGAAATCGTCGTCGTCGGCGCGCAGCGTGTAGGCGCTGCGGACCATCTCGCCGTCCGTCTCCCATCCGTCGGCAACCGGGCCAGTCTCATCGGCCCACGGCCGGCCACCGCTGTTGGGCGCGTAGGTGGGCGCGTTGCCACTGTGTTCGTAGGCCATGTGGCCGTCGAACATGTAGGTGTTCACGTTCACCTTCGGCCGGTTGACCGGAAGCTGGTGGAAGTTGGTGCCGATGCGGTTGCGCTGCGCATCGTTGTAGGCGAAGGCCCGGCCCAGCAGCATCTTGTCGGGCGACAGCCCGATGCCGGGCACCGTGTTGCCCGGCGAGAAGGCCGCCTGCTCGATCTGCGCGAAGAAGTTCTCCGGATTGCGGTTCAGCGTCATCGTGCCGACCTTGATCAGCGGATAGTCCTTGTGCGGCCAGGTCTTGGTCAGGTCGAACGGATTGATCCGGCTGGTCTTCGCCTGCGCGTAGGGCATGACCTGCACCGAGAGTGTCCATTTCGGGTGCTCGCCCCGCGCAATGGCCTCGAACAGGTCGCGGCGATGGAAATCGGCGTCGGCGCCGGACATCGCGGCCGCTTCCGCATTGCTGAAGAACTCCATGCCCTGCTGCGTGTGGAAGTGGTACTTGACCCAGAACTTCTCGCCGCTGGCATTGATCCACATATAAGTGTGTGAACCATAGCCGTTCATGTGCCGCCAGGTGCGCGGCAGGCCGCGCTCGCCCATCAGGTAGGTGACCTGGTGGGCCGTCTCGGGGTTGCTGGTCCAGAAATCCCACTGCATGTGGCTGTCGCGCAGGCCCGAATCGGGCAGGCGCTTCTGGCTGCGGATGAAGTGCGGGAACTTCATCGGATCGCGCACGAAGAAGACCGGCGTGTTGTTGCCGACCAGATCGTAGTTGCCTTCGCTAGTGTAGAACTTCAGCGAGAAGCCGCGCACGTCGCGCCAGGTGTCCGGGCTGCCCGCTTCGCCGGCCACCGTGGAGAAGCGCGCCAGCATTTCGGTGGACGCGCCTTTCCGGAACAGCGCCGCCCGGGTGTAGCGCGACACGTCCTCGGTCGTCTCGAGCACGCCGAACGCGCCCGAGCCCTTGGCATGCGGCTGGCGCTCGGGAACCTTTTCCCGGTTGAAATGCGCCATCTGCTCGAGGAAATGCACGTCATGCAAGAGGATGGGACCGTCGGTGCCGATCGTCAGGGAATTGCGGTCACTCGGCGCCGGGGCGCCGGTACTCATGGTCGAGCCGTGAATCGTGGATTTCGACACGGTCATGATCTCCTGTGGAAAAAGGGCCCCTCCCGATTTCATGACCAGTCTGTCTCCCTTTGCAGGCACTGTCCATCGTGGCAAACCCGTGCGGTTCAAACCGATGCCACCCGCAACGGCATCTCAGACTTCGAGTCGGCATCCGGAGGGGGAGTCATCGTGAAAATGCTGCGTCTGGCCGGCGCGTGCGCCGTCGTGATCGGTCTCTGTCCTGGCCATGGAGTCGCCTCTGCTGCCGAACCCCTGCCCGACGATCCCGCTGCGCTGTTCCAGCAGACCCTGGCGGCAACCCGTATGCCGGTCGCCCTGCGCGACGGGCACCTGTCGGGACCCGGCGCGGCTTTCCTGGAGGCACGTGCGAATGAGTCCCAGTTCGTGCTCGTGGGCGAGGAGCACGGAGTCGCGGACATCGCGAGCACCGTGCGGGCCCTGCTCGCCGGCATCGGCCCGCTCGGCTATCGCCATCTGGCGATCGAGGTCGACCCGTGGACGACGGCAAAGCTCGAAACGATGCTGCGCCAGGGCGGAACGGCCGCACTCGCCGCGTATCTCGCGCGCGACGATGCGAAGCTCTCGCTGCCGTTCTACAACTGGTCGACTGAGGCAGCGCTGGCGCAAGCCGCCGTGCACGCGAACGGCGAGGCACCGCCTGCGCTGTGGGGACTCGATCAGCTCTTCATCGGCGCGGCCGGGCCGCTGCTGGCAGACATCGCCGCCGGAGCGACGAACGCACACGCGCGGGCGCTGGCGCAAACGCTGGCGGCGCGCGCGAAAGGGAGCTTCGAATTCCTGGGCACGGTCGAACTGCGCGAACTGCAGGACCTGCATGCACTGCTCGGCGACGAGCAGGATCGCGAGTGGGCGCAACTCGCGGCCGGCATGATCGAGTCGGCGCGCATCTATCAGCCGTTCGTCGCCGGACGCGGCCTGAGCGTCCACGCCGCGAACCTCGAGCGCGAAACGCTGATGAAGCGCACCTTCCTCGCACGAATGCACGAGGCAGAGATGCGAGACGGCCGGATGCCGAAAGTGCTGTTCAAGTTCGGCGCCAACCACATGATGCGTGGCCTCTCGCCGACGCACGTGCCGTCGCTCGGCAACTTCGTGTCCGAGTTCGCGCTGGCGCAAGGAAAGAGCGCGTTCGACCTGCTGATCCTTTGCGGACCGGGAACGAAGGCGGCCGACTTCATGGGCAACGAAGTCGATTGCGAATTCGACGTGGCCAAGGCCTTCCCCGATCTCGTCGCGCACGTCGATCCGAAGACCCCGACGCTGTTCGATCTGCGGCGATGGAAGGACCGGCCAAAGCAATGGGCGCACCTGGCGCCCGAGGTGCGCGCGATGATATGGGCCTACGACGCCCTCCTCTTCGTGCCGGGCGGCAAGCCCGCGCAGCCGCTGCGTCCGTAGACGGGCGCGATGCCCTATGCCCGCTGATAAGTGCCGGGCGGCGTGCGGAACGGAATGGCGAGGCGATTCCAGCCGTTGATCGCGATGATCACGAGTGTGAGATCGACGATTTCCTTCTCGCTGAACTGCGTGCGCAGCTGCTGATAGCGCGCGTCGTCCACCTGCTCGGGTGCAATGCGCGTCACGGCTTCGGTCCAGTCGAGCGCCGCACGCTCGCGTTCGGTGAAGAACGGTGTCTCCCGCCAGGCCGACAGCGCGTAGAGGCGCTGCTCGGTCTCGCCATCCGCCCGGGCGTCCTTCGTGTGCATGTCGATGCAGTAGGCGCAGCCGTTCAGCTGCGACGCGCGCGTTTTCACCAGCTCCATCAGGCGGTGATCGAGGCCGCACCGATCCACGTAGGCCTGAAGTTGTCGATACGCGGCAATGCCCTGCGGCGATGCCTTCCAGTAGTCCAGTCTTGCTTCCATCGTGTCGTGTCCTCTTCGAAGCATCATACGCCCGCCGCACGGCGATGGCGCACGCGCGCCGGCACGTGCTTCGTGCGGTCGAGCTTCGAATGGATCGGCATCAGCCAGAACCACGCGAACCAGATCAGCGAGAAGACGCGCGCCAGGCACAGCTGGACCGGCCCGGGCGGCTGCAGTCCGGCGAATCCGAGCCCGATGAACGAGATCGCGAACGCAGCCAGTGCCGCGCGCGCGAGCCGCCCCTTGTAACGTATCGAACGAACCCGCGAGCGATCGAGCCAGGGGAGGAACAGGAACGAGACGATCGCCAGCAGCATCGCGAGCGCGCCGAGCCGCTGGTCGGGCACCGCACGCAGGATCGCGTAGTACGGGGCGAAATACCACGCAGGCGCAATGTGCGGCGGCGTCGACAGCGGATCCGCGGGCTCGAAATTCGCGGGCTCGAGGAACAGGCCGCCGAACGCCGGTGCGAAGAACACGACGGCGGCGAAGATCACCAGGAACA
Source organism: Steroidobacteraceae bacterium (assembly GCA_019634915.1). Classification (GTDB taxonomy): domain Bacteria; phylum Pseudomonadota; class Gammaproteobacteria; order Steroidobacterales; family Steroidobacteraceae; genus CADEFQ01. Next base: position 49,181 of record JAHCAN010000007.1, on the reverse strand, counting down.
CGGCGACGCTGAACAGATCCTTGAGCGTATGGTACGGATGAAACGGGATGCCATCGAGCGGCCTGCCCTGCGCGTCGCGCCGCTCCTTGATCTCGATGCCGTCGGGATTGTTCGAGCCCGCGGTACGCAGTGCGAGCAGATGCAGGCCGACGAGCAGCAGCAGCACGAGCGGCACGGCGATCACGTGCAGCGCGAAGAACCGGCCCAGTATCGCGTCGGCAATCGCGTAGTCCCCGCGGATCCACTCGACGAGTTCCGGACCGACGAATGGTACGGTGCCGAACAGGTTCACGATCACCTGCGCGCCCCAGAACGACATGTTGCCCCACGGCAGTACGTACCCCATGAAGGCCTCCGCCATCAGCGCGAGATAGGTCAGCACGCCGAGCACCCACAGCAGCTCGCGGGGCGCCCGATATGAGCCGTACAGCAGTGCCCGGAACATGTGCAGGTACACGACGACGAAGAACAGCGAGGCGCCCGTGGAATGCGCGTAGCGGATCAGCCAGCCCCAGGGCACTTCGCGCATGATGTACTCGACCGAGTCGAACGCGGTTGCCTCACCCGGTTTGTAATGCATCGCGAGCGAGAGGCCGGTCGCGATCTGCGCGGCGAGAAGCAGCAGCGCGAGCACGCCGAAGTAGTACCAGACGTTGAGGTTCTTCGGGGCGTAGTAGCCCGTCAGCTGGCTGTCGAGGAACGCCCGGATGGGCAGTCGTCTGTCGAGCCACTCGAACAGCCGGCCACTGCGACGCGCGCCCGCACTGCCGGAGGACATCAGGCGCTCCCAGTCCGTTGTGCAGCCCCTTCCTCGAACTCGATCGCCGCTTGCACATTCGGGCGGGTCAGCATGCGCTCGCGCAGGTCGGCCAGCGACTCGGGGACGACGATGCCGAACTTCGCGGCCCAGCGCAGTGTCACGAACAGATAGAAATCCGCGACCGTGGGCTCACTGCCGAACAGGTAGGGCTTTCGCATCCGCTCCACCAGCCACTGCAGCCGCCTGATGATCTGCGCCTGCGCCCGCAGCTTCTCCCCGGTGCCGGCACCGGTGAAGAAGGGCTTGAAGTCCTTGTGAATCTCCGTGGAGATATAGGCCAGCGCCTCGAGGAGGCGAGTCCGCCCCAGGGGCCCCTCGAGGCCCAGGGCGGGATGTCGGGTCGCGATCCAGTCGAGAACCGCGATGTTCTCGGTCAGCATCTCGCCGTCGTCGAGCACCAGAGCCGGCACGTAGCCCTTGGCATTGATGGCCGTGAAGTCGGCCCCCGACGCCGTGGTCTTGCGCTTCAGGTCGACGCGTTCCAGCTCGAAGTCGAGACCGGCCTCGAGCAGTGCGATGTGATCCGACAGGCTGCATGCGCCGGGTGCGTAATAGAGTTTCACGTTGCTTCTCCTTTCATCAGTGTGATGCCATCCCTCCGCCCGTCGCGTCGTCGTGTAGCTGGCCGGCTTTCGCGAGGACACCGCGCCGGCGTGAGCTGTCCCGCGCACGAACGGGTGGAAAGTGCGCGCCTCGTCACAGCTGCCTCGACGACCTGACACCCGTCATCTTCGTTGCGACGGGCGGAGGGTCAGCCAACCAGTCAGGCCGCCGACCACAGGAGTGTGGGATCGCGCCAGCACAGGGCGGCGATGATTTCGCCTTCGGCGTCGATCTCGATCTCGTCGACCGAAGGTTCTTCGACCATCTCCAGCTCCACGAAGCTGCCTGTGCCGGAGCGAATTTCCCGCGCCCAGATCTGGCCGTACGCCAGCCAGGCCGGGCTGGTATCGCTGTCGTCGACGGTCGGTTCGAGCGCGACGATCACGCGCAGCGCCCGCGAATCCTTGACCGCCCACAGGCGGCGCACCGCCGGGTTCGCGTCGTACCACGCCGACAGCACCAGCGATTCGCGGGTGATGTTTCGCGGCGCGGTGACCGCCGGATCGAGACTGAGCTTCATGACTGCGACTCCTGTTCCTCGAACGGTGAACCGAGCAGGAAGTCCACGGCGGATGGCCGCCGGTAGCCGGGCACGAAGCGCTCGCCGAAATCGCGCGCGAAATTGTCGTACGTCGTGGCCGGCCGGGATTCGACAATCCGGCAGACGTCGCGTGCGAACTGCCGCTTCATCTGCAGGCGCGGGAATGCATCGACGATCTCCGCAATCCGGATCTGCGTCAGCGAGTCGTATCCCCAGCCGCCCCAATCGAGCCCGATGCCCTGCGTGCACAGCGAGACTTCCGCTTCCTTGTAGAGGCCGATGGACGGCGTCGAATTGAGTGCGACGCCGTCCCAGACCAGTTGTGCACGACGCTCGTCGAGGCCCTCACGGTGCGCAAAGCCTCGCGCGGCATTGGCCCCTTCCACCTCGAAGCGGAATGCCCCATCGAAAGCCTGCGAGAGGCCGAGGTCGTGCAGGAGGGTTGCGACCGCGAGCACCTCACCGTCGTGCGCAACCTGGTTCAGTTGGGCGAGGCTCACGGCGAACAGCCACGACCGCATGACGTGGTTGAACAGGTAGGGCTCCGAGTGCTCGCGCGCGTACTCGATCGCCCGAGTGACCACCGGCGTGTGGGGCACCCGCACGCCGGCCAGCAGCCGCGTGGCGCCCGAATGGTCCGCGTGGGGCTGCTGGGCAGTCGCCAGCGGCGTGATGACGGCATTCATGATTCGTGGCCTCGCGTGGGGATCACTGCCGGGCAGCGCGCAGCCAGATTTCGAATCGAGTCGTACCGAGCCGGTGCTGCATGCCGGGGACCAGCGAATCGTCGTTCAGCTCGGCACCGAAGTAGCGGGCGTGGCTGTCGCCGGTGACCGTGCGCGTGTCGTTTCTGTAGTCGAGGACACGCCGCACCAGCTCGTCGAGCTGGAACTTGTCCGGGCCGGCAACCTCGACCCTGCCGTTGACCGGCGGCCCGAGCACGAGATCCGCGAGCACGGCCACGACGTCGTCAGAGACGATCGGCTGCACGAGGGCGGTCGGGAGTCGAACCTGGCTGCCATCCGTCGCCGAGTCGGCGATGCGGGCCATGAATTCGAAGAACTGCGTGGAGCGCAGGATCGTATAGGGAATGCCCGAGGTCTCGATCAGGCGCTCCTGCGCCAGCTTCGCGCGCAGGTAGCCGCTCTCCGGCAGCCGGTCCGCACCGACGACCGACAATGCGACGTGATGCCGCACACCCGCGGTGGCTTCGGCGGCCAGCAGATTGCGGCCCGCGGTCTCGAAGAACCTCAGCACCGCCGCGTCTTCGAATGAAGGCGAGTTGGCGAGGTCGACGACGACCTGCGCGCCGGCAAGCGCTTCGGCCAGCCCCTCGCCGGTGAGCGTGTTGACTCCCGAGTCGGGCGAGGCCGCCAGGACTTCCTGACCGCGCTGCCGAAGCAACTTCACGAGCTTCGAGCCGATCAGGCCGGTGCCGCCAATCACTACGATCTTCATGTGCTGTCTCCAGGTCTGTGCTCAGGGATGGTGGCGACATCCTGGGCGACCCGTAGCAGCGCTTCTTGACGGGATCAGCGGTGAATTGAAGAAGCTTGCGAACGCATCGGTCTCGATGGCCAATCGAGAGGGACCCGGCTCTACAGCTGCAGCAGCTGCCGGCCCTCGGCGCCGCGTTGCTGGCGCATGCGCAGCCGGGCGGGCGACATCGCCGTGCGCAGCTCCCACGCCAGGGCGCATTGGCGCCTCGGCAAGCGAGCGCAAGAAAATCCGTTCCGCTGCTTCATTCCGCCGCGTCCATGTTGCAGTGATCGCCAGTGCTTCCGTGGCTGCCTGCGCTGTCGTCTCTGAAGGCCCAGTCGAGCGCAGCGCGCACGTTTCCCAGGTGTTCGCTGAAGATGGCTGCATTGCCGGTCTCGATACGACCCAGGAGCGATGCGAAGTACTGCGCATGACGTTGGGCGACACGAGACGTTTCGCGACGAGGCTCCCCATGTCATCGATGATCCGTGATTCTTCCTCGAAAGCGCGCGCAGCCGGGAAGATCCTGTAAGGACCGAATGAAATCGAGTCGGCTCGAGCACCCGGCGCGTCGCCGGGCCCGGAGCCCGGGATCGCGCCTTGTGCGCGCCTTGAAGCCCTGCCCAGCGCGTGGGCCCGTTCGTGATTCACGGTCGCTCCAACCCGCGCAGCTGAAGCATGAGGATAGTCCTGTCGCCGGCTCGCGCAAGGCAGCGGCTTAACACGGCTTAACACCGATGAACTCGCCCCGGGCCCGGGCTCGCGCGACAGTGAGCCTGCCCCGCGAAAGCCAACCACGCCCCGGAAACACAGCTACCACGGAGAACCCCGATGAACGAAGGAGCCCACACCGTGAACATCATCAGCAGCAAAGACGGCACGCCGATCTATTTCAAGGACTGGGGCCGCGGCCCCGTCGTCACCTTCTCGCACGGCTGGCCGCTGAATGCCGACGCGTGGGACGGCCAGATGCTGTTCCTCGCCCAGCAGGGCTTTCGCGTGATCGCGCACGACCGAAGAGGTCATGGACGCTCGGGACAGTCGTCCTCGGGCAACGACATGAACGGCTACGCCGACGATCTCGCGGCCGTCATCGAAACACTCGACCTGCGTGGCGTCACGCTCGTCGGTCACTCCACCGGTGGTGGTGAAGTCGTGCGCTACATCGGGCGCCACGGGACCAAGCGCGTGGCGAAGGCGGTGTTGATCGCGGCGGTGCCGCCAATCATGTTGAAGACCGCCGCCAACCCCGAGGGCCTGCCGATCGAAGTGTTCGATCAGATCCGCGCAGGCGTCGCCAATGACCGCTCGCAGTTCTACAGGGATCTGGCCGTGATGTTCTACGGCGCGAACCGGCCGGGCGCGAAGGTCTCGCAGGGAACCCTCGATCAGTTCTGGCTCTGGAGCATGCAGAGCGGACTCAAGAACGCCTACGACTGCATCAGGGCGTTTTCCGAAACCGACTTCACCGAGGATCTGCGGAAGATCGACGTGCCGACACTCGTATTGCACGGCGAGGACGACCAGATCGTGCCGGTGAACGATTCGGCGAGGAAATCCGCGCGGCTCATCAAGGACGCGAAGGACATCTACTATCCAAATGCACCGCATGGCATCACGGCCACGCATCAGGACCAGGTGAACGCCGACCTGCTGGCGTTCCTGCGCAGCTGAATCCATTGGCACATGCGGCCCGGCCTCTCCGCTGAACCCGGAGAGGCGCGAGCCGCCCTCGCGGACAAGGACCATGTACCAGTACAGCCCCACCGTATCGAGCGACGCCGCGCAAGGCAGCCTGAGCCTGTTGCACTCGGCCGTGGCGGAACTCTTCCAGGCGCTGAACGAATCGCTGCGCGACGAGCGCAGCAGCGCACTGGAGTATCTGCGACGTGCAGAAGCCACGCTGGGCGGGATGAACGAACGCGTGGCGCCCGCTGCGCCGGCCGCGCGGCCGAGCCTCGCGCGCTGGCAAATCCGTCGCGTGGTCGCCTACATCGACGCCAACCTGGGCATCACGATCAGGAACAGGGATCTCGCCGCACTCGTGCGCCTGAGCGAATTTCATTTCAATGTGGCCTTTCGCAACAGCGTCGGCGAATCGCCGCACGCCTACCTGATCCGGCGCCGGATGGAGCGCGCCCAGGGCCTGATGCTGTCGACCGGCATGCCGCTGTGCGACATCGCGGCCGAATGTGGCCTCGCGGACCAGGCGCACCTGACGAGGCTGTTCCGCAGGGTCGTCGGCGACAGCCCCGCGGCGTGGCGGCGCGCACGCGTCGAACCGCGCTCGTGAGCCGGCCGTGCCGGACCCCTCTGGTCCACCAATGACGGATCATCGAGTGCGTTGTTGACGAGCGCGGCCGCTGCATTGTAAGGCACCGATTCGGGGCCCTGTCTCGACCCCGGAGGGATCGATCGTGAAACACCCCGCTCGCTGCAGCGCCACACTTTGCGTTCTCATGCTGGCAACGGCTCTCGCCCACGCATCCGAAGCGGAAGATTGCCGCATCGGCACGTATCGCCTGGATGACGGCAGCATCGTCGACATCGCGCCGGCCGACGACGATGCGCTGCGCTGGCGCCGCCTGGACGGAACCACGGGCTTGCTGCGCCGCGCAGCAAACGGGCAGTGGCGCAGCAGTCATGGCTGGACCGGTCGTGCCGACGGCAAAGCGATTTCGTTCCCGGAGTGCAGTGACGGCGAAATCAACTTTGATGGCGCACGTGGACATCGCATCGCGTTCGACGTCAGCGGCGCCACGTTCAGCAGCCACGACACGATGCTCGTCGGCCGTCTCATCATGCCGAAGGGCGAAGGCAAGGTTCCACTCGTCGTTCTGGTGCACGGCGCCGAGCGGGATTCCGCGTTGACCTACAATTTCCTGCAGCGCCTGTTGCCGGCGGAAGGTGTCGCGGCGTTTGTCTATGACAAGCGTGGCACCGGCAAATCAGGCGGCCACTATAGCCAGGACTTCAGCCTGCTGGCCGACGACGCCGTGGCGGCGATGCGCGAAGCGCGCCGGCTGGCCGGCCCGCGCGCCGGCCGCGTGGGCTATCAGGGCGGCAGCCAGGGCGGATGGGTGGCGCCGATCGCGGCCAATCGCGCAGCGGTGGATTTCGTGATCGTCTGCTTCGGCCTCGCGGTGAGCGTCATCGATGAGGACCAGCAGCAGGTCGAGATGGAATTGCGCGACAAAGGCTACTCGCCGGCCGAGATCCTGAAGGCGCAGGAAGTCGCGCGCGCCGCGGAAAACGTGTTCGCCAGCGGCTTCACACAGGGCTTCGAGGAATTCGACGCCGCTCGCGAAAGATATAAGGAGGAGCGCTGGTACAAGGACCTGCACGGAAACTACACATGGGCCCTGCTGCCCCATACGCAGGCGGAACTGCGGGAGATGGCCCCGAAGTTCGATTGGGGCACACCCTTCCACTACGATCCGATGCCGACGCTGCGCGCCGGAACGACACCGCAGCTGTGGATCCTCGGAGGGCGGGACTACGAAGCGCCGAGTGAGGAAACGGGTCGCCGCATCCGGTCGCTGATCGCCGATGGACGGCCCTTCACGCTGGCGCTGTACGCCGACGCCGAACACGGCATGACGCTGTTCGAGACGACCGCGGAAGGCGAGCGACTCTCGACCCGCTACCCCGAAGGTTATTTCGCGATGATCCGCGACTTCGCGCGCGACGGACGGTTGCGCGGCTCTTATGGTGATGCTGGGATCACGGCGGCACATTGACGGACGCCCGTTTCGCTCGCGATGCGAATACGCGAGATCGCCGCCTGGCGGAATGGGTTGCAGGCGCAGCGCCATTGCCGCACATTGCACGACTTCACGATGCGCCGGGAGCGGGGGTAGCAATGGGGCACAGCGGATTGATCGTCGCGCGCAAGCGCACTGCCGCGAGGGTTGCGGCCCTCGTTACGCTCGGCGCTCTCGGCGCAGGCTGCGCGTCGCAACCCGACACTCTCGGGACCACGCCGACGCAGGTAACCGCACCACACACGGCGACCCCGGCGCCGTTCCCGTCCACTTATGTACCGGCGCGGGCCGCCCCGACCCTGATCCGCCATGCCACTGTCCTGACCGGAACGGGTGAGCGGCTCGACGATGCCGATGTGCTGATCGTCGACGGCCGGATCGAAGCCGTGGGCCGCGATCTCGCGGCGCCTGCGGACGGCGCGGCGATCGATGCCACGGGGCGATGGGTCACGCCGGGGCTCATCGATGTGCACTCGCATCTCGGCGTGTACGCGAGCCCCAGCGTCAATGCGCATTCCGACGGCAACGAGATGATCGGTCCGGTGACCGCCAATGTCTGGGCCGAGCATGGCGTGTGGCCGCAGGATCCGGGCTTCGAAGCCGCGCTCGAAGGCGGCGTCACGACGCTGCAGGTCCTGCCCGGCTCGGCCAACCTGATCGGCGGCCGTGGCGTCACGCTGAAGAATGTCGCAGCCACCAGCGTGCAGGGCATGAAGTTTCCCGGCGCGCCCTACGGATTGAAGATGGCCTGCGGCGAGAACCCCAAGCGCGTCTATGGCAGCAAGTCGCAGGCGCCGATGACCCGCATGGGCAACATCGCGGGTTATCGCCAGGCCTTCGCCGACGCGCAGGAATACCAGCGCCAATGGGAAAAATATGCGCGCGAGCTCGAGGCGCAGGCCGGCAAGATCGCAACGGACGAGGACTCGAAGCCGCCAGTGGAACCCAAGCGCGACCTTGGCAAGGAGACGCTGGTGGGCGTGCTCGAGGGCCGGATCCTGGTGCACATCCATTGCTACCGGGCCGACGAGATGCAGCTGATGCTGGATCTGGCCGATGAGTTCGGCTTCCGGATTGCCGCGTTCCACCACGGGGTCGAGGCATACAAGATCGCCGACACGCTCGCCGCGAAGCAGGTCTGCGGCGCATTGTGGGCCGACTGGTGGGGATTCAAGATGGAATCCTTCGATGGCATCCAGGAGAACCTCGCGCTGGTCGATCGGCCACCGGGTGGCTGCGCCATCGTGCATTCCGATTCGTCCGAGGGCATCCAGCGCCTGAACCAGGAGGCCGCCAAGGGTATGGCGAGGGGCGCCCGCCTCGGCTTCGACATTCCTCCCGAGCGTGCGATCCGCTGGATGACCGCCAATGCGGCCCGGGCACTCGGCATCGCCGCGCGCACCGGCACGCTCGAACCCGGAAAGATGGCGGACGTGGTGATCTGGAACCGCGATCCGTTCAGCGTCTACGCGCTCGCCGAGCAGGTCTTCGTCGATGGCGTCCTTGCTTTCGATCGGGCCCATCCGCAACCGCCCCGGTCGGATTTCATGCTGGGGCAGCAGGGAGTCGCACCATGAGCGCCATCCTCCGCCGCCTCGCCGCTTCGCTCGCCTTGCTGTGCGTGGCCGGCGGCGCGCATGCACAGGACATCCTGATCCGCGGCGCCCACGTCCACACCGCGTCGGCGGCCGGCGATCACGGGGCCGACGTGCTCGTGCGAAATGGCAGGATCGCAGCGGTGGGCACCGGCATTGCCGCGCCGCCGGGCGCGCAGGTCATCGAGGCGCAGGGCAAGCCGCTCACGCCCGGTTTGTTTGCCGGTATCACGGCCATCGGCGTCGAGGAAGTCTCCCTCGAGCGCGCGACCGTCGATGAATACCTGAGCCTCGGCGCGCCCGCGTGGCAGACGCAATGGCGCCCCGAGTTCGATGTGACGCTCGCCTTCAACCCGCGGTCCGTGCTGCTGCCGGTGGCACGCATCGAGGGCTTGACCTGGGCGGTGGTGGCACCGGACAGCCGCAGTGGCGGAACGATACTCTCCGGTCAGGGCGCGGCGGTGACGCTCGATGGCCGCTACGACGCCGTGCTCGACGGCAGTCGCTCGCTGTTCATGCAATTCGGCAGCGACGCCGTGTCGCTGTCCGCGGGCAGCCGCGCCGCGCAGTACATGCTGTTCAACCAGGCGGCGCGGGAAGTGCGCTCACCGCCCGCCGCCGGCGCCAAGGCCATGCTGCTGCCCGCGGGGCGCGAAGTGTTCGCGCGCTATCTGGACGGCGGCCGCGTCGTGTTCCACGTGCATCGCGCCGCCGACATTCGCCAGGTGCTCGCGCTCGCGAAGCGCCACGGCATCAGGCCGGTGATCGTCGGCGCGAGCGAAGCCTGGGTGGTTGCGGACGAACTCGCCGCGGCGAAGGTGCCGGTGCTGCTCGATCCGCTCGAGAATCTCCCCGAGAGCTTCGATCGCATCGGCGCGCGTCTCGACAACGCCGCGCTGCTCGCCAGGGCCGGCGTCAAAGTGGCGTTCGCGCAGTCGTCCGATGCGACGCAGAACGCGCGCAAGATCCGCCAGCTCGCCGGCAATGCGGTGGCGCATGGGCTGCCGTGGGATATCGCGCTGGCGGGACTGACGTCCACGCCCGCGGAGATCTTCGGTGTCGCAAAGAACCGCGGCCGCATCGCCGTGGGGCAGGTCGCCGATCTCGTGCTGTGGAGTGGCGATCCGCTGGAGGTCACGAGCGTTGCCGAGCAGGTGTGGACCGCGGGCAAGCCCGTCGTGATGCGTTCACGCCAGACCGAGCTGCGCGATCGCTACCTCGAGCGGATGCGCCAGGGCACCTGAGAGCTGGGCTGACTGACGCGCGCCGGCGTTTCAGCCCTGGGGCTCTTCGTCTCTTGTAACTGCAGGCCTCTTGGCGAGCTTGCGCTGCAAAGATCTGCGATGCACGCCCAGCATTCGGGCGGCGGCGGAAATGTTGCCGTCGGTGGATCGCAATGCCTGCTGGATATGCTCCCACTCGAGCCGGCCCAACGGGAGCATGGCGTCCGACTCTTCCATCGGCGCAGGCGTGTCGTCGGTGAGCACGCGCAAAATGGCATCCACACTCACCGGCTTGAGCAGATAGTCATGGGCGCCGGCCTTGATGGCCTCCACGGCCGTGGCGACGCTGGCGTAGCCCGTCATCATCACCACGCGGAGCCCGGGATGGATGGTCTTGAGCGGTTTGATCAGCCGCAACCCGGATTCCTTGCCGATCTTGAGATCGACCAGCGCGAAATCGAACGCCTTTGCCCGCGCCGCGGCGAGCGCGGACCCGGCGTCGGCCGCGGTGACCGACTCGATGCCGCGGCGCTGCAGGAAGCGCTGCAGCGTGCGCACGAACAACGCATCGTCATCGACCAGCAAACCCGTCATGTCTGCACCGTATCCGGCAGACGGAATGTCACGCGAACGCCTGGGCCATCCGCCGGCGATTGCATCGACAGTTCGCCGTGCAATCGCTCCACCGTCGCATGCGAGAGCGCCAGGCCGATTCCGAGCCCCCCGGGCTTGCTGGTGCGGAACAATGTGCCGGGCAGCAGCGGAGTTGCTTTGTCGATGCCCGCGCCGTAGTCGCGGATTTCTCCGCTCAGTGTCCCTGCGTCGATCTCGAGTTTCAGATCCACCCGGTGGCTGCCGGCCTGGGCACTTGCGTCGGCCGCATTGTTGAGCAGCGCCCGCAGCAGATGACCCACGGAGGCATCCACGCGCTCCGGGCCGCCATTGACTCCCGAACGAGCGAGGGCAACGGCCGGGCGCACCAGTTGCCAGCGGTCGATGACTTCCTCCAACCCCACGAGAGCAGCTCCGTTCTCATGCGCGTTCGCCGCCAGGGCGCGAACCCGGTTCCGGCATTGCACGAGCAGCGCGCGCATGGTTTCCGCATCCTCTCCCTGCATCTCGTCGGTCATCAACGTCAGCGTGGCGAGGGGCGTGTTGAGTTCATGCGCCACCGAGGCGGCGTGCGTCGCCAACGCGAGGATGCCTTCATTGCGAGCGAACTTCTCACGCAACGTGGCGAGTTCCTTTTCCCGCTCGCGCCAGAGCTTCGCCAATCTCGCGAAGAAAACCAGCATGACGACCGCGGAAAGCAGGAAGTTCACCAGCATGCCGATCTTGTGCAGATTGAACGCGTCTCCCATGACGCCGTGGATGTGCTGCAGCGGCCGACCCAGCCAGGCGGACAGGACGAAACCCGGAACGCAGCAGGCTGCGGTAAGCCACACCCACCTCGCCGGGAGGGAGAAAATCGACACCGCAATCGGCAGGAGGAGTAGCGACGCGAAGGGGTTCTCGATGCCGCCGCTCCAGCCGATCAGCCAGGCCAGCACGACGATGTCGGCGAGCATGTGGGCGAACAGCTCGCCAGGCCCGGCATCCTGCGTACGCGACGCGCGCACCGATGCGTAGAGATTGAAAGTGCCGAGGAACAGGACACCTGACCACAACGGCAAGGTGGGCAATTCAACCCGCATGGGCCCGGTGACGATCACGATGGTAATCGCCTGTCCCGCCACGGCGATCCAGCGAAGCTGGCAGAGCAGCCTCATGAAACTGCGGCCGGATGCGCCTTGCCACTCGGTTCCGTTCACTGCCCGGACGCTCCGTGTCGCTCCCATGTCCGGATTATGAGTGATCCTGCCCCCTGAAGGCGCCTGCGACAAAGGGCAGGCTCAGAACTGGAAACGCATCCCCGCATAGAAGGAGCGCGGCGCGCCGGGGAACAGCATCTGATCGTTGGCCGGAGTTACGACGTCCTTCACCAGGACCGTGGCGACATAGTCACGGTCCAGCAGATTGCGGGCCTCGGCGAAGATTTCCCACTTGTCCGTGGAATAGCCGGCTCGCGCACCCAGCAGACCATACGAACCCAGGCGGTAAGCATTCGCGAAGTCCACGTACTTCGCGCCAATGAAATCGAAGGTGGGGCCGGCGCTGAAACCCGAGACATTGCGATACATCAGCTCACCGCGAACGAAGTAGCGCGGTGCCGAAGGCAGTCGGTTGTCGCCATAGTCCTGATCCGAATCGAAGGTGAATGCATTGTACGTGGCGTTCAGCAGCGGCTCGATTCGATGCCCACCTGATCCGAGAATGAAGCTCGCACCAAACAGGGCTTCGATACCGGCATGCGTCGTCTTGTCGATGTTGGCCGAGAGGCTGGTGCCCGGCGCATTCGGATCATCGCGAGACAGGATCTCGTTGCGTAACGCCGTGTAGTAGACAGACACGTCCCAGTTCAGACGTGTCTCGCCACGCTTGTTCACACCGCGCAGGCCCGTTTCCACGACGGTGCCATGCATGGCTTCGAGTGGTGTGCTGCCGCCGTCGTAATCATCGGTCAGCTCGAAGGTCGTAGGCGCCTCGTAGACCCGGCTGGCGCTCGCATACCATTCGGACTCTGTCCCGAGATTGCGAATGACGCCGAGTCGCGGGTTGATGCCGTCATAATCGGCCTCGAAGCCGCTCACATCACGATCGGCCGTGGTGAACTGTGCGCCGTACACCAAGGTCCAGTCCGACGCGAACTTCCATCGGTCCAGCACGAACACCTCCAGGCTCGAAGCCTCGTCATCGGTAGTGAACATGAGAAGGCCGGGCCGGCCGCCCTCGTTGGTGTAGTTGCCGCCGGCAACCGTGGAGTAGCCGTAGTTGACACCAAACAGCAGTCCATGCGAGCCCGCGGTTCGCTGGTAACGCAGCATCGCACCGGAATCCTCGTGCGTGGTGTCGATGAGCAGGCTGAAAAACGGCGTACTGACGATGGGATGGAACAGATCCTGATGCTCGTATGACGCGCCGATCTCCAGCGTTCCACCAGCCAGCTCCGCGATCGTGGCTTTTATCGCCGCACGCCAGGACTGCACGTCCTTGCTGTGATTACCGAGGATGGCGTCCGCGCGTCCTTGCCGGGGATTCTCGTGATACTGCCCGGGAGTCAGCTCGCGCGGCAGTTCCGCGTAGTAGTCCACGTAGTTGGCGAACAGTCGCGTGGACACGTTCTCCGAGGGAGCCCAACCCAGATTCGCATAAACGGCCTTCCGGTCCTGAACGCTGTGATCGCGATAGCCGTCGCGCTGTCGCGTTTCGGCCGCGACCAATCCATCAAAGTCGCCAAAGACTCCACTCAGCGTCACCCTGCCGCCCCAGTCTCCAAAGCTGCCGCCTGACAGAGATACATTGGATTGCGTGTTGCGCGCCGTGGGCGAGACGAAATCCATTGCGCCACCGAGTGTGCTCGCGCCGTAGGCAAGCGCATTGGCACCGTGTGCGAAGGTGGCGTAGCGCGCGCCCAGCGGATCCAGCGCACGATTGTGGTTGTTGCCGTCGGCTGCGCTCACCGGCAATCCGTCCTGCAGGAACTTCACACCGTTCTTGTCGTAGTCCGTGGCGTCGAGATTCGAACCGCGGCTCGAGTAGAAAACTTGGGTGTTCGGGAGTGCGTCGCGCTTGCCGACACGGTCAAGCGTCGCGGCGCCCGCCATTGCGGGCCGGGATACAGTCGACCCTGGAGTCGAACCGGCCCGAACCCATCTCGACCAATGTGTCTTCACGCCGCAGCAGCCACAACGCCTCCAGTCCCAGTCGCTGCGCCATGGCCGGCCCGTCGTTCGGCCCGGCCACCAGCAGCGCCGTGGCCCAGGCGTCGGCATCCATGCACGTGCGTGCCAGCACGGTGACGGAAGCGACGTCGTTTCGCACGGGCGCCGCCCGACGGCCGTCCATGGAGTGCGCCAAGCGCGCATCACCCACCTGCATGAAGCGGCGGTAGTCGCCCGAGGTGGCCACGGCCAGATCCTGCAGTTCGATCACGCCATGCACCGCGCGGCGCCCAGGCTCGGGGCTCTCCAGCGCCACGGCCCAGGGCTGCCCATCAGCCTGGCTGCCCAGGGCGCGCAGTTCGCCATCGAGCGCCGCCAGCGCGTGTCGGACGCCGTAGTGCCGCAGCACATCCACCATGCAATCCACGGCGTAGCCCTTGGCAATGCCGCACAGATCGATCTGCAGGCGCGCGCGTTTGCGGGCCCGGCCTGCATCCAGATCGAGCTCCAGGCTTTCGTGCGCGGGGCAACGGGAGGTGTCGCCCGCTACGCGAATCGCTTGCGCGTCGGGCACATCGCGTGCCGCACCAAAGCCCCAGGCATCGACCAGCGCTCCGACGGCAGGGTCGAAGGCACCCGCGCTGAGGCGGCTGATCTCCAGCGCCCGGGCAAGCACGTGCAGTATTTCTGCGGGCAGGCCCACCCAGGTTTCGACGGGTGCGCCGTTCAGGCGCATGAGGTCACTGCCGGGCTTCCAGGGGGACATCTGCGCATCCACCAGATCCACGGCCGCCTGCAACGCAGCGTGCATGGGTTTGGAGTCTCGATCCGGCGCGACATCGCAAATGACGGACCAGCGTGTGCCCATGGTCGGGCCGTTCAATTTCAGGCGCATGTCTGTACAAGATCAGAATAGGTCTTCGGCATAGCGCCCCTTCGCCTTGAGTTGCTGCACACTGAGGCGCAGCGTCCCCAGAATTTCGTCCAGTGCCTTGGCGACATCCCGGCCCATGGGGTGGCTGCCGCACACGCGCACGATGGCGCCGCGCTTCAGCAGATCGCGCAAGCGCGTGGCGTCGCGGCGCAGGGCTTCCTGCACGTAGCCGCCGCCCGGCACGCGCGAGAACTGGGTCTGCAGGCTGGCCAATCGCTGCTCATCGAGCCAGCGCCGGATCTCGGGCTCGAAATAGAAGTCCAGTGCGGGGTCGCGCCCGCCGTAATAAAGATGCATGGGGACGCGTCTGTCGTTGCGGCGGATGAATCCCGCCAATGGAGCCACCCCCGTACCTGCGCCGATGAGCACCACAGGCTGTCGCCGGCCTTGCAGAGCGAATCCGGGATTGCGGCGGATGAAGGCTTCGGCTGTGTCTCCAGGCTGCAGACCGTAGAGGTGGGTAGAACACACGCCGCCCTGAAACAGACGTACACAGATTTCCAGGAATCCGTCGCTGGTGCCCGAGGCCAGCGAGTAATAGCGCGGTACACCGGTGCCCGGTGCAACGATGCCCACCAGATCGCCGGCCGCAAAGTGCGCCAAGCCGCGCCCACGCAGGCGATCCCACCATCCCCGACGATACCATTGAAATCGCAGAATGGCCGTGGGCCTGTCCGTCTGCCCTGGGTAGTCCTGTCGCGAAATCAGCGTGAGCGTCGTGCTCGGCGGCACCCGCGGCACGTAGTTCAGCACCAGGGGCTCATTCAGTGCCTGCGCCAAGGCCTCGCCCCACAGAGCGAACTGTTGACCTGACTGCTGATGAATGCATTCGAGCGGCAGCAGCATCGGCCAGCCCTGCGCGCGCAGGACCTGCTCCACGGCCTGGGCAAACGCACAGAATGTCGGAAACTGCCGGTCGCCGAAGCCGAGTACTGCCACCGGTGCGCTCCCGCGGGGAAGGCGCGCGATGCGCTCCAGCGCCTGACGGGCATGGGTGGGGGCCTGCCCCTCGCCATAGGTGGCAGCAAGCACGAGTACGTGCCGCGTTGCCGGAGTTGTCTGGAAATTCTCGAGACCACTCGTGTGCACGCGATGGCCACACCGAACCAGCGCGTCGTGCAGCGCCTGGACGAACCCCCAGGTGCTGCCATCTTCGCTGGCGACGAAGACCAGCACGTCGGCTTGTGCCAGTGCACTGTTGTCCGCGATGCGAACCGCCTGGCGACGTGCCCGCCACCAGATCAGCAAGCCCGAAAGCCACATCAGCACGATGGAGGCTCCCGCAAGCCCCAGCGCGATGGCCCACGGCCAGGCGCTTTCACCTGTGTGCAGTACTACGGCCCAGTCGTACACGCGCTGGGCGATCGTGGCATCCTGCCAGGCGAGGATCTCGCCGCTGTAGCGGTCGATCCAGCCTTGGCCCCGATCCGTTGTCACTTTCCAGATATCTTCGGGGTCTGCGGCACTCGGGAAATTCAGTTTGCGCAAGGCTCGCGCGTCGAGACCCTGCAACACCGGAAACTGCGCGCCGGGCAACGCGGTCTGGCTGCCTGCCACGGACACGACGTCCGGTTCAGGCCCGGCGTCGAGCTCCAGCAGCCCAAGCGTTGTCGCGCTCATGTAAAGTGCCGTGACCGAGGACAGGAACAGCACGACGAGCACCACCCTGCCCACGAGCACATGCAGCCGCTGCGCCAGCGATCCACGCACCGCACCGGCCAGGTGGCGCCATCCGCCCATGCGTCGCAGCAACAGCACGAGGCCGGCGAACGAAATCAGCGCCATGGCCAATGCAATGGCGGCTACGCCCCAGCGGCCGGCGTCGTCCAGCAGCAGCGAGCGGTGCAGGTTCTTCACCCAGCGCGGCAGCTGCGAGGGGCGGTAGTTGGCGAGAACCCGGCCGTCTTGCGGATCCACATAAGAGGCTTGCGCCTGCTCGCCATCAAAGCCATAGGCGACGAAGGCTCCCGAGGGCAGATGGCGGATTTCCTCCACGCCCGGCATGGCACGCTGCACGCGCTCTGCCAGCGTGGCCACGGACAGATCGGGCGGAGCCGGACTGGCGTGCCGTGCCTGTACCACCGGATCGACGGCCAGGAAGACGCCGGTCGTGCCCATCACCAGCGCAAGGCAGCCAGCCGCCAGACCCAGCCAGCGGTGGATGGCTTTCCAGCTCATGCGAGTTGCTTACTTCAGCTGGTACGTAAGGGTCTGGACGTACTGCTTGCCAGTCTGGGGCTTGCCGGCATTCTGCGTTGTCAACGGCACGCGAATGTCCGAGGGACTGTCTCGCATATCTTCTGCCGCTGCGTCGATGCGAATTTCGTAGCCCGCGTCGATCAGCGCGTCGGCCAGATCGGCGGTCACCTTGAGCGTGCGCCCCGCACCCACGCTGGCACCCGTCACGCCGGCGAGACGCTTGGTATCGCCGACAGACAGTCGATTCCAGTCGGCCAGGTGTTTGTAGAACTTGGCCTTGCCCCCCGCCACCCAAAGCGTACGGGCATAGGCGCCCTTGGAATCGGTCAGGTACACGGCCAGATAGGCGCCATCGCCGCCGTAGTTCTTGAGCTGGGTGGTCAGCGTGAGCTGCCGGCCGTGGGCCAGCGCGGGCAGGGCCAACGCGCATGCGGCAGCCACGGTGGTAGCCAAGAGAGGTTTGGACATGGGTTTGGACATGGGTCTTCTTCCGTCGCACTAATTGAATGGGTCACGTTCCCGGTCGCGGTCGCGGTCGCGGTCGCGGTGATGATCCTTGTACTTGATCTTCACCACCTTCAGGGTCTGCGGATCGATCCTGGCCTTGAAGACACGGCCCTGCGCATCCTTGCCGTGGATTTCATAGCAGCCGTCGTCGATTTTGAGCCGCTGCACTTCCCAACCCTGGGCCGCCGCCATCTTGTGCACAGCTTCACGCGATTGCCACTGCTCCACCGGCACTTCGCAATCATCAGAGGCCGAGGCGGGCCAGGCGACCAGGCTCAACGACAGGGCCAGGGCCAGCAGCTCGCGGCGCAGGAATCGTTGGGGATTCATGCAGGTGCTCCTGTAATGGCGCGACGCGCTTCGCGGCTGAACTTCATGCATGCTGCCACATGTGGGGGCCGCACTCTTGAATGCAATGGCACGCATGAAGAATCCGCGGTTGAATCGGACTCATTCTCAGTTGCAGCATGCCTTTACGTCGCGAGACGCGGCGCCCAGGCGCGCTTGAGCAGCTGCAGTATCACGAAAAGCACAACTGGTGCGGCGAGGCCGGGCATCAGGCCTGACAACTGCAGCGCACCAAGCCCGAGGAAAGCCCGTGCCGCAGGCCAGGCAGGCAGCAGGGTCAATATACCTGCCACCAGTGCGAGCCCCCACCAGAGCGGGGCGTTCGGCTCGCCCAGCGTCGCACGCAGCGAAGCGCGGAAGGTCCGGTTCACAAACACGAGCGCGAGATTCATGCCCGCAAGTGCCACAAAGGCCACGCTGCGCACATCCTCTTGCGGCAAGCCCTTGCGGATGGTGTACAGATAAACGGCCGTAACGATCAGCAGGGCAAGCGTTCCCTGGAGAATGCTCCAGCTCGCGAGCGCCCTGGAAAAGAGCGGGCTCGCGGGATGGCGCGGAAGGCGGCGCATCACATTCTGCTCTGCGCGCTGCGCTTCGAGCACGATCGAGCAGGCCGGGTCGATGATCAGCTCGAGAAAGGCGATGAGGAGCGGCGTCAGGATGAGCGGCCCGCCGAGCAGGACGGGCAGCAGCGCGAGCCCCGCGATGGGCAGGTGGATCGCGAGGATGTACCCCATCGCCTTGCGCAGATTGTCGTAGATGCGCCTTCCCAGGCGGATGGCCTCAACGATGGACCCGAAATCATCATCGAGCAACACGATGGATGACGCCTCGCGCGCCACGTCCGTGCCACGCCCTCCCATGGCGATACCGATGTGCGCCGCCTTGAGCGCCGGCGCATCGTTGACGCCATCGCCGGTCATGGCGACGATCTCGCCACTGGCCTTCAACGCCTCGACGATGCGCAGCTTCTGCCGGGGCGTGATGCGCGCGAAAACGGTAGCGCGGCGCGCCCGCCGGAAGAGAGCACCATCATCGAGCTGATCGAGCTCCTGGCCGGTCAATACATCGCCATCCGCAATGCCGGCATCCCGGGCGATCGCGCGCGCCGTCTCGGGATAATCGCCCGTGATCATCACGACGCGAATGCCGGCGGTGCGGCAATCACGCACGGCTTCAGGCACCGACTCGCGCAGCGGGTCCGCAAGCCCCAGCAAGCCCACGAACTCGAACGACAGGCCGAGAGGACTGTCCGGAAGGCTTCCGCGCGCATGCCGCCCGCGCGCCACGGCCAGTACCCGAATGCCCTGCCGCGCCAGCGTGTCGACTGATGCGATCAACTCCGCATGTTGCACGGGATTCATCCTGCAGAGGCGCGCAATGGCCTCTGGCGCGCCCTTGGTGGTCGCGAGGTAGTCCGCCTCACCCGGCAAGTCCCAGACATGGGTGACGGCAAGCAATTCCCGCCGGAGAGGATAGGCACGCACGCGCGACGCCGTCGTGGCCGGGCCTGTTTGCACTTGCGTTGCCAGCTCAAACAACGCCCGCTCCATGGGATCGAGCGCTTCGGGCTCGCTCGCTGCCACGGCGGTCCTGAGCAACTCGCCCAGCTTTCCCGATACCGCAATCTCCGGGGCTGCGTCTCCGGCGCGCCATTGCTCCGCGCCGCACTGCAGATGCACGACCGACATGGTATTGCGCGTGAGCGTTCCGGTCTTGTCCGTGCAAAGCACGGTGGCAGCTCCGAGCGCCTCGATGGCTGCGGCGCGTCGCGTCAGCACACGCGACTGCGACAGGCGCCACGCCCCCATGACCATGAACACAGTCAGAACAAGCGGAAACTCTTCCGGCAACATCGCCATGCCGAGCGCGATGCCGCCGAGCACGGCTTGCAGCCAGTCCCCGCGCAGAAATCCGTAGAGCAGCACGACCAGGGTGCTCAGGAAGATGCCGGCCGTCGCGAAGATCACCACGAGCTGGCGAGTCTGCTGCTGCAATCGCGACGGCCCGGACTCGATGGCGCCCAGGCTGCTGCCGATCTTGCCGATCTCGCTGCGTATGCCGGTCGCAGTGACGACTGCGTGCCCTGTACCGCCCAGAACCAGCGTGCCGGAATAGAGCAGCGACAGATGATCGCCGCGTGGTTCGACTGCCACAGGCGCTGGCCGCTTCTGCACGGGCACGGATTCGCCCGTGAGCAGCGATTCGTCGACGCGCAAGTCCTCACCCGCCACCAGCACCGCATCGGCCGGCACGCGGTCGCCCTCCGTCACGATCAGCAGATCTCCCCGAACAACCTCACGGCCGGGAATTCTCTGGCGTTGGTCGTCGCGGACGACGAGAGCGCGCGGGCTCGTCAGATCCCGCAAGGCTTCGAGCACTCGTTCGCTGCGACTCCTCTGGATAAGGGCGATGGAAACCGAAAGGGTCGCGAAGACAAACAGCAGCAGCGCCTCGCCGAGATCGCCGATGATGGCATAGAGCACGGCTGCGCCCAGCAGCAGCCCGAACATGGGCTCGCGCACCACCTCGAGGAGAATCGCCAGCGGCGAGTGCCGCCCGGTCGAGGGTAGATCGTTGTATCCCTCGAGCGCGAGGCGCGCAGCGGCTTCAGACGCGGACAGCATGTCGGGTCATCGTGCGATGTCGAGCACCGCTGCTCCCTCGATCTCACCAGGCTGTTGCAGGCACATCGCTTTCATCTGCCCATCCTGCGCATCACGATAGCCGGTTTCGCAAGCGGTAGAAGGCTGCCAGGCCGAAAAGCACGAGCACGATTCCGAAGCCGAGCACAGCGCCGGTGCGTTGCTCGATGAAGCCGGCCCCCAGGCTCACCATGGCCGCAGCAAACAGCAGTTCCGCCAGCGACAATGCCAGCAGATACTTGAGGAAGCTGTAGCGCACGAGTCCGAGCACATAGCCGGGAATCTCGGAAGGGAGCGCAAACTGCAGCAGCAACACCAGACCGAAAGGGCTGCCCGGCCCCAGGTGATTCTCGAGACGGTGAAATGCGTTTCCGGCGATCAACCACTTGACCATGCCTCGGCCGACGTAACGGCCGATCGCATAGGAGCACGCACCCCCCAGCAGCCATCCGATCCAGAGCAGCGCAGCCGTGGCGACCGAACCCCACGCGAAAACCGCGACAGGCAGGATCACGGCGACCGACATGAACGCCAGCATCGCAGAGAATGCTGCCAGCAAGACAAACAGCAGCATCCCGTAAATCGCGTGGCCGGCAATGAGATCCTCACTGGCTGCGAGCACTTCGATCAGGGCGCTGTGCAAGGCCTTCGAGGAAGCGAGCGCCGCCAGCGCAAGCGTCAACACCCCAAGTACCGCGGCGCGTCGCCAGACGACGCGATGTTGGGCCGGTAGCGTAGCCCTTCTGATGACGATTGCGCGCTCCATCCGCAGGGGCGTTCATCGTAAGCCGCCAGGAGACGCGCGGCCTCTCAGACCGCGCCGAGCTGTCGCTCGACCTGCGCCGGCTGCGTTCCGTGACCACCGCGAGTCGGCCAAGCGCCAGGCAGAGGATCTGGACATGGCAGGTGCGCTGCCGGAGCGGCTTGCGGTACTGGGCGTGGACCTCGAGGCCGCAAGCGGGAAATCCGATATCGCCGAACTGCAGTAGCCGATATTGGTAACCCTGTTGCAGTGTGATAAGATAGTAACCGGTTACTATCTCCTAGAATCAAGCGCAATGAGTGAACAACGCAAGCACCTCCCTGCCGACGAACGCCGGGCAGCCACCGTCGACGCGGTAATCAGCCTCGCCGCCGAGCAGAATCCCAGCGACATCACGACCGCAGCCATCGCGCAGCGCATGGGATTGACCCAGGGCGCGATCTTCCGGCACTTCCCCACCAAGGAGGCCATCCTTCAAGCGGTCATGTCCTGGGTCACGGAACGCCTGCTCGCCCGCGTGGACGAAGCCAGTCGAGGCGCTGCGTCTCCAGTCGCAGCACTGGAAGCGATCTTCATGGCGCACATCGACTTCGTCGTCAGGCACCCGGGCGTGCCGCGCATGCTGTTTGGTGAGCTGCAACGCGCGGACGAGACGCTGCCGAAGAAGATGGTGCAGACCCTCGTCCGCCAATATGGCGAACGGTTGCGTCGGCTGATCGAGTCGGGCAAGGCGAAAGGCGAATTCGCCGCCGCTCTGGACGTGCATGCGGCAGCTGTTCTGTTCATCGGGATGATTCAGGGGCTCGTGATGCAGTCGCTGCTCGCCGGCAAGGTGGGGCAGATGCGTCGCGACGCACCGGGCGTGTTCGCCATCTATCGCCGCGGCATCGGTGCCGCGCGATGAAGATCAGGACCATTTCGGGTGCTGTGACCGCGAAACGCGCCATCGTGGTCACCTTCGCTGCAATAGTCTCAATTGCCGCCGGATGGCTATGGCTACAGCGCTCCGGCAATGAGGATGGCGTGCTGCGTCTCTATGGCAACGTCGACATTCGGGAAGTGCAACTGGCCTTCCGACAGCCGGGGCGCGTGGCGCAGATGGCTTTCGACGAGGGCGATCAGGTCACCGCCGGTGCGCGCATGGCCGTACTCGACGCACAGCCCTATCAGGAGGCGCTCGCAGCGGCTGACGCGGCCGTGACGATCGCGCAAGCAGAACTCGACAAATTGAAGCGCGGCCTGCGACCCCAGGAGATCGCGCAGGCCCGGGCGGCGCTCAATCAGGCACAGGCCGTGGCCGTCGATGCGGAGGGCAACGACCGCCGGCAGAGAGAACTGCTGGCTACAGGCGCCAGCAGCCAGCGGACCGTCGATGCTGCGCGCGCTGCCAGCGACCAGGCACTCGCGCGCGTCAAGGCGGCTGAAGCCGCGTTGTCACAGGCGAGAGAAGGCTATCGTCGCGAAGATGTCGCCGCAGGTGTTGCCAGGCTGGCCGCGGCGCAGGCGGCGCGAGCACAGGCCGCGACCGCGCTGGCCGACACCGAATTGCGGTCGCCGAGCAACGGCACCGTGATCGCGCGAGTGCGTGAGCCGGGCAGCATGGTTGCCAGCCAGAGCACTGTCTACAGCCTGAGTCTCGACACTCCGGTATACGTGCGGGCCTACGTCGGCGAGCCGGATCTGGGCCACATCGCGCCCGGCATGCCGGTGCGTGTGCACGGCGACTCTTCCGGCAAGGTTTACGAGGGCCAGATCGGCTTCATCTCACCCCGCGCCGAGTTCACGCCGAAAACGGTGGAAACCGCAGACCTTCGTACCGACCTGGTGTATCGATTGCGTGTCGTGATTGCCAATGCCGACGTCGCCCTGCGCCAGGGCATGCCGGTAACCATTGACGTCGATAGTCGAGTGAGCGCCGGCGCGCGCGCCCCGGAACCCTGACATGCCCGTGAACGGCGTCTCGACAGTGACCGAGGGCGTTGCCGACAGCAAGGCGGCGGTCGTCATCGACAGTGTGACCAAGCGTTTCGGCAGCGTGCACGCCCTGCGCGGCCTGACCGCACACATCCACTACGGCCGCCTGACCGGCCTCGTCGGCCCGGACGGTGCCGGCAAGACCACGCTCTTGCGCATCCTGACCGGGCTGCTGGTGCCGGACTCTGGCCGGGTCACGGTAGCGGGCTTCGACGTGGTGGATGACAACGACGCCATCCACGTCGCGACAGGTTACATGCCGCAACGCTTCGGTTTGTACGAGGACTTGTCCGTCATGGAGAACATGCGCCTGTATGCGCAGTTGCGCGGTATGGACGCCGCACGGAACGCGGGCCTCTTTGCCGAGTTGCTCGACTTCACCCGCCTGGGCCCTTTCACGGGGCGGCTGGCCGGCAAGCTCTCCGGCGGCATGAAGCAGAAACTGGGCCTCGCCTGCGCACTGATGGCGCGCCCCGCCGTGCTTTTGCTCGACGAACCCAGCGTCGGCGTCGACCCGGTCAGCCGCAGGGATCTGTGGCGCATGGTGCAGGCGCTCACGGACGAAGGCATGGCCGTGGTCTGGTCCACCGCCTACCTCGATGAGGCCGAGCGCTGTGACAGCGTGCTCCTGCTCAACGACGGCCAGCTTGCCTACGACGGACCACCCGGGGAACTGACCGCTCGCCTCGAGGATCGCAGCTTTCGACTCGAAGAAGTGGGTGAGCGTCGCCGTGCCATACTGGCCGAAGCGCTGAACCTCGCGAGCATCGGCGACGGGGTGATACAGGGTGCGGGCGTGCGGGTGACGTTGCGCGCTGACGCCAGGGCGGAGGAAATCCAGGCGCTGGCTGATCGGACCCGTGCACGTCTCGCCGCCGTGCCTCCGCGTTTCGAAGATGCCTTCATCGACCTCCTGGGCGGTGGACCCGGCGGCACCTCGCCGTTGGCCGAGCGCCTGCCGCCGGTGGAGCTTGCCTCTGACATCGCCGTCTCCTGCCGTAACCTGACCAAACGATTCGGCACCTTCACCGCCACCGACAACGTCAGCTTCGACGTGCGCAAGGGTGAGATCTTCGGCCTGCTTGGCCCCAACGGTGCGGGCAAATCGACCACCTTCAAGATGCTTTGCGGCCTGCTCAAACCCAGCCACGGCGAGGCGCACGTGGTGGGGCTCGACCTGCGCCGCGCCACCGGCGCGGCGAAAGCCCAGCTCGGCTACATGGCGCAGAAATTCTCTCTCTACGGCCTGCTCTCGGTGCGGCAGAACCTCGAGTTCTCCGCCGGCGTGTATGGGCTGGAAGGCGCCACGCGACGCGTGCGCATCGAGGAGATGATCGACACCTTCAGGCTTGCGCCCTGGTTGTCCGCTGCGCCCAACTCGCTGCCGCTCGGCTTCAAGCAACGCCTGGCTCTCGCCTGCGCGGTGATGCATCGCCCACCCGTGCTGTTCCTGGACGAGCCGACCTCGGGCGTCGACCCGATCACACGCCGCGAGTTCTGGACCCATATCAATGGACTTGCCCGCAAGGGCGTCACGGTATTGGTCACGACGCATTTCATGGATGAGGCCGAGTACTGCGACCGCGTGGCGATGCTTTACCGGGCCCGGTTGATTGCGCTCGACACGCCCGACGCACTCAAGCGCGGTGCTGCCGCCCCCCCCCTCGCCGACCCGACCATGGAAGATGCCTTCATTCATCTGGTCGAGTCCGCGGACCTCACCGACTCCAACCACGGCGAGCGGGCCGCATGAACAGCGCAGCCCGCACGAATCCATCCGCCCGCGCCCCCGTGGCAGCGATGCGCCGCTTCGACGCGGCGCGCCTCCGGGCGCTTGTTTTGAAAGAGAGTCTGCAGGCGATCCGCGATCCCTCCACGCTGCTGATCGCCTTCGTCTTGCCGACCGTACTGCTGTTCCTGTTTGCCTATGCAGTGTCGCTGGATGTAAGCAAGGTACGTATCGGGGTGGTACTGGAATCGCCCTCCGCCTCAGCGCACACGCTGGCCGCCGCTTTTACCGGTACCCGCTACCTCGACGTGACGCTTGCCCATGACCGGCGCGATGTGGCCGAAGAGATCGTGTCGGGCAGGCTGCGTGGCTTCGTCGTGATCCCGCAGGATTTCGAGCGCCGTCTCAACGGGCGCAGTGGCCAGCCACTCGTTCAGGTCATTACCGATGGCTCGCAGCCCAATACCGCCAATTACGTCGCCAATTACGCGCAAGGCGTGGTGCAGACCTGGCGCGCCGGACTCGGCGCCGATGTCCCCTCCACAGCCGTCGCCCTGAATCCGCGCTACTGGTTCAACGCCGAGCTCGAAAGCCGTCGCTCGCTCGTACCGGGCGCCATCGCCATCGTCATGACCATCATCGGCACGATGCTGACCGCGCTCGTGGTAGCGCGCGAGTGGGAGCGCGGCACCATGGAGGCAGTCTTGTCCACGCCCGCATCGGTCGTGGAGATCCTGATCGGCAAACTGCTGCCCTATTTCGCGCTCGGCATGCTGTCCACCCTGGGCGCGGCAGCGCTGGCAGTCTTCGTGTTCGATGTCCCGCTGCGCGGCTCTCTGGCCGCGCTTCTCCTGCTCTCGGCGGTGTTCATGGTCCCTGCGCTGGGACAAGGACTCCTGATTTCCTCCGTGACTCGCAACCAGTTCCTCGCCGCGCAGATCGCTTTGTTCTCCGGCTTTCTGCCGGCATTCATGCTGTCGGGCTTCCTGTACGAGATCGATGCGATGCCGGCACCGATCCGGGCCATCACCTGGCTCATCCCGGCACGCTATTTCGTCTCCTCCCTGAAGACGGTCTTTCTGGCTGGCGACGTCTGGGCGGCATTCGTGCCGAACCTGCTGGCGATGGGCGTGATAGGCGCGCTGCTATTCCTTCTGGCCAAGCGCGCCACGCGCAAGAACCTGGAGGCGTGAGCCATGTCCCGGCTGCGCGCCCAGTTTGTCAAGGAAGTGCTCAGCATCCTGCGCGATCCGCGCAGCAGGATGGTGGTGTTCGTACCCCCCTTGCTGCAGCTGCTGGTGTTTGCCTTCGCGGCCACCCTCGAAGTGCGCAATGTCGACATCGCGGTGCACGATCAGGATACGGGTCGTTCGTCGCACGAACTGGTGACGCGCCTCGACAGCGCGGCGTTCATCAGAGAGGTTCATCACGTAACCAGCAGCCGGGAACTGCGGGACCTGATCGACCGGGGCAAGGTGATCGCCGCGCTCGACATCCCCGCGGACTTCTCACGCGCGATCGCTGCCGGCAGAAGTGGCGAGGTACAGGTGCTCGTCGATGGCCGGCGCAGCAACTCGGGCCAGATTACGGTCGGCTATCTGTCCACCATTGCGGCCGACGTTGGCGCCGAGGTCAGCAGCGATACCGTGCCTGCGGCGCCGGTGGTGGTGCGCAACTGGTTCAATCCCAACCTGACTTACCGCTGGTTCATCGTGCCCGGCCTCTCCGGCATCCTGGCGCTTTTCAGCGCCCTGCTGATCACTTCGCTGTCGATCGCCCGTGAACGCGAGCTGGGCACCTTTGACCAGTTGCTGGTTTCGCCGACCTCGACACCGGAGATCATCATCTCCAAGTCTTTGCCGGCGCTGGCCATCGGTACCGGGCTCGGACTCCTGATGATGGGGGCGGCCGTGGGGCTCTTCCGGATTCCCTTCAGCGGCTCCTTCTGGCTGCTCCTCGCGAGCCTCATGTTGTTCATTCTGTCGGTGGTGGGTATCGGCCTCATGATTTCCGCCATCAGTGCGACGCAGCAGCAAGCCATTCTCGGCGCGTTCTCGATCGGCGTGCCGGCCGTCCTGATGTCGGGCTTTGCCACTCCGGTAGAAAACATGCCGACGCTCCTGCAGTGGCTGGCCCAGGCGATTCCACTCACGCATTTCCTGATCATCGTGGAAGGCAGCTTCCTCAAGGCGATGTCGCCCGGCGATATCCTCGCCAGCCTCTGGCCGCTGGCGCTCATCGCGCTCGTATCGCTCACCATGGCCACCCTGTTCGTCCGAGGGCGTTTGCAATGACTACTGTGCGCGAACGATCGCCTGCGCAGCGACGTCCCGTCGCGATCGCGTTGCTCAGCACCTTGCTGGCGGCCTGCGCGGTCGGCCCCGAGTATCGATCACCGCCTCCGATCGACACCGGCACAGGCTGGACTGAGCCGGTCACAACGACAGCTGCGCCGCCGGGTCTCGCGCGCTGGTGGTCGGCGCTCGGCGATCCCGTGCTCGAACGCCTGATCGACACCGCACTCGCCGAAAACCTCGACCTTCGCCTAGCCGAGGCGCGCATCGATGAGGCACGCGCACTGCGCGATCGCGTCGCCGGCCACCAAGCGCCCGTCCTGGCGGCGGGCGCGAGCGTCAACCGGCGCCGGCAGAGCGAGAACGGTCCACTGCCTATTGGCGTCATTCCCGGTCTCGACGCCACGCAGACCATTTACGACACCGGCTTCGACGCAGCCTGGGAGCTCGACCTGTTCGGCGCCAATCGCCGTGCGCTGGAGGGCGCCAGTGCGAGGTTGCAAGCGACTGAACTCGAAGCGCGGGGCGTGCGCATGCGAGTCATCGCCGAAATCGCGCGTACCTGGTTCAGCGCGGTCGGCGCCGGACACGAGTTGCGTGCGCAGCAGGCGACTGTAGCGGCGCTGCAGCAAACGCTCGATCTGGTGCGCCGGCGCGCCGCGCTGGGTGATGCATCGATCGCCGACGTCGATGTGGCAGATGCGCAGCGCGCTGCCGCCGAGGCTGTACTGCCTGACATCGAGGCCCGCCGGCGTGCCGCGATACTCGGGCTCGGCGTGTTGCTGGGTACGCCTCCCGAGCGCGAACTGGCGCTGCTCGATGCCGCGCCTTCATTGCTCGCCCTGCTGGCACTGCCCGTGGGTGAGCGGGCCGATGTACTGCGCCGCCGGCCCGATGTGCTGGCCGCCGAGCGGCGCCTGGCCGCGAGCACGGCGGACATCGGTGTCGCCACGGCCGAACTCTTCCCGAAACTGTCGATCGGTTTGGGTGGCGGATTCCAGGCCCTCGATGCAGGCGATTGGTTCGAATCATCCAGCACCCGGGCGTCCATCCTGCCCCTTATTTCCTGGCGGCTGTTCGACGGCGGCCGCGTGCGCGCCGAAATCCGTGCCCGCGAGGCCGCCGAGCGGCAGGCAGCGCTTGCTTATGAACAGACCGTGCTGGTCGCACTCGGGGACGCCGAGCGTACGCTCGGCGACTATCGCGCCAGCCTCGACACCCTCGCCCGCCGCCTCGCAGCGCTGGGCGCCTCGCAACGCAGTTTCAGCCACGCCAGTGCGCGCTTTGCGGCCGGCGACATCGCGCGGGTCGAATGGCTCGCCGCCGAACGGCTGCTGCACGAAGCCGAGATCTCGGCGGTGCGCGCGCGCACCGCTGCCGCCGTGCAGATGGTGGCGCTGTACAAGGCGCTCGGCGGCGGTTGGGATGCAGAGGCCGCCGCCCATTCCACGCGCCCGGCCGAGTCACGATTGGCGATGGATTCAACTGAGGGAGAACCGGAATGAACACCGCTGGCAGTCCGAGAAGCGCCTACAACCCTGCCCTGATCGGCATTCATTGGCTGACTTTGCTGTTGCTGATCGCCGTTTATCTGCTGATCGAATTGCGGGAGATCTATCCGAAGGGCAGCGATCCGCGCGAACTGATGAAGACCTGGCACAACATGCTGGGCCTTGCCGTGTTCGGGCTCGTGTTCATTCGCCTCGCGCTGCGCTTCGCCTTCCGTGCTCCTCCGATCACGCCGCAGCCCCCAGCCTGGCAGCACAGCTTCGCGCTGGCCATGCATCTCGCGCTGTATGCATTCCTCGTGGTTATGCCTTTGCTCGGCTGGCTCACGCTGAGTGCCAAGGGCAAGCCGATTCCATTCTTCGGTCTGCAACTGCCCGCATTGATTGGCACCGACAAGCCGCTGGCAGAGAATCTGGAGGAAATCCACGAGTTCATCGGCACGCTCGGCTACTACCTCATCGGACTGCACACGGTGGCGGCGCTGGCCCATCACTACCTCATGCGCGACGACACGCTGCTGCGAATGTTGCCGTGGCGTGACCGCAAGGCGAGCAACCAGGGAGCACAAACATGAAAATCAACGTTGGAAACTTCGACCGCGTGATCCGCATCGTAATCGGCCTGATATTGCTCAGCCTGCCGCTCTGGCTCGAATCGCCATGGCGGTGGCTGGGACTGATCGGCGTGATGCCCTTGTTCACGGGACTCGCCGGCCGCTGTCCGGGTTACCGGCTGCTCGGCTTGAACACCTGCCCGGTGCGGAAATCAGCCGAGTGAAGCAACCGTGAAACTGGGCTTTCTCGGCGCCGCCCGCGAAGTGACCGGCTCCTGCTTTCTGGTGGAGACCACGGGCGTTCGCTTTCTCGTGGACTGCGGTATGGTACAGGGCGGACGCGAGGCCCCGGCGCGCAATCGCAAGCCATTTCCGTTCGATCCGGCGTCCATCGACTTTGTTCTGCTCACGCACGCCCACATCGACCATAGCGGCCTTCTGCCGAAACTCACTCGCGCAGGCTTCAAAGGTTCCATTCATGCCACAACGGCCACAGTCGATCTGCTCGGGGTGATGCTGCCCGACAGCGCCCACATCCAGGAAAGCGAAACCAGGCGCGCCGTCAGGCGGTCCCGGGGAAAGCGCCCGATTGAACCGCTTTACACGCTACAGGATGCGCGGGAGTGCCTGAAGCAGACTAACAGCGTGGCCTACGATCAGGAGTTTTCGCCTCATGCCAAAGTGCGCTGCCGCTTTCGCGATGCCGGGCACATCCTCGGCTCGGCCATCATCGAGGTGTGGGTTACCGGGCACGGCCGCGCCACCAAGCTCGTATTCAGTGGAGATCTGGGCCAGCCCGGACGTCCGATCCTTCGCGATCCGGCGTTGATCGAGGAGGCCGACATACTGGTCGTGGAGTCCACGTACGGCGATCGTCGGCACCAGGACCTCGCCACGACCGAGGGCGAGATGATCGCGATCGTGGAGAAAACCCTCTACGAGCGTGGCGGCAACGTCATCATGCCGGCGTTCGCAGTCGGTCGCACCCAGCAGGTGATTTATCTGCTGCATCGGCTTGCCGGCGAAGGGCGACTGCGGCATCCGAGGATATTCGTCGATTCACCGATGGCGACAGAGGCCACACGCATCACGCGCGAGCATCTGGAGCTGTTCGACGAAGAAGCCAGGCGTCTCGCGGGTTGGCAGGCACAAGGCAAGGACATTCCCTATCTGCGTTTCACTGCCAGCGTCGATGATTCCCGGGCACTGAACCAGATCCGCTCCGGGGCCATCATCATCTCCGCCAGCGGCATGTGCGACGCGGGACGCATCCGGCACCACCTGCGCCACAACCTGCCACGAAAGGAGTGTTGTGTACTGTTACCCGGCTTCCAGGCACAGGGAACGCTCGGCCGACGCCTCGTCGATGGCGCAAAGCGCGTGCGCCTCTTCGACGAGGACATCCCTGTGCGCGCCAGCATTCATTCGATCGACGGTCTCTCGGCGCATGCCGATCAGGCCGCCCTGCTGGACTGGGCGGGTGCCTTCCGCAAACCCCCGGCGCGCACCTTCGTGGTGCACGGCGAGTCCTCGGCGGCGCTCGCATTCGCCGAAACGCTGCGCCAGAAACTCCACTGGCACGTGACGGTACCCGAGTACGGCCAGACGGAAGAATGGTCCAGCGCGATGGTGAGCCCGCGATGAAACCTTCGCCAATCCCTGCTGAACGCTTGAGGGCCATTCTCGAATCGCCCACCTACCGATTGGCATACGAAGACACCGAGTTGCTCAACCAGGACGACTTGCGGCCGCTGCGCCTGCAACTCGAACTGCTGAAGCCCGAGCGCAGTCTGCGCGAGCAGGGCGTGTATTCGACCGTGGTGGTTTTCGGCAGCGCGCGGGTCGTGGATGCAGCCACCGCACGTCACCGGCTTGCGACGCTGGCGCAGGAAGCCACGTCTGCTTCAGCGAGACCCGCGCTCGAACAGGATCTGGCGCTTGCGCACCGCCGTGTCGAACAGGCGCGCCATTACGAGGAGGCGCGCCGCTTCGCGCATCTGATTTCTGCGCGCTTCCAGAAGGAGGGGCGACGCGATTTCGTTGTCGTCACCGGCGGCGGCCCGGGCATCATGGAGGCTGCCAATCGCGGCTCCTTCGAGGCCGGCGGGCGCTCGATCGGCCTCAACATCACGCTGCCGCACGAACAGATGCCCAATCCGTACGTCAGTCCGGAGTTGGCTTTTCGCTTCCACTATTTCGCGCTGCGCAAGATGCACTTCCTGATGCATGCGCGCGGGTTGGTCACCTTTCCCGGCGGCTTTGGCACATTGGATGAGCTGTTCGAGGTCCTGACCCTGATCCAGACCGGCAAGATGGCGCCGATTCCCGTTGTGCTGGTCGGGCGCGCGTTCTGGCGCCGCGTCGTCGACTTCCATTATCTGGTCAGCGAAGGCTACATCTCGCGAGCAGATGCTGGCCTGTTCACCATTGTCGACGACGCCGTGGAAATCGTTGCCGCGCTGGAGCGCTTCCATGCCGGCCGCATGCCGGAGAACGCGTCGCAATGATGCGAAGTCACGGGCGCCCGGCCAGATGCACGCCCCGATGGACCACGGCACTGTGTCCTGGCCGCTTGCTGTTGACGACCTCGCTGCTCGTCGCTGTCGCAGGCCATTCTGCCGAAACTGTCCAGCCTGTCAGCCACGGTCCCTGCGCAGTCGAACAATCCCCGCGCTGGCGCGGAGGTACCGTGCGTTTCGAGAACGACTTGCTGGCCGCTACCGACCGCAATTACACCAATGGTGTGGCGCTTGCTTTGGTCTCTCACGACATGGAAGGCAAGCTGCGCCCAGACTGTCTGCCCCGACCACTCGGCCTCTACACCCGTTTTCTCGGTTGGGTTGACCCCGGCTTCTGGAGCCGTGCTGGTGCTGAATCAGCATCGCAGAACCTGGCCGTGCGCTTCGGTCAAGCGATGTACACGCCGGAGGACGACACGCGCAGCGATCTCATCCGTGACGATCGACCCTATGCCGGATTGCTGTACCTCGGTCTGGCGTGGAACCGCCGCGTGCATCCGCAAGACGCTGGCTACGAGATGCTCGACAGCCGGGAGCTGACCCTGGGCGTCATCGGCCCCTGGTCACTGGCCAGACAATCCCAGGATCTGGTGCACACGCTGCGTGGCATTGAGCGCTTTCGCGGCTGGGATCATCAGTTGCACAACGAACCGGCATTTCAGATGGCTCTGGAGCACAAATTCAAGCCTTACGCCATCGGTGCTGTCCAGCCAGGATGGAGTGGCGATGTGATCGGCAGCTATGCCATACGCCTTGGCAATATCGAAACGGCTGCCAGCACAGGCCTCGAACTGCGCATGGGCTGGAACGTTCCGAATGACTTCGGCAGCTATCCGATCCGTCCTGGCGGCGAGAATCGACCCCCATCGGCAGCGACGGGACTCCGTAGCACGCAGCCGCGCTCCGCCGGCGCACCACGGCCCGGCGTTCACGCCTTCGCCCACCTCGAAGCCAAGGCCATTGCCTGGGATTTCTCGCTCGACGGCAACCTGTTTCGCGACAGCCACCACGTCAACCGTCGTCCGTGGGTGGGACAAGCAGCAGCTGGAATCGGCGGCCAATGGCTCGTGGCCGGTCATGGCATGAGGCTCGCGGTGATGCGCGTGTGGCGTACCCGGGAGTTCGACGAACAGCGTGGCGGCCACGCATTCGGATCAGTCGCATTGAGTTGGGAATTCTGAATGGCCCCGTTGTCGGGGCGAGGAGAAGACAATGATCCACCCCAAACCCCGCCCGGCGCACACCGCCGCGCTGACTGTGGTTCTGCTCGCCTCCGTGGCAACTTTCTGCGCCCAGGCGGCGGAGCCTAGTGCACCAATGGCCTTGCGGAACATCATGGCCCAGCTCGGGCGCGACATACAGGCAGTCGCGGGAGGCATTTCCACGGAAGACTGGACCCTGGTAGCACGCCTTGCACCAGACATCGCCCGCCACCCCGAACCGCCACCGTCGGAAAAAATGCGCATCCTAGGGTGGCTCGGAACTGACGCGGGGAGATTCCGGGGCTTCGATGGTGAAGTTCACGATGCCGCCGTAGCCATGGGCGAGGCCGCAACTCGCGGTGACGGCCAGGCAGTCATCACCGCCTTCGCAAAGGTTCAACAGGGTTGCCTGGCATGCCATCAGAGTTTCCGCAAGCCGTTCACCGAGCACTTTTATGGAGTTCGCTGATTCATGTCGCCGCCCTCTTCCACCGCATCGATCGAGAGTTCGAGTCGCTGCAGGTGGCAAGAAGTGGCTCCGTCATGGTCGGGCATTGCAGCGGATCGTCAGCGGCCATGCAAAGGCACACCGGTCGGCGAACTGCGGCCCGTCGACGGCGCTACTTCTTGCCACGTGCAACCATCGTTGACGCGGCCGAACGCGCGCCCGATCGATGCCGCGCGATTCCGACTTGTTGCCCGATGAATCGGCGATTTCCGGGGTAATGCTTGCCGGACTCGCTGCTGGCCCTCGCGCCAGCAAGTCAACTCATTGAATTTACGCCAGATAGATCCAGCCTGCGAATTTCGATACCGTCACGGCTACCGTTACTGCACAAGCCAGCCAATAAACGTCTACTCAGATCTCTCTCGGGCGCTGGGCATCAAATCAGTTGGCCGATGCCGGCTTGCGGACGG
Source organism: Steroidobacteraceae bacterium (assembly GCA_019634915.1). Taxonomy (GTDB): domain Bacteria; phylum Pseudomonadota; class Gammaproteobacteria; order Steroidobacterales; family Steroidobacteraceae; genus CADEFQ01. The sequence goes on along the minus strand of JAHCAN010000007.1, from coordinate 15,301 downwards.
CGAGCTGGGCTTCCCTCGCCTCGCCCCCACCATACCGCGTAGCGCGTAGCGTTAGATTTGATCTCAATCAGGTACATCCACGCCGACACGCTGCAGAATAGACCGTCCAGGGTCTTGTGGAGCACAGGATGTCCGCCGCTTCTACGCGTGAGCCTCCGTCTTGCGTCGAGCCAGTCATGGCTCCGCGCCACCATGTCGATCTGGTGCAGCATGCCATCCTGGCCGCATCCAGCCACAACACCCAGCCCTGGAAATTCCGGCTCGAGCCCGGCGCCATCTCGATCCTCCCCGACCGGTCGCGCCGCTGTCCGGCGGTCGATCCGGATGATCATCATCTGTACGCAAGCCTCGGGTGTGCTGCCGAGAACCTGCTCATCGCTGCGCGGGCGGCTGGACTGAGGGGCTACGTATCCTGCTCTGCCGCCGAGGCCGGCGTGCGGATGGATTTCGAAAAGATGGCGCCTTCGCCCACGGACTTGTTCAAGGCCATCCCGAAGCGCCAGTGCAGCCGCGCACAATATGACGGGAGCGCACTCGCCACGGAAGAGCTGCGACTTCTCGAAGAAGCGGGCCAGGGCGATGGGGTGTCGGTCAGGCTGCTGACGGATCGCCAAATGATCGCGCAGGTCGCCGAATTCGTCGCCGCCGGCAACAGCGCGCAGTTTGCGGATCCTGCGTGGACCGAGGAGCTGAAAGCCTGGATCCGCTTCAACGCCCGCGAGGCGGCCCGTAGCGGCGATGGCCTCTACGGTCCGGTGATGGGCAGTCCGGATGTGCCACGGTGGCTGGGAGCGCTCTTCATGCGCCTCAGGTTCTCGGCAGAGCGCCAGAACAGGAAGGATGTCGCGCACATCCACAGTTCCGCTGCCGTGGCAGTAGTGCATTCGGAGTCCGACGACATACCGCACTGGATCGAGGCCGGTCGCTGTTACGAACGCCTCGCCCTGCAAGCCACAGCGCTGGACCTGCGCACGGCCTTCATCAACCAGCCCGTGGAGGTGCCCGATCTGCGCGCCCAGTTTGCCGCCTTCCTCGGCATCGGGCATCGACGACCCGACTTCATCGTGCGCATCGGGCGTGGTCCGGAAATGCCCCGCTCGCGACGCAGGCCGGTGGAGAGCGTGCTTGTCTGAGGGCCATGCATCACGATGCGTGCACGGCCCCTCGATCGCGTGGCTGGCTGCATTCCTTGCGCTTCCGGCATCCGGACAGTCGCCGGTCCCGACCCCCGATGCCGGGACGATCGAAAGGATCGACGCATTCGTGGCCAGGGAGGTCATCGACTCGGGGTTGCCCGGCGTCGCCATCGCGGTGCTGCGCGAAGACCACGCACCCCATGTGCGCGGCTTCGGCCATGACGGCAAGGGTCGGGCCATCACCGGCGACACGCCGTTTCCGATCGGCTCCCTCACGAAATCCTTCACGGCGCTACTCATCCGCCAGGAGATCGAGGCGGGGCGCCTCGATGCCGACGCGCCCGTCCAGCGCTACCTGCCGTGGTTTCGCGTTGCCGATGCGGAAGCTTCGTCAAGGATCACGTTGCGCCACCTGCTGAACCAGACCAGCGGCTTGTCGCGCGCTGACGGCATGGCTCCGCTCCTGCAACACAGCGAGGCCGGCATCAGCGACCTTGCGCGTGGCCTTGGCACTGTAAGGCTCAACCGCCCCGTCGGCGGTCAATTCGAATACAGCAATCTGAACTACGTGCTGCTTGGCGAGATCCTGCAGACCGTGACGGACCAGCCGTGGGATTTGCTGATCCGGGAGCGCATCCTGAAGCCGCTCGCGATGACACACAGCCACACCGATCACGACGCCGCGCGACGCGACGGCATGACACAGCTGCACCGCGCCTGGTTCGGGATTCCCGTGGCGCATGCCACAGGACTGCCGCCGGGCTTCGCGCCGACTGGAAGCCTGGTGGCCAGCGCCAACGACCTGGCGCGCTACCTGCAGATGCTGCTGGCTGACGGCGAGATGCCCGGCGGCCGCCTGCTCTCGGCGCAGGGCGTGAGACAACTGCTCGCACCCGGATCACCCACCGCGACGACCGCCCTTCTATCAACCGATTTCCGATTCCGCTACGGCGAGGGCTGGTTCGTCGGCCCATTCGGTGCCGCCTCTGATGCACGCTGGCATCTGGGCAATCTCGCCTCCTTCGCGGCGTGGATGGTGCTGCTGCCAGACCCACGGCAGGCCGTCGTGGTGCTGATCAATGCCAACAGCGAATTGCCACTCGGCTATGTGAATACAGTGATGAGCCGCCTGCCCATCGGTATCGTGAACCTGCTCCACGGCCAGCCGCCGCCCGCAGGCCCGAGTCTGCGCAGCGGATACATGGCATTCAATGGGGGAAGCGCGCTCGCCACAACCCTGTCCCTCGCGCTGGCGTGGTGGGCTTCAAGGCCCCGCCGCAGGTGGGCGCCACTCATGCTGACCATCGGGGCCGCGGGCCTCATCGGCGGGGCATACGCAACCGGGATGACCCCAACCCTGCTCGCAGCCTTTGCACCCGATCTTGCAGCGGTGCTGGCCATCGTCTTGGTGCTGCTGTGCCTGCCCCTCTTCCTGCGCATGGGAGGACGGCTACGCCACGCCCGCATTCGAACAGCCCCGTCATGAAACGCCGGCACTACACCCTGCTCGCAATCATGGCTGGTCTCGGACTGGCCATGATCCTTATCCACGCGCGATACCGGAGCGATCTCGCACGTGCCACCGCACACGCGGCACAAGGCAGCGTCCTCGCGCACACCCGCTGTGGGCCGATCGAGTACCAGGAATCGGGTGCGGGGATCCCGTTGCTGGTGATCCATGGCTCCGGCGGGGGCCACGACCAGGGCATGGACTTTGCGCGCCCGCTCGCCCAGCGCGGCATCCGCGTGATCGCCGTCTCGCGCTTTGGCTACCTGCGCACGCCGCGCCCCGTCGATGCCTCACCCGAGGCCCAGGCCGACGCCCATGTCTGCCTGCTCGATGCGCTCGGAATCGAAAAGGCGGCAGTACTCGGCCTCTCTGCTGGAGGGCCCTCAGCGATGCAGGCCGCGATCCGTCATCCGGATCGAGTCGGGGCACTCGTGCTCGTGGTGCCGTTGGTGCACAAGCCCGAGAGCGTAATGGCCTCGGCACTGTCAGTGTCCGACGAGAAGGACGAATGGCTGCTGCGGCTGGTCGGGTCGGATTTCCTGTACTGGAGTGCGCTGAAGCTGGCGCCAGACCAGCTGATACGCCACCTGCTCGCCACTCCGCCTGAACGGGTGCACGACGCCGGAGCCCGGGAGCGTGCGCATGTGAACGAGTTGGCACAGCATGTGCTGCCGGTTTCCCTGCGCGCCGCTGGCTTGCGCGACGACACACGACTTGGCAAGAGCCTGAAGCCCTATGCATTGGAAGCGATTCGTGTACCGACCCTCGCGATCAGTGTGCGCGACGATGGCTTCGGCACCTATGCGAATGCCCAGTACGCTGCCAGCCGCATCCAGCATGCCCGCTTCATCGGCTTTGAAAATGGCGGGCACCTCCTGGTCGGACACGGCGATGAAGTGATCGCCGAGATCGCCAAACTGGCCCAGGGAGCCATGGCGAGATGACAACCATCGACGCACCCTTGGCGCGTCAGTTCCTGCATCGCCTGCACGCGAGCGTGAATACCCACGATCCGGATGCGCTGGCAGCACTGTGCTGCGAGGACGTTACGTGGGAGGATCCCGCCGCGCCTTACACATTGCGTGGCCATGACGCCGTCCTACACTTCCATCGCGATGTCATGTTCCAGGCGCTGCCCGATGTTCATGTCGAACTGCTCGACGAACCCTACCTGTCGCTCGATGGCACGAACGTCGCGGCGCGCCTGTGCATCCGGGGCACGATGCAACATGTCTCCGCCTTCTGGGCACGTGCACGGCGGAGTTCGTGCAACTCCCCATCATGAAGGCCCTCGCAGTCATTGGGATCCTGCTCGCCGTACTGGCCATTGCCGCGGGGTGGAGCTACCAGAGTCAAAGGCGCGCGTTACGAGAGCTTGAGGCTCGCCTGCTGAGGAGCCAGGAACCCGGTGTCACTGCGGGGGCCAGTTTCGACGATGCGCCCTTACCTCCTCCCGTGTCTCGATATCTTCATCTGGCGCTTGGGGAAGGCCGCGCGCATCCAGAGACCGTGGCGATCCATCAGTCGGGCGAATTGCGGACCGACGAGATGTCAGAGCGGTGGATGCCGTTCACGGCAACGCACATGGCTTCCCCTCGCGCGTGCGGATTCATCTGGAACGCGCGTATCCGACTGGCACCGCTAATGCACCTGCGCGTACTGGATTCATTGGTGGATGGGCAGGGATCGGGTCAAGTCATCTTTGAATCCCTGATCCCGGTTGCCAGGGATGCCGGAACGCCTGAGATCAACTCCGGGGCACTGCACCGATTCCTCGCCGAAGCGGTGTGGTATCCGAATTGCTGGACGCACCATCGCGCGCGTTCCTGGAATCCGTTGAGCGCGAAGCACAGGGCTTCACCCTCATTGGTTTGCCGCACGCCGCCGATTTGCCCGGTGTTCGCCGCAAGCTCTCCAATCTTGGTCAGCGCTCCGCTGCGAAGCGCAACGCAGACTACGAGCAGCTCAAGGCGTATCTCGCCGCAAGTCACAGACCCTGAGTCTCTGAGTTTCTCAGGTACTTCACCTAAAAATCTCGCTCGCGATGTGAATGCGTGGAGCATTCGCGCTGCGTTTGACCCAACTCTGCCCTGAATCCGAATGCTGTAATGAGTTCGGCACGCGCTCATTCTCTGTGCCCATTGAATCGCATCGATGAGGCTCGAACATGATCCCACGACCTTCAATCGAGGCCACTTGCGCGGCCGCCAATGCATCAACCACCGCGCGAGAAGTTCATTTGCCCAGATGGGTCAACGAGCCCCTCCCAAACATACATGCGATTCTCAGTGGTCGCGAGATTGCCCGTCTTACCCGTCGACCGCGATGGCTATTGATCGGCATGGCGATGCTGGGGCAGTTCCCCAAACAGCGTACTCACTGCGGCAAGCCCATTGGCTGGCATCACGCCGACGTGCTCGACTGGCTCACGCAACACATGACGATCGATTCAGATAGCTCGTCCGCACCGCGCTCGTGTCAGCAACGACGGCCGAGCCAGGCCCGCCTGCCGCTCGAACACAGCGCCTCGTGCAATCGACACCGTCGCGCACAGAGACTTCGTTGTGCACGATGAGAAGGCCCACCCCGTGAATCAACCCATGTCGACACCGTTCCCAATCGGCCCATCCAGCACGGGCACCGACGTTCCTGTGCCGGCGTTTTTTCGCATGCGGGATGTACTGCGGATCACGGGGCTCAGCCGACCCACTCTGTATCGACGCATTTCGGCCCGTCGGTTCCCGGCTCCCGTTCATCTGGGTGGCCGTGCCTGCGGGTGGTCCCGCAGGGCACTGCAAGATTGGATCACCGATCCTGAGCGTTACGTCGCCCCGGAGACCGGCGGAGCACCCTCGCAACGCCGGTCCCGTGGACGTCCACGCAAGTACGTGGTGTAGCGCCCTGCAGGCTCACGCCACCAAATTGTCGACCCCCTCGGGAGCTTGTCCTCGCAGCACCTCCAGATGATCGGCCCACGCCTGCATCATCTTCGCTCTCGGTTCCAGATACAGCGCGTGGTTGTAGGCGGCGCTCACCGCATTGCGCTCCTGATGCGCCAGCTGCAGTTCAATGTGTTCGTGCGGCCAGCCCTGCTCGTGCAGGATGGTGGAAGCCACTCCCCGGAAGCCGTGCCCGGTCATGCGACTGCGATAGCCGAGACGATAGAGCGCAAAGAGCAGGGTGTTGTTGCTCATCGGCTTACCGGGATTCACGTCGCCAGGAAAAACCAGCTCCCGATCGAAGGAGATGTTCCGCAGGCGGTCGACGACTGCCCTGGCCTGAGTGCTGAGCGCAACGATGTGAGGCGTCCTCATCTTCATCCGCTCGGCGGGAATATCCCAACGGTTTCTCTTCCGATCGAATTCTGGCCAGCGGGCACCGATCAACTCCGAGGTCCGGACGAAGGTGAGCGCCATGAGTTGCAGAGCGAGCCGGGTATGCTCATTGCCGACGTACCCGTCGATGGCGCGCAGCAGGGCCGGCAAATCCTTGGCGTCGACGCGGGGATAGTTCCGCTTCCTGCAGGGCCTCAGGATGTCGGTGGGCTTGATGTCCGATATGGGGTTCCGAGGGACCAGACCGCTGACCGCGGCGTAGCGCATGATCTGGCTGCAGGTCTGCAGCACCCTGCGGGCAATGTCTTGGGCACCGCGCTGCTCGATCTTGAGCACCACGTCACGGAATTCGGGCACGGCCAGTTCGCAGATTGGCCGCCCGCCGATGACCGAGAAGACATCGGCCTCCAGCCGGCGCAGGACATAGATCGTGTGGCGCTCGTTCCGACCAGTCTTCCAGCGCTCGTACCATTCGCGCCCCACGGCCTCGAAGGGTCGGTTGACCGCCCTCTGTTCCGCGACCGGGTCGATGCCGGCGACGAGCCGCGCCCGGGCTTCCTGCAGCCGCGCTCTGGCCTTGACGAGCGAGACCTCGGGGTAAACGCCCAAGGACATCGTTTTTCGCTTGCCGTGAAACCGGTAGTCAAAGCGCCAATACCGGCCTCCATTGGGCATAACATGCAGGTAGAGGGCCCGGCCGTCGCAAATTTTTCGAGGCCGAGCAGTAGGTTTCGCGCGGCGAATCTGGCTGTCTGTCAGCATTGACGGTATCTCCCGGTTTGCGGGTGACAGATACCGTCATTTGTACCGTCACCGCGTTGAGACATACCGAGAGCTTAAGAAACACCGAAATCACAAAAAACACTGGGATTTCCGGTGTTTTCAGCGTTTCTCAAGACGATCTGAGCCGACGTGAAACAGGTAACTGGCGGAGAGAGAGGGATTCGAACCCTCGAGGAACTTTTGGTCCCTACACCCTTAGCAGGGGTGCGCCTTCGACCACTCGGCCATCTCTCCGGGCGCGTGGAAGGGGCGCATCATACTGGCCGGGGTGCGGACAGGCAAAAGGGCAGACGGGCTGCCCGGCGGGAATCAGCCGACGGCGTAGCCCGGTTCGGCCCCGGCCGCAGACGCGTCGCCGCCGCCCTTCTCTTCGCGCTGGATCCGCTCGTAGATCTCTTCACGATGTACCGACACGGTCTTCGGGGCGTTCACTCCGATGCGCACCTGATTGCCCTTCACGCCAAGCACCGTCACCGTGACTTCGTCGCCGATCATCACGGCCTCGCCCACGCGCCTCGTCAGTATCAGCATTTCGCGAATCCTCCTTGGAATCGGGCCAATCAGTTGCGGTCAATGTAGCGGCTGCAGGCGGGCGCGCAAATCAGATAAACCCTGATTGTCCGGACAGTGAAAACGCGTCGTGGGTTTCGTGCACGGCGCGCTCGAGCTCGGCTTCGGCGAGCAGCACGGATATGCGGATTTCCGACGTCGAAACGAGCCGGACTGTGATGCCTGCACTGGCAAGCGTGGCGAAAAGCCGTGCGGCGACGCCGGCGTGCGAGCGCATGCCGACGCCGACGATCGACATCTTTGCGACCCGGTCGGTGCCGTCGACCCGCGCGGCCGGGCAGTACGCGGCGCCGCGGCGCGCGAGTTCCAGCGCCTGTACGTAATCTCCACGATGCACGGTGAAGGCGAAATCCGCCGTGCCGTCCTCGTTCGGCGCGAGCACGATCATGTCGATCTCGATGCCGGCATCGGACACCGGCCACAGCAGCCGGTGCGCGGTGTCCGGCGCATTCGGCACGCCGCTGATCACGATCTGCGCCTCGTCACGGTTGAACGCAATACCTGAGACTACCGGAGCTTCCACGGTGGGGTCCTCGCGATCGATCAATGTTCCGGGGCCGTCCCCGTGGCTCGCGAGCACGCGCAGCGCGAGTCCGTATTTGGCGGCGAATTCCACCGCGCGAAGATGCAGCACGCGCGAGCCCTGGCCCGCCAGCTCGAGCATCTCCTCGAACGACAGGCGCTCGAGGCGCCGCGCGCCGCGCACCATGCGCGGGTCGGTGGTGTAGACGCCGTCCACGTCGGTCAGGATCTGGCACTCGTCGGCGCGCAGCGCGACGGCGAGCGCGACCGCGGTCGTGTCGGAGCCGCCGCGGCCGATCGTCGTGATCGCACCCTCGGCGTCGACGCCCTGGAAGCCCGCGACGACCGGCACGATGCCGGCGTCGAGGGCGGCGGTCAGCATGGCGGTCTCGACGGCCTCGATGCGCGCGCGGCCATGGGCACTCGTCGTGCGGATGCGCACCTGCGCGCCGGTGAACGAGCGCGCCGGCACGCCGCGCGCGGTGAGCGCCATCGCGAGCAGCGCGATCGAGACCTGCTCGCCGGTCGCGAGCAGCGCGTCGAGCTCGCGCGGATCCGGCGCCGGGCACAGCGAGCGCGCGAGATCGACCAGCCGGTCGGTCGCATCGCCCATCGCCGAGACGGCGACGACCACACGATCGCCGCGCTCGCGCACACGGGCGACGCGCGCGGCGACCTTGTGGATCAGCTCGATCGAGCCGACCGAGGTGCCGCCATACTTCTGGACGATCAGCGCCAATGAAGGCTCCGCACGGACGGCCCGGCCGGCCGCTACGCGCCGAGCTTCGCGCGGACGAAGTCGGCGACGCCGCCGAGCGCGGCAGGCAGCGCGGCCGGGTCAGAGCCGCCCGCCTGCGCGAAATCGGGTCGCCCGCCGCCCCTGCCGCCGACCTTCGCGGCCACCGCGCCGACCAGCTCGCCCGCCTTGATCCGCTTCGTCTGATCGCCGGTGACGCCGGCGACCAGCGCGATCTTGCCGCCCTCGACCGAGGCCAGGACGATCACCGCGGATTTCAGCCGGTCCTTCAGCTGGTCGACCGCGTTGCGCAGTGCGCCGGCATCGGCGCCGTCGATCTGCGTCGCGACGACTTTCACGCCGCCGACGTCGACCGCGCCGGCCGCGAGGTCGGTGCCCTGCCCCGACGCGAGCTTGTCCTTGAGCGCGCGCACTTCCTTCTCGAGTTCGCGCGTGCGCTCGAGGGCGGCGCGCAGCTTCTCGCCGAGATCGTCGCGGGTGCCGCGCACGAGCCCGGCCACTTCGCGCAGCAGCTCGTCGTTCGCCTCGACATGGTCGAGTGCGGCAGCGCCGGTGATCGCCTCGATGCGGCGCACGCCGGCTGCCACGCCACTCTCGCCGAGGATCTTGAACAGACCGATGTCGCCGGCGCGCGCGACGTGCGTGCCACCGCACAGCTCGGTGGAGAAATCCCCGAGCTGCAACACGCGCACGCGGCTGTCGTATTTCTCGCCGAACAGCGCCATCGCGCCCGACGCGACGGCATCCTCGTAATCCATCACGCGCGTTTCCGCGGGCGCGTTGCGGCGAACCTCGGCATTCACGAGCTGCTCGATCTCGCGCAGCTGCGCCGGGGTCACCGGCTGGAAGTGCGCGAAATCGAAGCGCAGCCGGTCGGGCGCGACCAGCGAGCCCTTCTGCTGCACGTGGGTACCGAGGACCTTGCGCAGCGCCGCGTGCAGCAGGTGGGTCGCCGAGTGGTTCAGGCGGATCGCCTGGCGCCGCGCGGCGTCGACCGTGGCCTCGAGCACTGTGCCGACCTCGAGGCGGCCCGCCTCGAGCGTGCCGAGGTGCGAGATCGCGCCTCCCCGCTTCTGCGTATCGGTGACGACGAAGCGGGCCGTGCCGTCCCCGCCGCCCGCCGCGCCGAGCCAGCCGGTGTCACCCACCTGGCCGCCCGACTCCGCGTAGAACGGCGTGCGGTCAAGCACGACCTCGCCCTGCTCGCCGGCCGCGAGCGAGTCGACCTCCGCACCGTCCTTCAGCAGCGCGACGACCCGGCCCCGGTCGGCCATCCCGTCGTAGCCGAGGAATTCCGACTTCGTGTCGAGCTGCGCACCGCTGCGCAGATCGACGCCGAACTTGCTCGCTGCGCGCGCCCGCTCGCGCTGCGCATCCATCGCGCGCTCGAAACCGCTTTCGTCGATCGCGAGACCACGCTCGCGCGCGACGTCGGCCGTGAGGTCGGCCGGGAAGCCGTAGGTGTCGTAGAGGCGGAACACGGTCTCGCCGTCGATCGTGCGCGAGGCGCCGAGCTTCGCGATCGCCTCGTCGAGCAGCCTCATGCCGGTCTCGAGCGTGCGCGCGAACTGCTCCTCCTCGAGCCGCAGCACGCGCTCGACCTGCGTGCGCGCCTTCGTCAGCTCGGGATAGGCGGCGCCCATCTCGCGCCCGAGCGGCGCGACGAGCTTCCAGAAGAACACGTCCTTGATGCCGAGCTTGTAACCGTGACGCACGGCGCGCCGCACGATGCGGCGCAGGACATAGCCGCGGCCCTCGTTCGACGGCGTCACCCCGTCGACGACCAGGAACGCGCAGGCGCGGATGTGATCGGCGATCACGCGCAGCGAGCCCTGCGCGAGGTCCTGCGTGCCGGCGAGCTGCGCCGCCGCGGCGACGAGATTGCGGAACAGATCGATATCGTAGTTGTTGTGCACGCCCTGCATCACGGCGGACAGCCGCTCGAGCCCGGCGCCGGTGTCGACCGACGGTTTCGGCAACGGCGTCATCGTGCCATCGGGGGCACGGTCGTACTGCATGAACACGAGATTCCAGATCTCGGTATAGCGATCGCCGTCCTCGTCGGGCGAGCCCGGCGGCCCGCCCGCGACCTCGGGGCCGTGGTCGTAGAAGATCTCGCTGCACGGACCGCAGGGGCCCGTGTCGCCCATCGCCCAGAAATTCGACTTCTCGCCCATGCGCGCGAAGCGGCTCGCCGGCACGCCGATGTCGTTGAGCCAGATGCCGGCGGCTTCGTCGTCGTCCTGGTAGACGGTGACCCACAGGCGCGCGGGGTCGAGCTGCAGCACGCCGGTGACGAACTCCCACGCGAAGCGGATCGCGTCGCGCTTGAAGTAGTCGCCGAACGAAAAGTTGCCGAGCATCTCGAAGAACGTGTGGTGGCGCGCGGTGTAGCCGACGTTCTCGAGGTCGTTGTGCTTGCCGCCGGCGCGCACGCAGCGCTGGCTCGAGGCCGCGCGCACGTAATCGCGCCGCTCCTTGCCGAGGAACACGTCCTTGAACTGCACCATGCCGGCGTTGGTGAACAGCAGCGTCGGGTCGTTGCCGGGCACCAGCGACGAGGACGGCACGATCGTGTGGCCGCGTTCGCGGAAAAACTCGAGGAAGGCGCGTCGGACATCCGCCGCGCTCATGTAGGGCGGTTTTTTCGAATTCATGGATCCGGGTCGAATGTGTCCCCGGGGTCGTTCCCGAGGGCTGACCGGATATGATCGGCGGAAAAGCCCCGGTATTGCAAAAAGCGCGCTTGGCGGGCCTTGTCGTGCCAGTCCCTGGGCGGCCGCGGGCCGAACTTGCGGACCCGCGCCTCGGCCGCGAGCCGCGGGAAATCGGGCCCCGACTCGAGCGCGGCGGTGATCAGCTCGGTTTGCAGGCCGAGGGCCTTGAGATCCTGGCGGATCCGCACCGGGCCGTGGCCGCGCCCGGCCTTGTAGGCGACGAAGCGCTCCGCGTAGCGGACGTCGTCGATCAGGCGCCTGGCCGCGAAATCGGCGAGCAGCGCATCGACGGTCGCCGCATCGTGGCCCTTGTCGATCAGCTTGCTGCGCAGCTCGCCGGACGCGTAGTCGCGCCGGGCGAGCAGCGCGACGGCGGCAGCGCGGGCCCCGGCGGCCAAGCCTGGATCGAAATCGCTCATTCCGGTGAGAAATGCGAAGCGACACGGCGAACGCCGCGGCAACAGTATGCCGAAGCAGCCGGAGCCATCGACGCATGCGAGAACCCCGCCTGGATTTTGCTCGCGCGCTGCGCCGGAACGCGACCCGGGCCGAGCGAAGACTCTGGCGACACCTTCGGTGCCGCGGGCTCGCAAATGCCCGCTTCCGCCGCCAACACCCCATAGGGCGTTATGTCGTCGACTTCATCTGCCTGGAGCATCGACTGATCATCGAAGTCGACGGAGGTCAGCACGACGGCGCATCGTACCGGCAGCGGGACGCCGAGCGTACGGCTCAGCTCGAATCGCAAGGCTTTCGAGTGATCAGATTCTGGAATCACGACGTTCTGTTCCGAACCGACGCGGTCCTGGCACGAATCGCCGCAGCACTCGCAACGCCCCCCTTCCCCACTCCGAGGGGGAGGGGGTAGGGGGAGGGGGTTAGGCCGAATCGGCCGCCTGCTCACCATTGCCGCCGCGGGGCAGCTTCGGCGCCAGCAGCTTCGCGCGGATCTGCGCCTCGATGTCGGCGGCGATCTCGGGATGCTGCAGCAGGAAGTTGCGGGCATTGTCCTTGCCCTGGCCGATGCGCTCGCCCTTGTAGCTGTACCAGGCGCCGGACTTGTCGACGATGCCGTGGGTGCTGCCGAGGTCGATGAGCTCGCCCTGCCGCGAAATGCCCGCGCCGTACATGATCTCGAACTCGGCCTCGCGGAACGGCGGCGCGACCTTGTTCTTGACCACCTTCACGCGGGTCATGTTGCCGACGACCTCCTCGCCGCTCTTCAGCGCGCCGATGCGGCGGATGTCGAGGCGCACGGAGGCGTAGAACTTCAGCGCATTGCCGCCGGTCGTGGTTTCCGGGCTGCCGAACATGACGCCGATCTTCATGCGGATCTGGTTGATGAACACGACGATCGTGTTCGAGCGCTTGATGTTGCCGGTGAGCTTGCGCAGCGCCTGCGACATCAGGCGCGCATGCAGGCCGACCTGCAGCTCGCCCATTTCGCCCTCGATCTCGGCGCGCGGGGTCAGCGCGGCGACCGAATCGACCACCACGATGTCGACCGCGCCGGAACGCACGAGCATGTCGGTGATTTCGAGCGCCTGCTCGCCGGTGTCGGGCTGGGAGACCAGCAGGTCGTTGACGTTGACACCCAGCTTTTCGGCATAGGACGGGTCGAGCGCATGCTCGGCGTCGACGAATGCCGCCGTGCCGCCGAGCTTCTGCACCTCGGCGATGACCTGCAGCGTGAGCGTGGTCTTGCCCGAGGACTCCGGGCCGTAGATCTCGACCACCCGGCCGCGCGGCAGACCGCCGATGCCGAGCGCGATGTCGAGGCCGAGCGAACCGGTGGGCACGGATTCGACGTCGTAGGCCGCCGAGGCATCGCCGAGGCGCATGACGGAACCCTTGCCGAACTGCTTTTCGATCTGGCCGAGCGCAGCAGCGAGCGCTTTCTTGCGGTTGTCTTCCATGCGCGGATTATTCCATATAAACGTGCGCGGTGGCTGCGCAAATCCGCGGTGTTCATCGCTTATACAGGGGCCACTCGCCGACGATACTGTATGGAACGCTACGACAACTTTCGACGAGCACGAAACGATCGCAACGCCACGTCACCGGGCTCATCGACCACTCCTTCGACGGCTCCGGCGGCGGCGGGACTTCGCGTGCCAGCGTCACATGTGCGCGGAAGGATTTGATGTCCGGGCAAATCTCCTGCACCGGCAACTGCACCGACGGCGCCGCGACGAGCACGCGCGGGCGCTCCCACCACTCGAGCCGGTCGAAACACACGACGATCGGCTCGCTCCTGACAGCGCCGGCCCACGCGCGCTGCGCGCGCTCCTCGCCGGCCGTCACCTCGCCCAGGAAACGGAGCGTCAGGTGGAGATTGGCGCGCGGCACGGCACGCCCGCCGAGCGCCGCGCGCAGCGGCCCGGAAGCGGCGAGCAGGGCGTCGCGCTCGCCATCGTCGGGCCAGAGCGCGAAGAACAGGCGCCGAGAACTCACGCAGTCCCGCGGCCGGCAAGCTCCGCGATCAGCTGCAGCGCATGGTGCACCGAGGCGCGGCGTACCGCTTCCCGGTCTCCCGGAAAATGCCGCAGGCTCGCCACGGTGTCGACGGCGTCGCCACGGCAGACCGCTCGCGCGAACCACACCGTGCCGACCGGCTTGTCGGCCGTGCCGCCGTCCGGCCCCGCGATGCCGCTGGTCGCGACCGCCACCTCCACGCCGGCGCGCCGCAGCGCACCCTCAGCCATCGCGCGCACGACGGCCTCGCTGACCGCTCCGTGCGCGGCGAGCGCCGCCGCCGGCACGCCGAGGTCGCGCATCTTCGCGTCGTTCGAATAGCTGACGTAGCCGCCGTCGAACCACGCGGAACTGCCGGCGACGTCGGTAATCGCTTTCGCGATCCAGCCCGCCGTGCAGGACTCGGCGGTGACGAGGCGCCGGTGCGCGGCGAGCAGCTGCGCACCGACCGACTGCGCCAGTTCGAGCAACACGGCATCCGTGACCATCACGCCGCAAGGCTAACCGATTTGCAGATGGTAAAGTTCGCGGATGCCCGACACGAGTTTCGTCCTGCGGTTGACCTGCCCCAACCGGACCGGCATCGTCGCCGCCGTATCGAACTTCCTGCTGCAGGGCGGCTGCGACATCCTCGACGCGCAGCAGTTCGACGACACGCAGTCGGAACTGTTCTTCTCGCGCATCGTGTTCAGCCCGCTCGGGGCCCCGACCGGCGTCGGGACGATGCGCGAGCGCTTCGCGCCGATCGCGCGCGAGTTCGCGATGGACTGGTCGATCGAGGACCGCGCGCGCCGCGCCCGCGTACTGCTGCTCGCGTCGGCCCACGACCACTGCCTCGCCGACCTCCTCTACCGCTGGCATGCCGGCGAGCTCGCGATGGACGTGGTCGGCATCGTCGCGAACCACCCGCGAGAAACCTTTGCGCACGTGAATTTCGGCGCCGTGCCGTTCCATCATCTCCCGGTCACGCGCGAAACGAAGCCGCAGCAGGAAGCGCAGCTGCGCGCGCTGATCCGCGACACGCGCGCCGATCTCGTCGTGCTCGCGCGCTACATGCAGATCCTCTCCGACGATCTGACGCGCGAGCTCGCCGGCCGCTGCATCAACATCCACCACAGCTTCCTGCCGGGCTTCAAGGGCGCCAAGCCCTACCACCAGGCGCACGCGCGCGGCGTCAAGGTGATCGGTGCGACCGCGCACTACGTGACCGCCGATCTCGACGAAGGGCCGATCATCGAGCAGGACGTCGAGCGGGTCACCCATCGCGACGGCCCCGACGACCTCGCGCGCAGGGGCCGCGACATCGAGCGCCGCGTGCTCGCCCGCGCGGTGCGCGCGCACATCGATCACCGCATCATCGTCAACGGCCACCGCACGATCGTGTTCCCCGAATGAGCGCCGCATCGCCCGAGACCGCGGGACATACCCCGATGATGCAACAATATCTTCGCATCAAGGCGCAGCACCCGGACGTGCTGCTGTTCTATCGCATGGGC
>JAHCAN010000006.1:100000-118698 GCA_019634915.1 Steroidobacteraceae bacterium | reverse complement strand
AACAGCACGAGCGGGTCGCCGGGGCGCAGGCGCAGGACGCGCGATACGTGTTCCGTCGCGGCGTGCGACAGTGCGTGTTCGCGCTGCGGCGCGAGCGGTTCGGCGGAGTAGACACGCACCTGTCGCATGGCGGGATTGTGGCATGATCGCTCCATGCCGCTCGACATCGACGCCGCCACGGGCCTGATCAAAGGTGTGCGGCAGGTGCTGTCGCCGCATTTCGATGCGCGCCCCGCGGGTGTCGTCGCTGACCTGATCATCGTGCACGGCATCAGCCTGCCGCCCGGCGAGTTCGGCGGGCCCTGGATCGACGCCTTGTTCACCGGCGGCCTGCCTGCCGGCCGGCATCCGTATTTCGAGTCGCTCGAGGGTCTGCGTGTGTCCTCGCACGTGGTGATCCGGCGTGACGGCGGCCTCACGCAGTACGTGCCGTTCACGCGCCGCGCATGGCATGCCGGCGTTTCCGAATACTGCGGCCGCACGGCCTGCAACGATTTCTCGATCGGCATCGAGCTCGAAGGCACCGACGAGCGGCCCTACGAGGCCGCGCAATACACCGCGCTCGCGGCGCTGGTGCGCGCGCTGCTCGCGACTCATCCGTCGCTGTCGCGCGAACGCCTCGTCGGCCACAGCGACGTCGCGCCCGGGCGCAAGACCGATCCGGGCTCGGCCTTCGACTGGGCGCGGCTGCGCACGCTGCTCGGATGAGCGAGGCGGACGCTGCGGAAGGCGGCGCGCGCGTGCGCCGCGCGTACTGCGATACGGCCGCCGGACAGGTGCATTACCGCGCCTGCGGGGCCGGAGACGTGCTCGTGCTGCTGCACTGGGTGCCGGCATCCGGGCGCATGTACGAGCACCTGATGCCGCAATTCGCCGCTTGCGGCCATCGCGTGCTCGCGATCGATGTCTACGGCTATGGCCGCTCGGACAAGCGCGATGCCGGCTGGTCGATCGCGGACTACGCGAGCAACCTCGGCGAGGCGCTGCGCGCGCTCGATGCCTGGCCCGCGGCGGTCGTCGGCGGGCATCTGTCGGCGGCGATCGCGACCGAGCTCGCGATCACCGAACCCGAGGGCCTCACCCGGCTGGTGCTCGATGGCTCGCCCGCGTGGACCGCGGAGCAGCGCGCGCAGGCTTTTGCCCCGTTCGCGGGCCTGTCACCGGCGATCACCGCGCACGGCAGCCACAAGACCTACGCGTGGGACATGATCGAGCGCTCGCTCAGGCTGTGGGACGATCGCTTCGAAGTCACCGAGGCGACGCTGCCCACCCTCCATGCCTACCTCTGCGACTATCTCGAGACCGGCCTCGTGCCGAAGCGCGCGCTCGGCAGCTACGACATGATTGCGCGGCTGCCGCGGCTCGCGCTGCCGGTGCTCGCGTTGACCGCCGAAACCGAACCGCTGCGCCCGACGCATGCGACGGTGCTCGCGCAGGTACGCGGCGTGCGCGAGCACGTCTTCCCGGGCGCGCACCCGCTGCTCGATCCGGCGCGTGCGCAGGAGTATGTCGGCGTGATCGACGCTTTCCTGCGCGGGCGCTGAGGGCTCAGCGCCCGCGGTCGTGGCGCCAGAGCACCTCGCTGCCGCTCTCGAGCCGCGCGAGTACGCGCGCGATCACGAACAGCAGGTCGGACAGGCGGTTGAGATAGCGCGGCACTTCGGGCGCGACGTGCTGGCCGTCGACCAGCGTCCACACCTGTCGCTCGGCGCGGCGGCACACGGTGCGCGCGACGTGGCAGGCCGCCGCCGCCGGGCCGCCGCCCGGCAGGATGAATTCCTTCAGCCGCGGCAGGTCGGCATTGAAGCGGTCAAGGTCGCGCTCGAGCCGCCCGGTGTGCTCGTCGGTGATGACCCGCGAACCGGGGATGCACAGTTCGCCGCCGAGGTCGAACAGGTCGTGCTGCACTTCCGTGAGGCAGCGCCGCAGATCGTCGGGCACGACCTCGTGCGCGAGCACCACGCCGATCGCGCTGTTCGTCTCGTCCACGGTGCCGTAGGCCTCGACCCGGGCATCGTCCTTCGGCACGCGGGTGCCGTCACCGAGGCCGGTGGTGCCGTCGTCTCCGGTGCGGGTATAGATTTTCGATAAACGGTTTCCCATGCCCCCAACGCTACTTGAACGCGTAGCGGGTCGCCAGCGTCAGGCTGCGCCCGGCCGTGTTGTAGCCGTGGACGAGCGTGTAGTCCTCGTCGAAGGCGTTGTCGAGCCGGGCCTGCACCGACCACTGGTCGGTGACCTGGAAACGGGCGCTCGCGTTCACGAGCGTATAGGCCCCGAGCGTCACGTCGGTCGGGAACGCGACGTCGCGGCGATGCCCGGCGTAGGTCACGTCGGCGCCCAGCGCGACCCGGCCGGCGAGGCGCTCGACCGCGAGCACGTAGTTCTCGCGCGCCCGGCGCAGCAGGCGCGTGTCGGTGCCGCGGTCGCGCGGGTCCTGCAGCGTCGCCTCGGCGCGCACGCTCCACGTCGTGCCGCGGAACGCGTAGCCGAACTCCACGCCCTCGATGCGCGCGCGGTCGACGTTCTCGTTCGCGCCATCGAACGTCACCGGGTCGAAAACGTACACGATCAGGTCGTCGATGTCGTTGCGGAACGCGTTCACGTAGACGCTGTGCCGCGTGCCGATCGGCTGTTGCAGGCCCACCTCGATCTGCCTCGAGACCTCGGGCTCGAGGTCCGGATTGCCGCCGAAGCCGAAGCGGTCGGTGCTGTCGGGCGCGCGGAAGGCGCGGCCGGCCGCGAACGTCAGGCGAGTGTGTGTCGGCAGCGTGATGCCGTATTCGGCGTTCCAGGTGAGCTCGTCGCCGAAGGTCTCGTGATCGACGAGGCCGAGCGCCGCGACGAAGCTGTGGCGTCCGGCGGTCAGCCGGTCCTGTACGAAGAACTGGTTGACGTCGGTGTCGATGTCGAAGCGCGTGCCGAACGACAGCGATTGCGTGTTCTCGCGCGTCAGCAGCGTGCCGAGCGTCAGCTCGTGCCACTCGCGCAGCCGCACGTTGGCCTGCAACTCGAGTCCGTTGCGCTTCGTGCGCACGTAGTCATGGGGAGCAGCCGGCAGGCCGTCGTTGTTCTGGTTCTGCACGATCTCGTCTTCGACGCGCGTCAGCGTCGCGCGCAGATCGACGTTCGTGCGCGCCCGCCACAGCGATTCGAGCGCGTAGCTCGCGTTCTCGAAGTCCTGGTCGACCGGCGCGAGGCTCTGCTCGAACGTGACCGGATCGAACACCGGCGCGGTGTACTCGACGTTGCCGGCGGCGCGCCAGGCACGCGCGCGCAGGTCGAGCGTGGGTGCCGGCGAGTAGTCGGCGGCAAGATTGAGCGTCAGGTTCTCGAAGCCCCGGTCGGCCGTTTCACCGACCTGGGTCGGGAAGCCCTCGCTCTCGCGGTAGTCGACGCCGAAGCCGATGCCGCCTGACTCGCCGGCGCGCCAGCCGCCGCCGAGGCCGCCGGCGAAGCTGTCGTAGCGTCCGCCGGAGAGGTAGCCGGTGAAGCCGCGTTGCGCCGCCGCGCGGGTGCGCAGGTTCACGACGCCGCCGATCGCGTCGGAGCCGTAGAGCGTCGAGCGCGGGCCCTTGACGACCTCGATGCGCTGCAGGCTCTCGGGCGCCACGTTCTGCAACGCGGCGCTGCCGATCGTGCCGGGGTTGATCCGCACCCCGTCGAGCAGCACGACCGTGTGATTGCTCTCGGTGCCGCGCAGGAACAGCGAGGTGGGCTGGCCGGGACCGCCGCTGCGCGCGAGTTCGATGCCCGCATGCGTGCGCAGCAGTTCGCCGGCATCGGGCGCGAGCGAGCGCTCGATCTCGTCGCGGTCGATCACGAACAGCGGCACGATCAGCTCGTCGGCCGGGACCGGCGTGCGCGTCGCGGTGACGACGGTTTCGTCGAGCGGTTCGGCGACGGCAGTGAAGAAGGATGTCGCAAACGCGACGGACACGACGGCGGCGACACGCGCCGCACCGGTAACGGTAAACACTCGAGCAGTCCTTTCCCCATGCACGCCCGCATGGTTGGTTATGGAACGACAGAACCGCTGTCAGGCCGGTCTCCGGACTTGCAGGAGAGGGCGGGCCTGGGCCCGGCGCCTCATCGCATCGCCTTCCCGCGCCCTTGCGCAGTGGCGTCCCCCGATGGGGACTGATGCGATCGATGCCTGCTTACCGTTGCGGGGGCAGTGCCGGAATGGCGCGTCGCGCTTCACCGGCTTCCCGTACACCTTGGCAGCGGGCGAACTTTATCACATACACTGGGCGGTCTATGTCCCTCGACCATGAACTCGACGCCGCCCTCACGGCGGCCCGCGCCGCCGCCGGCGTGATCGACGCGCTGTACCGGCGCAACCTCGAGATCACCGTGAAGGCCGACCGCTCGCCGGTCACCGAGGCCGACGTGCGGGCCGAGGAGGCGATCCGCGAGGTGCTGGCGAAACGCTTCCCGGGCTACGGCTTCTACGGCGAGGAAACGGGGCAGAGCGGCATGCAGGCCGAGAGCGTCTGGCTCGTCGATCCGATCGACGGCACGAAGTCGTTCGTGCGCGACTGCCCGTTCTTCTCGACGCAGATCGCGCTGCTGCGCGGCGGCGAGCTGGTGCTCGGCGTGTCGAGCGCACCGGCTTATGGCGAGCTTGCCTGGGCCGCGCGCGGCGCGGGCGCCTTCCTCGACGGCGAGCGCATCCGTGTCAGCACGGTGGCCGCGATCGGGGACGCGATCGTCTCGACCGGCAACCTGAAGTCGCTGGCGCGCTCGGCGCCGCGCTGGGCGCGCTATGGCGAGCTCGCGACGCGCGTCAGCCGCATCCGCGGCTACGGCGATTTCGTGCACTACCACCTGCTCGCGCGCGGCGCGCTCGATGCGGTGATCGAGTCGGACGTGAACATCCTCGACATCGCGGCGCTCACGGTGATCGTGCGCGAGGCGGGCGGCGTGTTCACCGACCTCGACGGCCGCGACGTCGGGCTCGCGACCACCTCGGTGCTCGCGGCGAACGCGCCGCTGCACGCGCTGCTCGCGCCGCTGTTCGCGCCCTGACCGCTAGGCCGTGACGAACACGCGCCGGCCCGCGACCGAGGTCTCGGCGATGCGCACGAGATAGAGCTCGGAGAGATTCGCCGGCGTCAGCACCTCACGCGCGTCGCCGGCGAGCCAGCGCCCGTCGCCGTACAGCAGCACGACCCGGTCGGCGTAACGCGCGGCGAGCGTCGGATCGTGCAGTGTCGCGAGCACCACGCGACCGCCGTGCGCCTGTTCGCGGAACAGGTCGAGCACCGCGAGCTGGTGATGCGGGTCGAGGTGGTTGGTCGGCTCGTCGAGCAGGTAGAGCGCCGGCTGCTGCGTCAGCAGCGTCGCCATCGTGATGCGTCGCTGCTCGCCGCCCGACAGCGTGGCCGTGGCGCGCGCGGCGAGTTCGCCGAGCCCGACACGCGTCAGCATCGAGCGCGCGAGGCGCCGGTCTGCGTCGCGTTCCCACTGCCACGGCGCCAGATGCGGGTGGCGGCCGACGAGCACGGTGTCGAGCGCCGTTTCCGAATGTCCCGATTCGAGATCCTGCAGCAGCACGCCGATGCGCCGCGCGATCGCACGGCGCGGCAGGCCGTCGAGCGGCTGGCCGTCGAGCAGCACGCTGCCGGT
This sequence comes from Steroidobacteraceae bacterium, assembly GCA_019634915.1. Classification (GTDB taxonomy): domain Bacteria; phylum Pseudomonadota; class Gammaproteobacteria; order Steroidobacterales; family Steroidobacteraceae; genus CADEFQ01. Next base: position 113,067 of record JAHCAN010000006.1, on the reverse strand, counting down.
CGCGGCCGGCTGCAGGCCCGCGAGCGCATGCAGCGTGAGGGTCTTGCCGGCGCCGTTGCGGCCGAGCAGCGCGACGCATTCGCCGGCGCGCAGCTCGAGATCGAGCCCGCGCACGAGTTCGCGCCCGCCGGCATGGATCCCGAGGCCGCGCGCGGCGAGGATCGCCGCGCTCACTCGACGCTCCAGGCGATTTCGCGCGCGGTCAGCGGGCCGATCACGACTTCGGCGAGCGAGTCCGGCATGGCGGCTTCGCGCGCCGAGAGCGCGCGCCGGCCCGCCATGATCTCGGCGAGCGGCTGCGGATGGCGGGGTACACGGCCGGGTTCGGCATAGCCTTCGGGGTAGCGCGGCAGCAGCGTCACCGGATCGTACTTGTCCGTCGCACCGAGCGTGTGCAGCAGCTCGTGCGCGATCACGACGTCGTTCGGTCCTTCCTGCGCGCGCGCTGCGTAGACGTGCACGACCCCGGTCAGCCCCTTGCTGAGCCCGAGCGAATGCGGCAGCGCGGACTGCTCCTGCGGCGCGTGGTAGAGCACGAACAGGCGCACGTTCGGCGGCGCGCGGCCGGGGCTCGAGCCGGCGCGCCACGCGTACCAGCGCATGCGCAGGCTCCACAGCGCTGTCTCGAACCGGCCGGCCTGCGGTGCGAGCACCGGCGGGAGGCGTGCGACGCGCGGATAGAGTTCCACGTGCACCGGCGTGTCGAGCCCGAGCGCGTAGTCGCGGCCCTCGTCGGCGAAGAACTGCTCGACCGCGCGGAACGCGCCGACCTGCAAGGTGTCGAGATAGCGCTGGCTCGCCGCGGAATCATCGGCGTTGACCGGGAAGATCCCGACCCACAGCGGCGCGGTCCAGTCGCGCGTGGTCGCGCGGTCGAGCCAGGCCTGGCTCGCCACCGCCACCAGCACGAGCAGCAGCAGCGCGATTCGCAGGATGCGCCACACGCGCAGGTCAGGGCTGCAGCCGGGAGACGTGCCACGGGCCGGTCACGGGCGTCCCGCCGCCGGCGTCGAGCGTGCGGACCCAGCGTGCGCGATCGTGGATGCGCGATCCGCCTTCGACCCACAGTTCCACCGCGCTCGCCCACAGGTGATAGCCGCCCCAGTGCGGCGGGCGCGGGATCGCGATCCCGGGCGGTTCCGGATCTTCCTCGGGACCCGGCACCGGCACGTGAAAGCGCGCGGCGGTCGCGGCGACGCGCTCGAGCAGCGCGGCATGCGAGGCGACCGGCTGGCTCTGCTCGCTCGCCCAGGCCCCGACGCGGCGCTGCCACGGGCGCGTCGCGAAATAGGCGTCGCTCTCGGCTGCCGGCGCCCTCAGGACCAGGCCCTCGACGCGCAGCTGGCGATGCAGGTGATCCCAGTGCATCACGATCGCGGCGCGCGGGTTGGCGGTGAGCTCGCGGCCCTTGCGCGAGTCGTAGTTCGTGTAGAAGCGCAGGTAGCCCGGCACGGGCTCGATGTCCTTGCACAGCACGACGCGCGCGGACGGCTGGCCGGCAGCGTCGGTGGTGGCGAGCACCATCGCATTGGGGTTCGGCTGGGTCGCACGCTGCGTGGCCTCGGCGAGCCACCGGGCGGCGGTTTCGAGCGGCTCGGACGGCAGCGGATCGGGCAGGAATTCGGCATGCCACATAAGCTGCCATGGTACCGCACGGTTCAGCGGTGGTTCATTGGCGCACGCGCAATCTGGCGCCGTGATGGGATACCCGCGGTGGGCGTCCCGGAGGAGACCACCATGCTTCGCTCGGCACTCATAGCTATCTGCCTGACCGCCGTCGGCGCCACGGCCGTGGCGGGCGACCACAACCGCTCGCGCCACGATGACCGCGGCGCCCAGCACTACCGCCAGGCCCCGCCGGCCCGCGTGTACCGCGCCCCGCCCCGGGTCGTGCACGCGCCGCCTCGCGTGGTCTACGTGCCGGCCCGGCCGGTCCGTTACTACGCGCCGCCGCCGCGCGTGTATGCCGCGCCGGCCTGGTACCCGGCCCCCGCGGTCTACTACCCGGCGCCGGTGCAGGTGTACGGCGGCCAGCCCTCGCTCGGGATCCAGCTCTATATCCCGTTGAAGTAGCGGCTGTCGCCGACCGGCGAATCCGTGCGGCAGGCGTGGGTTGCGGAGACTCACGCTTGCCGCCGGGCCGACGCGACCGGTACAAGGGGAACCGGCAATCCGCTGTTGCAGGCCCCGTGCATGACCCTCGACGAACTCCGCCTCCATCTGAACGACCTCGACGCGCAGCTGCTCGAGCTGGTGGCCGATCGCCAGCGAACCAGCCGCGAGATCGCGCGCGTCAAACGCGCGACCGGGCATGCGACGCGCGACTACGAACGTGAACGCGAAGTGATCATGGGCGCGCGCGAGCAGGCGGACACGCTCGGCATCTCCGCCGACCTCGCCGAGACCTTCATGCGGCTGCTGATCCGCTCCTCGCTGACGACCCAGGAGCGCGCGAGCGTCGCCGCGCACGGCGCCGGCACCGGCCAGCGCGCGCTGGTGATCGGCGGCGCCGGCAAGATGGGGCGCTGGTTCGCCGAATTCCTGCAGTCGCAGGGCTACGCCGTCGAGATCGCCGATTCGTCGCCGGCGACGCTCGCCGGCACGCCGCTCGCCGCGGTGCCGCGCATCGACTGGCGCCAGAGCGAGCTCACGCACGACTTCATCGTCGTCGCAACGCCGCTCGGCGCGACCGACCCGGTGTTGCGCGAGCTGGCGATGCGCCGCCCGCGCGGCGTGGTGTTCGATCTCGGCTCGCTGAAGTCGCCGCTGCGCGGCGGACTGATGGCGCTGCGTTCGCACGGCGTGAAGGTCACGTCACTGCACCCGATGTTCGGCCCGGACACCGAGCTGCTGTCGGGCCGCCACGTGATCTTCGTCGATCTCGGCGTACCCGAGGCGCTCGAGCGCGCACGCGAGCTGTTCGCGCCGACGATGGTCGAGCGCGTCGTGATGAGCCTCGACGACCACGACCGCCTGATCGCCTACGTGCTCGGGCTGTCGCATGCGCTCAACATCGCCTTCTACAACGCGCTCGCCGACAGCGGCGAGGCGGCGCCGCGCCTCGCGCGGCTCTCGAGCACGACGTTCGATGCGCAGCTCGACGTCGCGACCAAGGTCGCGCAGGAGAGCCCCGACCTGTACTACGAAATCCAGGCGCTGAACGACTACGGCGCCGAGTCGCTCGAGGCGCTCGCGAAGTCGGTCGAGAGCCTGCGCGCGGCCGTGCTGTCGCAGGATCGCGCGGCGTTCACCGCGCTGATGCTGCGCGGCCGCGATTACCTCGACGACCGGCGCGCCGTCGCGGAACGGCGCGCCTGAGCGGGAGCCGCGCGGAATGGAACCGCCGCGCCGTCCACCACGCCGCCCCGGCGACCCGTCGCGGCGAGGCTCGCGTGACCTGCCGCCGGATACCGACGCCGACGGCGAGAACCGCATCCTGCGCGCGCGCCTCGTAGAGCTCGCGGCGGCCGCGGCGCGCAACGAGGCGCTGCTCGCGAAGACGCAGCAGCGCGAACTCGAGCTGCTGCGTGCCGGCTCGCTCGCCGAGCTGCTCGAGCGGCTGGTGCCCGGACTGCGCGAGGCCTATGCGCTCGATCGCGTGACGCTGCTGCTCGATGATCCGCAGCACGAGGTGCGCCACCTCGCGAGCGGCGGGCAGGTGGGCCACGAGCTGTTGCAGCACGTGCGGCACGCCGACCGGCTCGACACGATCGCGCTCGCGCTCGACGGGCTCGCGAAGCCCTGGCTCGGCAGCCGCCTGCCCGCCGAGGCGCGGCGCGCACTGAACGCGAGCGCGGTCGGCGGCAGCTACGCGTTCCTGCCGCTGCCGCGCGGCGAGCGGCGGCTCGGCATCCTCGTGCTCGAGAGCCGCGACCCGGCGCGCTTCACGCCCGATCTCGCGAGCGACTTCCTCGGCCACCTCGGCGTGGTTGCGGCGATCTGTCTCGAGAACGCCGTCAACCATGCGCGGCTGCTGCGCACCGGCGTCACCGACTTCCTGACCGGCTTCCACAACCGCCGGTATCTCAGCGCCCGCCTGCGCGAGGAGCTCGCGCGCGCGCAGCGTGTCGCCGGCAGTGTCGCGCTGCTGATGATCGACGTCGATCATTTCAAGCAGATCAACGACACGCACGGGCATCTCGCCGGCGATGCCGTGCTGCAGGAGATCGCGCGGCGCATCGCCTCGCAGATCCGCTCGAGCGACACCGGCGCGCGCTTCGGCGGCGACGAGTTCGCGGTGCTGCTCGGCGGCGGCCGCGCGGCCGATCTCGAGCGCCTCGCCGGGCGGCTGACGGCGGCGATGGGCGCGAACCCGGTGTCGATCGGCGAGGCGGACGGCGTGCGCGTCACGCTGTCGATTGGCGGCGCGCTCGCCGAGCCGGCGCCCGACGAGCGTGATTACCGCGCGCTCGCCGAGCGGCTGATGGCCGAGGCCGACGCGGCGCTCTACCGCGCCAAGAGCGCCGGGCGCGACCGCTTCGTCATCGCCGCGCGGGCAGTGCGCTGACCGCCGAGCGCAGCAGCACGAGGAACAGCGGCGCGCCGATCAGCGCCATCAGCGCACCGACCGGCAACTGGCGCGGCGCCGCGACCGTGCGCGCGGCGAAATCCGCCGCGACGACGAAGCTGCCGCCGAGCAGCGCGGCGGCCGGCGCGACGATGCGATGGTCGGCGGTGCGGAACGCGAGCCGCACCGCGTGCGGCGTGACCAGGCCGACGAAGCCGATCGTGCCGGCCGTGACGACCGCGGCGGACGTGAGCGCCGCGCTGACGAGGAAGATCGCCCAGCGCCAGAACACGACGTCGAGCCCGACGGCGCGCGCGCGCAGCTCGCCGGCGGCGAGCACGTTCAGCGGCCGGGCGAAGGCGAGCGCGAGCGCGAGCGCGACGAGCGCGGCGATGCCGCTGGTCGCCGGGTCGTCCGCCCAGCCGAGGTCGCCGGCGAGCCAGAACACCATGCCGCGCAGCTGGCCGCTGTCGGCGAGCGCGAGCAGCACCGAGACGATCGCGCCGCAGGCGCTCGCGATCACGACGCCGGCGAGCAGCAGGCGCGTCATGCCGCCGCCGCGCCCGAGCAGCGCGACGAGGCCGATCACGGCGACCGCGCCGCCGAAGGCGCCGCCGCGCGTCGCCGCCGCGCCTGCGCCGGCGATCAGCGCGAGCAGCGCGCCGACGGCGGCACCGCCCGACACGCCGAGCACGTAGGGATCGGCGAGCGGATTGCGAAACAGCGCCTGCAGCAGCACGCCGGCGAGCGCGAGCACGCTGCCGACGCCGAGCGCGGCGAGCGTGCGCGGCAGGCGCACGTCGAGCACGATGCTGCGCGCGGTCGCGTCGCCGCCGCCGAGCAGCGCGTGCAACGTGTCGTGGGCGCCGAGTCCGGAGCTGCCGTAGAACAGCGATGCGCCGACGACGCCGATCGTGAGCACGGCGAGCGCGGCGAAGCGGGCGAGGGTGGCGGCGGGGCTCACCGGCGCAAGCGTAGCAGCCGCAGCCTTGCTGCGCGTACGCCCCGCGGGTTAAAACTGCCGCATGACGGATGTGATCGACGCGCAGGGCTTCCGGGCCAATGTCGGCATCGTGTTGCTGGGCGCCGATCGCCGCGTGTTCCTCGGCCGGCGCGTCGGCGGGCGCGGCTGGCAGTTCCCGCAGGGCGGGATGCGCGAGGGTGAGCAGCCCGAGGCGGCGCTGCTGCGCGAGCTGCGCGAGGAGATCGGCCTCGAGGCGGGCGACGTCAGCGTCGCCGGCAGCACCGAGCGCTGGCTGCGTTACCGGCTGCCGGCGAAGTTCGTGCGCCGCCACCAGCATCCGGTGTGCATCGGCCAGAAGCAGCGCTGGTTCCTGCTGCGCCTCGCGCACGACGACGTGCAGTTCCGTTTCGACCAGACCGCCGAGCCCGAATTCGACGAGTGGCGCTGGGCCGAGTACTGGGAGCCGGTGCGCGAAGTGATCCACTTCAAGCGCCCCGTTTACCGGCGCGCGCTGCACGAGCTCGGCGCGATCGCGTTTCCCGAAGGCCTGCCGGCCTATCCCGACTGGTGGCCGGAGCCGCGTTCGTGAGCGATGCGGCGCCGAAGGTCGTCGTGCGCAGCTATGCGCCGTCGCCGCGCCGCTGGTTGCTCGCCGCGCTGGTGCTGCTCGGCATCTTCGCGCTCTACGTCGTCTACGAGTACGGCCGTTTCGACGGCGGCTACGACCGGCTGACCGTCTCGCAGCGCAACGCCGAGCACGAGGTCGAGGTCGGGCGGCTCGAGAAGCAGAACCGCGAGCTGCGTGCGCGGCTCGCCGAGTTCGAATCCGCCGAAGTCGGCCACTCGCAGGAACGCGCCGAGGTCGCGAAGACGATCGGCGATCTGCAGGCCCAGGTCGCCAAGCAGGCGCAGGAGCTCGCCTTCTACGAAGGCATCGTCGTGCAGGGCGGCGCCACGCCGGAAGTGAAGATCCAGCAGCTGCGCATCGCCGCGACCGACGACCCGCAGACCTTTCGCCTGCGCATCACGCTCGTGCAGCCGGTGCGCCCCGACCGCAACGTCACCGGCACGGTCACCGCGCGGGTCGAGGGGGAGCGGGAGGGGGGGCAGCTCACGCTCGAACTCGCCACGCTGACCGGCGGCAAGCTCAGCGAGATCCCCTATTCTTTCCGCTACTTCGAGAACATCGATCCCGAGATCACACTTCCAGAAGGATTCAGCCCCGCGCGCGTGCAGGTCGAGGTACGCTCGAACCGCAAGGGCATCGCGCCCGTCAACCAGACCCTCGCGTGGAGTCTCGAATGAAGTTCGGCAAGGACAGGCACGCCCGGCTGCACGTCGATACGCTGATCGGCAAGGCGGCGCGCATCGACGGTGACCTCGCCTTCGAGGGTGGCCTGCACCTCGACGGCCGCGTGGCCGGCAACGTGCTCGGCGACGGCACCGGCGGCAACACGCTGTCGGTCAGCGAGCAGGGCCATATTGAAGGTTCGGTGACCGTCCCCAATGTAGTACTGAATGGCACCGTGACCGGCGACATCCGCGCGACCGGGCGGGTCGTGCTCGGTGCCAGGGCGCGGGTCGAGGGCAGCGTGCACTACGGCCAGATCGAGATGGCGCTCGGCGCCGAGATCCGCGGCCGGCTCGTGCCGCTCGGCGCCGACGGCGCCCCGCGGGTGCTCGAGGACGACACGGCGGTCACCGGCCGCTACACTGTCACCGAGGCCGCCGGCCCGCTTTGACGGCGTGGCGGCGGGCGCCTAAACTATTGTCCCGGCAGAGTTTTTTACAGATCCATGACAGCAGGCAACTCCCCGCTCATCTTCACCGACGCCGCCGCCCGCAAGGTCGGCGACCTGATCCGTGGTGAAGGCAATCCGAAGCTGATGCTGCGCGTGTTCGTGCAGGGCGGCGGCTGCTCCGGCCTCTCCTACGGCTTCGAGTTCGACGAGGAAATCCAGGACGGTGATACCTGCGTCGAGAACCAGGGCGTGAAGCTGCTCGTCGATCCGATGAGCGTGCAGTATCTCGACGGCGCGGAGATCGACTATCGCGAGAATCTCGAGGGCGCGCAGTTCGTGATCCGTAATCCCCAGGCGACCACCACCTGCGGCTGCGGCTCGTCGTTCTCGGCCGCCTGAGGTCCCGTGGCGCGGGCCGCCGCTCGACCGGTTCCCGAGGTCCTGGCGGCCGTCGATCTCGGTTCCAATTCCTTCCATCTCGTCGTCGCGCGCTATGTCCACGGCCAGCTGACCGTCGTCGACCGGCTGCGTGAGGTCGTGCGGCTCGGCGCCGGCGTCGACGACGCCGGCCGGCTCGACCGCGAGGTCGCGGCGCGCGCGCTCGCCTGTCTCGAGCGCTTCGGCCAGAGGTTGCGCGACATGCACGCGCGCGACGTGCGCGTGGTCGGCACCAATGCGCTGCGCAAGGCGCGGCGCAAGCAGGCCTTCCTCGAGCGCGCGCGCGATGCGCTCGGCCATCCGATCGAGATCGTCTCGGGCATGGAGGAGGCGCGGCTGATCTACGCCGGCGTCGCGCACACCTCGCCGCGCGACGGCGGCCGCCGGCTCGTCTGCGACATCGGCGGCGGCAGCACCGAGCTGATCATCGGCGATGCGCTCGAGCCGCTCGAACTCGCGAGCCTGCAGGTCGGCTGCGTGAACCTGAGCGCGCGCCACTTCCCGGGCGGGCGGCTGTCGGCCAAGCGCATGGCGCGCGCGCGGCTCGCCGTGCAGCTCGAGCTCGAGCCGGTGCGGGCGCGGTTTCGCCGGCTCGGCTGGCAGCAGGTTTCGGGCAGCGCGGGCAGCATCCGCGCGGTCGGCGAGTGCCTGCGCGAGCTCGATCCGGCCGCGACCGCGGTCACCGCCGAGGGCCTCGAGGAGCTGCTCGCCGAGATGGCGCGCGTCGATGACCTGCGCGACCTCGAGTTCGATGCGATCGACGACGAGCGCCGCGACGTGTTCGCCGGCGGCGTCGCGATCCTCGCCGAGATCTTCGACACGCTCGCGCTCGACGAGATGCGCGTCGCCGACGGGGCGCTGCGCGAGGGCCTGCTCTACGACATGATCGGCCGCATGACCAACGAGGACGCGCGCGATCGCACCGTGCGCGCGATGCAGCGGCGCTACCAGGTCGACGATGCGCAGGCCGCGCGCGTCGAGGCCACCGCGGTCGGCTTCCTCGCCCAGGTCGAGGAAGCCTGGCAGCTCGCCGATCCGCTCGCCGCGGCGGCGCTGCGCTGGGGCGCGCGGCTGCACGAGATCGGCCTCGACGTGTCGCACAACGGCTACCAGCGCCACGGCGCGTACCTGCTCGAGAACGCCGACATGTACGGCTTTCCGCGCGAGGAGCAGTTGCTGCTCGCCCGGCTGGTCGGCGCGCATCGCCGCAAGCCATCGCTCGACGGCGTCGACAAGCTCGTGCCGCCGTGGGATCGCAGGGCGCAGTGGCTGATCGTGCTGCTGCGCCTCGCCGTGCTGCTGCACCGGGGCCGCAGCGATGCGCCGCTGCCGGCGATCCAGCTCGAGGCCGGCGGCCGCACGCTCACGGTGCGCTTCCCGGCGCGCTGGCTGCGTGATCACGCGCTCACCGTCGCCGACCTGCAGCGCGAGATCGGCTACCTGCGCGGTATCGGCGTGCGGCTGCGCGTGTTCAGCGCCCGCACTCAGCTCGCGGCATCGGCGCCCGCGGCGTAGCGCGCGAGCAGCTCGAGCTGCGAGGAGCGCGGCTCGGCGTCGCCGGGCGCGAGACGCACGTAGCGGCCGTCCGGGCCGAGCTGCCAGGCCTGCGTGTTGTCGGCGAGGCTCGCCTCGAGATTGCGCAGGATGCGCGCGCGCTGGTCCGGCTCGCTGATCGGGAAGGCGACCTCGACGCGACGGAAGAAATTGCGCTCCATGAAGTCGGCGCTCGAGCAGTAGAGCTCGGGCTCGCCGCCGTTGGCGAAATACCAGACGCGCGAGTGCTCGAGGAAGCGCCCGACGATCGAGCGCACGGTGATCGTCGCGGACACGCCCGGCACGCCGGGACGCAATGCGCACATGCCGCGCACGATCAGCTCGATGCGCACGCCCGCCTGCGAGGCGCGGTACAGCGCCTCGATGCTCTCGCGCTCGACCAGCGCGTTCATCTTCAGGATCACGTGTGCCGGCCGGCCGGCGCGGGCGTGCGCGGCCTCGCGGTCGAGCCGCGCGATCACGCCGGCGTGCATGCCGAACGGGGACTGCAGCAGCCGCGTCAGCTGCGGCGTGCGCGTCAGGCTCGTCAGCTGCAGGAACAGGCCGTGCACGTCGAGGCCGATCTCCGGGTCGCAGGTCAGCAGGCCGTAGTCGGTGTAGCCGCGCGCGGTGCGCGGATGGTAGTTGCCGGTGCCGAGATGGCAGTAGCGGCGGATGCCGTCCGCCTCGCGCCGCACGACCAGCATCAGCTTGGCGTGCGTCTTGTAGCCGACCACGCCGTACATGACGTGCGCGCCGGCCTCCTGCAGCCGCGTCGCCAGCTCGATGTTGGCCTCCTCGTCGAAGCGCGCGCGCAGCTCGATGATCGCGGTGACGTCCTTGCCGGCGAGCGCCGCGGCGACCAGCGCATCGACGATCGGCGAGTCGCCGCCGGTGCGGTACAGCGTCTGCTTGATCGCGAGCACCTGCGGATCGGCGGCGGCCTGGCGCAGGAAGTCCATCACCGGCGCGAAGCCCTGGTACGGGTGGTGCAGCAGCACCGGCTTCTGGCGCACGACCGCGAAATAGTCGGTCGCGCCCTGCAGCCGCCGCGGCAGGCCCGGCGTGAAGATCGGGTACTTCATGTCGGGACGCTGCACGAGATCGTAGAGCGCCGTGAGCCGGTTCAGGTTCACGGGACCCGCGACGCGATACAGGTCGGTTGCCGTCAGCGCGAACTGCGCGAGCAGGAAGTCGCTGAGATCGGCCGGGCAGTCCGCCGAGGTCTCGAGCCGCACGGCCGCGCCGTAGCGGCGCTGCGCGAGCTCGCCCTCGAGCGCGCGGCGCAGGTCGTCGATCTCGTCGTCGTCGACGAACAGGTCGCTGTTGCGCGTGACGCGGAACTGCCAGCAGCCGAGCACGCGCATGCCGGCGAACAGCTGCGGCACGAATTCCTGCACGATCGCCGACAGCAGCACGAAGGCGCGCCCGCCGCCGCCGTCCGGCAACGGCACGACGCGCGGCAGCGAGCGCGGCGCCTGCACGACCGCGAGCTCGCAGTCGCGGCCGAACGCATCCTTGCCCTCGAGGCGCACCAGGAAGTTCAGGCTCTTGTTCTGGATGCGCGGAAACGGCCGTGCCGGATCGAGGCCGAGCGGCGACAGCACCGGTTCGACCTGCGTGCTGAAGTGTTCCGCGAGCCACGCGCGCGTGCCGGCATCCCATTCATCCTGCGGCACGAGGCGGATGCCGGCCGCGTCGAGCGCCGGCTGGATCACCCGGTTCAGGCAGTGGTACTGGCGGTGCACCAGCGTCGTCGCGCGCCCGTGGATCGCGGCGAGCTGCTCGGGGATCGCCGCCTCGCCCGGTAGCGAGCGTTGCGAGCCGAGCTCGTGCAGCTGCTTCAGGCCGGCGACGCGGATCTCGAAGAACTCATCGAGATTGCTCGACGAGATGCACAGGAACTTCAGCCGCTCGAGCAGCGGCACCGCGGCATCGAACGCGAGCTCGAGCACGCGTTCATTGAAGTCGAGCAGCGACAGCTCGCGGTTGATGTAGAGGTCGGGAGACCCGAGGTCAGCGTCTGCCAAGGGGCGAGCGGTGCGCGACGAGTGCGGGGGTCGCCGCGTCGAGACCGGCGAGCAGCGGCGCGGTCTGCGCGCGGAAGTCCGCGAGCAGCGCCTCGGGCAGCGGTTCGGCGTTCGGCAGCTTCACCTTCTGCGGATCCTTGTGCACGCCGTGGACGCGATATTCGTAGTGGAGATGCGGTCCGGTGGCGAGACCGGTCTGGCCCACATAGCCGATGACCTGTCCCTGGGTGACCCGCTGCCCGGCGCGCAGATTCTTCGCGAAGCGCGACATATGGCCATATACGGTCACTACACCACCGGCGTGTGACAGTTCGATGACGTTGCCGTAGCCACCCTTGACGCCGCGGAACTGCACGCGCCCGTCACCCGCCGCGCGCACCGGCGTGCCGGTCGGCGCCGCGTAGTCAACGCCGCGATGCGCGCGGATGCGGTTCAGCACCGGGTGCTTGCGGTTCGGGTTGAAGCGCGACGAGACGCGCGTGAATTCGAGCGGTGCGCGCAGGAAGGCCTTCTTCAGGCTGCGGCCGTCCGGCGTGAAATAGCGCGCGGTGCCGTCGGGATCGACATAGCGCACCGCGCGGTACTCGCGCCCCTGGTTGACGAACTCGACCGCGAGCACCGGGCCGTCGCGCAGGTACTCGCCGTCCTGCGACAGCTGCTCGTAGGTGACGGTGAAGTGGTCGTCGGTGCGCACGTCGAGCACGAAGTCGATGTCCCATGCGAACACGTCGGCGATCGCGATCGCGACCTGGTCGGAGATGCCGGCGTCGCGCGCGGCTTCGAACAGCGAACTCCTGACCGTGCCGTTCGCGGTGCGCACGCTGCGCTCGAGCGGATTCTCTATGATGTGGGCGCGAAAGCCGTCGGCCTCGCGCGCGACCTGCAGTCGCTCGCTCTCCGACAGCTGGCGCTCGAGACCGAGCAGCTGGCCGGCGTCGTCGCGGAACAGCCGCAGCGCCTCGCCGGGGTGCAGCCGGTCGAGCGCGACGCGCAGATCGGGCAATGCGCGCAGGCTCGCGAGGTCGGCGACGCTCAGCTGCAGGCTGCGGAAGATCTTCTCGAGCGTGTCGTTGCGGCGCACGATCACCTCGATCGCGCTGCCCGCGAGGCTCGCCTGCGCCCCGGGCGCCGGATCGGCGAGCGCGCCGTCGGCGAGCGCGAGCGCGTTCGCGATCGAGAACTCGGTCGGCCGCGGTGCGGCGGGCTCGGGCTCGTAGCGCGCCCAGACGATCGCGAGCAGAGCGCAGCAGCCCACTTTCAGCGCGAGCGCGCCGGAGACATGCAGGTCACGCCATTTGCGGCCACGGTCGAAGCGCATGGAAACCATTGATCGGCAAAGCTCGCGCGACCGTAACCGACGGCCGGTCGCGCGGTCAATCCGGTGCGGCCCGCACCGGCGGCATGCAGTTGTGACGGACTTCCCGGAATGGCGGCCGGCGCGGCGGCAATCGCGGCGCGCCGCCGCGGCTGCTAGAGTCGATGCCATGACCGTCGACGTTGCCACCCAACTCGCCGAACTGCGGCGCGGCGCGCAGGACCTGCTGCCCGAGGACGGGCTCGCGAAGAAGCTCGCGCGCGGCACGCCGCTGCGCGTGAAGGCGGGCTTCGATCCGACCGCGCCCGACCTGCACCTCGGCCACACGGTGCTGATCAACAAGCTGCGCCAGTTCCAGCAGTTCGGCCACGAGGTGATCTTCCTGATCGGTGACTTCACCGGCCTGATCGGCGACCCGACCGGGCGCAATGCGACGCGCCCGCGCCTGACGCCCGCGGAAGTGCAGGCGAACGCGCGCACCTACGAGCAGCAGATCTTCCGCATCCTCGATCCGCAGCGCACGCGCGTCGAATTCAAC
>JAHCAN010000006.1:0-95000 GCA_019634915.1 Steroidobacteraceae bacterium | reverse complement strand
GCAAGTGGATGTATAGGGTCTGACGCCTGCCCGGTGCCGGAAGGTTAATTGATGGGGTCAGCCGCAAGGCGAAGCTCCTGATCGAAGCCCCGGTAAACGGCGGCCGTAACTATAACGGTCCTAAGGTAGCGAAATTCCTTGTCGGGTAAGTTCCGACCTGCACGAATGGCGTAACGCTGGCCACACTGTCTCGACCCGAGACTCAGTGAAGTTGAAATCGCTGTGAAGATGCGGCGTAGCTGCGGAAAGACGGAAAGACCCCGTGAACCTTTACTACAGCTTTACACTGAACTTTGACCTTGTTTGTGTAGGATAGGTGGGACCCTGTGAAGCGGAGGCGCTAGCTTTCGTGGAGGGAACCTTGAAATACCACCCTGATAAGTTCGGAGTTCTAACCTTGGCCCGTTATCCGGGTTGGGGACAATGTATGGTGGGTAGTTTGACTGGGGCGGTCTCCTCCCAAAGAGTAACGGAGGAGTGCAAAGATACCCTCAGCGCGGTCGGTCATCGCGCACAGAGTGCAATGGCATAAGGGTGTTTGACTGCGAGACGTACATGTCGAGCAGGTGCGAAAGCAGGTCATAGTGATCCGGTGGTTCTGTATGGAAGGGCCATCGCTCAACGGATAAAAGGTACTCCGGGGATAACAGGCTTATTCCTCCCAAGAGTCCACATCGACGGAGGAGTTTGGCACCTCGATGTCGGCTCATCACATCCTGGGGCTGTAGCAGGTCCCAAGGGTTCGGCTGTTCGCCGATTAAAGTGGTACGCGAGCTGGGTTCAAAACGTCGTGAGACAGTTTGGTCCCTATCTTCCGTGGCCGTTGGAGATTTGAGGGTGAGCTGTCCTTAGTACGAGAGGACCGGGATGGACGCACCTCTGGTGTTCCGGTTGTCACGCCAGTGGCACTGCCGGGTAGCTATGTGCGGACGGGATAACCGCTGAAAGCATCTAAGCGGGAAGCCCCCCCCAAGACCAGATCTCCCTGGGAGCTCGACTCCCCTGAAGGGCCCAAGTAGACGACTTGGTTGATAGGCTGGGTGTGTAAGGCCAGTAATGGCTTCAGCTAACCAGTACTAATTGCCCGTGAGGCTTGACCATATAACCTCAAGCGGTCTGAAGCTTGAGAGATGCGACCGATGGAGTGATCCATCGCGGGCGCGATATTTCCACGCGACGATGATCGTGCGGGCGTGGGCGTCAAAACAAAAACTTCCGGATTGTGCAAAGTTTCCCTGGCGGCATTAGCGAGCGGGAACCACCCGATCCCATTCCGAACTCGGAAGTGAAAACGCTCCGCGCCGATGATAGTTTCGCTTGTTGCGATGCGAGAGTAGGTCACTGCCAGGGTCCTATCGAGACGAAGCCCCCGTTGCGAGAGCAGCGGGGGCTTTTCTGTTCAGCCCGTGCCCAAGGCATTGCGGCTCGCGCTCGCGGCCCCGGCCGGGATCACCACGGCATCGCCGTGCCGTCATGGTTGATCATCGTCGCGGCGTTGTCCGGATTGAGCGCCTCGATGAACGCGACCAGCGCGGTCGCGGCTTGTTCCGGGCTCAGCCTGGGGCCGGCGTAACCGGTTGCGCCGAATCCGGTGTCCACGACGCCCGGATTGAAAAGGCCGACGAGGATCTTCCGCCCGCGCAGTTCGGCAGCGAGGGTCCGGCTGATGATGTTCACGCTCGCCTTGCTCGCCCGGTAGAAATAGAACCCTTGCCGCACGTTTTCGGTCAGCGTCATCGAAGCGAGGCCGCTGGTGATCGTGACGATCTTCTTCTGCCTGCTCGCGGCGACGTGGTCGATGAAAGCCTGGCTCACTTTGAGCGGCCCGAAGGCATTCACGGCCATGACCCGGACGAAGTCGTCGTAATCGAGTTCCTCGAGGCTCTGCGACTCGACATCGCCGAAAATGCCGGCGTTGTTGATCAGGACGTCGATGCTCGTGCCGGCGTACTTCGCCGCCAGCGCTTCGATTTCACCGACGTCGGTCACGTCCAGCTCTTCGATGACCACGTTGGGATGGCTGGCCGCCAGTCCGGCCAGGGCCTGCGCGTGGGCGGGAGTCCGGCAGGTCGCAAGCACCTTCCAGTTCCTGAGCGCGTACTGCTTCGCCAGTTCGAAGCCGATGCCGCGGTCCGAGCCCGTGATCAGGACGGTGCCGGCAGTGTCGGCCGCAGGCGTCTCCCGGCCCTGGGCGGCCGTGGCAATGCCCGCCGACAACATGAGAACGAGGAATACGCGACGCAGGATCCTGGCCATGGCAACGTCCATTCTGCCGGCACGGGCGCGGCCTGTGGCGATTGCCTTCGCGGACGGATCGCAACCGGGGAGATCGATCGCCAGCTAGCGGCTGCCGCGCCGGCGCGCGGGAATCTCATAACCGGCAGGCATGGCCTCATGTCCAGAAGTGGTTGACATGATCTAATCACGTCCATACTCTCGGAACTTCGTCACAGTCCGACAAACCGTTCCGGGGGACCGCCGTGATCGATCGCCGCACGCTGCTGACGCGCTCCGCCGCACTCGCTGCTCTGGGCCTGAGCCAGCCGCTCATCGCGCGGACATCGACCACGGCGCGCGCGCCCGCCGCCGGTGGGCCGTATGACCTGATCATCGTCGGCGCCGGCACGGCCGGATTGCCTGCCGCGATCTTCGCGTCGCGCCGCGGGGCGCGCGTACTGCTGCTCGACGCCGCGCCGGTCATCGGCGGCACGCTGCATCTGTCGACCGGGCAGATGAGCGCAGGCGGTACGCGCCTGCAGAAATCCCTCGGCATCGTCGACAGCGCGGATGCGCATTTCGACGACGTGATGCGTATCTCCCAGGGCTCGGCCAATCCCGAGATCGTGCGCCTCGCGGTCGATCAGGCCGCGCCCACCGTCGACTGGCTGATGGACTGCGGTTTCCGGCCGATGCCGGGACATCCGGTGATGGGGCTCGGCCACGAGTTCTACAGCGAACGCCGCTATTACTGGGGCGAGAACGGCGGCCGCTCGATCCTCGAAGTGCTGACGCGCGAGCTCGAGGCCGAGCGCGCGAGCGGCCGCATCGATCTCGTGCTCGACAGCCCGGTGACGGCGCTGCTGCGTTCCGATGCGGGCGCGATCGAGGGCGTGCGCGCGACGCAGGCCGGCAGCGAACGCGTGTATCGCGGCCGCCAGGTGCTGCTCGCGAGCGGCGGCTATGCATCGAACCCGGCCTTCTGGGAAGAGCTGGACGGTTACCGGCAGCACGCCAACGCCGCGTATCCCTTTTCACGGGGCGACGGCCTGCGCCTCGCGCGCTCGGTCGGCGGATACCTGCGCGGCCGTTCGATGTATCTGACCAGCTTCGGCGCGATCCTGGCCGATGAATCCTCGCCCGCGGCGCTGTATGCCGGCTTCGAGACCTGGCCCGACCGGCGCGCGCCGTGGGAAATCTACGTCAACGTGCGCGGCGAGCGCTTCGTGCGCGAGGACGAACCGAGCGTGCACCAGCGTGAGCTCGCGCTGCTGCCGCAGCCCGAGCAGCGCTTCTGGATCGTGTTCGACGAGCACATGCTCGCGACCGCGCCGCCGGGCGTGAAGAACTGGTCGCGCGAGGACATCCGCGAGGCGCTGGCCACGCAGAACGTGTTCTACACGGCACCGACGCTCGCCGCACTCGCGCAGCGCGCCGGGATCGACGCGCAGGGTCTCGAGTACACGGTGCGGCGCTACAACGAGGCGGTCGCGAGCGGTCGCGACCCCTGGGGGCGCGAGCACCTGCCGGCGCCGATCGGCCAGGCACCCTACCACGCGATCCGCATGCAGGGTTTTGCAATCACCTCGAACGTCGGCATCGCCGTCGATGCGCGGCTGCGCGTGATCGACGTGCGCGGCAATCCGGTCCCGGGGCTGTACGCTGCCGGCGAGGCGCTCGGTCACAGCCAGACTTCGGGCAAGGCCTATGTCGGCGGCATGTCGGTCACGCCGGCACTGTCGCTCGGGCGCCTGCTCGGCCAGACGCTGCCGCTCGACGCGGAGGCGCGTGCGTGACGCGCTCCGACACGCCGCCGCCGCGCGATCCGGATCCGGGCGCGCTCGACCTGAAGCAGCTGCGGCACTTCCTCGCGATCGTCGAGCACGGCCATTTCGGCCGCGCCGCGCAACAGCTCGGCATCAGCAAGCAGGGCATCAGCCAGAGCGTCGCCGCGCTCGAGGAGACGCTCGGCGTGCGGCTGTTCGAGCGCGGCCAGTTCGGCGCGGTGCCGACCGAGTTCGGGCGCGCGCTGACGCAGTACGCGAAGGTGATCCAGGCCGAGGCCCGCAAGGCGCGCGCCGAGATCGAGGGGCTGCGCGAGGAGCATCGCGGCGAGCTGACGATCGCGCTCGGTTCATCGTTCTCCGAGTACATCGCGCCGGCGGCGATCCGCCGCTTCCTCGACGCCAATCCGCGCGTCGTGCTGAAGATCGCCAACGTGCACCCGGACAACATGCTGCAGATGCTCATGGAGGGCGAACTCGATTTCGTCGCGATGGGCGATCTGCGCAACGACGAGCTGTCGGGCCTCGAGCGCCGGCCCCTGTTCACGATGCGCAGCGACCTGCTGATGGCCGCCACGCATCCGCTGGCCGCGCGGGCGCAGGTCGACCTGCCGGACCTCGTCGACGAGACCTTCGTCGGCGTGTGGCGCAGCGACCTCACCGAGCGGACGATCTCGAACGCGTTTGCCACGCGCCAGCTCGCGCCGCCGCGCGTGATCGACTGCGACAACCCGCTGGTGACCCGCGGGCTGCTGCTCGACGAACGCTGCCTGATCATCGCCAACCGCCTCTTTTTCCAGCGCGAAATCGAAAGCGGCGTCATCGTCGAGAGGCGCGTGCCCGACATGACCTTCGAAGTGACCTACGCGATGTTCCATCGCAAGGACGCCGTCGTCGGTCGCGCGACTCTCGCGCTGATGGCCGAGTTGCGGCGCTCGGCGCTGGAGCGATTCGAAAAGTTCATTCACCCCCTGCCAAGCTGACGGAGTACCCGTGCGAGACTTCAGCGAAAAAACCTGGTTATTGCCCGCCCTGCTGCTTGCCGCCCCGCTGGCGGCGCCGGCGCAGGAATCGGATGACGCCCTCGAGATCATTACCGTGACCGCCCAGCGCCGGACGGAACTGCTGCAGACGACCCCGGTGTCGGTCACCGCGCTCACCGGGGATGCGCTGGTCAATCGGCAGATCGACGGCATGCTCGACGTCGCGGCGCAGGTGCCGAACCTGCGCATCGAGCCGGTCACCGCGCTGCCGAACTCGGCGCGTGTCTTCCTGCGCGGCGTCGGCGAGGACCAGTCGACGCCGACCACCGACGGTGCGATCGGCTTCTACGTCGATGGCGTGTTCCATCCGCGCATGCAGGGCGCGATCTTCGATTTCTCCGACGTGGAACGCATCGAAGTGCTGCGCGGGCCGCAGGGAACGCTGTACGGGCGCAATACCTCCGGCGGCGCGATCAAGATCATCACCGCGGATCCGGGCGAGGCGCTCGCCGGCTCGGTGGACCTGACGGTCGGCAGCTATGACCGCCGGCAGATCCGCGGCACGATCGGCGGGCCGATCACCGACTCGGTCAAGGGTTCGCTCAGCCTGCTGAAGAACGAGCGCGACGGCAACGTCAGGAACCTGACGCTCAATCGCGACGTGAACGCCAAGGACACGACCGCGCTGCGCGGCAAGCTGATCTGGTCGCCGGCCGAGTCGCTCGAGCTGAAGCTGGCGGCCGACTGGTCCGAGGACCTCGCCGACGTCGGCGTCGGCGCGAGCGCGTTCAACGGTTATCCGGCGGATCTGTTCGTGACCACGGCCGACGGCGATCCGGATGGCTACCTGCGCACGCGCGGTCTCGCGCTCACGGCCACCTGGGCGAGCGGCGCCTATACGCTGACTTCGATCAGCGCGTACCGCGACATGGACAACTACGGGATCTTCGACAACGACGGCGAAGAGCGTGTCATCCAGCACTTCGCCTTCGACACCCGCCAGAGCCAGTTCACGCAGGAGTTCACGCTGGCGTCCGACTGGGGCCGTACGCAGGCGATCTTCGGGGCCTATTTCTTCAGCGAGAAGATGGATCACGACACGATCAATTACTTTGGCAGCCGGGCGAATCCCGCTGCGCCGATCACCGCGACGCCGGACCTGACGCACCAGGAGACCGAGAGTTACGCGCTGTTCGGCCAAGCGTCGTTCGCCGTGACCGATGCGCTGAGCTTCACGGCAGGCGCGCGCTACACCTGGGACAAGAAGGACTTCCTCGACCGCTATCCGACGCTTGCCTTGCGCTACGTCGCCGACAAGGACTGGACCGCGTTCACGCCGCGCGTGGCTGTCGACTACAAGCTGAACGACAATGTGTTCCTGTTCGCGTCCTGGGCGGAAGGCTACAAGGCCGGCGGCTTCAATCGCAGCTCGGTGGCGATCACGGCGCTGACGCCGTACGACGAGGAGGAGGTCTCGACCGTCGAGGCCGGCGTCAAGGCCGAGTTCTTGAATCGCCGGCTGCGCACGAACCTGACCCTGTTCCACAACGATTACGAGGACCTGCAGCTGTCCGCGTACGATCCCGCGACGCTGGTGAGCCGGCGCTTCAATGCCGCGGCGGTTACCACCAAGGGCGCGGAGCTCGAGGTCAGTGCGGCGGTGACCCGCGGCCTGTTCGCTTACGCGACGGTCGGCTATCTCGACGCGCGCTACGACGAGTTCTTCAATCTCGTGAACGGCGTGCTGACGGATGTCTCGTACCTGGACCTGAAGGGCGCCCCGCGCTGGTCGTACACGACCGGTTTCTCGTGGGATCTGCCGCTGCCGACGCCCGGACTGCTGCGTCTCAACGGCAACGTGAGCCACCGCACGCACATGGAGAACGTCGTCGCGAACACGCCGATCGTCGCGACGCCGGCCCTGACGCTCGTCGACGCGTCGCTCGTCTGGACTTCCGGGGACGAGCGCTGGTCCGCGACCCTGGCCGGCAAGAACCTCACCGACAAGGAGTACATCGGTGCCGGCCTCTACATCGGCGGCCTGCTGACCGTGCTCTATCCCGCCGACCCGCGTACCTGGTCGGCCTCGGTGAAGTACCGCTTCTGATGGCGGCGGCGGGCGGCCTGCACGAAGTCTGTTACGGCGTCCCGGATCTCGACGCCGCCGCGGACTACTGGGCCGCCTACGGCTTTCGCCGCGGCGCGAGCGGCCGGCTCGACGAGCCGGCCGCGTTCGCGCTGTACGGCGTGCGCTCGGCCGTGACCTCACTGCGCCTCGGGCACCTCGACTCGGATCACGGCCTCGTGCGGCTGATGCAGTGGGAGCGCCCGCTCGGGCCCGGCATCGGGCTCACCGGGCTGCGTGCCCACGGCAGCCGCTGGGTCGCGCAGTTCGTCGCGAGCGCGCTCGACGTCGCCAACCACGCAGCGCTCGCGCGACGCCAGGGCGCGCCGCTGCTCGATCTGTCACCGGGTTTCATCGACCTGTCGTCCTACAATCCGCAGCTCTTCGGCGGCAGGGCGGCGCGGCCGTTCGTGGACACGCTGCTGGCGGTGCGCGAGTACACGCTGCTGCAGCCGTTATGGCGCCAGGCGTTGCTCGAGCGCTTCCACTACGACAGCCCGCTGCTCGGCCGAGTCGACAAAGGCGCGCTGCTGCCGGCCTCGCAGATCGTCAATGCGAGCTTCATGGTCGCGAGCGATGACGACACAGTGTTCTCGTTCTACGAATTGGTGCTCGGGCTCAGGCCGCAGTCGGTGCAGGCCATTCCCTGGGAAGCCGCGATGGCGAGCCGTGCGGTGTTCGAGTTGCGCGAGGGTGAGACGCACTGGTGCTACACGTTCGAGGAACCGCGCTCGGGCGACCGCAACGACGCGCGCCGCTCGGGCCGGCTCTATCTGTTCCGCTTCCCGTCCACGTCGCGGCTCGACGACCGGATCGCGCAGTCGCAGCCGGGCCATCTCGGCTGCACGCTGTTCACCTGGCGCGCGCATGATCTGGCCGCGCTGCGCTCGCGCTGCGTCGTGGCCGGCTGCCGTGCCGTCACGGACATCGTCGCCGACGAATTTGGCGTGCCGGCGTTCAGTGCCGTGACGCCGGACGGCATGACCTGGACCTTCCAGCAGGCGAGCGATGCCGAACTTGAGCGGTTTGCGGCATGAAAGTCAGGGAGATCCTGGCACTCGCCCGCGGTTACCCGACCCGGCTGTGGCTCACCTGCTTCGGCGCCTATGCGCTGTCGCAGATGGATCTGGCGCTGTGGAGCTACGCGCTGCCGGTCATCCGCGTCGAGTTCGACATGAGTCGCACCGGGATCGGCGTGCTGACCGGCGCGGCCTTCGGCCTCGGCGGCGTCGCGCTCGTCTGGCTCGGCATGCTCGCCGACCGTATCGGCCGCAAGAAGACGATGATCGGCGGCATCGTTGCCGCGTCGGTGTTCGTGGCCGCGCACGGGCTCGCGATGAACCCGGTCGCGCTCGGTGCGCTGCGTGCCGCGAGCATGGCGAGTGGTGGCCTGCTGTATCCGGCGACCGGGGCGCTCGTGGCCGAAGAGGCACCGGCGAAGATCCGCGGCCTGATGACCGGCCTGCTGCAGGTGGCCTATCCGCTCGGCTGGTTCCTCGCCTCGATGCTCGCGGTCCTCGTGCTGGCCGACCACGGCTGGCGCGTGCTGTTCATCGCGGGCCTGATCGGCCTGCCGTTCGCGCTGGTCGTGAAGCGGGCGGTGCGCGAGTCGTCGCGCTTCGTGGCGCCGGCCGCGAACGCGCCGCGCCCGTCGCTCGGGGCACTGTTCGCGCCCGGGATCAGGCGGCGGACGGTGACGCTGTTCCTCGCGCAGTATTTCTTCGTGATCGCCTACGGCGGCGCGTTCATATTCTCGCCGCTCTATTTCCACGAGGCGCGCGGCTTCGACATCGCGGGCACGGCCACGCTCGTCGGGCTCAGCAACCTGATCGGTGTACTCGGCTACTTCCTCGCGGCCTGGGTCGGCGAGTTCTACCTGACGCGCCGCACGACGACCGTGATCTGGACATTGCTCGGCAGCGTGTTCTTCGTGGTGTTCCTCTGGTTCACCGACGGTTATGCCGCGAGCATGGTTGCGTTCTCGGTCATGGCCGTGTTCCTGCTCGGCGCGGCTGCAGTGAAATTCGCCTATATCGCGGAGCTGTTCCCGACCCACCTGCGCGCCACCGGGCTCGCTTTCTGCGGATCGTTCGCGGTGTCGCTCGGCCAGGCGACCGGCCCGGCGCTGATCGGCTGGCTGGCCGATACGCGAGGCTGGAACGTGGCGATGTTCGTCGGCGGCGCGCTGCCGCTGCTGGTCGCAGGAATTCTTTACCTATACCTCAAGCCGCTGCCCTCCGGGCTGGACGTCGATGAGGTGCAACGGAGACTCGCAACGTGAAAGGCTGGATCGTCAGAGAGTTTGGTGACCTCGATGTGATGCACTGGGAGGAGCTGCCGATGCCGGCGCCGGGCCCGGACGAGGTACGCGTGCGCGTGCGCGCCACGGGCATGAATTTCGCCGAGACGCGCATGCGTGCCGGCACCTACAGCGGCCAGCCGCTGCCGTTCGTCGTCGGCATGGAAGCGGCGGGCGAGGTCGACGCGGTCGGCGCGAACGTCAGGGATTTTGCCGTCGGGCAGCGGGTCTTCGGCCGCGCGCGCGGCGCGCATGCCGAGTACGTCTGCATCGCCGCGGAGCATCTGCTGCCATTGCCCGACAACCTGAGCTTCGAGCAGGGTGCCGCGATCCCGGTCGGCTGGCTCACGGCCTGGCATGCGCTGCACACGGTGGCCGCGCTGCGTCCCGGGCAGCGCGTACTGATCGAGGCGGTCGCGAGCAGCGTCGGCAGCGCGGCGCTGCAGATCGCGAAGCAGCGCGGCTGCTGGGTCGCGGGTACTGCGAGCCGTGACGACAAGCTCGCGCGCGCGCGCGAATGGGGCCTCGACGCCGCCTACAACTACAAGCGCGAGAACCTCGCCGAGCGTGTCGCCGCGGATACCGGCGGCCAGGGCATCGACGTCGGCCTGATGACGATCGGCGAGGAGACGGCGACGATGCTGTTCGATTCGATGGGCATGGGCGGCAAGATCGTGATGTACGGCAGTACCGGCGGGCGGCAGGTGTGCTTCAGCCTGAACATCGGCACGCGCAACCTGGAGCTGCATTCGATGAGCATCTCGACCAGCCCGCGGTTCATGCCCGAGTCGATGGTGAGCTTCCGCGAGATCGCGCTGCCGCTGTTCGTGAAGGGCGTGTTCAAGCCCGTGCTCGACGTCGTGCTGCCGCTCGCCGAGCTGAAGCGCGCGCACCAGATGATCGACGAGCGCACGCACTTCGGCAAAATCGTGATGACCCTCCAGACCCCCAGGACACAGCCATGAGCAAGACGATGAGAGCAGTGCTGGCCGAGGCGGCCGGCGAACCCGCCACGCTGCGGATCGTGGACCGGCCGATACCGGAGCCGGGCCCCGGCCAGGCGCGGATCCGTGTCGCGTACGCGGCGCTGAACCCGCTCGACACGCATGCGCGTGCCGGGCGCATCAAGTGGGGCCATCCCGGCTTTCCGTTCGTGCCGGGCTACGAGTACTCCGGCCGTGTCGACGCGGTCGGCGCCGGCGTCGATGCCGCGCTCGTCGGCCGCCGCGTTGCCTCGTTCAGCGAATGGGGCGGCAATGGCGAGTACGCGCTCGCGACCGCCGCGCGCCTCGTGCCGATTCCCGACCGGCTGTCGTGGCAGGTGGGCGCGGCGTTCTCCACCACGGCCGTGACGTCGTGGCATCTCGTGCACTCGGCGGGCCGCGTGACGCCCGGCATGCAGGTCGTCGTGCATTCCGCGGCCGGATCGGTCGGCGCCGTCGTGACGCAGATCGCGAAGGAGGCCGGCGCCGTGGTCTACGGGCTGGTCGGCGGACCGGACAAGGTCGAGTACGCGCGCCAGTTCGGCGCCGACCACCTGATCGACTACCGTCACGAGGCGTGGCCGGCGAAAGTGAAGGAGCTGTCGGGCGGCCATGGCGCCGACCTGATCATCGACGGCAATGCCGGTCCCGAATCGGTGAAGAACTACGAGGCGATCGCGCCGCTCGGCAACGTGATCTACATCGGTGCGATGGGCGGGCAGGCGCCGGACGTGAACGTGTCGATGCTGATCGGCAAGTCGTTCAGCGTCACCGGTTTCGTGCAGTTCTTCCACCAGGCGCGCACGCGCGGCTCCGAGAACGCCGAGATCGAGGACAAGCTCGCGACGGGCCGCTGGCGCATTCCGCTCGAGCGCGTGTTCGCGCTCGATGAAGTCCCGGAGGCGCACCGCCTGTTCGAGAGCCGGGCGTTGCGCGGCCGTTCGCTGGTCCGCGTCGGCGGCGAAATCTAGTTCGCGGGACCATCGAGGACGTGGACGGATGAGGTCGATCAGGCTGCCGGCGTTCGCCGTTCTGACTCTCGCGGCGACCGCGGCCTGCGCGGGCGAGTCGTCCACGTACTCGATACTTTCCGGCGGCGAGGTCGTCGGTGCGATCCGCCTCGAGGCGGATGCGAGTCGCACGCGGATCGACTATCACGTCGACAACAACGGTCGGGGCCCGGCGTGGAGCGAGGCCGTGGAGCTCGACGACCAGGGGTTGCCCACGCGCTGGACCATCGAGGGCCGCGCAGCGCTCGGTGGAGCGGTCAAGGACTCCTACATCCGGGACGGCGCCGCCGCCCGCTGGGAGAGCACGAACGACCACGGCTCGACATCCGATGCGCGGAACGCGCTTTACGTCCCGGCAGATGCGAGTCCGTGGGCATTCGGTCTTTATGCCAGGGCGGCGCTGCGCCGGGACGGCAGCCGGATCGCCGCGCTGCCGGCCGGCGAGATCCGCGCCGAGCTGCTCGACGTCGAGGTATTCGACAACGGCCGTTCGACCCGGGCATTGCAGCCGGTGGCGCTATGGGGTGTCGGCCACGTCCCCGAACTGCTGCTGCTGGATGCGCGGCGGGAACTCGTGGCGCGCTTCGGTGCATTCGAGACCACACTGCGGGACGATTTCCTCGACGACCGGCAGGCCATCACCGCGCTCGGGGCGCGCCTGAATTCCAGCTATGCCGCTGCATTTTCGCGCCGTTTCCGGCGGCCGATCACCGGTCGCCTGCGCATCGAGAACGTGCGCGTCTTCGACAGTGTCACGGGGACCATCGGTCCGCTGACATCCGTCACCGTCGATCGCGACCGGATCAGCGGGATCGGCGATGACGGCGAGCCCGCGGAGGCGACCGCCCGGATCGATGCGCAGGGCGGAACGCTGCTGCCGGGGCTCTTCGACATGCATGCGCACCTGGGCTCGAGCTGGAGCGCCCTGCAGCATGCCGCGGCGGGCGTGACCACCGTGCGCGACGTCGGCAATGACAACGTCAAACTGCCGGCGCTGATGACCGCGATCGGGCGGGGCGAGCTGATCGGGCCGCGCATTCTCGCGGCCGGCTTCATCGAGGGACGCAGTCCGTACTCGGTGCGCAACGGCTTCGTCGTCGCCTCGCTCGAGGAGGCTCTCCAGAGCGTGCGCTGGTACGCCGAACACGGCTTCATCGCGATCAAGATCTACAACTCCGTGGAGCCGTCGTGGGTACGCCCGATCGCGGCCGAAGCGCACCGCCTCGGTCTGCCTGTCATGGGCCACGTGCCGGCATTCATGGATGCGCGCGGAGTGATCGAGGCCGGCTACGACGAGGTCAATCACCTGAACCATCTGCTGCTCGGTTTCATCATCGACGTGAAAACCGAAGATACGCGTACGCCGCTGCGCCTGACCGCGCTGGGCGAGAGGCTGGGTGCCCTCGACCTGTCCAGTGAGCCGGTGCAGGCGCTGGTCAGGCTGATGCGCGAGCGCGACGTCGCCATCGACCCGACGCTCGCGTACATGCAGCAGGTGCTGCTGAGTGCCCCGGGACAGGTGGCGCCGAACGACCGGGCCTGGCTGGCGCACATGCCGTATTCCTTCCAGCGACTGCGCAGGAAGAGCACCAGTACCCGCCCCGATGAACAGGCGGATGCGTACCGGGCAGCCTGGGAGCGCATGACGCAGATGCTGCGGATGCTCGATGCCAGCGGCGTGACGATCGTGGCCGGCAGCGACGATACGCCTGGATTCATGTTGCACAGCGAGCTCGAGGCGTACCGCGAGGCCGGATTGCCGATGGGGCGCGTGCTGCAGATCGCGACGCTCGACGCGGCCCGGCATCTCGGCATCGATGCCGAAGTCGGTTCGATCGAAGTCGGCAAACGCGCGGATCTCGTGCTGTTGCAGGGCAATCCGCTCGAGGGCGTGGGCGCCACCCGGCGGGTGCGCGCAGTCATCTCGAACGGCGCGGCGTATTTCCCCGAAGAGATCCACCGCGCACTCGGCATCGAGCCGTTCGCCGGGACGGCGCCTTTCAGCGGGCTTGCGGTCGCCGGTGGCGATCAGGCACCCGTCCGGCGTCATTGACTTGCCAGCGCACGCGCTCACACGCCGCAGTGCCATCGGTGTCGTGCTGGCCGCCGTCCTCGGCGCGATCCCGGGGAAGCTGCGTGCAGGCGGGCAGTCCGTCACCAGGGTTCGCAGGGCTTACCACGACGGCCGGTTCGGCCAGCTTCATTACCGCATCGCGGGCACTGCGGCCGCCGGTGGGCCGCGACCTCTGTTATGCCTGCATGGCAGCCCATACTCGGGGCGCATCTACGAGACCTTCCTCGCGGTCATGGGCGCGGATCGAATCGCGCTCGCCACCGACACGCCCGGCTTCGGGGATTCCGATCCACCCGCTACCGTGCCGGCGATGTCCAACCATGCGGCGGCGATCGGTGATCTGCTCGATGCATCGGCGTTTGGCGAAATCGATCTGCTCGGCTGCCAGGCCGGCTCCGCGCTGGCCGTCGAGCTTGCGCTGCAGCGCCCGCGGCAGGTACGCCGGGTCGCGATGATTTCCGCGCCGCTGTTCACGCGCGCGGAAATCGACGCGCGGAAGGGCCGGCTCGGACCGGTGGTGCCCGCTGCGGATGGCTCACACCTCGCCGAGGCGTGGCGCAGGATCGTCGGATCGGCGATGCCCGGCTGGACGCTGGACCATGCCGCGACGCAGTTTCCGGACGTCATCCGTCAGCCGGCTATCTCCTGGTGGGGTGAGGCGACGATGCTCGACTATCCGCTGGCCGACCGCTTGCCGCAGCTGCGCCAATCCATCCTGTTGCTCAATCCGCAGGACGAATGGCAGGACCGGACACGGCGGGCGCGTGCGCTGGCTGCGAACGTCGACTTCCGGGAACTGCCAGGCTGGCGCCTGGGCTTCCTCGACATTCGTGCCGACGAACTGGCCGGAATCCTGCGCGGCTTCCTGGATCCGGCGGGCGCCTGACATGGATGGCGCCGTCGTACAGCGACAGTATGTGGACAGTCGTTTCGGGCAGAGTCATCTGTACCGCGCCGGCCCGGTGCGCGAAAGCGGCAGGCTCCCGCTCGTGTGTTTTCACATGAGCCCGCACTCGGGCATCTATTTCCAGGACCTGCTCGCCGAGATGGGCGCGGACCGCGTCGCGGTGGCGATAGACACGCCCGGTTTCGGCAATTCCGACGCTCCACCGACGCGACCCACGATTGCGGACTATGCGGCCTCGATGGGCGATGTCGTGGAGGCGCTCGGCATCGGGGCGCTCGATGTGCTGGGCGATCACACCGGCTCCAAGGTGGCCCTCGAGTTCGCGCGTCAGCGCCCCGCGCAGGTCAGGCGCGTCATCCTGCTCTCGCTCGGCATGTGGACCGACGAGGAAAGCGCGCATGGCGCCGCGGAGCAGCCTCGTGAGATCCATGCGGACGGCCGCACGCCGGTCCTGTGGTGGACACGGGCGGTGCGCATGAGCATGAAGGGTCGTTCGATCGACAGGATGGCGCGCAACTTCCACGTGACGCAGTTGCATCACCGGACGAGTCATTGGGGCCACGTGGCGGCGGCCGGCTATCCGGCCAGGGATGCGCTGGCGGAGGTCGACAAGCCGATCATGATCCTGAACCCGGAAGACGACCTGTACCGGATCACGCCACGGGCCGGGGACTATCTGACGCATCCGGAAAGCCACATACGCGACCTGCCGGGTTGGGGGCCGGGTTTCCTCGAGGTCAAGACCCTGGAAGTGGCGGCGATGATCCGTCAGTTCCTGGACGGGATCGATTCACCCGCCGGTGCGCGGCGCGACGCACCACGCCGAAGCTGACGCCACGCTGACGTCGGCCGTTGCGCGGGTATCAGTGCTGCAGGCCCAAAGTAGCGCATGCGGGCAAATCGCCCGGCGTGGAACTGAAGGGACCGATCGTGGGATTTCGCAGCAGTCATTCATCACGCGGCGCCGCCGCGGCCTGCGCCGTGCTGGCGGGGCTCGCCCTGTCGCTGGCCGGGCAGCCCTCGGTCGCATCGCCGTACATGGTCAGCTCGACGACGACCAGCAAGAGCACCAAGCTCAAATTCACCTTCGAAGACAAGGACAATGGCATCAAGGAAACCCTCACGATGCCCAAGGTCGGGTTCGAGACGCCGCTGATCGAGCACGTGCTCGAGTTCAAGCTCGCGACGGGCTATCGGCGTGTCGAGCGCATGGATCGCGCGACGCAGGATGGCCTGGGCGATACCGAGGTGAAGCTGAAGTGGGCGATCGCGCCCGCGCAGGCCGGTGCCCGGCGGCCGGGCTTCGCGATCGAACCCAAGCTCACGTTGCCGACCGGCAGCGAATCGAAGGGCCTGGGCTCGGGCTCTACCGAACTCGAGATACCGCTGATCGTCGGCTGGAAGTTCGACCGCGTGGAACTCGGTGCGGAGCTGGCCTATGTGCACACCTTCGGCGAGCACGACGGCACGGTGCCGCTCGGCGTGCTCGGCCAGTACCAGGCGACGCCCGCGCTGAAGCTCGGTGTCGAGCTGGTGGCGGAAGCGCCCACCGATCATTTCAGCGATTATGAGATGAGCGCCAACGCAGGCTTCAAATGGAAGCTGCCGCACGGACTCGAAGTGCAGGGGCTCATCGGGCGCACGGTGCACACCAACGGGCGCGATACCGACAAGCTGAAGTTCGTCTTCGAGAAGTACTTCTAGCTCTCGAACAGCCGCCATTCCGGCTGGTAGCTGAGCCCGAGCGACACGATCCGGCTGATCAGCCCGTCGTAGTCGACGCCGGCGAGGTCGGCCGATTCGGCGAAATCCTCGCCATAGGTCAGGTTGGGATTCGCGTTCGCCTCGAGCACGTGCACGCTGCCGTCCGGTCTCAGACGCAGATCCATGCGCCCATAGCCGCTCATGTGCAGTGCGCGGTAGATGCGTTTGGCGAGCGCGGCCAGGCGCGCCTCGAGCCCGGCCGGCAGCTCGAGCGCGACGCCGGTGCGTATGCCGTGCCTGCGCTGATAGTCGGGGTCCCACTTGACCTTGCGCGTGGCGATGCCGGCCTGCAGATCCGACAGCGTGCCGAAGTCGAGTTCCCAGACCGGAAAGGTCTTCAGTCGGTCATTGCCCAGCACGCCGATGTAGAGCTCGCGCCCTTCGATGTACTGCTCGGCGATCGCGTCGCTCTGCGCCTGCTCGTGAATGAACTGCACGCGCTCCCGCAGGTGCGCCGGGTCGTGCACGATCGAGGCCTGCGAGATGCCGAGCGAGGCATCTTCGGTCGCCGACTTCACGATCAGCGGAAACTGCGGTCGCCGCGGCTCGCGGTAGCGCGCCTTCCACGGAAACAGGTGGAAATGCGGTGTCTGGATGCGGTGATAGGCGAGCACCTGCTTGGTCAGTACCTTGTCGCGCGAGATCATCAGCCCGCGCGGATTGCAGCCGGTGTAGGGCTGGCGCATCAGTTCGAGATAGGCGACGACGTAGTGGTCGTAGGTGACGATGCCGGAGAATTCCTCGAGCAGGTTGAAGACGATGTCGGGGCGGGTGTCGCGCAGCGCGCGGCGCAGTTCGCCGATCTGGTCGCCGATGCCGAGCACGCTCACGTCGTGGCCGAGGTTGGTGAGCGTCGACAGCACGTTGTACTCGGTGCGGCAGGCTTCGATCGCGCTCTCCGGCAGCCCGGCGAGATCGGCCGGCGGCACCAGGCTCTCCTGCACGAGCAGCAGTATCCTGAGTTTCTTCACAGCGCGTAGTTCTCGCGGTTGCGCTCGAGGAAGTCGAGCACCACCCTTTCAGTGAGCCGCGCCGCATCGCGCTTGCTGCGCCGGCGGTCGTGCGCGAGGCGCAGATCGAGCTGCCGTGCCCGCTGGGTCACGGTGTCGAGCGCATGCGCGACGACATACGGGTGCAGGCGCGCGCGGCGCACGAGCAGCCGTTCGAGCTGCGGGCGCACCTCCCGCAGGAAGCGCGCGGCGGGCGCGGCGCGTGCGCGGCGATCGGGTCGCGCGAACACGCGCACGAGTCGCCGGTCGTAGCGCCCGTCGGAGAGCTCGTAGCGCCCGAGCTTGCGGCGGTAATGTGCGCGCAGGGTCTGCCGGTTCTTCGCGGCCGGCTCGACCAGCCGGCGATTGCGCCGGCGCGGCGGTCGCTGCGCGATCTCCTTCATCAGGCGATCGACATATTCGAGCTTCCTGAGCGCAGGCCAGCCCGCGTAGTCGCGGCGCCAGCGCGCGCGCGGCTGCAGCCAGACAGCAAAGGTTTCGGCGAAGTCCTCGGTCGGGTGGCTCTGCGCATACCAGTGACCGAGATGCAGGACATAGCGGCGGCTGCCGGGGCGCGACGTGTAGACGGACGGGTAGCGCTCCGACGCCGGGCCGAATACCGCGCGCCAGTCACGCCGGTGGCGCAGGTCGTAGGCGGTATCGAGCGCGTGCGCGGCTTCGTGCCGCAGGATGCGCCGCAGCCACTTCGCGTCGCCGCCCTCGACCTGCTGCATGATGCGACGTTCGAGACGCTTCAGGCGCGGATCGGCGAGATAGAACGGCACCGCGAACCCGGGCACGCCATCGGGCGAGAACCACTCGGTCCCGTACCAGGCATGCGGCCGGAAGCGGATGCCGCGTGCACGCAGTTCCGCATACAGCCGGCTCAGTTGCCGTGCGACCTGGCCGCGGCGGATGTCGAGCGGCAGGTCGCAGAAGCGCAGCTCGAGCAACTGCTCGTCGTCGAGGCGGCGCCAGTGCCTGTGCATCAGCGGACCATCCCTCCCCAGCGTGAAAAGCTATGGGTGGAGCATAGCGGATATCCGTGAGACCACTGCGTGCACGGGCGCTTCGCGCCTGCTTCGGCTTCGGGCGCAGCTCCGTCAGAATGCCCGGATGCTGATGCACAGGACCTGGTTCGTTCTGGTCGCGGCTTCGGCCGCGTGTCTCGCCCACGGTGCCGCAGCGCCCACCCGCGTGGTCGCGACCGCCGAGGGCGGGGTCACCGGCGTGATGCAGGGTGGTGTGGCGGTGTTTCGCGGCCTGCCGTACGCGGCCGCGCCCGATGGCCAGTGGCGCTGGCGCGCGCCGCGGCCCGCGCCGCATCGCGACACGGTCTTCGAAGCCACGGACTTCGGCCCGATCTGCCCGCAGTCGCAGCGCGTGACGCCGTATCGGCATCTCGCCGGGCTCGCGATGAGCGAGGAGTGCCTGCGCCTCAATGTCTACGTGCCGGCCGCCGCATTCGAGGGCGGTGCGCGCGTGCCGGTGATGGTGTGGATCCATGGCGGCAGCTATCGGTGGGGCGCGGGCTCCTGGCCGGGCGGCGAGCCGTTCACGCTCGCGCACCAGGGCGTCGCGGTCGTCACGATCAATTACCGGCTCGGGCGGCTCGGCCTCTACGCGCATCCGGCGCTGTCGGCGTCGATGCCGGACGAGCCGCTCGCGAACTTTGCATTGATGGACCAGATCGCGGCGCTGCGCTGGGTGCGCGACAACATCGCCGCCTTCGGCGGCGACCCGGCGCGCGTGACGATCTTCGGCCAATCCGCCGGTGGCGTGTCGGTGACCGCGCTGATGGCGGCACCCGATGCGCGCGGGCTCTTCAGCGGCGCCATCGCGCAGAGCGGTGCCGCGCGCATCGAGGGCGACCGCAAGCTGCGCGGCGAGGGTGGTCCCTTCGATCCGCTCGAGACCGACGGGCTCGCGATGGCGGAATCGTTCGGCATCGCGAACGATGTGGCCGCGCCGGCGCGGCTGCGCGCGCTGGCCGCTGCCGACATCGTCGCGTACTCGGAAAAAGAGGTGCAGAACTCGATGAACCCGGTCGTCGACGGGCGCGTGATGCCGGACGACGTCGCGCGCATCTTCCGCGCCGGGCGGCAGCAGCCGGTGCCGTTCCTCACCGGCACGACCGACTGGGAGGCGTCGCTGCTCGGTCCGTACGCGTTCAAGCTCGAGGGCCTGCTGCTCGGCGCCGATCCCGCCGCCGTGCGCGCCGTCTATGCCGACCTCGATGAACCGGCGCGCGTGAATGCCTGGTTCATGGACTCGCTGTTTCGCGGGCCCGCGCGTTTCCTCGCCGGCGAGATGCCGCGGGTCGGCCAGCCGGCGTGGCTCTATGAATTCAGTTATGTCGGGGAGGGCCGGCGTGCCGGCGAGCCGGGCGCGAGCCACAGCGACGACGTGGCCTTCGTTTTTGGCGACCTCGGGATGCGCGGCCGCTGGCGGGGCGGGGCGCCGCCCACGGCGGCGGACCGGCACATGGCGAAGATCGTGATGGGCTACTGGGTGAATTTCGCCAGGCGCGGCGATCCGAACGGGCCCGGGTTGCCGACCTGGCCGCGCTACGAGCGCCCGACCGACCAGCTGCTCGAACTCGGGCCGGATATTACCGCGCACCGGCCCGATCGCCACGACACGGCGTTGCGCTTCCTCGAGCGCCGTTACGAGGCCACGCTCGGCACGCCCTGAGCGGTGGCGCGCCACCGCACCCACAGCGAGATGGGCACGCCGGCCGCCGCGAGCGCGAGCGCCCACAGAAAGGGCACGTGGCCGACGCCGATGAAGGTGATCGCCACGTACGCGCTGCCGAGCGCGCCGAGCGTCGCGAGATCGCCGTTGACGGGCCGCTCGCCGCGCCTCCACAGCACGATCAGCGCGAGCGACGAACAGAGGTACATCGGCAGGCTCGCGGCGGTCACGATCGTGCTCAGGAACACGAAGCCCTCGACCAGCGACTTGCTGTAGTTCATCAGGATCATCACGCTCGCGAACGTGCCGGTCAGCAGCAGCGCCCCGGCCGGTGCGCCGCGCGCGTTCAGCCGGGCGAAGCGCGCCGGGAAGTCGCCGTTCCTCGCCATCGTCGCGGTCAGCATGCCGACGATCAGCGTCCAGCCGTTCAGCGCGCCGAGGCCGCTGACGACGACGAACAGCGCGAGCCAGCGGCCGTTGCCGGCGCCGAGGTAGCGGTCGAGCAGGTCGACGAACGGCGCGCCGGACTGCGCGAGCTCGGCCTGCGGAATCAGCAACAGCGGCACGGTCGAGACGATGATGTAGATCACCGCGGTCAGCAGTGTGCCGATCAGCGTCGCGCGCGCAATGTTGCGTGCCGGATCGCGCACGCGCCCGGCCGGGATACTCGCCGACTCGAGGCCGAGCATCGCGAACAGCGCGACCGTCGAGGCGGCGAGGGTCTGCGGGAAGTTGAGCGGCGTCACCGGCGGCGCGCGCGTGTACGCACCGGGGTCGGCGAACAGCATCCACGCGCCGAGCAGCATCACGGCCAGCATCGGCAGCAGCTTGAGCGCGGTGCACACGACCTGCACGCGCCCGCCGGTGCGCGCGCCGAACAGGTTGACGCCGACGAAGAACCACAGCAGAACGAGCGCGAGCAGTGCCGACGGGATACCCGCGAGCGCCGGCGCGACGGCCTTCAGGTAGCCGACCACGCTGATCGCGAGCGTTGCGTTCGTGATCCAGGTGGCGACCCAGTAGCTCCACATCGACAGGAATGCCGGCCAGTGGCCGAGCGTCGAGCGGATGTAGGCATAGGGTCCGTCGGCGGCCGGATACAGTTTCGCGAGGCGTGCGAACACGCGCGCGAGGAACATGCAGCCGACGACGGTGATCGCCCAGCCGGTCAGTGCGTTGAAGCCGTAGGGCGCGAGCGCGCCGGGCATCATGAAGATGCCCATGCCGATCGTGTTGCCGACGACCAGCGCCGTGCACATCCAGAAGCCGAGTTCGCGTTTGGGCGCCGCGCTGGCGTTCGACATTATTGGCGTCTCCGGCCGCGTGGTCAGCGCGGACGGGGCATTCTGACAGTATCGCCGGTCGGCCGGCGAATTTCGGCTTCACGCAGCAGGTCGGGCAGGGTGCGCGGCATCGCGAGGATGTCACGGCGCAGCGCCGTGACCTGGTGCTTGAGGTACGGCAACAGGGCGCGCAGCGATTCCACGTCGTCGCGTTCGCCGAGCGAGACGTCGCAGAAGGCGCGGAAATACTCGCGGAACAGCTCCTCGTAGCGCGACATCGGTTCCTGGAACGCGCCGTCGAGCATCACGACGGTGCCGATGTGATTCGAGCATAGATGGCTGCAGGCCGCGCGGATGAAGTTGCCATGCTCGGCGATCATCGCGTCCGTGTAGGCGCGCGCGCCGTAGAACATCGTGAGCGCGCGCCGGCGCGCGCCGCCCCGCAGCCGCCGGTAACCGAGATATTCGAACAGCGACTTGCGCTCGACGAGCGCAAACGACGCCGACTTCAGCGCGTGGGTCTGCCCCGGGCCGCGGGCTGCCGAGGCGACCTTGCGCATCAGGCGGGCATGCTCGCCCTCCCAGATCCGCCAGGCGCCGGCGTCCTCGATCAGGCGGCGCGCGACGAGTTGCTGCTGCGGCGTGCCGTGGCGCGCGGCGACCTCGATCCGGTCCCCGGACACCCGCATCAGGCGGGCATGATCGATCCCTGCTGCCCCCATGACGGCGATCCTTCTGGTCAGGACCGGCGACTATGCGCGCTTCGCCCGCCGGGCACCAGCATCGATTCCGGTGCCACGGGGCCGCGCGGCGATCTGCTCCCGCAGCCAATCCCGGAACGCCGCCCCGGCCGGCGGCAACGGTGCGCCGACGTGCCAGGTGAGGTAGTAGGCGAAGCTGTCCTCGACCACGACGTCGAAGAGCTTCACGAGGCGCCCGCGCGCGAGGTCGTCGGCGGCGAACAGGCTGCGTGCGAGCGCCACACCTTCACCGGCGGCGGCCGCCTCGAGCAGCATCGCGGTGTCGGAGACCGTCAGGTGGCCGGCCGGCTCCTTGATGCGCAGGCGGGCCGCCCTCAGCCACGGTTGCCAGGGTTGCCAGGCGTGTCGCAGCAGCCGGCAACGGCGCAGGTCGCCCGGCGCGTGGATGCGATGGGCATCCCGGTAAGCGGGTGTGCAGACCGGAAACAGCAGTTCGCCGGCAATGCGCTCGCCGGTGGAATTGCCCCAGGTGCCGGCGCCATAGCGGATCGCGACGTCCACGCCGTGGCTCAGGAAGTCGCCGAGGTCGGCGACCGAGCGCACCTCGACCGACAGGTCGGGCATGCTGCGCAGGAAAGAGCCGATGCGCGGCATCAGCCAGCGCGTCGCGAATGACGGGTGCGCGCTCACCACGAGGCGGCCGGGCGTCGCATGCGCGACGTCGGGGATCACGCGCTGCAGCAAGCCGAGCGATTCGCGCACCTGCGCAAACAGTGTCACGGCTTCCCGCGTCGGGATCATGCTGCGGCCGGCGCGGCGAAACAGCGTGATGCCGAGCTGCGTCTCGAGCTCGCGGATGCGGTGGCTGATCGCACCGTGCGTGACGTCGAGTTCCTGTGCGGCCGCGGAATAGCTCTCGAGACGTGCGGCGGCCTCGAATGCCCGCAGCGTCTGCATCGAAGGGAGGCGGCGCATGGATGTATTGTGACAATTTTTCACAGATCGCGCGAATACATATCGTTTGCCTGTATCGCGTATTCGGCCGACTCTCGCGGCAGTTGCTGTGGGGGGCCGCTGACGATGCGTGCGGAACTGGCCATGACGCGTCCGACGACCACGCAGGCGCGTGCGGGCGCAGAAGACCCGACCGTGCCCCAGGCCGGCAGGGCGCCAGTCCTCGGGCGAATCCTCGAGGTCACTTACACGGTGCCCGATCTGG
Source organism: Steroidobacteraceae bacterium (assembly GCA_019634915.1). Lineage (GTDB taxonomy): Bacteria > Pseudomonadota > Gammaproteobacteria > Steroidobacterales > Steroidobacteraceae > CADEFQ01. Next base: position 71,968 of record JAHCAN010000006.1, on the reverse strand, counting down.
CGGCCATCGAGGCTGCGTACACACACTGGCTGGGCTACCGGATCGTGGAGCGCGGACTCGTGACCGAAGCGCTCGCACGCGACTGGGACGCGCCGGCGCTCGCCGGGCGTGCGCAGCTTGCGCTCGAGCCCGCGGCGGGTGAGAGCGTATTGCTGCGGTTCGTCGCCGAGCCGCTCGCCGCCGGTTGGCAGGCGCTCAGGACCTTTGGCTGGAACGTCAGCGAGATCGTCGTCGAGGACGTGGACGCGCTCGCCGGGCGGCTCGCCGGATCGCCGTTTCGCATCATCGGTGACCCGGCCAGCCTGACGCGTTTCCCGATGATCCGCGCGATGCAGGCGCTGGGACCCGCGGGTGAATGCCTCTATTTCACGCAGGTCGGCGCGGGCAGCGGCCTCGATCTCGCGCGCGCGCAGGCGCCGGTCGGCCGCGTGTTCATCGTCGTCGCCGGCGGGCCCGACGTGCAACGCATGTTCGACGCGTACACGCCATTCGCCAACGAGATCGATCCGCCGGTGAGTACCCGCGTGCAGGTGATCTCGCGCGCGCACGATCTGCCGGGCGACACGCTGCACGCCCACGGCCTCGTGAAACTGGGGCACGGTTCCCTGATCGAGCTCGATGAATATCCCGCGGCCGCGACGTCGCGCCCGGTACCGCCGGGCGGACTGCCGCCGGGCATGGCGGTCGTCGCCTTCGAGGTCAGGGGCAGGGTCGGCTCGGCGCTGCTGCGCGGGGCGGCGGGGGAGCGCATCCGGCTCGTCGGAACAAACGGCGGAGAACACTGAATGTCGGCGAGAGGTGTAACGATGATGAGAGTGTGGACGGCGGCCGCCTTGCTGGTCGTGGCGACTGCCGCTACTGCGCGGGACTATCCGGCGACGCTGTGTGACCGGCTCGCGGCCAATCCCGAGGACCAGGACGTGATCGCGCCGCCGGTGCCGCGCGCGAAGATCGATCTGCCGAAGGCCATCGCGGCCTGCGAGGCGGAGATTGCGCTGCATCCCGACAATGTCCGCGCGCGCTACCAGCTCTCGCGCGTACTCGCCTATGACGGGCAGAGCGAGCGCGGCAATGCCGAGATGAAACGGGCGGCGGACGAGGGCTACCGGCAGGCGCAGTTCGTCTATGGCCTGCTGATCGACCGGCACCGGCCCGGCGCGCCGGCCAATCCGTGCGTCGTCGAGGACTACTGGCTGCGCTCGGCGCGCGCCGGGCGCCAGGCCGCGCGCATCAGCTACGTGCGGCACGTGCTCAACGGCAAGTTCGATGCCTGCCGGATCCAGGCGACGCCGGTGGAAATGAAAGGTTTCCTCGACGCCGCGGTCGCCGATTCGGGCGACTATTACGACCGGCTGCTGCTGCAGGATCTCGCGGCCCGCCTCGGGACGCGCCTGCGCGCCGGCAGTGCGCCGCCACCGCAGTACGCGAAGGCGTCACCCGCGGCTGCGCCCGCGCCCGCGGATGTCACCGAGTGCGACCGGCTCGCCTCGCATCCGGAGGATCCGGACATCGTCGCGCCTGGTGTACCTGGTTCGAAAGTCGACGTGCCAAGGGCGATCGCGGCCTGCACTGCGGCGGTCGAGCGCGATCCGGCGAATGCGCGCCAGCGCTATCAGCTCGCGCGCGTGCTCGCGTACAGCGGTGACAGCAGCCGCGCGACCGCGGAAATGAAGCGCGCCGCGGACGACGGCTATCGCCAGGCCCAGTTCGTCTATGGCCTGTTCGTCGAGCGCGGGCGCCCCGATGCGCCCACCGACATCTGCATCGCCGAGGACTACTGGCTCAAGGCCGCGCGCGCCGGGCGCCAGGCCGCACGACTGATCTATGCGCAACGCGTCTTCCGGGGACGCTTCGATACCTGCGCCGTGCAGGCGACCGCGGAAGAGCTCGGGCAGCTGCTCGGGACCGCGGCCGCCGAGGCGCGGGATTTCCATGAACGCCTGCTGATCGAGGAATTGCGCGATCGGCTGGCAGAACGCACTTCGACATGAAAGGGGGACTTATGCCTTTGCCATACCCGCGCCGCATCGCGACGCTGCCTCTCGCGCTGGTCGCGCTCGCCCTCGCGAGCCCGCCGGCCTGGTCACAACTCGAGGAAATCGTCGTCACGGCGCGCAAACAGGAGGAGCGCCTGCAGGACGTGCCGCTGTCGGTGTCGGCCTTCACGAGCGAGCAACTCACCGAGCGCGGTGCGCGCGACATGTTCGACGTCACGCGCTTCACTCCGGGCTTCTCGTTCGAGAAGGTCAACCGCTACGGCGTGCAGGGCGGCGTCAGCCGGCCCGTGATCCGCGGCATGTCGAACATCCTCGGCGAAGGCAATGCCCAGGTGTTCATCGACGGCATTCCGTATTCCGATTCGGTGCTGTCGTTCCCGTTCGACGTCGTCGAGCGCGTCGAGGTGATCAAGGGACCGCAGGCCGCGCTGTTCGGCCGTTCGACCTTCTCCGGCGCGATCAACCTGATCACGAAGAAGGGCGGCAACGTGCCCGAGCACAGCGTGGGCGTGCGGCTCGCCGAGTACGGCGATACCGAGGTGAACCTGCTGTCGCGCGGCTCGATCGTCGACGACAAGCTGTTCTACATGGTGCATGGGCGCTACTACACGTACGACGGCATGTACCGCAACACGCTCGACGGCGGCAAGATCGGCGGCGAGGAGTCGACCAACTTCAACGCCTCGATCGAGTGGCGTCCGGTGGACGGCTTCTCGGCGATCCTGTCGGGCGGCGTCACGCGTGACCGCGACGATCTCGCGGCGATCACGCTGCAGGAACGCTTCGCGAACAACTGCTATCTCGATACCGCGCGACAGTACTACTGCGGCGAGGTGCTCGAGGCGCACGGCGCGACGCTCGACCGGGCCGGGCTCAACGGTACCGACGGCCTGCACCGCGACTCGACGCGGCTGTCGCTGCAGATGACCTTCGATCTGCCGGCCGGCCTCACGCTGATCTCGAACTCGGGCCTCTTCAGCACCGAGATGGAATACGGCTACGATTCCTCGTACCAGGGTGCGGTAGCGCTCGGTGCCACGACCGTGCCCGGTGCCCCCGGATATGTGCGTACCGCGACCGATCCGGTGCGCACCGGTGGCGTCAATCGCAACGAGGTCACTGACCGCGACGAATGGTCGACCGAGCTGCGGCTCCAGTCGGACCAGCAGGCCCGGTTCCGCTACATGATCGGCGCCTACTACTACCAGAGCCAGCGCTGGCTCGAGGAACGGCACTTCCTGACCGCGCCGACCGTCTACTCGGGTGAGGCACGGGTCGACAACGTCGCGGCGTTCGGTTCGATCGGCTTCGACATCACCGATCGCTGGGAAGTGACCGCGGAGCTGCGTTACGCCGAGGACACGATCGGCAACTTCAACCCGATCGCGCGGCCGAATCCGGACGATTCGCTGCAGGAGAACACGTTCGACTCCGTGTCGCCGCGCTTCACGACGACGTTCAAGATCACGCCGGAAAACATGGTGTACGCCAACGTCGCCAAGGGCAACAAGCCCGGCGTGATCAATGCCGACCCGCGCTTCCCGCCGGAGCTGTGCTGCGCCGACGAGGAGGAGAGCTGGAACTACGAAATCGGCACCAAGAACCGCTTCCTCGACGGGCGGCTGATGGCGAATCTCGCGCTCTACTACATCGACTGGAAGGACCAGCAGATCACGTCGAGCTACACGTTCCCGACCGGCGGTACGCAGTCCTACATTCGCAATGCCGGCGGCAGCGAGATCAAGGGTGCGGAGCTCGAACTCGAGGCAGCCGTCACCGACAACTTCACGGCGGGGCTCACCTATGCGCTGACCGATGCGAAGTTCACCGAGCTGGAGGACTTCGGCGAGGCTCCGGGGCTGTTCGGCAGCCCGTCGCTGAACGGCAAGAAGCTGTTCGGCGTGCCCGAGCAGCAGGCGAGCGTGTACGGCAAGGTCAAGTTCGCGGTCGGCGCGGACAAGAGCGGCTTCGTGCGCGGCGACATGTCGTACATGGATCGCAAGTACGACCAGATCTTCAACCTCGCGCACACCGGTGAGCAGATCCTGACGAACCTGAGTGCCGGAGTGGAGAACGATCGCTGGGCCGTCACGCTCTACATCAACAACGTGTTCGACGATCGCACGCCATCCTCGGTGACGCGCTATGTCGACCAGCTGAACCTGAACGTGCCGCAGTACACCAACGCGAATCCGGCGCAGAACAACGTGCCGGGTTCGACGACGCTCGAGCGGGCCTTCTTCTACCCGCTCGCCGCCAAGCGGCAGGTCGGGTTGACGATGAAGTGGAAGTTCTGAGGATGCCCACGGCGCGGCAGTCGGGGTACGGGAGCGGACGGCGCCACGCGCGCGCAAGGTTCCCCGCCCTGCTGTGCGCCGTGTCTTTCGTGACGACGGGCGGGGCGCCTGCCAGTGCAGGCGCCCCCGACCCGCGCGTCGAAAGCTTCGTCGCCGCCGCGCGCGAGGCGCGCTCCGACGAGCCGATCGCCAGCTGGACCGTGCGCACGCTCGGCAGCTCGCAGGCGATGTTCGAGCGCCTGCTGCCGCTGATCCTTTCCGGCGAGAAGACCGGCACGTTCTCGCTCGGCGAGGCGCCGCAGGTCGGCGAGTACTGCGTGATTACGCATTTCGACGGCACGCCGGCGCTGATCTGGCGGGTCACCGCGGTCGAAGTCCTGCCGTTCGACGCGATCTCGGCGGCGCACGTGCAGGTCGAGGGCGAGGCGCTGCGCGACGTCGAGGCCTGGCGGCAAGTGCATCTCGCGGCGTGGGCCGCGCAACTCGAGGGCAGGAGCCGCGCGGAGATCGGTGCCACGCCGGTCGTGGCGCAGCGCTTCGTCGTGATCCATCCGCAGGCTCCGGCAGGGGCGGGCTAAGTGGAGATCCAGCTTTACGGCATCCTGCTGCTGCTCCACGTCCTGCTGTTCGCCTACTGGCTCGGCGCCGATCTCGGCGTGTTCTACGGGGCGAAGTTCGCCGCAGACGGCCGCTACTCGATCGAAACACGCCAGACGATCGGCCGCATCATGGCGTTCGTGGACCTGGCTCCGCGGCTCAGCGTTCCGCTGGTGGGCGCCACCGGGATCTCGATGGGCGCCATTTCCGGTGCGTTGGACCTGCGCGGTATCTGGGTCTGGGCGGTCTGGCTGGCCGCACTGCTGTGGGTCGCGAGCAATCTGTACATCTATCGCCATCGTGCCGAGCCCGACCGGGTCCAGCCGGTGATCCGGTTCGACCTCTGGTGGCGGGCCTCGCTGATGGTGGTGGCGGCGGCTGTCGCGGTGGCGTCGCTGCTCGGCGCCGGCATCACTGCAAATGTCGCACTCGCGGTGAAGTTGCTGATCCTGGCAACGGCGATCGCATTGAGCCTGCTGTTGCGGGCCCTGTTCAGGCCCTACCGCCCGGCGCTGCGCAGGATCGCGGCGGGCGCGGACAACGCCGCCGAGTCCGCGATCATGGCCGCGGCGCTGGCGCGTGCGAGGCCGGTCGTGATCGCGATCTGGATGGCGGTGATCGCCGCCGCGGCAATCGGACTGTGGGCATTGTGACTGGCGATCGGCACCCCGGATTCGACGGGCTCGGCGCCAGCCGGCGACGCGCGTGGTATGTCGTGCTGCTGCTGATGTTCGCGCAGATCTTCTCGTACATCGACCGCTTCCTGCCGAGCCTGATGCTGGCGCCGATCAAGGCCGATCTCGGCCTGAGCGACTTCCAGCTGGGACTGATGCTCGGCCCGGCTTTCGGTCTCTTCTACGTCTTCATCGGCGTGCCGATCGGCTGGCTGGCGGACCGCTACAGCCGCCGCGCGCTACTCGCGACCGGCATCACGATCTGGTGCAGCATGACGGCCGCCGCGGGCTTCGCACGCAGCTACATTCCGCTGTTGATCACGCGCTTCGGCGTGGGCCTCGGCGAGGCGACGGTCGCGCCCTGCAGCGTCTCGCTGATCAGCGACTACTTCGACCGCGACCGGCGCCCGCGCGCGATCAGCCTGTTCATGGCCGGTACCTTCCTCGGCGCCGGCTGCGCATTCCTGCTCGGCGGACCGGCCGTGCACTGGATCAGCCAGCTGACGCCGTGGGTGATTCCGGGCTTCGGCGAGATGCGCTCCTGGCAGATGGCGTTCCTGATCGTCGGCCTGCCGGGTTTTGCGCTCGCCCTCCTGATGTTCACGATCAGGGAGCCGCGTCGCACCGAGCAGGTGAAGCGCGAGTTGCAGGCCGACGGCTCGGGTCATGCTTCGACGCGGGCCACGCTCGCCTACATGCGCAAGCGCTGGACGGCGTTCGCGACGCTGTTCGTCGGCTCGGCCACGGTCGTCACGATGGGCTCGCTGGTGTTCTGGAACGTCGCGCTGTTCGACCGGACCTGGGGCTGGGAGGTCCGCGAGGTCGGCATCGCCACCGGCGTGCTGTTCCTGACCGGCGGCACGATCGGCACGCTGCTGGGCATCCGGCTCAGCAACAGGTGGATCGCCGAAGGGCGGCGCGACGCGACGATGCGGGCATTGTGGATCGGCCTGCTGCTGGCCGTGCCGGGCTTCGCGCTCTACCCGATGATGCCTACGGCGCCGCTCGCCATCGCCGCGCTGCTGGTCGCGTTCATCGGCCAGGCCTGTGCCGCCGCCGCGGGTCCGGTGTCGCTGACGTACATCGCGCCGGGGCAGGTCCGCTCGCAGGCGATCGCGATCTACTACCTGGTCATCGGCGTGTTCGGCCAGCTGATCGGCCCGCCACCGGTGGGTCTGATGACCGACCTGTTCGGTGATCCCGGCAAGTTGCGTTACGCGATGACGATCGAAGCGGCGGTGGTCGGCACGGCAGGCATCCTGCTGGTCCGGCTGGGCCTGCACCGCTACCGCCGCGCCGCCGAGGAACTGGTGGAGCTGGTGGATGCGCGCGACGCCGTGCCGGCACACGCATGACGGGACACCTTTACGACACACGGAATACCTGGAGCACGAGACCCATGAGCGATTCGACGGATACGAACATTCTGAAGCGCATCGAGGCCGCGGGCCGCAAGGTCCTGCCGATGCATGAATTCCTCGTGCAGAACGATCCGAAGACCTTCGACGCGTTCGACCAGTTCCTGATGAACTCGATCTACCGCGGCGACGGCCTGTCGGCGGCCCACAAGGAGATGGTGCTCGCGTGCGTCTGCGTCGTCGCCGGTTCGGCCGCGCCGGTGATCGAGAATCATTGTCGCCGCGCGCTGGCCGCCGGACTGCCGAAGGACCACCTGCTGCAGGCGATGGAGATCACCGCGGCCGTGCTGGCGACACGCACGCTGGCGAGCGGCGTCAACGCGGTCATGGCCGCCGGAGCGAAGTAATGAGCCTCGTCGGCGCGGACCAGCCCTTCGGGGTATCGCGCAAGCTCAGCTACCAGATGGTGGCCGAGCAGTACACGGGCCGGGTCCTCTATGTCACGTTCCGGACCGGCGCGGACCTGTCGCGCTGGCTGCCGCCGCCGCTCGAGCTCGCCGAGCCGCACGAGGCGTTCCTCAAGATCTACGAACTGCGGCGGCGGCCCGTGGGTGGCCAGCCGCTCCCGCCGGGGTTCTGCCAGTACAACGAAGCCTGCATCACCGTGATGGCTGCGCCGCCCGGCGGGATTGCGCGCCACTACAACCTGTTCATGTGGGTCACGCACGACTGGGCAATGTACAAGGCGCGCGCGGCGCTCGGCTGGCCGAAGAAAATCGCGAACATCGCGTTGACCTGCACGTACCCGCCCGATGATCGCGACGAAGCCGCCGGCCGTTTCGACGTCGATGTCGATCGCTACGGCTATGCGCTGATCCGCGTGCGGGCGCAGCTCGACCGCGACACGCCGGCGGCGCAGGGCAGGCCGTTCAACGGTTTCTATACCGTGCGCCACATCCCGGCGCCCGTCGGCGGCGGCGAGGACCTGCGCGAGCTGCTGGTCATCGAGCCCCGCGACGGCTGGTTCAGGAATGCCGTGTGGGGTTCGGCGACGGTCGAGTTCGGCGATGCGCCCGACGAGGAGCTCGGACTCCTCGGGCCCGCCGAGGTGACGAGCTGCGTGCTGCGCGAAACGGGTTGGACCTTGCCGGCCTGGCCGGCGCGCCGCCTGATGACGCTGGGCCCGCTCGCCACCGATCTGGGTTCGGACAAGCCGAGTTGATGCTGGAGAAGTGACAGATGAAGACATACAGAGGTGTATTCCCCGCGATCGTCGCGCCGCAGGACGACGACAATTCGATTCTCTTCGACGTGATGGGGGATCTCGCCAGGCGCCAGGTGCGCGACGGCGCCGGCGGCTTCCTGGTCAACGGCCATACGGGCGAACTGAGCGTGCTGAGCGGCGACGAGCGCCGCGAGGCGATCAGGACCGTCCGTGCCGCCGTCGGCAAGGACGTGCCGATCATCGCCGGCGTGCACACGCAGGGGCTCGGCCGCAAGTTCGCGGCGCAGTGCGAGTCGGCGGCCGAGTGCGGCGCCGATGCGGTGCTGGTGTTCTCGCCGTTCTCGTTCGCGCGCGGCGCATTCCAGTTCGCGCCCGAGGCGGTGATCGACTACTACCGCCGGGCGGCAGAGCTCACGCCGATTCCGATGTGGTTCATGCAGTACCGCCCGCTGACCAACCTGATGATGCCGCGCCACGTGCTGAAGGCGGTCGCATCGCTGCCGAACGTCATGGGCATCAAGCAGGAGGTCGAGGACGCCATCGAGTACGAGCGCGACCTCGTGGTGCTGCGTGAGGCCAACCCGAAACTGGCCGTGTTCAGCGCGACCGACTGCGGCCTGTTCGGCAATTACGCGCTGGGTGCCGACGGCTGCACGATCGGCCTCGCCAATTTCGTCAAGCCGGTGAAGGCGCTGCAGGACCGCCTCTGGGCCGATGACCTCGTCGGTGCGCGCGCGGCCGCGGCGCGCCTGATGCCGCTTTCGGACGCGATCTACGGCCGGCCCAGCTACCGCTGGTCGGCGCGCCTCAAGTACGCGCTGCACGCGGCCGGGTGGATTCCGACGCCGAACATCCGCATGCCGATGTTCCCGGCGCGCGCCGAGGAGCGCAAGGCGATCGACGCGGTCCTCAAGAACTATCTCGACTGAGAGCGGAACATGAAAAAGATTGGCAATCGTGAATTCTTCACCGAGCTGGGCGAGCTCATCGACCCGGTCCACACGGCCGTGCTGGTGATCGACCAGCAGAACGACTTCTGCCACCCGAAAGGCTATTACGCGGAGGCGCTGAAGCTCGACGTGTCGATGACCCGGGAAATGACCGGGTCGATCAACCAGCTGACCGCCGCGGCGCGTGCCAGCGGCGTGACGGTGTTCTTCTCGCAGTTCGTGATCGGCAAGGGCTTCACGACCGATTCGCCGATGTGGCTGGCGATGCACGCCAACGCCGGGCTGAAGGCGCTCGACCAGGAACGGTTCTACACGATCGAGGACACCTGGGGCGCCGAGCTGTACGAGGACATGGTCGTCGAGCCGACCGACCACGTGTTTCGCAAGTACCGCGCGTCGTGCTTCAAGGACACGGTCCTCGAGTTCCTGCTGAAGCAGCGCGGCATCAGGACGCTGATCATTGCCGGGCAGGTGACCGAGGGTTGCGTCGAGAGCACGATCCGCGCCGCGCGTGACGCCGACTACTACACCGTGCTCGCGAAGGATGTGATCGGCTCGACCAGCCGGGAGCGGCACGATCGCGTGATGGCCGGCTGGCTCGGCCGCACGCCCTGCCCGACGGTGGCCGAAATCATCGCCACCTGGAACGCGGCCGGCTGAGAATGATCCGGCTGCTCGACGTGCCCGGCGGGCGCGCCGCCGAGCCGCTGCTGGTCGGCAAGCTGCTGCGCACGCCGCTCGCGGTGTCGCCGGCGCAGGAAATCGTCTATCGCGGCGAGTTGCGCTACGACTATCGGACGCTGCGGCAACGCATCGGGCGCCTCGCGTCCGGCCTCGCGCGCCTCGGCGTCGCCGAGGGCACGACGGTCGCGGTGATGGACTGGGACAGCCATCGCTACCTCGAAGCGTATTTCGCGGTGCCGATGATGGGTGCCGTGCTGATGACGGTGAACCTGCGCCTGTCGGCCGCGCAGATCCGCGAGACGCTGGATCATGCGCAGGCCGAGGTATTGCTGGTCCACGCGGACTTCCTCGAGCTGGCGATGCGGCTGCGCGGCACGCTGCCGCGCCTCAGACACATCGTCGTGCTCGAGCCCGCCGCCGGCGTGGATCCGGCGGGCGTGGCCGGCGAGTACGAAGCGCTGCTCGCCCGCGAAACGGCGGACTTCCCGTTCCCCGAGTTCGACGAGAATGCGGTGGCGACCACGTTCTACACGACCGGCACGACCGGCTCGCCGAAGGCCGTGTGCTTCAGCCACCGGCAGCTGGTCCTGCACACGCTCGGCGTGCTCGGTGCGCTCGCGAGCCCGCAGTTCGGCCAGTCCGTGCGCCACGGCGACGTCTACATGCCGCTCACGCCGATGTTCCACGTGCACGCCTGGGGGCTGCCCTATGTCGCGACGCTGCTCGGGCTGAAGCAGGTCTATCCCGGGCGCTACGATGCCGACCGGATCCTCGCGCTGCGCCGCCGCGAGCAGGTGACGTATTCCCATTGCGTGCCGACGATCCTGCAGATGCTGCTGTCGGCGCCGTCGGCGGCGAACACCGATTTCAGCGGCTGGAAGATCACGGTGGGCGGTTCGGCGATGAGCACGGCGCTCGCGCGCCAGGCGCTCGATCGCGGCATCGACGTGTTCGCCGCCTACGGCATGTCCGAGACCTGCCCGTTCCTGCTGGCCAACCGGCTGCTGCAACGGAGCGGGAGCGGATCCGGTGACGACCGGCCGGCTGATGACGAGGTGGGCAACGACGAGGTCGCGACGCGCTGCCTCACCGGCCTGCCGCTGCCGCTCGTGGACCTGCGTATCGTCGACGAGCAGATGAACGATGTGCCGCATGACGGGCGCACGGTCGGCGAACTGGTGGTCCGCGCGCCGTGGCTGACGGCCGGCTACGTCGGAGACCCGGCCGCCTCGGCGCAGTTGTGGGCCGACGGCTACCTGCATACGCGGGACATTGCGAGCATCGATCCGGCCGGCTACGTGCAGATCCGCGATCGCGCGAAGGACATGATCAAGAGCGGCGGCGAGTGGATCTCCTCGCTGCAGCTCGAGGAGCTGATCGCGCGGCATCCGGGCGTCGCCGAAGTCGCCGTGATCGCGGTACAGGATCAGCGCTGGGGCGAGCGGCCGCTGGCCGTGATCGTGCCGCGCAGCGGGGCAGGTGGTCCGCCGACACTCGATGACATCACCGCCCACCTCGAGACCCATGTGGCGGCCGGCACGATCCCGAGGTATGCGCTGCCCGACCGGATCGAGCTGGTCGATGCGCTGCCGCGCACCAGCGTCGGCAAGCTCGACAAGAAAGCGCTCAGAGCCCAGTACAGATGAGCGGCTCGCGCCGTCCGCCCCGAACCGGAGAATCCCGATGCGATACTGTGTCCCCGTGCTGATCGCGTTGACCGCCACTTCGTTCGCGGCGACCGGAGGGGCGGAGGAGACGCAGCCCTCATCGGGCAACGTGCTGCGCAATCCGACCGGCGGCTACACCCATCGAACGGTGGAGATTCCGCCCGGTTCCAGGATCCTCTACATCAGCGGGCAGACCGCGACCGACGCGGAAGGCCGGACGCCGGCCGATGCGCGCACCCAGGCGGAGATCGTCTATCAGAAGATCGCGCGCTCGCTGGCGGATGCGGGCATGTCCATGGCCGACCTGGTCAAGACCACCGTGTACCTGATCGACCCGGCCGACGTCGGTGCGCTGATCGAGGCGGGCCGCAAGTACAACCCGTCCGGCAAGCAGGCGGGCACGCTGGTGTACGTCAAAGCCCTGGCCACGCCGGATGTGCGCATCGAGATCGAGGCCGTCGCCGCGAAGCTGCCGTAGTCACTGCAGTCTCATCGCAGCTCGCGCACGACGCGCAAGCCGAAAGGACTGAAGACCAGCGCTTCGGGATCGCGGCCCCGCCACGCCGGGCGTTGGCGCGGAGGGCTCGTGATCCAGCTGCCGCCACGAATGGATCGCAGTTCGCAAGGCCCATCCACCTGGTAGCTGCTGCCATCCGCGGGGCGTTCCGGATAGGGAACCGCGTAGCAATCCTCGGTCCACTCCCACACATTGCCGGTCGTGTCGTGGAGGCCGAACGGGTTCGGCGGGAAGCTGCCCACTGGCGCTGCGAACGCATGGCCATCGTCGCATTCGGCGGGTATGTATGAAAGCGCGGACGCCTTGCGGCCGGATCGGTCGAAGAGGTTGATGCGCTGGCATATCCCCTCGTCGCTGTCGCCCCAGAAGTAGCGGGTCGTCGTGCCCGCGCGCGCGAAGTATTCCCATTCCGCTTCCGACGGAAGACGGTAGGGCTTGCCGGTCCTGCGGGACAGCCAGGCCGCATAGGCCTTCGCATCGAGCCAGCTGATGCAGCCCACCGGCTCATCGTCGAGCGGCGCGCGTCCGAAGCCGGGATTGTGCCAACCCGTGCCCGGCACGGGTTCCCACTTGTCGGTGAACACGATGCAGGGCTCACCAGGCTGGTGTCCCGATTCCTCGACGAACCGGCGGAACTGCGCGACGGTGACTTCGAATTTGCCGACGGCGAGCGGGTACCCGATCGTGACCTCGTGCACCGGGCCGTTCGGGCGCCCTTCTTCGCCTTCGTCGGATCCCATCATGAAGCGGCCGGGCGCGACCACGACCATCACCGGGCAGCTCTCGCAATCGGTGAACTCGGTGCCGGGGGCTTGCGTCGTCGCCTGACAGCTGCCGACGAGTGCGAGCGGTATCGCCATCAACAGCGCCGCGAGTCCGCGTCGCAGGAGGCGAAGACCCCCACCGTATGGCCTGAAATTAGAGCAGCTAATAGTATCGAGCGTTTGATAAGATTCAGTCATTCAGGTATTCCCGACGCGACCGGCTCCGGCACGGCAGGTCGTTGATTCCAAAGCCGGTTTCGCATGTCCGCGAAGGAGGCTAGCAGCGTCGGAGGGAACAGCTTTGGACTTACGTCAACTGAGGCATTTCATGGCGCTCGCGGGCGGCACGCATTTCTACAAGGCGGCCGAGAGCGTCGGCGTGACCCAGTCCGCCCTGACGCAGTCGATCTCCAGACTGGAGGAAGAGCTCGGCCTGCAACTGTTCGTTCGCAGCAAGACGGGGTCCGTGCTGACCGAGCACGGCCGGAAGCTGTATGACCACGCGAAAGTGATCACGGGCCAGTTCGAGGCGGCCAAGGCCGAGCTGATGGCCCAGGCCCGCCAGGCGGGCGCCGAGATCAGGGTCGGTGTCGTCCAGAGTCTGGATGACCGGATCCTGATCGAGGCCATCACGGCGTTCAATCGCGCCTGGCCTGACTACAACATCAAGATCATCAAGGACTGGTCGGCGAGCCTGGCGACCCTGCTCGCCGGGGGCGAGATCGACTTCGCCTTTCTGTCCGATCTCTTCCTGCCTCGCGACATGGCGGAGATGAAATGGGAGCCGCTCTTTCGGGACCACGTCCAGATCGTCGTCGGCGCCGGGCACGAGCTGTACGGGCGCGACACGCTCGGTCTCGCGGACCTCGCGGATCACTGGTGGGTCGCGGTCTCCACGAGGCCGGACTGGCCCGAGTATCTGGCCCGCATCTTCGCCTCGGCCGACATCTACTCGACTCCCCGCATTCTGCGGACGAATTCGGAGACTCTCGCCGCCGCGCTGATCAAGGGCGGGCACGCGATCGGAATCCTCTCCCCGAAGTTGTTCCGTACCTCTGGCGGAGTATCGGGTCAGGTCAAGTATTTCGCCGTGCCGGAGATCGGGCAGGAGCGTCACTTCGGCATCTCCCGGCGTGCACGCATGGTGGTTCGCCCGTTCCACCAGTGCTTCATCGACGAACTGCGCGCCGCGATCCTCGACTGGGTCGAGGTGGATGCGCGGCAACCGGATGTCCCGGTCACGGCTCGTTCACTCGCTCCGAAGAATAAGAAAAAGTGATTCTTCTCTAGGCGTCTTTAATTGGAGTAATTGTTCATCTTCCTCAAGAATCGGCCGGGCCGTTCGGAGGAACACGTGAACGAAGCGACGATCTCCCGCCGCCGGTTCCTGCTGGGTTCGATCGCCTCGGCCGGGCTGATGTTGCGGCATTCGCCGTTGTCCGCTGCCGAGGCGCTGGCGCCCGGCGCGGTCGCTTATCGGCGCTTCGAGGACGTCTATCGCAACAAGTGGACCTGGGACCGGGTCGTGCGCGGCACGCACGGCACGAATTGCGCCGGCAATTGCGCCTTCGACGTCTACGTGAAGGACGGCATCGTCTGGCGCGAAGAGCAGCAGGGCGAGTACGAGGCGATCGGTGATGCGCCCGACTACGGCCCGCGCGGCTGCAACAAGGGACTGCGGCATTCGGCCTACATGTACGGGCGCCAACGGGTGCTCTATCCGATGAAGCGGGCCGGCGTGCGCGGCGAAGGCAAGTGGCAGCGCATCAGCTGGGAGCAGGCTGCACGCGAGATCGCCGACAGGATCATCGACTGTTCGGTGCAATACGGCCCGCAATCGATCTCGCTGGGGTCGGGGACACAGCTGGCGGTCAAACGCGCCTCGATGGCGGCACTGGGCCGTTTCGCGAACATCTGCGGCTTCACGGTCCCGGAGTTCTACTCGGGTGTTGGCGATCTCCCGTCGGGCGCCTACATGACCACGGGCGTGGCCAACCCGGGCGACACGATGGCCTCGGTGTTCAAGTCGCGCTGCGTGCTGGTGTGGGCCGCGAATCCCGCGGTGACCCGCATCCCGGACGCGCACTTCTTCTGGGAGGCGCGCTACAACGGCACCGACGTGATCGCGGTCTCCCCCGAGTTCACGCCCACGTCGATGCATTCGAGCCTGTGGATCAACCCGAAGCCGGGTTCCGACATCGCGCTCGCGATGGCGATGATCCATGTGCTGCTGAGCGAGCGCCTCTACGACGCGCCCTATGTCCGCGAGCAGACCGATCTGCCGTTCCTCGTCCGCGCGGACGACGGCCGCTTCCTGCGGGAAAGCGATCTGAGCATTCCGGCCGCGCTCGCGAAGCGCGACAGCGTTTTCTATCTGTGGGACGAGGCGACCGACAGTCTGGTCAAGGCGCCTGCCACGGACATGCCGCCGACCGCGGCCGGGCGCAGGCGGCCGCCCCGTGGCAGCCTGAAGCTCGGCGACATCCGCCCGGCACTCGAAGGGCGCTGGAAAGTCCGCACCAGGACCGGCGACAGCGTCGAGGTGACGACCGTATTCGAGCTGCTGAAGACGCGCGCCGCGCAGCATTCGCCGGAGGTAGCGGCGCGGATCACCGGCGTCAACGCCGAAGTCATCGTGGACGTGGCACGACGCTTCGCCGCGGCCAGGCCGGCGATGATCTATGCCGGTTACGCGGTGTGCAAATGGCAGCACGGCGATCTGCTGCAGCGCTCGATGATGCTGATGCTGTCGCTGACCGGGAATCTCGGCGTCGAAGGCGGAGGCCTGCAGATCGGCAACACGTCGAAGTCCGGCGGCATGGGCCAGTTCATGACCGCAGGCGTCGGGCCGGCGATCCGCATGGTGTCCGGCGCGACCTTCGACTATGAAACCGGCCGGATGCGCGAGCTCAACGAGAGGATCTACGGCAGCGAGCTCGCGCGCGAATACGACGAGTACTACCAGGAGAGCCTGCGCAGGAAGTGGTTCCCGACCTATCCCGGCAAGGGCTGGAAGATGGGGATCTTCGCCGGCGAGAACGGCGCCAACTGGCGTGCCTCGGGCAACGCCTGGCGCAAGGAGGCCTTCGACAAGCTCGAGACGATCGTGGCGATCGTGCCGGACTTGGGCCTGACCGCCCATCAGGCCGACTACGTGCTGCCGGTCGCGCACCACTACGAGCGCAACGACATCATGATGCAGTCGCGGGTGCCGTACCTGCAGTGCCTGGTCGAGGCCGTGCCGCCGCTCGGCGAATCGGCCGACGACTGGACGATCTTCCGCCGCCTGACGGAGGCCATCAGCCGGCGCGCCGCCGAGCGGGGCATCGGCGCCATTCACGACGACGTGGACGGCCGCAGCCTGAAACGCGACTTCACGCGCTACCTCGAGCTCTACACGATGGACGGCCGCATCAGGGACGCCCGGGATGTCATCCAGTTCCTGATCAACACGACGCCGGGGGTGCCGAAGATCACTTTCGACGAACTGGCCGCCCGTGGCATGGTCCGGCTCGAGCACTCGGCGACCACGGCTTGGGACGACGAGCGCGCGTCCTATCAGTCGGAGTTCGCGAACAGCGTGGTCCGCAAGCGCGCGTACAAGACCCTGACCGGCCGGCAGCAGTTCTACATCGACCACGAGTGGTTCCTGAAATTCGACGAAGCGCTGCCGGGACACAGGGAGCCGCTCAGGATCGATGGCTATCCATTGCAGATGATGATGGGTCATGCCCGCCACGGCATTCACTCGATGTGGCGCGACGATCCGGTGCTGCTGAAGCTGCAGCGCGGCGAGCCCGACATCTACATCAATCCCGCGGACGCAACTGCGCGTGGCGTCATCGACGGCGATCTCGTGCGCGTGCACAACCCCGCCGGGCAATTCATCGCGCAGGCGCATCTGTCGAACGGCATGCCGCCGGGCATGCTGTTCATGTATCACGGCTGGGACCCGATGATGTTCCGCGGCCGGCAGAACTTTTCGTCGGTGATCTGCACGGCCGGGCTGATCAAGCCGACGTCGATGGCGGGCGGCTACGGCCACCTCGGCCATCGCCCGCTGTCCTTCGCGCCGAATCAGACCTACAAGGACTTCACCGTGAATTTCGAGAAGTACACGGCGGCATCCGAGAGGTTTGCCTGAGGCGGCGGCATGCGCAGTCACGGCACAGCCCGGTCCAAGCCGTCCGTGGCGCGGACCGTCGACGCGCCGCCCGGCGATGCCGCGCTGCGCGCACGCGGTGCGGCTTACGCGCTGTTCTCCGAGCTGACGCGCTCGCCGTTCAGGCCGGACGGCAGCATCGTCGCGCTGCCGCCCGCCGACCTGCCGGAGTTGCTCGCGGAGCTCGGCCGCGTCCTGCCGTTCGGGTTCGATGCGTCCGCGCTCGCCGCGGCCGCGGTCGATCTGTGCGACGACGATGCGGCGCTGGCGGCGCAGTATGCATCGCTGTTCGAGGTGGGGCAGCCCGGTCCGCCGGTGGCGATACGGGAAAGCCTCGTGCGCGACGACGCGCGGCGGGCGCTCGAAGAGATCGTGCGCTACTACGACTTTTTCGGCTATCGCCTGAACGCCGACGAACAGTGGTGCCCGGATCATCTGTCGGTCGAGCTCGAATTCCTGCACCTGCTGGCTGCCAGACACGAGGCCGGCAGGCGGGACGACCTGCAGCATCTGCTGGCCAGCCGCGACTTCCTCTCGCGGCACCTGCTGGCCTGGCTGCCGGCGGCCGCCACGTCGGTCGGTGATCGCGTCCCCGGCTCGTGGTGGCAGCTGCTGTGGGACGGCCTGCACCGCTATCTCGAGAGCGATCGGCTCTGGCTGGCGACGACCCTGGACGGATACTGAACATGCCGCAGATCGCGATGGTCATCGACCTGAACAAATGCATCGGCTGCCAGTCGTGCACGGTGGCCTGCAAATCGCTCTGGACCGACGAAGCCGGCCAGGAGCAGATGTTCTGGAACAATGTCGAGACACGCCCGGGCCAGGGCTACCCCCGCGACTGGGAGCATTCGGGCGGTGGCTGGGCCGGCGGCCAGGGTGGCGGCAAGCTCAAACCGGGCGTGATTCCGCCGCAAGCCGCATATGGCTTCGACGGCGAGCCGAATCACGACGAAGCCTGGTCCGGCCGGGCCGATCGGCTGCGCGTGTACGAGAAACAACCGGAATGGGGCGTGAACTGGGACGAGGACTCGAGCTCGGGCACTTACCCCAACAACTTCCACTTCTACCTGCCGCGGCTGTGCAATCACTGCACGCACCCGGCCTGCATGCATGCCTGCCCAGTCGGCGCGATCTACAAGCGCGAGGAAGACGGCATCGTGCTGATCGACCAGGACAAGTGTCAGGGCAAGCGCGAGTGCGTCAAGGCCTGTCCCTACAAGAAGATCTATTTCAATGCCACGGCAGGCCGCTCGCAGAAGTGCATTTTCTGCTTCCCGCGTGTCGAGTCCGGCGTGCCGCCGGCTTGCGCCCGGCAATGCCCCGGACGATTGCGCTTCGTCGGCATGCTGGACGATTCCGCGGGGCCCATCCATCGGCTGGTCAACGACTACAAAGTCGCGCTGCCGCTGCATCCGGAGTATGGGACCGGCCCGAACGTCTACTACGTGCCGCCCGTGCTGCCGCCGGGCTTCGGACCGGACGGCCGCGTGATCGATGACCCCCGTATCCCGACGGCCTACCTGCGATCACTGTTCGGCCCGGGCGTCGACGCTGCGCTCGCGACGATCCGCGCGGAAATGGAGCGCCGGCAACGTGGCGAGCCCTCGGAGCTGATGGACCTGCTGGTCGCGCGCGACTGGAAGACGCTGTTCAACATCCCCGAGCCGCGCCATGGCTGAGCCCGCCGGGCCATCGCATCGTCTGGCGGTCGGCGAAGCCTCGGCGCCGATGGCGCCGCCTGCGGTGCGCGGCGGCCGGCGCATGTGGATGACGGCGCTGCTGCTCGCAGTACTCATGGGCACGCTCGATTCGGGCATGCTCAATCTCGCCTTCCGGGAACTCGTCGACGACTTCGCCTCGAGCCTCACCGTCGTCGTGTGGGTCGCGCTCGCTTACCTGATCGCCGCGGCCGCCCCGATGTGGTCGATGACACGCGTCGCCGCCGCCATCGGCAGTGCCCGCAGCTTCCGGATCGGTGTGGCGCTGTACGGCGTCATGACGGTGCTTTGCGGCATGGCGCCCGACGTCGGCACGTTGATCGCGCTGCGCGCGCTGCAGGGTCTCGGCATGGCGATGTTCGTGCCGCCGGCCATCGTCCTCGCCGCCGCGGCGTATCCGCCCGAGCGGCGCGCTCGCGCGCTCGGGATCCTGGCGGTGGGCGGTGCCATCGGCCTGATCGTCGGCCCGCCGGTGGGCGGCTGGCTCCTCGACGTCTACGGCTGGCGGTCGATCTTCCTCGCGCGCCTGCCGCTCGTGATCCTCGCGATCGCGCTTGCGCTCTGGGTCGTGCGCCGGGAGCCAACCGGTCGTTCGCCTGGCCCGGACCGACGCGAGCTCGACAATCCGGAAGACCTGGAACCGGGCCAGCGGCGTGCGGCGTTTGCCAGGGCATCGCTCGCCTCCATCGCGGTGTTTGCGAGCCTTGCCGTCTGCTTTTTCATGCTGCCGATCGTGATGCTCGGCGGCGCGGAGACGAGCGCGCGGAATCTGGGCCTGATGCTCGGGTCGATCGCGCTGATCGCGGCGCTCGTCAATCCGCAAGCGCGCAAGTGGTCGGACCGGCTTGGACCGGAACGGCTCGGTATCGCCGGCGCCATCGCTGTCGGCCTTGGCAATCTGGCGCTGCTTCTGGTCCATCCGCGCGCGCCGCTCTGGCAGTTCATGCTGCCGGTGGCGCTGATCGGAGTCGGGTCCGGTCTGTTCCTCGCGCCCAACAGGAGCCTGCTGATGAAAGGCGTCCCGCCGCATCGGCTGGCGATGGCCGACGGCCTCGTCGGCACCGTGCGTCTGGGCGGCCATGCGCTCGGCGTCGCGATCATGGCAGGCCTGATCACGCTGATGCAGGATCGACTGGAGTACGTCTGGAGTGGCCGCGCCGCCGCGGTCATGCCGCAAGCCGAGGCACTGCGCTATGAGCAGATCTTCCAGCGTGGCGGGATCTGGTCCGCGGATCTGCTGACGCTGGCCCTGCACGTCGGGGCACTGGTGGCAGCGGCGATGTTGCTGTTCGCCGTCATGTACTCGATTCGCGGCTCGAGTCTGCGGCTGCGCGATCACTTACTCGCGGCGGCCGCCGCTATTGCGTTCGCAGGGCTCGCCATCCCCGCCTTGCTCGGGCGATCCAACGTCGTCGGAACCGGAGCCGCCGTCAGCGGGCCGCCTGCGGTGGCGCAATCCGTGGTCGCGCCGTTCGGCATGGCTTCGCGGCAGCGCATCGAACTGCAAGCGGCAGCGGGAACGCAGGGTGACAGTGGTGCCGGAATCTTCGCGGGTCTCTGTGCCGCCTGCCACGGCCAGGACGGCCGCGGCCTGCCACCGCCGCAGGGGTTCGGAATCGATCTGACGACCAGCCGCTTCATCGCCGAAACGCCCGATTCCGCCCTCGCGGACTTCATTCGCAAAGGGCGCTCGATCGATGATCCGCGAAACACGACCGGCATGCCGATGCCACCGATGGCCGGCGTCATTCCCGACGACCGCATCGAGCTGGTGGTGCAGCATCTGCGTCGGATCCGACGCTAGAATGGTTCGATCCGAAGGCTGACTGGACACCATGCGTCGAACACTCGATTTCCTGCTGCAGCACTGGCTCGACATCGGCGAGCTGCCCGCGCGACCGCGCTTCTCGGACCATTCCCTCGAGACCTTCGGCTCGGTGCTCGACGCCTGCGAGCGCATCGCGGACGAGAAGTTCGCGCCGTTCAATCGCGTGGTCGACACCGAGGAGCCGCGGATCGAAGGCGGCAAGGTCGTGCTGCCGGCCTGCGCGGTCGAAGCAGCGCGGGCCTACGTCGACTCCGGCATGCTGGCCGCGGCCCAGGACCATGAGATGGGCGGCATGCAGCTGCCCTGCACGGTGGAGATGGCGGCGCAGGCCTTCTTCTCCAAGGCCGGCATCGGTCTCGGCGGTGCGGGCATGCTCACGGCCGGCAATGCGAATCTGCTGCGGGTCCACGGCACGCCCATGCAGAAGGCCGTGTTCGCGAAACAGGAATTCGCCGGCCGCTGGTCCGGCACGATGTGCCTGTCGGAGCCGCAGGCCGGCTCGTCGCTGAGCGACATCACCACGCGCGCCGAGCCGGATGGCGAGGGGCACGACGCCGATCCGCTCGGGCCGCGCTACCGGCTTCGCGGCCAGAAGATGTGGATCAGCAATGGCGATCACGAGCTGACCGAGAACATCGTGCATCTGGTGCTGGCCAAGATCCCGGGACCGGACGGCCGGCTGGTTCCCGGTACGAAGGGCATATCGCTCTTCATCGTGCCGAAGAAACTGGTGGACACCGAGGCACGCCTGACCGGCGAGCGCAACGATGTCGCGCTCGCGGGCCTGAACCACAAGCTCGGCTATCGCGGCATTCCGAACACGTTGCTCAACTTCGGCGACGGCAGGTTCCCGGTGCGTGCGGATGCAGGAGGCGGCCTCGATGGTCGCGGTGCCGGCGCCATCGGCTACCGGGTCGGCCGGCCGGGCGAAGGACTGCGCTGCATGTTCCACATGATGAACGAGGCGCGCATCGCGATCGGCCTCGGCGCGGCGATGATCGGCTACGCGGGTTACGAGGCGAGCCTGAAGTACGCGCGCGAGCGTGCGCAAGGCCGGCCGGTCGGGCCCGGTGGCAAGGACGCGTCGCAGCCGCCGGTGCGCATCGTCGAGCATGCCGACGTCAAGCGCATGCTGCTCGCGCAGAAGGCCTATGTGGAGGGCGGGCTCGCGCTGGCCCTGTACTGCGCGCGCCTCGTCGACGAGCAGCACACGGGGGCACCGCAGGCGGCGCGCGAGGCGGTCACGCTGCTCGAAGTGCTGACACCGATCGCCAAGAGCTGGCCCAGCCAGTGGTGCCTGGAGGCCAACTCGCTGGCGATCCAGGTTCACGGCGGCTATGGCTACACGCGCGATTTCCCGGTCGAGCAGTACTGGCGCGACAACCGGCTGAACATGATCCACGAGGGCACGCACGGCATCCAGGCGCTCGACCTGCTGGGCCGCAAGGTCGTGATGGACGGTGGCGCCGGCCTTGCGTTGCTGACGGAGCGCATGCAATCGAGCCTCGCGGCTGCCGCGCGGTTTCCCGAGTTGCAGCCGCATGCGCAGGCGCTGGCTGCGGCCATCGAGGCCGTTGGCGACGCCACGCGTGCCGCCTGGGCCTCCGGCGAGCCGGACGACGCGCTCAGCAACGCGATGGCCTACATGCAGGCCTTCGGCCATACGGTGATCGCGTGGGTCTGGCTCGACCTCGCGCGCGTCGCCGTGCAGCAACTGCAGTCCGGCCAGGGCGATGCCGATTTCCTGCGCGGCAAGCTGCAGGCGATGCGTTACTTCCATGCCTACGAGCTGCCGCTGGTCGCCGCCTGGCTCGGCGTGGTTTCCGGTCGCGACCCCGTATGCCGCGAGATGCGCGACGAATGGTTCTGAGCTGGTACTGTCCCGCTAGCTGAAGCGGATGAGTTGCTGGCCGAGCAGCCGCCCGAAAGTGATGGCCGGGGTCACCATCATTCCGCCGCAGAACGCCTGGCCCTGCGTCGCGCCCGAGCCGAGGATCTCGCCCGCCGCGTAGAGATTGGGCACCGCGGAGCCATCGCGCCGCACGACCTGCAGGCGTTCGTTGACGGCAACGCCCGCGGTGCTGGTGATGGACGTGCCCTGGTGCCGGATGGCGTAGAACGGGGGCTTCACGAGCTTGCACGGCAGATGCCTGCGCCCGAGAAAATCATTGCCCGTGTGCACGCCGTAGTTGTAGGCCTCGAGCGTTGCCGCAAGGGCGCGTTCGGGAAGCCCCGCGGCCTGCGCGAGCGCCTCGATCGAACCGGCGCGGTAGAAGCAAGGCAGCCTGCTTTCGAAGGCGTCGAGCATGTCCTGCGTGGTCCAGTCTTCGATCAGCGGCGGCGCCTGTTCGACGACCGACTGGTCGAAGACGACCCAGTGCCGCATCACCGGCTGGAAGCGCAGCGCCTGTTCGCGCGCATCGACGCTCGGCACGTCCTCCCTGACGAAGCGCTGCGCTTCGGCGTTGACATAGATCTCCCAGGGCTGGCGGCGCTGCGGATAGAAATTCGCACGGGCGAGCTGTGAGGTCGGCACGTCGTCGGAGGCGAGGATCACGCCGAAGTTCGTGAGATATTTCTCCGCTCCACGGACATAGCCGCCGGCGGATTCGGCCAGCGCGAGGCCGTCGCCCTGTGCCAGCGGATACGAGTGATCGAGGAATTTCGGCACGCCGCTCAGCTTCTCGAACAGCGCGGCGTTCGACGCATAGCCGCCGGACGCGATCAGCACGTTTTGCGCCTGCAGCTCGCTGCGTTTCCCGCCGGAGTCCTCGACCACAACGCCGCTGGCTGCGCCCGAAGCATCGAGCCGCAGCGCCACCGCACGATGCTCGAGGTGCAGCTCGATCCGTCCGCGGGCCACCGCCCTGGAAAAGGCGGGACGCATGGCGTCGAGCACCGCGAGGCCGCGCCTCTCACTCCAGTAATAGCGCGGTTTGCTGTACGGCTCGTGCGCAACCCCGTCGACGGGGTAGTCCGGCAGCACCTGGTAGCCCTGGTCCATCAGCCAGTCGAAGGTCGGGGCCGCATGATCGACGGCCAGCCGTGCGATCACCGGATCGATCGTGCCGCGGCTGATGCGCATCAGGTCGTCGAAGTGCTCCTGCGGCGAATCGGCGATGCCCTTCTCGCGCTGCAGCCGCGTGCCGGCGGCGCTCATCTGCCCGCTCGACAGCAGCAGCGTGCCGCCGATCTGCGCCGCGGCGTCGACCACCACCACCCTCGCGCCGCGCTGCGCCGCGAAGATCGCCGCGGGCAGGCCGGCGGTCCCGGCGCCGATGATCAGCAGATCGCAGCGCCGACGCATCCCGCGCGCGCGCGCGCCTCCGGATGCAAGCGTTGCCGTCGCGGCAACCGCGCCGAGGGCCTGAACGAAGCGCCGCTTCGACACACGCATGATGATTCCCCGTCCGGTATCGTCGTGACCGAAAGTCTCGATCAACCGGACCTGGCCCGCAATGGAGACTTACCACGCGATGCCGTAGTCCTCGCCGTGGTGGCTCGAGCCGCCCCACAGCGTGCCGTGCTCGCGATCGAGCCAGACCGCGTTGATCGGGCCGGAGGTGCGCTCGGCGTACTCGAACGTATAGCCCATGCGCTTGAGCTCATCACGCACCCACGGCGGCGTGGCAGTCGAGAGCAGCAGCCGGCCGGGCTGTGATTCGTGGCCGCCGAACGAGGCGCGCATCTGGTAGCTGTTGATGTTCGCCGCCTCGGTTGCCTCCTGCACGGTCATGCCGAACTCGACCATGTCCAGGAAGAACTGCAGCAGGTTCTGGTCCTGGGAATCGCCGCCCTGCACCGCGAAGGCCATCAGCGGTTTGCCGTCCTTCATCGCGAGGCTCGGTGTCAGCGTCGCGCGCGGCCGCTTGCCGGGCTCGACGACGTTGAACGGGTTCTCGTCGGCGTCGAGCACGAAGCTCTGCATGCGCTGCGAGAGGCCGATCCCGGTATGGCCGGCGATCACCGCAGGCACCCAGCCGCCGCTCGGGGTCACCGACACGACCCAGCCGGCCTTGTCGGCCGCGATCACTGACGTGGTTCCGCGCGTGAACTGGCTCGCGAGCGCTTCGAGCCGCGCGGCGGTCGGCGGCGCCGAGACCGTGCCGGACGGCACGGTATGCCACTTGCCGAGCGCCCTGGCATACGGATTGCGCTCGCCCTGGAATGGATACGGGTCGCCGGGCCGGATGTCCGGATCGTTGCGGTCGGCGCGGATCAGCTTCGCGCGCTCGCGCGCGTAGTCTTTCGACAGCAGGCCGCGGATCGGCTCGGCGGGCGGGAAGTACGGGTCGCCGTAGTAGAAGTCGCGATCCGCGAACGCGAGGCTCATCGCCTGGTAGAGCGTGTGGATGTAGCGCGCGCTGTTGTAGCCCATGCCCTTGAGGTCGAAGTTCTCGAGGATGTTGAGGGTCTGCAGCATCGCCGGGCCCTGCACCCAGGTCGTGAGCTTGTAGACGTCGATGCCCTTGTAGTTGACGTGCACCGGCTCCTCGAGCTCGACGCGCCAGTTCGCGAGGTCCTCGAGCGTGAACAGGCCGCCGGCGGCGCGCGTGGCCGCGACGAGGTCGGCCGCGATGTCGCCGCGGTAGAAGCGCTCGTAGGCGGCGAGGATCGCGCTCTTGCGGTCCTGTCCGGCATCGAGTGCGGCGCGTTCGGCGGCGACGAGCTTGCGCAGCGTCGCGGCGAGCTCGGGCTGGCGGAAGATCTCGCCTGCGTGCGGCGCTTCACGCGCCTCGCCGGCGTGCGGCAGCATGATGCGCTTCGAGTCCGGCCACTGCTTCAGCCGTGCCTTCTCGGCCTCGATGCGATCGGCCGTCGAGGCCTCGATCGGGTAGCCGTCGGCGAGCCGGATCGCCGGCGCGAGCACTTCGGCGAGGCTCAGCGTGCCGTACTCGGCGAGCATCACCATGATGCCGCCCGGCGTGCCGGGCGTGACCGCGGCGAGCGGGCCGTACTCCGGCGGATACTTCATGCCCTGTGCCTTGAAGAACTCCGCGCTCGCGCCGGTTGGCGCCACGCCGAGCGCATTCACGCCGATCACCTTGCCGGTATGCGGGTTGTAGATCAGTGCCTGCGTCTCTCCGCCCCAGGACAGCACGTCCCACATCGTCGAGGTCGCCGCGATCATCGCGCAGGCGGCGTCGACGGCGTTGCCGCCGCGCTCGAAGATCTTCGCGCCGGCCGTCGCAGCGAGCGGCTTGCCGGTGATCGCGACCCAGTCCTGGCCGTGCAGCGGCGGCTTGGCGGTGCGGGCTTCGGCAGCTGCCGTGGCGACGAGCAGCGTCAGGGCAAACGCGAGACAGGGCAGGGCAGGTCGGTGCATGGTGGCTCCTCGGCGTTTCCCCGGCGGTGGGGCGTTACTGTAACGCCTTTGCGTAGCCGGAGCGGGTATCGGCGAAGCTTGCCGCGAGCGCCTGCAGGAACGCGTTGGTGTTGCCGGTCTCGCGCACCTCGGTGTGGATGTTGATCGCGCCGATGCCCGCGCCGAGGTCATCGGCGGTGAGCTTGCGCCCGGAATAAGCGGGCGCCACGGTCCACAGGGTCTGGTACGCGCCGAGTGCGGTGGCGTCGTAGTCGGCGCGACCCGGCTCGAGGCCGCGCAGCAGCACGAAGAGGTTGGCGCCCTTCGACTGCTCGGGCAGGCGCAGCTGCAGCGTGAACGCGAGATCGCGGCTCGCGTGCGCGCGCCGCTGCAAGGCTTGCGGATAGTACAGTGCGACGACCCGCGGCCGGATCGCCGCACCGTCGCGCGAGGGTTCGAGCCGCAGTTCGGCGAGCAGCGCGGGCTTCGCGGCCGGCGTGAGCGGCGCCCGTGCGGGCTCATCGTCGCCCGCCACCGCGATGATGACGCAACCGGCGAGCACCGCGACCGGGGCCGCTCCGCCGGTGTCGCGACCGAAGTAAAGGTAACCGGCATCGGTGCCGGAGTAGGCGCGGCCGTCACGGTCGGCCGCCGCCGCGGCCCCGAGCGCGCCGGCGATGCGATCGAGCAGCATGTCGACGGCCGTGCCGATCACCGGTGCGGGCAACACACCCGCCGCGGGTGAGCGATCCGACGGGCATTCGGGCACCGGCCAGGCGTGCGCGCGCAGCGCAGGGCCCGGCGGCGCCGCGCTGCCTGGCAGCGTCGTGCATGCTGCGAGCGCCATGAGACAGGCGAACGTTGCGAGGCGCGCGGATGCGCCCGGCCGAGTGGTCGTTTCCACGTCCATGGAGACCCCCGTGTCCACTGCAGTGGATCGATACTGGCCTACTATAGCGCTGAGACCCCGCATGGGGCATCGAGGTTGGCTGATGATGCGTCGGGTTTTCCGCTGGTTGGCCTGGATCGTGGCGAGCGCCGCCACCGCGGCGGCGTGCGCGCAGACGGCGCAGTTCTTCGGGCCGCTGCGCGCGCGCGACCTGTCGCCGTTCGGCTATCTGCGTCTCGATATGCGCCCGACCTATGCGCGCGATCTCGCCCCCGGCGAATGGGCGATCGCCGCCGAGCTCGCCTACCAGAACACCTGGGCGCTGAGTCCGAACGTCGAGGCCTATCTGACGGCGCTGCCCGGGCGCCGCGAGCTCGGTCCGGCGGAAGTCGCGGCGATCCGTGCCCTGCCCGGTGAGAATTACCTGGTCGACATGGAGCTTGCGCAGCTCGACATCACGGTGCGCCGCCAGCTGACGGAGCACCTGAGCGCGTACGCGATCGTCAGCGGTGCGCACTATGGCGGCGGCCTGCTCGACAGCGGGATCGAGCGTTTCCACGAGACCTTCGGCTTCAGCACCTTCGGCCGCAAGGCCGTGGCGCGCAACGACGTCAACATCATCCTCGACCTGAAGTCGATGCAGAGCACGCAGCTCGAGGCGCCGACCCGCGGCGGGCTGCTCGACCCGACGCTCGGCCTGCGCTACACCGGCGTTGCGCTGCGCGAGCCGTGGAGCCTCGTGCTCGAAGGCGCGGTCAAGCTGCCGCTCTCCGGCCGCCGCATGCTGCTCTCGACCGGGCGCGCCGACGTCGGCGCGCAGGGCACGCTGCAGCGTCTCGGCGCGTGGCAGGCCTTCTACATCAACGCGGCGGCCGTGTACTACGCCGGCACCGGCGGCCTGGTGCGCTCCGGCAGCCAGATCGTGCCGACGCTCGTGCTCGGCTACGAGCGGCGCCTGACGGCGCGCACCACCGTGATCCTGCAGGGATACGCGAGCACGAGCCCGTACTCGCACGCGGACACGGACCTGCGCGAGCTGCTCGCGACCAAGTTCCAGCTGAGCGGCGGCCTGCGCCAGCGGCGCGGCCGGCACATGTTCACGTTCGCGATCACCGAGAACCTGCAGAACCTGAACAACACGCCCGACATCGGCTTCCAGATCGGCTGGGCGCTGCTGCCGGCGGAGCCGCCCGCCGCAGCGTCACTCGACCAGCAGCGGTGAGTCCTCGCGCGCGCGTGCGCTGCGCGCGCGGAACACCAGCAGCAGCGGCAGGCTCAGCACCGATAGCCAGAGCATCAGCCGGAAATCCTGCAGGTAGGCGAGCAGCGTGGCTTGGCGCGTGATCTCGTGCTCGAGCGCGGCCACCGATGCGCCCGCCTGCAGGCTCCACTCGGCCGGATAGCCCGGCAGCTGCGTCGCAGGGTTGAATGGCGAGGCGTATTGCGCGAACGCGGCGTGATTCGCCTGCGTGTTGCGCGCGAGCATGCTCGCGACGATCGATACGCCGACGCTGCTGCCGATGTTGCGCGTCAGCGTGAAGAGCGCCGCGCCCTCGTTGCGCAGGCGCGGATCCAGCGTCGAGAAGCTGAGCGTGGTGAGCGGCACGAAGATGAAGCCGATGCCGAGCCCCTGCACGAAACCCGAACCGATGACCATCATCGGTGTCGTGTCGAGGCTGAACAGGCCCATCCACCAGAGCGAGGCGCAGGTGAGCAGCATGCCCGGGAAGATCAGCCGCAGCGGCGCGATGCGGTTGCCGATCCGCCCGACGGTCAGCATCGCGAGCATCGTGCCGACGCCGCGCGAGGCGAGCAGCACGCCGACGTCGCTGACCGGATAGCCGAGCAGCGTCTGCAGGAACGGCGGCAGCAGCGTGATCGTCGTGAGCAGGATCATGCCGATGCCGAACGCGAACGCCGTGCCGGCAGCGAAATTGCGGTCGCGGAACAGCCTCGGCTCGAGGAACGGCGCGCGGTGCGTCAGCATGTGCACGATGAACATGTAGAGACAGATGCCGGCGAGCAGTGCCTCGATGACGATCTCCGGCGATGCAAACCAGTCGAGCGTCTCGCCGCGGTCGAGGCACAGCTGCAGTGCACCGATGCCGATGCCGAGCAGACCGAAGCCGAACAGATCGAAGCGGCGGTCGCGCTGCGGCGTGGTCTCGGGCAGGAAGGCGGTGACGCCGAGCCAGGCGATGATGCCGATCGGCACGTTGATGTAGAACGCCCAGCGCCAGCTGTAGTACTCGGTGATGAAGCCGCCTGCCGTCGGCCCGAGGATCGGCCCGACCATCACGCCGACGCCCCACCAGGCCATCGCCGATGCATGGCGCTCGCGCGGCCAGGTGTCGAGCATGATCGCCTGCGACAGCGGCACCAGCGCCGCGCCGAACATGCCCTGCAGCAGCCGCGCGGCGACGATCTCGCCGAGTGACTGCGCCGCGCCGCACAGGATCGAGGCGATCGTGAAGCCGACGATCGCGGTCGTGAAGACCCGCTTGCGGCCGAAGCGCTCGGCGAGGAAGCCCGTGAGCGGCATGAAGATCGCTGCCGCGACGATGTATGAGGTGAGTACCCAGGCGATCTGCTCGAGCGAGGCGGACAGCGCGCCCTGCATGTGCGGCAGCGCGACGTTCGCGATCGTCATGTCGATCGCCTGCATCACGGTCGCGACCATGATCGACGCGGTGATCCACAGGCGGTGGACGGGACGGGTCATCGGCGGCCCGTGTCGATCCTCGCCCAGGCCGACAGCCCCGCACGCAGCACCGGCGCGTCGGCATCCGGCACGAGCTCGATGCGCACCGGGATGCGCTGCGTGATCTTGATCCAGTTGCCGGTCGCGTTCTGCGGCGGGATCACCGAGAACTCGGCGCCGGTCGCCGGGCTGATGCTGTCGACGATGCCTCGCCAGCGCTGGCCGGGATAGATGTCGAACTCGAGTTCGACCGGCTGGCCCGGGTGCACGTGCGCCAGGTCCTTCTCGGTGAAGTTCGCCTCGACCCACGGCGGCGGGCCGCCGACCAGCGCGAGCGCGGCCGTGCCGGGCGCGAGCCAGGTGCCGGCCTTCGGCAGCTTCGAGACGACGCCGTCGAAAGGCGCGTAGACGGTCGTGCGCTCGAGGTCGAGCTTCGCCTCGGCGAGAGCCGCGGCGGCGGCGAGATACTCGGCGTGCTGTTCGACCGGCAGATCGGCGCTGCCGCCGAGTGCGGCGGCAATGCGCGCGAGGTCTTGCTCGAGCGCGGTGGTCTGCTGGCGGTCGAGGTCCACCTCCTCCTGCGCCTTGTCGAGGTTGACGGCGGAGATGTAGCCCTTCGCGGCGAGATCGGCCTGGCGCCGGTACTCCTTCTCGGCGAACGCCGTGCGCGTCTTCGACAGCGCGATCTGCGCCTGCTGCTCGCGGTAGCTCGCCTCGAGCGCGGCGATGTCGGTGCGCGCGCGCGCCAGCTGGGCGGTGGCCTTCGCGAGCGCGACCTCGAACGGCGCCTTGTCGAGCGTGAGAAGCGGCTCGCCGGCGGTGACCGCCTGGTTCTCTCGGACCAGCACAGTGCGCACGGTGCCGGCCACCTCGACGCTGACCGGCGCCTTGTCGGCCTTGACGTACGCATCGTTGGTGTCGACGTAGCGGCCGCCGGCCAGCCACAGCACCGCCGCGACCGCGACGATCGCGAGCGGCACGCCGCCGAGCAGCAGCGGTCGCAGCCAGCGCCTCACGGGGCCGCCGCCGCGAGATTGTGCTTGATCACCTGCAGCGCGCGCACGAGCGTGCGGCGCTCGGGGCCGCTCAGCCCGCGCAGCGCGACGCCACGCACCTCGCCGACGGTTCGCGCGATCACGGCGAGCATCGGCCTGGCCGCCGGCGTCGCGTACAGCCGGAAGGCCCGGCGGTCCTCCGGATCGCGCCGGCGCTCGATGTGGCCGGCGCGCGCCAGCTGGTCGAGCAGGCGCACGAGCGTCATCGGTGCGATCTCGAGCATCGCCGCGAGCTCCACCTGCCGCAGTCCGGGTCGCAGCGCGAGGTAGCGCAGCGTGCGCGCCTGGGCGAGCGTGATGCCGTGCTGGCCGACGCGCCGGTTGAAGTCGGCACGCATCAGCCGCACCGCGTCACCGAGCAGGAAGCCGAGGGTTTCTTCGGGCCGGGGCATGATCAGCCTGGGCGATAATAAGGGAGGCTTACTATAAGGCCGGGCGGCGCCCGGTGGAAGGGCGGGCCTGCAGGTTCGCCAGGGAGGTCGGCCGGCTGGCCGCCGCCGCTCAGCGCACCGGCAGCTCGACCCCGGCGAACTGGCGTTCGACGTCGGCCGGCGTCGGCAGTTCCCGGGCACGGTCGATGCTGCGGCGGTCGAGGTGGCCGCCGAGCGCCTGCAGGAACTCGTACATGTACCTGCGCAGCAGCGTGCCGCGGCGGAAGCCGACCCAGGTCGTGTGCCGGGGAAAGATGTGCGACGCATCGAGCGCGACCAGATCGGCGTCGGCGCCGGCCTCGATCGCGACCGAGGCGACGATGCCGACGCCGAGACCGAGGCGCACATAGGTCTTGATCACGTCGGCATCACGCGCGGTCAGCGCGACGTCGGGCTCGAGGCCGCCGGCCGCGAAGATCTCGTTCAGCGACGACGGGCCGGTGAAGCTGAATGAGTAGGTGACGATCGGATAGCGGGCGAGCGCCTTGAGCGTGAGCTTCCTCTCGTGCGTCAGCGGATGGCCTTGCGGCACCGCCACCGTGCGATGCCAGTGGTACAGCGGCAGCAGCGTGGTGTCCGGGAACAGCTCGTGCGAACCGGTCGCGATCGCGAAATCGATCTGGTCGCGCGCCATCATCTCGGCGATCTGCTCGGACGTGCCCTGGTGCAGGTGCAGCTGCACGCCCGGATAGCGCAGCCGGAACTCGCGGATCACCCCGGGCAGCACGTAGCGCGCCTGTGTATGGGTCGTGCCGATCGACAGCGTGCCACCCGACACGTTGCGCAGGTCCTCCGACAGCCGCTTGATCGACTTGATCTCGCCGAGGATGCGCTGCGCGCGCTCGACGACCTGCTGGCCGGTCGGCGTCACCCGGGTCAGCGCGCGGCCCTCGCGCATGAAGATCTGGAAGCCGAGTTCGTCCTCGAGCAGCTTCAGCTGCTTGCTGACGCCGGGCTGCGAAGTATGCAGGCGCTGCGCGGCGGCGGTGATGTTCAGGCCGTTCTCGACGACCGCGACCAGATAGCGCAGCTGATGCAGTTTCATGGCCCGGTGATTCTACGGGACGCCACCGGCGCCGTCTCGACGCGGCACCGCGCGGTAACGTAATCTGCCCGGATGCCCGCCCTGCCGCGTCTCACGCATCTCGACCGGCTCGAGGCCGAGAGCATCCACATCCTGCGCGAGGTATTCGCGGCCTGCGAGCGGCCGGTGCTGCTGTACTCGATCGGCAAGGACAGCTCGGTGCTGTTGCACCTCGCGGCCAGGGCCTGTCATCCGGGCCGGTTGCCGCTGCCGCTGCTGCACGTCGACACGGGCTGGAAATTCCGCGAAATGATCGCGTTCCGCGACGCCACCGCGCGGCAGCTCGGGCTCGAGCTGATCGTGCACCGGAACGAGGCGGGCCTGCGCGCGGGGGTGAGCCCGTTCACGCACGGCTCGGCGGCCTACACCGACATCATGAAGACCCAGGCGCTGCGCGAGGCGCTCGACGCGCATGGCTTCGACGCCGCGATCGGCGGTGCGCGCCGCGACGAGGAGCGCTCGCGCGCCAAGGAGCGCATCTTCTCGCTCCGCTCGGCGCAACATCGCTGGGACCCGCGCCGGCAGCGCCCCGAGCTGTGGAATCTCTACAACACGCGCCACGGGCCCGGCGAGAGCCTGCGCGTGTTCCCGCTGTCGAACTGGACCGAACTCGACGTGTGGCAGTACATCGCGCGCGAGCGCATCGACGTAGTGCCGCTGTACTTCGCCGCCGAGCGCCCGGTCGTCGAGCGCGACGGGCAGCTGATCATGGTCGACGACGGGCGCCTGCCGCTCGCGCCCGGCGAGCGCCCGGTGCTGCGCCGCGTGCGCTTTCGCACGCTCGGCTGCTATCCGCTGACCGCGGCGATGCCGAGCGAAGCGGCCAGCGTTGCCGACATCGTGCGCGAGCTCGAGGGCGTGCGCGTCTCGGAGCGGCAGGGCCGGCTGATCGACCACGACGGCGCGGCGTCGATGGAACGCAAGAAGCGGGAGGGCTATTTCTGATGGCCGCGGCCGGCGCGGATCTGCTGCGCTTCATCACCTGCGGCAGCGTCGACGACGGCAAGAGCACGCTGATCGGCCGGCTGCTCTACGAGTCGCATGTGCTGCCTGCCGACCAGCTCGCCGCGCTCGACGCCGACTCGCGGCGGCGCGGCCAGCCTGCGGGCACGCCCGATTTCTCGCTGCTCGTCGACGGCCTCGCCGCCGAGCGCGAACAGTCGATCACGATCGACGTCGCGTACCGCCACTTCGCGACCGCGCGGCGCCGCTTCATCGTCGCCGACACGCCCGGGCACGAGCAGTACACGCGCAACATGGTCACCGGCGCGACCACCGCCGATGCCGCGGTGCTGCTGGTCGATGCGCACGAGGGCCTGCTCGCGCAGACGCAGCGCCACGCCCGCCTCGTGTCGCTGCTCGGCATCCGCCACGTGCTCGTCGCGATCAACAAGATGGATCGGGTCGGGTGGTCGCGCGCGACCTTCGAACGGCTGGCCGACGCCTTCCGCGACTTCGCGTGCCCACTCGGCTTCGCGGACATCGCCTGCGTGCCGCTGTCGGCCCTGTATGGCGACAACGTGACTGCCGCCAGCACGAACTCGCCATGGTACGCGGGACCGACATTGCTCGGCTGGCTCGAGACGATCGACGTCGACAGCGATCGCGTCGGCAAGCCGCTGCGCCTGCCGGTGCAGTGGGTCAACCGGCCAGATGCCCGCTTCCGCGGCTTCGCCGGCACGCTCGAGAGCGGCGCCGTGCGGCGCGGCGATACGCTCGTCGCGCTGCCCTCGGGCGCGCAGTCGCGCGTCGCGCGCATCGTCGCGCCGGGCGGCGATCTCGAGGCCGCGGTAGCCGGCCAGGCCGTCACGCTGACGCTCGAGACCGGCATCGACGTCGGCCGCGGCGACCTGCTCGCGCACGTCACCGACCCGCCTGCCGTCGCCGACCAGCTGGAGGCGACGATCATCTGGATGCACGAGGCACCGATGCTGCCCGGGCGCGCCTATTTCGCGCGCATCGGCACGCGCACCGTGACCGGCACGATCACCGCGCTGAAGCATCGCATCGACGTCGCGACGCACGGCGAGCTCGCGGCGCGCACGCTCGAGCTGAACGACATCGGCGTCTGCACGCTTGCCTTCGACCAGCCCGTCGCTTTCGACTCCTACGCCGACAATCGCGCGACCGGCGCCCTGGTGCTGATCGACCGGCTCACGAACGACACGGTCGGTGCCGGCACCGTGCGCTTCGCGCTGCGCCGCGCGCAGAACGTGCATTGGCAGTCACTCGACGTCGACAAGGCGCAGCGCGCGGCGCAGAAGGCGCAGCGGCCGCGCGTGCTGTGGTTCACCGGCCTCTCCGGCGCCGGCAAGTCGACGATCGCGAATCTCGTCGAGAAGAAACTGCACGCGGCAGGAAGGCACACCTATCTGCTGGACGGCGACAACGTGCGCCACGGCCTGAATCGCGATCTCGGCTTTCGCGATGCCGACCGGGTCGAGAACATCCGGCGCGTCGCCGAGGTGGCGCGCCTGATGACCGACGCGGGGCTGATCGTGCTCGTCTCGTTCATCTCGCCGTTCCGTTCCGAGCGGCGCATGGCGCGCGAGCTGTTCGCGGCCGGCGAGTTTCTCGAGATCCACGTCGACACGACGCTCGAAGCCGCCGAGAGCCGGGACGCCAAGGGCCTGTACGCGAAGGCGCGGCGCGGCGAGCTCGCCAATTTCACCGGCATCGACTCGCCGTACGAGCCGCCCGGGCATCCCGAACTGCGCATCGACACGGCGACGACCACGCCGGAAGAGGCCGCCGATCTCGTGATCGCCTGCCTCGAGCGCGCCGGGCGGTGATATGCGGGACGCGGGCGTCACGCCGCGCCATAATTGGGGCGGTCAACAAGAAGCAGGGGGAGAACCATGTCATTGCTCAAACGTGCGGCGGCCGAATTCCTCGGCACGCTCTGGCTGGTGCTGGGAGGCTGCGGCACTGCGGTGCTCGCCGCGAAGTTTCCGGAAGTCGGGGTGGGGCTCGTGGGCGTCGCGCTCGCCTTCGGCCTCACGTTGCTGACGATGGTGTATGCGATCGGCCATATCTCGGGCTGTCATCTGAATCCGGCCGTGACGATCGGGCTGTTCGCCGGCGGTCGCTGCAAGGCCGGTGACGTCGTGCCCTACGTGGTCGCGCAGGTCGCGGGAGCGATCGTGGCCGCGTGGATACTGCTGACGATCGCGAGCGGCAACGGCACCGACGTGCTGGCCGGCGGCCTCGCGTCGAACGGCTTCGGCGAACATTCGCCCGGCGGTTACGCGGCCGGTGCCGCGTTCCTCTGCGAGGTCGTGATGACCTTCTTCTTCGTGCTGATCATCATGGGTGCGACCGACAAGCTGTCCTCGCCGGCCGCGGCCGGCATCGCGATCGGTCTTGCGCTCACGCTGATCCATCTGATCAGCATTCCGGTGACCAACACTTCGGTGAATCCCGCCCGCAGCACCGGGCCTGCGCTGATGGTGGGCGACTGGGCGATCGGCCAGCTGTGGATGTTCTGGGTCGCGCCGATACTCGGCGGCGTGCTGGGCGGGGCTGCGTACCGCTGGCTCTGGGGCGGCAGGGACTGACGGCCGCTGCGATTTCCTGATCGGCAAAAAAAGGCTCCACGACCCTGGGTCGTGGAGCCTTCGCCTTTTCCGGAGCCCCTTGTGCCGGAGCCCTCGGCCCCCCGGTGGACGCTCTGCTGAAGAGCGACACGGAAGCAGCAACCGGCGTGCCACGCGTGATAACCGGCTGAAAATCCTATATCTTCGCGAAGCCGCGACAACGCCGCGGCCGAAAACTGTAAACCCCTTCGACGGCGCCAATGTCCGACCAGTGTTCCGACACGGTCTTCCTGGTGAGGCCCGCGGCATTCGGCTTCAATGCCGAAACGGCCGCGACCAATCGCATGCAGCGTGCCTCGCCGTCGGGCGGCGAGGCTGCGCGCGCGCGCGCCATGCTCGAGTTCGACGGGCTGGTCGCGGCGCTGCGCAGCGAGGGCATCACGACCTGCGTGATCGACGACACGCCCGATCCCGTGAAGCCCGACGCGGTCTTTCCGAACAACTGGGTCAGCTGGCATGCCGACGGTACCGTCGTGCTCTATCCGATGTGCGCGCCGAACAGGCGGCTCGAACGGCGGCCGGAGATACTCGACCAAGTGGCCGCAGCGACCGGGCATCCGCGCCGGCGCGTGCTCGATCTGACCGCCCACGAACGTGACGGCCGTTTCCTCGAAGGCACCGGCAGCCTCGTGCTCGACCATGTGCAGCGCATCGCCTATGCGTGCCGCTCGCCGCGCACCGACGAGCAGGTGCTCGCCGAATGGTGCGCGGCGATGAACTACGAGGCCGAGGTCTTCGACGCGACCGACCGTGACGGCGTGCCGCTCTATCACACGAATGTGCTGATGGGGATAGGACGCAACTTCGCCGCGATCGGCGCCGGGTGCATCGCGGTGGCCGACCGCGAACGCGTGCTCGCGCGGCTCGCGGCGGGCGGCCGTGAGGTCATCGCGCTCGAGCGCGCGGAGATCGAGGCTTTCGCCGGCAACCTGCTCGAACTCGCGACCTGGGACGAGGCGCTCGGCGACAGCGGCGTCGTCGTGCTGTCGGCCACGGCGCGCGCGGGTCTCGCGCCCGACACGCTCGCGCGCCTCGCGGCCTGTACCGATGCGCTGATTGTGGCTCCGGTGCCGACGGTCGAGCAGCTCGGCGGCGGCAGCGTGCGCTGCATGATCGCAGAGGTCTTCCATTGAGCGCGCTGCTGGCCGCGGCCGTCGTCGTCGCCGCCTATCTGCTCGGCTCGGTCAGCGGCGCGCTGCTGGTCGGCCGCCTGCGCGGCGGCGTCGACATCCGCACGCTCGGCAGCGGCAATGCGGGGGGCACCAATGCGCTGCGCACGCAGGGTCCCTCGTTCGCGCTCGCGGTCCTGGTCATCGATCTCGCGAAGGGCTGGATCGCCGCCGCGCTGCTGCCGCTGGCCGCGGTGCACTACGGCGCAGCGCATGGAGGGCAGATCGTGCCGGCGTGGCTGCCGGCGGCCTGCGCGCTCGCGGCCATCGTCGGCCACGTCTGGCCGCTGTGGCACGGTTTCCGGGGCGGCAAGGGCGTGGCGACGTTCGCCGGTGTGCTCGTCGCGCTCGCACCGGCCGCGCTCGCGGTCGTGCTCGGCGTGTGGCTCGTCGTCGTGATGCTGACCGGCTACGTGGGTCTCGCGTCGATGGCGGGCGCGGCGGCACTGCCACTGTATGTCGCGGTCGCGAAACTCGAGCCGCTCGGCGCGCTGCTCGCGTTCGGCATCGCGGCCGCGCTGCTCGTGATCTTCACGCATCGCGCCAACGTCGCGCGCATGCGCGCCGGCACCGAGTCGCGCGCGCGCCGCCTGTGGCTCCTCGGGCCGCGCCGATGAGCGCGCAGCCGCAGACCGCGACGCTCGCACAGCGTGTCTTCCAGCGTCTCGGCGATGGCGAATATTCGTCGGGCGAGGCGCTCGCCGCCGAGCTAGGCGTCAGCCGCGGCGCCGTGTGGAAAGCGGTGCGCTCGCTGGAAGCGGCCGGCGTGCGTATCGACGCCGTCACCCACCGTGGCTATCGGCTCGCGACCGGCCTCGTCGCGCTCGACGCGGCGCGCATCACGGTGGGCCTCACGCCGGCGGCGCGCTCGCGGCTCGCGGCCTGCGAGGTCGCATGGACACTGCCGTCGACCAATGCCGCGCTGCTCGCCGGTGCGGAGCCGGCGCCCGGGCGCGCCGTCGCGCTGCTCGCCGAGCACCAGACCACGGGGCGCGGCCGGCGCGGCCGCGAATGGATCGCGCCGCTCGGCGGCGCGCTGTGCCTGTCGCTCGCATGGACTTTTCCGGCGTTGCCGCAGGATCTCGGCGCACTGTCGCTGGTCGTCGGTGTCTGTGCGCTGCGCTCGCTCACCGCGGCGGGCGCGGCGGGCCTTGCGCTCAAGTGGCCCAATGACCTGGTGGCCGGCGGGCGCAAGCTCGGCGGCATCCTGATCGAGATGCGTGCGGAATCGGCGGGCCCGGTGCTCGTCGTGATCGGCATCGGCCTGAACGTCGCGCTCGGCGAGGCCGCGCGTGCGCGCGTCACCGCCGCCGGGACCGAGGCCGTCGACATCCTCGAGCTCGGCGGTGACGTGAATCGCAACCGGCTCGCCGCCGCGCTGCTCGAGCAGCTGCTCGATGCGCTGCCGCGGTTCGCGGCGAAGGGCTTCGCGCCCTTCAGCGCCGAGTGGCGCGCGGCCGACGTGTTGCGGGGCCGGCCGGTCAGCGTGCTGCTCGGCGCGGAACGTGAGGTCGGCATCGCGCGCGGCATCGATGCCGCCGGCGCGCTGCTCGTCGAGACGCCCGGGGGATTGCGGCGTTTCGTCGCGGGCGAGGTCAGCGTGAGGGCGCAGGCATGACGCGCCTTCTGCTCCTCGACGTCGGCAACAGCCGCCTGAAATGGGCGCTCGCCGTCGACGGTCGCCTCGGTCGCCAGCGGGCGCTGCCGATCGGCGCGCGCGGCGCGCTGCCGGTGGCGGCGCTGTGTGCGGCCTTGCCGAAGCGCATCGACGGCGTGCGCATCGTCTCGGTCGCGGCCCCGCGCGCGACCCGCCGGCTCGCGCAGGCATTGCGGCGTGCGACCGGCGTGCAGCCGCGCGTCCTGCACACGGCGGCGCAGGCCGGCGGCGTGCGCTGCGGTTACGACGAGCCGTGGCGGCTCGGCGCCGATCGCTGGGCCGCCGTGATCGGCGCGCATCACCTCCACACGCCGGCGCGGGCGATCTGCGTCGTCGACGTCGGCACCGCGATGACCGTCGATTACGTATCGCCCGGCGGGCGCCATGGCGGCGGGGCGATCGTGCCGGGGCCGGCGCTGATGGTCGCGAGCCTGCTCGGTGGCACGCAGGGCATCCAGGTGCGCGCCGCGCCGCGGGCGGACACGGGTCGCGCGCTGTTCGCGCGCGGCACGCATGCGGCGATCGTGCAGGGCGCGCACTACGCGGCGGCGGCGTTCATCGAGCGCGCGCTGCACGAAGCCCGGCGCCGGCACGGCGGGCGGCCCGAACTCGTGCTGACCGGCGGTGGCGCGGCCGGCCTGCTGCCTTACCTGCAGGTCCCCTGCCGGATCGTGCCCGATCTCGTGCTGCGCGGCCTGCTCGCGCTCGGCTGAGCGGGCGGCTGCGGTAGACTCGCGTCCGTGCGTACGCTCTTCATCGCGCTGCTCGCCGCCAACCTCGCCGTGCTCGGCTGGGCCTGGCTCAGTCCCGAGGCGCCACCGATGTACAACTCGCCGCCGCCCGATGTGCCGCGGCTCGTGCTCGCAGCCGAGGCTGAGAGCACGCCGGCGACCGCGGCGACCGGTGACGCGGACCCGTCGGCCGCGTGCCGCTCGATCGGGCCGTTCGCCGGCGAGCAGGAAGCGGCGCGCGCGGCGGCGGCCTTCCACGAGGGTGGCTACGAGGCGCAGGTG
Source organism: Steroidobacteraceae bacterium (assembly GCA_019634915.1). Lineage (GTDB taxonomy): Bacteria > Pseudomonadota > Gammaproteobacteria > Steroidobacterales > Steroidobacteraceae > CADEFQ01. The sequence continues at coordinate 32,627 of JAHCAN010000006.1, read as the reverse complement.
CGCACCGAGGAGGCACGTGTCGCCGAGGGCTACTGGGTGTCGCTGCCGGCGCAGCGCGACAACGCGGCCGAGACGCGCGTGCTCGCGCGGCTCGCGCGCGCCGGCATCACCGATGCGCGCGTGATGGCCGATACGGACGCGCGGCGCATCTCGGTGGGTCTCTTCAGTGAGCGCGGGCGCGCCGATCGCCGCGCGGCCGAACTGCGCGGCCTCGGCTATGTGCCCGACGTGACCGAGCGGCTGCACATCGGCACGACCTGGTGGATCGACCTCGCGCTGCGCACCGCCGCCGAGATCGCGGAAGCGGAGGCGTTCAACCAGGGCGGCTCGGGCGCGCTCGAGATGAAACCCTGCCCGGGGGCGGTAGAATCGCCCTGACGCAGCCGGCTTAGCTCAGTTGGTAGAGCACCTGATTTGTAATCAGGGGGTCGCGGGTTCGATCCCTGCAGCCGGCACCAATTACGATCAAGCAGTTACGCCCGACGACTCAGGCGGTAGCACCTCCCTTCGTAGCTGAATCGTAGTCGCCCGGCTGCAAGCGCACCTGCTCGCCGAAGGACTGCACATAGGCGGACAAGTGTCCTGGGCTCAGGTGAGCGTACCGCCTCACCATTACGTCAGACGCCCATCCGCCCAGCTCGCGCAGGACGTGCATCGGCGTGCCCGCTTCAGCGTGCCACGACGCCCACGTGTGGCGCAGATCGTGCCACCGAAAGCCGCCGATCCCCGCCCGGCGCAGCGCTGACCGCCACGCCGTGTTACGCACGTAGCGCAGCGGCTGGCCGCGATAGGTGAACACGTACTCGGCATGCCGGCCCTGCAGACTGCGCAGCAGCTGCACCGCCTCGCCCGTCAGTGGCAGGGCAATCCCGCGGCCGGCCTTCGCCTGGTCGGGATGAATCCATGCCAAGCCTCGCTCAAGGTCCACTTGCGACCATTGCAGTTCCCGTACGTTCCGCTGTCTGGCACCGGTGAGAAGCGCGAACGCCGCCATCACCCGCAGATGTTCCGGCAACTCTGCCAACAGTCGCGCGGCTTCATCACGCGTGAGTGTGCGATCGCGTCCCTTCGCTTCCGGCAGCAACCGCACCTTCGGCGCACGCTCGATCCATTCCCACTCACCTTCGGCCGCCCGCAGCACTGCACGCAGAAGCGCCAGAGTGCGATTTACCGTGGCGTTGGCTACGCCCTTGCTTCTTCGAGCCTTCACGATGTCATCTATCGTCGCGCGGTCGATGGCCGAAAGCTCCTTGCCGCAGAGATGCGTATGCAGCCAGACGAAGTTGCGCCGGTCTTCCTTGATCGACGCTTTGTGCCCTTTCTCCTCAAGCCAGCGGAGCACGGCTTCCTCCCACGTGTGACTCGCCTTCATGCCGAGCCGTGTCACGTCCCACAGCTGCGCCTTGAGCTTGTCGTGGTACTCCCGTGCCTTGTTCCGGTCGGAAGTCCCAGTGCTTCGCTGTATCGCGCGGCCGTTGTGGGACAACTTGATCCACCAGTAAGGTGAATCCTTGCGTCTGTAGAGCGACATTGGACGTTCTCCATGCTGTCACCCTGCAACGCTCGCCGCGCATATTGTGCGCGCAGGTACGCGCGCAGGTCATCCTCCACAAACACCCATCGCCGGCCGGGCTTCGCGCCGGGAATCTCGCCGGCACGCGCCTTCGCCTGTAGCGTCACGGGATGGATCAGGAGCAGCGCGGCGGCCTGTTGCAGGTTGAGCGTTTTCACGACTCAGCACCGCCCAACACGCGCCGCACGGCGTCTGACAGGCCCGCAAGGCGCTTGGGCGCGCCCTCCCGGACGACCTGCGACAGCACGGCCTCGGCATCACCCTCGTTGACCGCGCACATGACATTGAGGGACTTTCCCCCCTGCATACGGAGGGTTTTCACCATCGCGGCATAGCTGATTTCGACCGCTCGCCTCACCGTGCGGATGCGTGATTGCTCGCCGCTCAGAATCCCCAAGGCCGGATACGCGCCGGCCAGATATCGTCCAGGTGCCCGCACTGTATCCCACGGCACGATGCGTCCCTTGTTGCGCAGTTCGACCTCAGCGCGCACCCAAGGACTGGCGGGGTCGCCCAGCTGCTTGCCCTTCTCGTAGACCCGCAGGAGCTTGCCGCTGCCCCGTCGTCCTACGTACAGCGTCTTCCCCCTGTTGGAGCCGAGATCGTCGATCAGTTCGGAACGTGGTGGGCGACCGTTCGAATTGAACGCACCCTCCTGCCACCACTGCATCGCGCGCGCGATATTGACCACTGCGCCCGAGAAATCGTCGTGCGCCACGTCAATGCGTGTGATGTTCGCCCCGTATACGTCGCCCCAGAGCCGCACCGCATTCCAATCGCTGATGCGCGCGCACGCATGCGCATTGAGCTCAACGTGCAGCGTCTCCTTCTGAGCCTTGCCGCCATGCGCAAGCAATCCGAATGCGCCGAGGTCAAGGCGATGTGCGTAACCGAACCAACCGCGACCCTTCGATGACCAGCCCTCACGCGGGACGCAGAAGACCGTTGAAATGGCGGCCTCAAGCCACGCACGGCCTTGACCTGGCGGAGGTCGAACGCTGAACGCAAGCCAGTCGACGAGCGCGGACGCAGCGGACGTGACTCCCTCGTGCACAGGTGTTTCGCCCCGTGTTACTTGACGGGGCGACCGTTGCGGCGCGACGCCGCCGTGACCCGCGACGCGGGTCACTGGCGCGTTCGCGCCGCTTGAATGCTGATCTACGGAACTCATGGTCGTGACTCCTGTTGGCGATGGAGTCACGTGCGCCTATCGGGTGCGTGACCTCATCGCGTGAACTGCGTTGAAGTCACAAGCGGGTCTGCTGCTATGACCCGTCTTTCTCTTGGCTCCGAAATCGCGGCACGGCGGCTACGCGATGGATGACCTGCTCTTGCGGGTAACTCGAATTCTTGCGCTTGTGCGAGATCGAGAATCGCAAATGGTGCCGGCGTCGTCAAGCAACGTTGCCCCCGTGGATCCACAGCCGCGCTTCGCGCCCTGCGGCTTGGCCCGGCTGGCAAGAGCCGCCGGGCCGCCGCAGGCTTCGGGCTGTGGATTACGGGGACAACGTACCCGTAGCGATTTCGTAACTGACTTGATCGATTGGGCCGCTGCTTGCGGCTGTCTCAGGCAGTGGCGAGCGATGCAAGGTGTTGATTCTTGCAACCCGATGCGCGCATGGACCCCTTTGAAATCAGAGGGTCACAGGTTCGAATCCTGTAGCCACACCACGAATCCTCACACTGCCTGCGGCGTGAACTTCAGTCCCAATGCTCGAAGAACCTTCAGCACCGTTCCCAGGCTGGGGTTGCCCTCGGCCGACAGTGCCTTGTACAGCCCCTCGCGGGTCAATCCGGTCTCCTTGGCCAGCCGCATCATCCCGTGAGCGCGAGCGATATTGCCCAGCGCCACTGCGACGTAGGCCGGATCGTCGCCGGCTTCCTCCATGCACGCCTCCAGATACGCGACCATATCCTCCTCGGTCTTCAGATAGTCGGCCGTGTCGTAGCGGGAGAAGGTTTCTTTCCTGGGTGCCATGGTTCACCTCCAGTCTTTCGCAATGCGGATGGCGTTCTTGATGTCCTTGTCCTGCGTGCGCTTATCGCCCCCGCAGAGCAGCACAATAAGTACCAAGCCGCGCCGCAGGTAATACACCCGGTAACCGGGGCCGTAGTCGATCCTCATTTCGCCGATGCCTTTCTGCGTAGGCTTCACGTCGCCGGGATTGCCCGTGGCCAGCCGATCGAGGCGGGCCTGAATCCGCGCCCGTGCTTGAGGATCCCGCAGACCCGAGAGCCACTTGGCGAACGTCGCGGACTGGACGATTTCGAGCACGGCGCAAATGTAAACCATGGTTAACAGTATGTCAACCGCAGTTGGCGCCGGGCGCCCGAGCGCTGACGCCGCCAATTGCCCGCTCGTCGCGAAACCCTCACTCCGCTGAGTTATTCAGCCGAATCAAATGGCGTCAGATGGTGCTTGGCGGTTTCACGCATCGGCTTGTAATCAGGGAATCGCGGGTTCGATCCCTGCAGCCGACCATCCCGCCGGAGAGAAGTGGCGGAGCATCGCGCCCCGCCACTCTCCCGTTCAGGTCGTCTTTTTCTTCGTCAGCATGCCGATGATCACCGGCAGCAGCGCGCCGATCACGGCGGAGCTGCCGATGTTGCCCGCCTGGCCGAGCGACGCGAGGCCACCGACCGCGGCGGCGATCTGCCCGCCGCCGACGCCGCCGATGGCGCCGAGGATCGAGTTCCATACCGGGCCCATGCTTTTTGCCTTCGCAAGCGCCCCGCCGACGTTGCCGCCGACGATGCCGCTGACGAGGCTCACGAGAAGATTCACCATGCCTGCATCCATAAGTCCCCCTTTCGGTTATGCGTTTTTCGGTCTGACGTTGGCATTCAGATGGAAGAGATTGGTCGGGTCGTACTGCGTCTTCACCGCCATGAGGCGCTCGAGGTTGCCGCCATAGTTGGCGTCGATCGTCTGCTGCGTCATGTCGGTCAGGTTTACGTCGTTGACATAGAACCCCTTCAGGAACGGTTCGCTGACGCGGTATGCGGCACGGCCGGCCGCGATGTTGCGTTCGTCGTCGGCCGGGTCGTCCCACATGGTCGCGACGAGGAAGCTCGTGCGCGCCGGCCGGTGCCAGAACGCGGTCGCGGTCGGCGCGACGCGGCTCGTCGCGCCGCCCATGTCGGCGAAGGCGAACGCGACGCTCGGAGGCAGGGCGGCCGCATGCTCGACGATCGCATCGGTCATCGCGGTCTCGATCCCGCCGAGGAAGCCGGACTTGAGGTAGTAGCGGCGGCCGGGGGCGAAGGTCTCGTCATTGGTCTTCTGCATCGCGACGTAGGGCATCGGCGCAATCAGGTCGCGTGCCGGCGTGCCGAACTTGCGCAGCGGCGCGAGCGCCTTCTCGCCATCGGCGATGCGGCCCGCGTAGCAGGTGTCGAAGATCAGCACCCGCGCGCCTCCCGGCGGCGTCGCGAGCATGACGTCCGTGTAGACCTCGTCGGGTGCGCCGGCCGAGAAGTCCGCGAAGGCGCGCAGCACGTCGCGTGCCTGTTCGAGCGGATAGATGATCGGCCCGCCGAGCAGGACCTGCGGCGAGGCGTGCAGCCGGAACTCGAACGACGTGACGACGCCGAAGTTGCCGCCGCCGCCGCGCAGTGCCCACATCAGGTCGGCATTCTCCGTGTCGCTGGCGTGCACGAGCCGGCCGTCGGCGGTCACGACGTCGGCGGACAGCAGGTTGTCGCAGGCGAGGCCGTACTTGCGGGCGAGCCGGCCGATGCCGCCGCCGAGCGTCAGGCCCGCGACGCCGGTATGCGAGACCGTGCCGGCCGGCGTCACGAGGCCGAAGGCCTGCGCTTCGCCATCGAATTGGCTGAGCAGTGCGCCGGGCCCGACGCGGGCGCTGCGCGCGGCGGGATCGATGCGTACGCCGTGCATGTCGGCGAGGTCGATCATCAGGCCGCCTTCACAGGCCGACTGGCCCGAGAGGCTGTGACCGCCGCCGCGTACCGAGACGAGCAGGTCGTGGCTGTGGCCGAATTCGACGGCACTCATCACGTCGGCGGCGCCGGCGCAGCGCGCGATCAGTGCCGGGCGGCGATCGAAGGCGCCGTTCCAGATGCGCCGCGCCTCGTCGTAGCCCGCGTCGCTCGCCAGCAGTAGCGCACCGCGCAGGCGCGCGCGCAACTCGGTGATGTCGCCGGGCGGCAGCAGCAGTGCCTTGCCGGTTCTGGAGATCGCGGGAACGCCGTCCGCGGCCAGCAGATGACGCAGCGGATTGGCGGCGACAGTGACGGCGGCGATGCCGCTGCCCAGGAAAGTCCTTCTTCTCACGGGGCACCCCCTTCTGTGGCAGGGGCGCCATGCTACTCCTGTCAGGCGATGAAGAGCACCATCAGCCCGAAGACGATCCGGTACCAGGCGAACGCCGCGAAGCTGTGCGTGCTGATGTAGCGGATGAAGCCGCGCACCGCGAGCAGGGCCGTGATGAACGCGACGATGCCGCCGATCGCGAACGGCAGGATGTCGTCGGCCGCGAACAGCGCGCGTTCCTCGTAGAGCTTGTAGGCCGTAGCCGCGAGCAGCGTCGGGATCGCGAGGAAGAACGAGTACTCGGTCGCGAGGCGGCGCGACATGCCGATCCAGACGCCGCCGATGATCGTCGCGCCGGAGCGCGAAGTGCCCGGGATCAGCGCGAGCGCCTGCCAGATGCCGAGCAGGAAGGCTTTCGCGGGCGGCACTTCATCGACGCGATCGAGCGTGGCCTGCGTCGCGCGCCGGTCGACCCACAGGATCGCGATGCCGCCGAGGATCAGCGCGATCGCGACCGGTACCGGGTGGAACAGATGCCGCTCGATCGGCTCCTTGAAGGCGAGGCCGAGCACCGCAAGGGGCACGAAGCCGAGGAAGATGTTCAGCGCGAAGCGCCGCGAACCCGCGTCGCGCGTGATCGACACCGTGGTGCCCCACAGCAGCCTGCGGTACTCCCAGCACACCGCGAGGATCGCCGCGCCCTGGATGATGATCTCGAACGCGAGCACCTTGGAGCCCGACAGGCCGAGCAGATGGCTCGTGATGATCAGGTGGCCGGTGCTCGAGATCGGCAGGAATTCGGTCAGCCCCTCGACGATGCCGAGCACGAGCGCGGCGAATGCGCTAATGGCTTCCATGGATGCGGGGAGCGGCCGACGCGCTCAGCGCGTGGCGTAGGCGTCCATCATCAGGCCGGTGCCGCCACGCGAGACGTGCGCGACCGTCGCGGTGCGCCGGTGCAGTTTGGTGACGGCACCGAGATTGATCGCGAACGCGAGCTGGACCTGCTGCCCCTTGCGCAGGCCGAGATTGGTGGTCTCGATGAATACGCCGGTCGCCGACAGGTTGATCGCCCGGCACAGGCGTTTGCGGCCCCCGGGGACCGTGATGTACACGGTCGTGCGTGCCCGGTGACGTGTGTGCAGGCGGCGTTCCAACTCGATACGCTCTTCTTCGCTGGTGTACTTCATGGCCCCTGCCCGCAATTATGCCTGCCGGCCCCCGTTTGCCAAACACGACTGAACTTAATTGGCCGACTTTGCCCCCACCGGCGGCCGGACCCGCAGCGCAACCGGACAGTGGTCGGAGAGCTTGCGGGCCACGGCATCCTGCGTGCGGTAGACCACGCGCTCGAACGAGCCGGGCACGACGCCCGTCGCGAGCGTGCGCGACAGCACGATATGGTCGATATAGCCCGGAAAAGCCTGGTTCATCGCGCAGTTGACGAAACGCTGGCCCTCCGCGGCGTTCGAGAGGTCGGCCTCGGGCGGCTCGCCGTCGTCGATTTCGGGCCACAGCCGCAGCAGGCGGCCGCTCTCCGAGCGCGCCTCGCCCTGGTCGCGCAGCAGGTCCCGGTTGAAGTCGCCGAGCACCGCGAACGCACGCCCCGCGGCCGCCTCGCCGTCGATCCATTCCTCGAGGAAGGTGACCTGGCGGGCGAGCGCCGTGCACTCCTTGCGCCGGTCGTCGAGCAGGCGGTTGCCGCAGCCGGACTTCAGGTGCACGGACAGCAACCGCAGCTCGCGCGGCTCGCCGGGATACAGCACGAGCTCGGCGCCCCGGCGCACCGAGTCGCCGAGTGACAGCGGGCGGAAATCCCGGCCGCAGCGGTATGCAATGCCCCGGCGGATCGCGAAGCCATTGTTCTGCACGTGGCGCCGGCCGGTGAAGCAGAAGCGGTAGCCCGGGAACACGAGGCGCGCGGCGTCGGGGCCGTCGACTTCCTGCAGCGCCACGACGTCGGCATCGAGCAGGCGGGCATAGCGGGCGAGCGCGTCGAAATCGGCACGGCCGCGGGTGAGTTTCGCGGCGACGTCACACGGGATCGTGCGCGCGTTCGCCGGCGGGCGCACGCCCTGCGGCGTGCAGTTCGTGCGCAGCGCCTGCAGGCTCTGCGGCGAGATCAGCCACTCGAGATTCCAGGTGGCGAGTTTCAGCTCGCCGCCGCCGGCGAGCGCGCAGGCGGGCAGGAGGCACAGGATCGAGGCGGCGAGGCGCATCGCGGCATTGTAGCCGCGTCGCGCCCTCAGGCGATCAGCGCCAGCATTGCTCCAGGCCACCCGGGCCGGTCGCGCCGCGTTTGCCGGCGTCGGTCACCGAGAAGCCCGTGCACTTGCTGTCGTCGGCCTGGCCGGCACCCGCGACCGGCGTCGCCGTGGCTTCGTAGCTTTGTCCGTCGGCGCCGAGCTCGACGTCTATCGCATAGAAACCGCGCTCCGTGGTCGCCAGCAGGCCGAGGCCTGCCGGCGGCGCATCGGTGACGTTGTCGGTGTAGGCGTTGTTCTGCAGGTAGAACTTCTCCTGGGCCGCCTGCAGGTTCAGCAGCGCGGTGGTTGCCTCGGTCCGCTGCGCGCGGATCAGGTAGTTGCGGTAGCTCGGCACCGCGATCGACGCGAGGATGCCGAGCACGACGATCACCGTCAGCAGCTCCATCAGCGTCACACCGTGTTGTCTCGATCGCATGATGCGGACTCTCCCAGTGATCAGTCGGTGACGTCGCGTTGCCAGAACGTGCGGATCGTGCCGCCCGCGCTGACGCACTTCTTCAGCACTTCAACACCGGCCACGCAAACGGTCGGCGGCTCGGTCGGCGCGGCGTTGCCGTCGTCGGAGCCGTTGCGGATCAGCGCGACGCTGATCTCGCCGACGATGCCGCTCTGGCTGAGATCCACCGACAGGTCGTCGTTGTCGATCACGCCGTCGTCGTTGAAATCGAGCGCCGGCTTGCCGGTGTCGACGAACACCGCGTAGGCGCGGTTGATGTTCGCCGGGTAGCACGGGTCGGCGCCGCCGGCCGGCAGCGGCTGGAACGTCGTGAAGAGGATCACGTTGTTCACCGTGGTCGCCTCCGCCAGCACTTTCTCGCCGCTGCGGCCCGGCTGGTCCGGCAGGACCAGCTTCCAGCCGTCGTGCAGCGGCGTCACGGTCGAGCCGGCCGGATCGGCGGTGATGTCGACCAGGTCGCCGTCGACGATCGGCGTGCGCGCGTTGTAGGTCGCCTGCGTGAAGCGCGCGTACGGCTGCTTGTCGCGGATCGAGTAGAAGCGGTCCTGCGTCACCTGGTCGAGGGGATGCCCGCGATAGCCGGAGCCGATGGCGATATTGTAGTACGGATCCTCGGCGCGGCGTTGCACCAGTGATACGTCGGGCGCGTTATAGAAGCGCCGGTTTGCGGCATTGGCCGGCGCGGGGCTGTTGCTGCCCACGCCGAGCTGAGCGATGACGCCGCCGGTCACCAGCGAAGATGCCGTATTGCCGTTCCAGATATCGAAGCGCCACACGCGCCCGCCCATGTCGGCAGCGTACAGGCGATCGGCGAAGCGGTCGCCGTCGATGTCGATCACCGTGATGCGGCCCGGGATCGAGTTGGTCATCTTCGTGAGCGCAAGATTCGGCGTGCCGGTACCGGCGCCACCCGCGAACCACAGCAGGTTGCCCGAGCTGGCGTCGACCATGTAGATGCGGTTGCCGACGAAGTCCTCGCTGTACTGCTGTATTTCCTGGCCGGTGTCGTAGCCACCGCCGAAAATCAGCACGAAGCGCTCGTCGTCATCGTTGTTGGCGCCGTTCGTGCCGACCGTAACGCGGGTGATGATTGGCGTCGACCATGTCTGGCCCACACCCGGCAATTCGTCCGGCCCGATCGACCACAGCAGCCGCGGGTCGTCGCGGTCAGTGACGTCGAGCGCGTAGTAGTGTTCGCCACCGGCGCGCATGCCGAAGAACAGCCAGACGCGATCGCCCGCGCTCGCGTCGACGATGCCGTCCTGGTTCACGTCGAGTTTCAGAACCTGCACGTCGCCGTCGAGGCCGTAGCTGCGCTGCGAGACCGGCGTGTCCTGGTACAGATCATGGAGCCGGCCCAGCAGCTCGGGCGGCATGAAGGCCCACAGCTCCGCGCCGCCGCCGGTGCCGGTACGCCCGGTGATTGCATGCAGGAACCCGTCATTGGTCGGGAAGTAGATGACGGTGTCGTTCTCGTCAGGCGTCGACGTACTGCCGCCGTAACCAACCACAGCGGGGCGGCCGTGCAGCGGGTCGCCCATGAAGCGGACCGCGTCGGTCGTGCTGCCGTCGCCATTGTTGTCCCGCACGTCATAACCCCGCGCCCAGCCAATCGCGTTCTGGCATTCCTCGCTGCAAGCGCCCGTGTCCGCTCCGGCGCCGACCAGCGCGTCGTTCAGGTTGGTGGTCGTCAGCGCATTGGCCGTGTTCGACAGTCGCGCTTCGCTGCCCAGGTATGTATACAGCTTGCGGGACGCCGGGTCGGGTAGCCGGCTCACGGCGCCGCCGCGCGTCACGTCGTTGCCGTCGGACGAGGCCGACCAGATGCTCGTCGTGCCGGCCGCGAAGAAGCCGTTGCTGTCGACGGCATTGGCATCGTTCGCGTCACGGATCGTCGTGCCGTCGAGCTTGTACTTCTTCAGGTTGCCCGGCCAATGGGAGCCCGGTGCGACCTTGAACAGCGAGAAGTACAGGTCGCTGCTCGTCTGCGCACGGTTGAACGTGTTGACCGAGATTGAAGGTGTGATGAAGGTCGAGCTGTTCTCCTGGATGCCGCTGAAGATCGTCTGCAGGGCCTCGGTCAGTGTCGGAACGTCGCCGGCAGAAAACGCGTGATCGGTTCCACCGGCCTTCGCGATCTCGTTCAGGTAGCCCGGTGTATCCCCGGGAGTCTGGTTCGTCAGGCTGTCGCCGAAGCCGACCATGTAAGTTGCCGCGGTCTGCACGCCGGGCAGCGACGGCGAAAGGTCGGCGGTGTTGAGCCAGGCCGCCAGGTCGTCCATGCACATGCCGCTGCCTGTGGTCCAGCCGCCGTCGTGGTAGGGCTCGATCGGATCCGCCTTGCACGAACTGCCGATCATGGTCCCGATCAGGTTGTTCGCGTTCGCGTCACCCGTCGGCGCGCCGTCGGTCAGGTAGACGACATAGTTCTTCTGGCACTGATACTGGATCGGCGACTGGTAGGTCTTGCCGCCGGGCGCCGTGCGCGCCGCATCGTCGCTGTTGCCTGGCGAGTTCCGATCGCCGTAAGTGACCGCACCGCCACGCAGGTAGTTCGCAGCCTCGAAGTATGTCTCGGACAGTGGCGTGCTGCCGTTGCCGTCGAGCGGATCGAAGTTCTTCAGCGTACTGATGATCGTATTGCGGTTCGTGGCGATGTCAGCTATGGCATTGAGCACATAGCCACCCTGGCCGTCCGTGTTGTAGCGCATCAGCCCGAGGTTGACCTTCTGCAGCGAGGAGGCGAGGCTGATCGCAACGTCACGGACGATCTCGAGGCGGGTCATCGTGGTCGGCGTGCCGACGCCGTTGCGGAAGTTCAGATAATTCGCGGTATAGAAACGGTAACGGCTGCCGAGACTGCCCCAGCTGAGCGTGGAACTGTTGCCCCAGGGCCCGCCATTGCGGACATACTTGTTCGTGACAGTGCCGTTTTCACCATGGATACCGTCGTCGTCGGCGCAGTCCACCTGCCCGGAGTTGCCGGCGTTGATGCCCTGCCACTTGTTGCTGCGATACTGGGCCGCGCGCTCGCGGCTGTTGCCGAATGCCGGCCACGTGCCGCTGCCGCCGATGTTCGTCAGTGCTTCCCTGGACGCCTCGCAGTGATTCGAACTGCGCGGAAACCAGTTGCTGGTCCCGCAGGACGGCGGCGTGTCGTTGGTGCTGTAGTAGATGCGGTTCTCGTCACAGGTACCCGTGTAGACGGTACTCGGGTTGTACAGCGGCGTCGTGTCGACCTTGCCGTCCATACTTCCGGAGGTATCCAGGATGAACAGCACGTTCGGCTGTGCTTCCGTCGACTCCTGCTGGCTCATGTAGATTTCGGTATCGTCCGCGACCGCGGGCAGGCTCACGAAAATCGTGCACAGCGTGGCGCCGAGCGTGATGCGAAGCGGTTTGTTGAAGGTCGACATGATGGTGTCCTCGGATACGGCGCGGAGCTCAGGGCACCGCGGAGATCTGTGTCACGACGCCGGTCTCGATGACGTATGACACGGTCAGCGTATTGCCGGGCGACGCGGCAACCGCCGCACGCAACTCGGCAAGGGTCACAGGCTTGTCGCCGATGAAATATTCGGTCGTGGCGTCCACCGTGAAAGATTGAGGAGCGCATTCGTGGCAGACAGCCATCACGAGCGTGCCGTCCGGTATCGACGGCAATGTGACCATGCCGGCGACAGCCTCGACCGCATTGGTGATGCTCTGCAGGCGCAGTGCGGTACCGCGCGCCGGCGTTTGCGCAATCGCAGTCGCGGCGAGCACCGCGCCGAGCGCAGCGGCGGCCAGTGAGCGATGGATGAAGTGTTTCATGGTCGTTCCTGCTGACGGTGTCAGGGGCTGACGGGTGGCGGATTGATGCTGCCGAACGAGCCGCCGCCGCCGGCGCTCTGGATCACGAACGCGCCCTGGCGGTTGCGCGCGTTGGCATTGCGCGCCGACGTGCCGCTGCTCGTGATCTGGTAATGGAAGCCGACGAACTTGCCGGCGCTGAAGCCCGGCAGGTTGAGGTCGTCGCCCATGTACTGGCTCTCGGTCGTGTACTCGTCGACCGCCGAGTCCGGTACCGCGCCCGTGGCGGTGACCGGTGCGCCGGTCTGCGGCACGGTCGCGAGCACGGTGATCGCTTCCTCGATGCCGGTCTCGGCGGCCTGGAAGGCGTTCTGCCGGAACTGCTCGTTGCCGGCCATGATCAGCTCGGAGCTGGCCGTGTTCATGCCGGTCACGGCGAGCAGCGTCAGGATCAGCAGCAGGATCAGGCCGATCACGAGCGCGGCGCCCTGCTGGCGGCGCGCGTGCTGGCGATGAGGCTGCGGGCGGCGGTTGATCGAGCGGGCGGCTGGCATGGTCTTTCTCATCGTCACAGGGCGCGCGCATTGCGCAGCTGGATGGTTTTCATGACGAGCATGCGGCGGTTGCCGTCGCCCGGCGTCACGGTCTTGCCGGCGTATTCATAAGTGCGATCGTCGGTGAAGCCCGCTTCGAACTCCGAGCTGCGCACCATCAGCCACAGGCGCACCGAGACGACCTGGAAGCCCGGTGGCACGTCGTCGGGGTCGACATAGCGCGTCGCGATGCCGCGCGGCGCGTCGGGTATGCCGTTGCCGTCGGCGTCGAGGCCGGCATCGATCACGCCGTCGTTGTTGTAGTCGCCGGTGTCGATGCCGAACTGCACCTGCAGATCCTCGACGCCCGGCATGACCTGGGTGTCGGTGAAACCGGCGCCATCGAGCGCCTTCACGCGCAGCGCCGGCAGGCCTGCGCGATCGGGCCCGGTCGAGTTCTGCGAGATGTAGTAGGTGCGCACGATCAGGTCGCGTACCTGCACGTTGTCGGCATCGAGCGCCGGCGAGGCCGGCAGGCTGCCGTCGGAGAGGATGTACTGGTTGGTCGGGCTCAGCCGGCTGACCAGCAGCTGCAGACGGTTCGCGGTCGCCGCGCCGAGGTCGTCGGGTGAGGCGCGCCGGATGGTCAGCGTGTCGGTGCCGGCGAGGTAGCCGCCGCCCGCGGCGGCGCAGGCGAGGCCGTAGGCGCTGTCGGTGCCTTCGACCGTCGCGACGACGTCGATCGCGTAATTGTTGCCGCAGGCCTGGAAGCCGGCCTCGAGCCCGGCAACGGCCGCGTCGGCCGGCTGCAGGCGCGAGGAGGTCACGACGCTCGCGGTGGAGCCGCCGGTCATGTACTTGAAGTCGTCCGGCGTGTTGGTGAAGCCGTAGTAACCGGCGAGCTGCAGGTCGGGCTCGAGCACCGACAGCGCATAGCGCGCATCCTCCTGCAACCGCGCGAGCTTGTCGCTGACCCGGTAGGTGCTGCGGCTCTGCGAATACACATAGACCGCGCCGACGATCAGCACCGAGCCGATCGCGAGCGCGACCAGCAGTTCGATCAGGCTGAGACCCTTCTCGCGCGCTCTCATGGCGTCACCGGGATCAGCATGATGTTCGACGTGTAGTTGAATGCCTCGCCGGCCTCGTTCCAGGCCACGTCGATCGTGTACTGGTCGGGTCGGCCGACACCGCCGGCCGCCGGCGTGAAGGTCACGGTGGCCACCGGTGCCGGCAGCGCCGCATTCACGGCCTCGATCCAGCTCGCGAGATCGTCTTCGGCCAGCGCCTCGGCCGTACAGTTGGCGTCCACGACGCAGCCCTGCGCCTCGGGCGCGCCACCATACGCGGTGGTGTCGTAGGCATCGCCGGCGCGGCCGTTGGCGCGGATGCGGTCGGCCATGTCGCCGACCAGCGTGACGGCCTGCGTGCGGATCATCGCCGTGCGCCCGGTGCGCAGGCTCGTGACATAGAGGCTCGCGATGCCGAGCAGGCCGACCGAGAGCACGACCAGCGCGACCAGCGATTCGACCATCGTGAAGCCGCGCTGCCTGTGGATGCGGGAGTGGATCATGGCGGGCACCTCACGGACAGGCCGGCCAGGGGGCCGCCGCAAGTTCGGCCATGTCACGCGTCACGCGCGAGCGGCCGGTGACCGTGACGTCGACGCCGCGCGCTGCGGACAGGCCCGTGCCCGCCTGTTCGGCAGTGCCGCGGTCGTCGCAGAAAATCGTGTTCGTGGCCGTGTCGACGCCCGCGATGGTCTGGAGGAAGCCGTTCGCGCCGAACGAAATGCATGCGCCGGTCGACGTCGCATTGACCGCCGCGTCGATCGTGTTGCCGACGCGCACGATGGCTTCGTCGGGGTCGGCGGGATTCCTCTCGCAGTTGTTGTCCGGGTCGGCGAACACGATCCAGCCGCTGAACGCGCCGCCCGAGCAGGTGGCGTCGTCGTCTGCCGGATCGGCCGACGGGCACACCGCGACCGGCACCTGGCGCTTGATCGCCTCGTTGCGTGCGGTCTGCACCGCGCCGAGCAGGTCGTTGCCGACGCCGGTCAGGCGGTTGTTGCGGCGGAACTCGTTGAAATTGGGTGCGCCGATCGCGAGGATGACCCCGGCCAGCGCCAGCACGATCATCAGCTCCATCAGCGTGAAACCCGCGTTTCGCGTCTTCATGGGCCGGCAGTCTGCCGCGATCGCAAGCGGCTTGCGGGTTCGCCCGATGAAAGGCGCGCGGGCGCGGACGAATGGCGCCGGACCGTGAACTACGTCACGCGCGCGCGCGACATAACTCAGCGCACGCGGAAGGGCCGGTAGCTCTGGTCGCTGAAGACGAGCCGGAACATCCTGCGCCGGCGTGCGGGTCGCGCCGCGCGCGCCGGCGCCGGGACGATCCTGAGGGCCGGTCGCGCCGGCGTGATGGCCGGGGCCGCGACCCCGTCCAGGTTGTCGGTCTGCGGCAGCTTCGCAAGCGATGCTTGGTACATGTCTGTCTCCTCGTGTTGGCGCGCGCATTCTCGGCAGCGCGCGTGACAAGCACGTGAAGAGACGGCTCAGGAAATGTGAAGGAACTCGCCGATCGCGGCGGAGAAGCGCGGAATGTCGACCAGGAACGCGTCATGGCCCTCGATCGAGGGCATCGCGACGAGCTGCGTGCCGACGCCGGCGCGCTCGAGCAGCGCGGCGATGCCGCGCTGCTCATCGAGCGGGAAGAGGATGTCGGTCTCGACGCCGATCACGAGCGCGCGCCCGACGCAGCCGCGAGGCAGCGCGCCGACTTCGAAGCGATCCATCGCGCGCGACAGGTAGAGGTAGCAGTTCGCGTCGAAGCTGTCGATGAACCTGGTCGCCTGTGCCTCCAGATAGCCCTCGACCTGGAACTCGCCGGTGAACGCATCGTCGGCGCGATCGCGCGCGGCGACGCGTTCCCGGCCGAAGCGCTGCGCCCACTCGCCGGCCGAGCGGTAGGTGATCGTGCCGAGCTTGCGCGCGAGCGCAAGTCCCGTGCGCGGCGGCGCGTCGCGCGCGTACCGGCCCTCGCGCCACGCGGGGTCGCGCAGGATCGCCTCGCGCTGCAGGCTGCGCAGCGCGATCGCGAACGGCGAGGAGGCCGCGCTGCCGCTGATGCTGACGAGGCCGTGCGAGGCGCCCGGGAACTGCGCCGCGAAGGCGAGCACGACCATGCCGCCGAGCGAGGCGCCGATCACCGTGCGCGCGCGCGCGATGCCGAGCGAGCGCAGCACTTCCATGCCGCCGCGCGCGATGTCCTCGACCGAGAGCACCGGGAAGCTGAGCCGGTACGGTTCGCCGGTTGCGGGGTCGGGCGACGCGGGTCCGGTCGAGCCGAAACAGCTGCCGAGCGAATTCACTGCGACCACGAAGTGGCGCTGCGTGTCGATCGCGAGGCCCGGACCCAGCATGGTCTCCCACCAGCCCGGTGACGGGTCGGCGGCGGAATGCGCGGCGTGCGCCGACGGCGAGAGCCCGGTGAACAGCAGGATCGCGTTGTCCTTCGCCGGACTGAGCGTGCCCCAGCTCTCGTAGGCGATTCGCGCGCCGCGCAGCATGCCGCCCCGATGCATCACGAATGGATCGGGCAGCGCCGCGTACTGGCGCGCGCTCATGGTTCCGGGTCGCTGCCCTCGGCGATGCCCTCATAGAGCGGCGTCGACAGGTACCGCTCGGAGGTGTCGGGCAGCATTGCGAGCAGCGTGCTGCCGCGCGGCGCCTCGGCGGCGACCTTGAGCGCGGCGGCGAAGGTAGCGCCGCTCGAAATGCCGCAGAAGACGCCCTCGCTGCGCGCGAGCGAGCGGGACGTCTCGATCGCTTCCTGGTCCGTGACCGTGACGATGCGGTCGGCGACCTTGGCGTTCAGCACGCCCGGCACGAAGTCGGGCGTCCAGCCCTGGATCTTGTGCGGCGTGAACGGCGCGCCCGCCAGCAGCGATGCCGCCGCAGGCTCGGCCGCGATCACTTTCGTGCCCGGCAGCACGAGCTTGATCACCTCGCCCGCGCCGGTCAGCGTGCCGCCGGTGCCCCAGCCGGTGACGAAGAAATCGAGCCGCCGGCCCGTGAAGTCGCTGACGATTTCGGCGCCGGTGGTCTGGCGGTGGTAGGCGGGGTTGGCGGGGTTCTCGAACTGGTTGGCGAGGAACCAGCCGTGCTGCTTCGCGAGCTCCGCGGCCTTCCTGACCATGCCGACGCCGCGCTCGGCGGCCGGCGTCAGGATCACGCGCGCGCCGAGCATGCGCATGATCTTGCGCCGCTCGACCGAGAAGCTGTCCGCCATCACCGCGACGAACGGATAGCCCTTCGCGGCGCAGACCATCGCGAGCGCGACGCCGGTGTTGCCGGAGGTCGCCTCGACCACGGTCTGGCCGGGCTTCAGCGTGCCGCGGCGCTCGGCGTCCTCGATGATCGCGATCGCGAGGCGATCCTTGACCGAGGAGGCCGGATTGAAGAACTCGCACTTCACGTACATCGTGACGTGCTGGGGTGCGAGACGGTTGATGCGCACGATGGGCGTGCGGCCGATCGTGCCGAGGATGCTGTCGTAGATCATGTTGGCACTCTAACTCCGGTGAGTGGGCAGCATCGCTGCCGGCGAGACCTGTCCAGATAACCAATGATTATGATGGTGGCCGTGTCATCCCCTGAACGCCTGCAGAAACTGCTCGCCGCCGCCGGCCTCGGCTCGCGCCGCGCGATCGAGGCGTGGATCCGCGCCGGTCGCGTCGCCGTCGACGGCCGCACCGCGACGCTCGGCGAGCGCGCAAGCCACGATGCCGTGATCACGCTCGACGGGCGCCCGGTCGACCTCGCGCCACGACAGGCCGGGCGCGAGGTGCTTATTTATCACAAGCCGGCCGGCGAGGTGACCACGAGACAGGATCCGCAGCAACGGCCCACCGTGTTCGAGCGCCTGCCGCCGCCCCGCTCGGGGCGCTGGATCGTGGTCGGGCGCCTCGACGTCAACACGACCGGGCTGCTGCTCTTCACGACCGACGGGGAGCTCGCGCACCGGCTGATGCACCCGTCGGGCGAAGTCGAGCGGGAGTACCTCGTGCGCGTGCGCGGCGAGCCGGACGAGGCCACGCTCGAGCGGCTGCGCCGCGGCGTGCGGCTCGAGGACGGCCTCGCGCGCTTCGATCGCATCGAGCGCGGCGCTCGCACTGCCAGCCACGACTGGTTCCGGGTGGTGTTGCGCGAAGGCCGCAACCGGGAGGTGCGGCGCCTGTGGATGGCAGTGGGCTTTGAGGTCAGCCGCTTGATGCGGGTGCGCTACGGTCCTGTAAGCTTGCCGCAGGACATGCGTCCCGGCACCGCGCGCTGGCTCGAGCCGCGGGCCGTCGACGCGCTGGTCGCGGCGGCTGCCGCGGGGAGGGCGTAATGAGACAGGGCAGACTCATCATCGCGGCGCTGGTCGCGCTCCCGCTGGCGTTCGCGGCCGCCGTCGCACAGGCGACCGTCGTCGCGGCGGCCGAAACCGGCTTCACGATCGTCACCGAGGTCGACGTCACGGTCTCGCCGGCGGTGGCCTACCGGGCGCTCACCCAGGGTCCGGCCAACTGGTGGGACAGCGAACACACCTTCGGCGGCGATGCCGCGCGCCTCACGCTCGATCCGCGCGCCGGCGGCTGCTTCTGCGAGCAGATGGACGGCGGCGGCAGCGTCAGCCACGGCACGGTGATCTACGCCGACCCGGGCCAGATGCTGCGCCTGTCGTCGGCGCTCGGGCCGCTGCAGCAGATGGCCGTCACCGGCGTGCTGTCGTTCGGCTTCGCGCCGCGGCCCTTCGGCGCGCACGTCACGCTGACCTATCGTGTCTACGGCGGCTTCACGACCGACGCGGTCGAGCTGTCGAAGCTCGTCGACTCGGTGCTCGGCGCGCAGCTGCAGCGCTTCGCCGCCCACGTCGGGCGCAAGGAGTGAGCCATGAAAAGGACGGGGACATGACCTGCCGCCGCATCGCGCTGCTGGGCCTGCTCGCCGGCGTGCTGATCATCGCGATCGCGGTGCCGCCGCGCGCGCGCGCCCAGGCCGCGCCGGCCGGAGCCACGGAGCGGGTCACCGTCGATATCGAGCTCGAGGACTGCGCGAAGACGTTGCGCCGCGTCGCGCGGCTCTTCGGCAGCGGCTTCGGCCGCGCCGATGCCGAGCGGCTCGCGCGCGAGATCGAGGCACTGCCGACCGACAAGGCGGGGCAGTGGACCTACCAGGTCGAGCAGGCCGGCGCGCCCGCCACGCTCGTCGTGCGCGCGCTCGTCGACGAGCTGTCGATGGTGGACCTCGATTTTCTCACGACACCGGCGATCGCGGCCCGCATCCGCAAGGCGCTCGGCGACATCGAGCGCTGATGGACGGGTCGCGCGTCATCCGCGCCGCGCGCGGCACGAGGCTCACGGCGCGCAGCTGGCTCACGGAGGCGCCGCTGCGGATGCTGATGAACAATCTCGATCCCGACGTGGCCGAACGCCCCGGCGACCTCGTCGTCTATGGCGGCATCGGCCGCGCGGCGCGCAACTGGCCGTGCTACGAGCAGATCGTGGCGGCGCTGACGCGCCTCGGCGATGACGAGACGCTGCTGATCCAGTCGGGCAAGCCGGTCGGCGTGTTCCGCACGCACCCCGATGCGCCGCGCGTGCTGCTCGCGAACTCCAATCTGGTCGCGCGCTGGGCCGACTGGGAGCATTTCCGCGAGCTCGACCGCAAGGGCCTGATGATGTTCGGCCAGATGACCGCGGGCTCGTGGATCTACATCGGCAGCCAGGGCATCGTGCAGGGCACCTACGAGACCTTCGCCGAAATGGGCCGCCGCCACTACGGCGGGGAGCTCGCGGGCCGCTGGATCCTCACCGCCGGCCTCGGCGGCATGGGCGGCGCGCAGCCGCTGGCGGCGACCATGGCCGGCGCCTCGATGCTCGCGATCGAGTGCCGGCCCGAGCGCATCGAGAAACGCCTCGCGACGCGTTATCTCGATGAGCTGGCACCTTCGCTGGACGCGGCGCTGGCGCGCATCGAGGCGGCCTGCGCGAAACGCGAAGCCGTGTCGGTCGGGCTGCTCGGCAATGCCGCCGAGATCCTGCCGCAGCTGCTCGCGCGCGGCGTGCGTCCCGACGCGGTGACCGACCAGACCTCGGCGCACGATCCGGTCAACGGCTATCTGCCGCGCGGCTGGAATCTCGCGCAATGGGACGAGCGGCGCGGCACCGACCCGAAGCGCGTCGAAGCCGCGGCGCGCGAGTCGATGGCGCGTCACGTCGAGGCGATGCTCGGCTTTGCGAAGCTCGGCGTCCCGGTCTTCGACTACGGCAACAACATCCGCCAGGTCGCCTTCGACGAGGGCGTGAAGGACGCGTTCTCGTTCCCGGGCTTCGTGCCGGCCTATGTGCGGCCGCTGTTCTGCCGCGGCATCGGGCCGTTCCGCTGGGTCGCGCTGTCCGGCGATCCCGAGGACATCTACCGCACCGACGAGAAGGTCAAGCAACTGCTGCCGCACGACGCCGCGCTGCACCGCTGGCTCGAGATGGCGCGCGAGCGGATCCAGTTCCAGGGCCTGCCGGCGCGCATCTGCTGGGTCGGCCTCGGCGATCGCCACCGGCTCGGGCTCGCGTTCAACGAGATGGTCGAGCGCGGCGAGGTGTCGGCGCCGATCGTGATCGGCCGCGATCACCTCGACTCGGGTTCGGTCGCGAGCCCGAACCGCGAGACCGAGGCGATGCGCGACGGCTCGGACGCGGTGGCCGACTGGCCGCTGCTCAACGCGCTGCTCAACACCGCGAGCGGCGCCACCTGGGTGTCGATCCATCACGGCGGCGGCGTCGGCATGGGTTATTCGCAGCACGCCGGCGTCGTGATCGTCTGCGACGGCACCGAGGCGGCCGCGAAGCGCATCGGGCGCGTGCTGTGGAACGACCCGGCCACCGGCGTGATGCGCCATGCCGACGCCGGCTACGACATCGCGATCGACTGCGCGCGCGAGCACCGGCTCGACCTGCCGTTCCTCGACGGCGGATGAGCATGGCGCTGCCGGCCGCCTTGTGGCGCAACGCGCGGATCGTGCCCTGCACGACGGTCGCGACGGCCGCGAGCGTGCACGCCGATGCGCTGGTCACGGTCGGCGAACGCATCGAGTGGCTCGGCGAGGAGGCGCAACTCGCGCCCGGGCTACGCGCCCGCTGCGCGGCCGTGCACGATCTCGGCGGGCGGCTGGTCACGCCGGCGCTGATCGACTGTCACACGCACCTCGTGTTCGCGGGCGACCGGGCCGAAGAATTTGCCGAGCGCCAGCGCGGCGTGTCCTATGAAGAGATCGCCCGTCGCGGCGGCGGGATCCTCTCGACGGTGCGCGCGACGCGCGCGGCCGGCGAGGCGGCCCTGCTCGATGCCGCCGAGCCGCGCCTGCGCGCGCTGCTGCGCGAGGGCGTCACCGCGATCGAGGTCAAATCGGGCTATGGCCTCACGCTCGAGGACGAGGCCCGCATGCTGCGGGTCGCGCGCGAGCTCGGCCGCCGGCACGACGTCGACGTGCGCACCACTTATCTCGCCGCGCATGCCGTGCCGCCGGAATTCGCCGGGCGCGGCGCCGAATACCTGCGCGTGCTCGCGCGCGAGTGGCTGCCCGAGCTCGCACGGCGCGGCCTCGTCGACGCGGTCGACATCTACTGCGACCGCGGCGCGTTCAGCGCGGCGGATGCGCGCACGCTGTTCGAAGCCGCGCGCGCGCTCGAGCTGCCGGTGAAGATGCACGCCGGCCAGTTCGCCGACGTCGGCGGTATCGGGGTCGCGGCGCAGTTCGCGGCGCTGTCCTGCGATCACCTCGAAGTGCTGGACGCCGCCGATGCGGCGCGCATGGCGCAGGCGGGCAGCGTCGCGGTATTGCTGCCGGTGGCGTACTACACGCTCGGCCAGACGCAGCCGCCGCCGGTCGGGCTGCTGCGCGCGGCCGGCGTGCCGCTCGCGGTCGCGACCGACTGCAATCCGGGTACCTCGCCGTGCGCGTCGCTGCTGCTGGCGATGAACATGGCCTGCCGGCTGTTCGGCCTTGCCGCCGAGGAAGCGCTCGCGGGCGTGACCTGCCACGCGGCGCGCGCACTCGGGCTCGCGCCGGCGCGCGGTGCGCTCGAGGCCGGCGCCGACGCCGAATTCGTCGTCTGGGATCTGGCCGCGCCGCACGAGCTCAGCTACTGGACGGGGCTCAACCGCTGCCGCGCCGTGATCCGCCGCGGCCGGCTCGCGCGAGGCACGCTGCCATGAGCGGCCCCGGGCAGGGTCTGGCGCCCGAGTGGCAGGGGCGGGTTGACGCGGAGGACGGCGAAGCCGGCCGCCGCTGGCACCAGGTCGTGCAGCCGCTCGCGGCCGGGCCGCCCGGCGTCGCGCTGCTCGGCTTTGCGTCGGACGAGGGGGTGCGGCGCAACCAGGGCCGCACCGGTGCCGCCGAGGGCCCGCGGGCGCTGCGCCGCGCTCTCGCGCCGCTCGCCTGGCACGGCACGCGCGGCATTCCGCTCTACGACGCCGGCGACGTGGCCTGCCCGGGCGAGGACCTCGAGGGCGCGCAGCGCGCGCTCGGCGCGCGCGTCGAGGCGCTGCTCGCAGCGGGCCATTTCCCGCTGCTGGGCGGTGGCGGACACGAAATCGCCTGGGGCTCGTTCCAGGGCACCGCGGCGGCGCTCGGGCGCGACGGGCGCCTGCCGGGCTTCGGCATCGTCAATATCGATGCGCATTTCGACCTGCGGGGCGGGCCGGCGGCGACTTCCGGGACGCCGTTCCGGCAGATCCACGACGCGCTCGCCGCGCGCGGCCTGCCGTTTCGCTACCTGTGCCTCGGCATCGCCCGCGCGGCGAATACGCCGGCACTGTTTCGCGCCGCGCAGGACTGTGGCACGCGCTGGCTGCTCGACGAGGAACTCGTCTGGCCGCGCTGGGAGGCGGTCACCCGGGCGATCGACGAGTTCGTCGCGACGGTCGGCGCGCTGCAGGTCACCGTGTGCCTCGATGCCTTCCCGGCCGCGGCCGCGCCCGGCGTCAGCGCACCCGCCGCGCGCGGCATCGCGCCCGATTTCGCGCTGGCGATGCTCAAATACCTGCTCGAACGGGCAGGCCACGGCTCGCCGGGCTCGAAAGTGGTGCTCGCGGAGGTGGCGGAGCTGTGCCCGCGCCTCGATCCGGACGGGCGTACCGCGCGCCTGGCGGCGAGAATCGTCCACGATCTCGCTGCGCCACTCCTTTAGTACGCCTCCCGTGCGGGCGGGGCCCCTGCGGGGGGTGCGCCGCGGCAAGGATTCTTAGCAAGAGGCGCGCCAACTGCATTGACATGCCGCCAGCCGGAAACGAGAATACGCGGCTCGTTTTTCGCGGAGGGGTACCCAAGCGGCCAACGGGAGCAGACTGTAAATCTGCCGGCTTACGCCTTCGTAGGTTCGAATCCTACCCCCTCCACCAGCCGAGCGGGACTGGCGGAAAGCGGGCAGGGCGGACCATCAGCGCGGGTGTAGTTCAATGGTAGAACCTCAGCCTTCCAAGCTGATGACGTGGGTTCGATTCCCACTACCCGCTCCATATGCCGGTCCATGCTCACGTAGCTCAGTTGGTAGAGCACGTCCTTGGTAAGGACGAGGTCACCGGTTCGATCCCGGTCGTGAGCTCCAGACAGCGATCAACGAACAGCGTACAGCGTACAGCCAGCCAAGAGGAAGACCGCCGTGTCGAAGGAAAAGTTTGAGCGCAGCAAGCCGCACGTGAACGTGGGGACGATTGGCCACGTGGACCACGGGAAGACGACGTTGACGGCGGCGATCACGACGGTGCTGTCGACGAAGTTCGGCGGCGAGGCGAAGGGCTACGACCAGATTGACGCGGCGCCGGAAGAGAAAGCGCGCGGGATCACGATCAACACGGCGCACGTGGAATACGAGACGGCGAACCGCCACTACGCGCACGTGGACTGCCCGGGCCACGCCGACTACGTGAAGAACATGATCACGGGTGCTGCGCAGATGGACGGCGCAATCCTGGTGGTATCGGCGGCCGACGGCCCGATGCCGCAGACGCGCGAGCACATCCTGCTGGCGCGCCAGGTGGGCGTGCCCTACATCATCGTGTTCATGAACAAGGCGGACATGGTCGATGACAAGGAACTGCTGGACCTGGTGGAAATGGAAGTCCGCGAACTGCTGTCGAAATACGAATTCCCGGGCGACGACACCCCGATCGTGATCGGTTCGGCGCTGAAAGCGCTGGAAGGCGACAAGGGCGAACTGGGCGAAGGCGCGATCCTCAAGCTGGCCGAAGCGCTGGACAGCTACATCCCGGAGCCGAAGCGCGCGTTGGACGGCACGTTCCTGATGCCGGTGGAAGACGTGTTCTCGATCTCGGGCCGCGGCACGGTGGTGACGGGCCGGGTGGAGCGCGGCGTGATCAAGGTCGGCGAAGAAATCGAAATCGTCGGCCTGAAGCCGACGCTGAAGACCGTGTGCACGGGCGTCGAAATGTTCCGCAAGCTGCTGGACCAGGGGCAGGCGGGTGACAACGTGGGCATCCTGCTGCGAGGCACCAAGCGTGAAGAAGTGGAGCGCGGCCAGGTGCTGGCGAAGCCGGGCAGCATCACCCCGCACACCAAGTTCACGGCGGAGATCTACGTGCTGTCGAAGGACGAAGGCGGCCGTCACACCCCGTTCTTCAACGGCTACCGTCCGCAGTTCTACTTCCGGACGACGGACGTGACGGGCAGCATCGAGCTGCCGAAGGGCACGGAGATGGTGATGCCGGGCGACAACATCTCGATCACGGTGGCGCTGATCCAGCCGATCGCGATGGAAGAGGGTCTGCGCTTCGCGATCCGCGAGGGCGGACGCACGGTCGGCGCCGGCGTCGTCGCGAAGATACTCAAGTAGGCAGGCGGCAGACGAGACGATTCAATACAGGCCAGTAGCTCAATTGGCAGAGCGGCGGTCTCCAAAACCGCAGGTTGGGGGTTCGATTCCCTCCTGGCCTGCCACTACTGAAGTCCAATGAACGAAGCAGTCAAACAATCAGGTGCCGGCACGCTGGATACCGCGAAGCTGGTGACCTCGGTCACCCTCGTCCTCGCGGGCATCGTGGCGTTCTACGCGCTCGCGGCGCAGCCCGCGTACCAGCGCTGGCTTGCGATGGGCGGCGGCGTCGTGCTCGCGGCGATCGTGTTCGCGACCTCGACGCAGGGCCGCGAGCTGTGGCAGTTCACGCTCGACTCGCGCATCGAGTTGCGCAAGGTCTTCTGGCCAACGCGCGAGGAGACGCTGAAAGTGACCGGCGTCGTGTTCGTGTTCGTCGCGGTCGCGAGCCTGTTCTTCTGGGTGCTCGACATCGTGCTCGCCTGGCTGACACGCGCCCTGACCGGGCAGGGGAGCTGACCGTGGCGCTGCGCTGGTATGTCGTACACGCCTACTCGAACTTCGAGCACACCGTGCAGAAGGCGCTCAAGGAGCGCATCGCGCGCGCCGGTCTCGAGTCGAAGTTCGGCGAGATCCTCGTGCCGACCGAGGAAGTGGTCGAGATGCGCGACGGCCAGAAGAGGAAGAGCGAGCGCAAGTTCTACCCGGGCTACGTGCTCGTGCAGATGGAGATGGACGAGGAGACCTGGCACCTGGTGCGCGACGTGCCGAAGGTCCTCGGTTTCATCGGCGGCACTTCCGACCGGCCGGCGCCGATCTCGGATCGCGAGGCGAACCAGATCCTGCGCCGCGTCGAGGAAGGCGTCGACAAGCCGCGGCCGAAGGTGCTGTTCGAGCCCGGCGAGGTGGTGCGCGTCAACGACGGCCCGTTCAACGATTTCAACGGCGTGGTCGAGAGCGTGAACTACGAGAAGAACCGCCTGCAGGTGGCGGTGCAGATCCTCGGCCGCTCGACGCCGGTGGAGCTGGATTTCTCGCAGGTCGAGAAGGCGTAGCGCGGCGAGTCAGGGGCGGCTCGCGTGGCCGCCCGCCGCCTGGTTTCGATGCTGGTTCATGGGGAGCCGTGAGGCGTTCGCACCCAAGGAGTTGTGACGATGGCGAAGAAGGTTCAGGGCTACATCAAGCTGCAGGTGCCGGCCGGCGCGGCCAATCCGTCGCCGCCGATCGGGCCCGCGCTCGGCCAGCAGGGCGTCAACATCATGGAGTTCTGCAAGCAGTTCAATGCCGCGACGCAGAAGCTCGAGAAGGGCCTGCCGATCCCGACGGTGATCACCGTCTACTCGGACCGCAGCTTCACGTTCGTGATGAAGACGCCGCCCGCCGCGGTGCTGATCAGGAAGAGCATCGGCATCGAGAAGGGCAGCGGCACGCCGAACACGACCAAGGTCGGCAAGATCTCGCGCCAGCAGCTCGAGGAGATCGCGAAGACCAAGCAGCCCGATCTGACCGCCGCGGGCCTCGAGGCCGCCGTGCGCACGATCGCCGGCAGCGCGCGCTCGATGGGCGTCGACGTGGAGGGGCTCTGAGATGTCCGCCACGGCCAAACGCGTGAAGAGCTGGACCGAAAAGCTGCCGCCCGGCAAGCAGTTTCCGCTCGATGAGGCGCTGAAGCTCGTCAAGGAGTTCGCGACCGCGAAGTTCAACGAATCGGTCGATGCCGCGGTCAACCTCGGCATCGATGCGACCAAGTCGGACCAGCAGGTGCGCGGCTCGACCGTGATGCCGCATGGCATCGGCAAGTCGGTGCGCGTCGCGGTGTTCACGTCGGGCAAGAACCAGGACGTCGCGCGCGCCGCGGGCGCCGACATCGTCGGCCTCGAGGACCTCGCCGAGAAGGTCAAGGCCGGCGAGCTGAATTTCGACGTGGTCGTCGCGAGCCCCGATGCGATGCGCGTCGTCGGCCAGCTCGGCCAGATCCTCGGCCCGCGCGGCCTGATGCCGAACCCGAAGGTCGGCACGGTGACGCCGGACGTGGCGACGGCGGTGAAGAACGCCAAGTCGGGCCAGGTGCGCTACCGCGTCGACAAGGCCGGCATCGTGCATTGCACGATCGGCAAGGCGAGCTTCGAGGTCGAGCAGCTGCGCGAGAACCTGCAGGCGCTGATCCAGGACCTGCAGAAGGCGAAGCCGGCGACGTCGAAAGGCATTTTTCTGAAGCGCGTCACGCTGTCCTCGACGATGGGGCCGGGTGTCGCGGTGGATTCCGGGACGCTCGGAGTCTGAGGCAGTTTTCCGTATTCGTGAGACCCGGCGTCGCATCCAGGGCGCCGGTTCCATCGAAGACCGCAGGCGGAGAGGCGGGTGGCATGCGCCGCCGGCCCGCTCCTTAATCGGTGCCTGCGCAGATGGTGACTCTCGTTCGAGGATGTCCTCGGCCGCGGATCGCCGTCGGTTGATGTGATCTGGCCAGGAGAGACAGGAATGGCACTTAACCTAGAGAGCAAGAAAGCGCTCGTCGCGGAAGTCGCGGAGGTGGCCGGTTCGGCCCTTTCCGTGGTTGCCGCCGAGTATCGCGGCCTCTCGGTGACGCAGATGACCGAGCTGCGTGCCAAAGCCAGGGCCGAGGGCGTGTACATGCGTGTCGTCAAGAACACGCTGGCGCGCAAGGCCGTGGCAGGCACGTCGTTCGAGTCGATCGGCTCGCACCTGAAGGGCCCGCTGGTTCTCGCCTTCTCGAAGGACGATCCGGGCGCCGCGGCGCGCGTGATCAAGGCCTTCGCGAAGGACAACGACAAGCTCGTCGCGACCCTGGTGTCGCTCGGCGGCCCCGTGCTGCCCGGCAAGGACATCGAGAAAGTGGCGAGCATGCCGACGCGCGATCAGGCGCTGTCGATGCTTCTCGGCGTGCTGAAGGCGCCGATCCAGAAGCTCGTCGGCACGATCGCGGCCCCGAACCAGAAGCTCGTGCGCACGCTCGCGGCCGTCAGGGACGCGAAGCAGGCGGCCGGCGCCTGAATGCAGATTGAAAATTCACAGGAGTCATGACGATGGCTGTTAGCAAAGACGATATCCTCGAAGCGATTTCCAAGATGAGCGTGATGGACGTGGTGGACCTCATCTCCGACATGGAGAAGAAGTTCAACGTCACGGCCGCGGCTCCGGTCGCAGTGGCGGCGGTTGCCGGCGCGGGCGCCGCGGCGGCGGCCCCGGCCGAGGAGCAGACCGAGTTCACGGTGACCCTGAAGGAGTACCCGGCGGACAAGAAGGTCACGGTGATCAAGGTGATCCGCGAGATCACCGGTCTCGGCCTCAAGGAAGCCAAGGACCTGGTCGAGGGCGTGCCCGCGCTCGTCAAGGAAGGCATTCCGAAGGCCGATTCCGACGCAATCAAGAAGAAGCTCGAAGAAGCCGGCGCCAAGGTGGAGGTCAAATAACCTCCATGCGCGGCGTGCTGCCGCGTGGCGTATGCACCGCACCCGGCCGGGGACGGCCGGGTGCAGCGTGCTGCGCGCGTGATTTCCACGCGCGCGTGTTGCAGTTTCAGAGGTAAATCCAGATGGCTTATTCCTTCACCGAGAAAAAGCGCATCCGCAAGAACTTCGGCAAGCAGTCGAGCATCCTCGACGTGCCGTATCTTCTCGCGATCCAGCTCGAGTCCTATCGCAGCTTCCTGCAGGCCGACGTCGCCCAGGATGCGCGTGCCGAAATCGGGCTGCATGCGGCTTTCAGGACCGTGTTCCCGATTTCGAGCTATTCGGGCAACGCGACCCTCGAGTATGTCGCCTACCGGCTGGGTGAGCCGGTGTTCGACGTGAAGGAATGCCAGCTGCGCGGCCTGACGTATGCCGCGCCGCTGCGCGTCAAGGTGCGGCTGATCGTGCTCGACAAGGAGGCACCCGGCGCCAAGAAGCCGGTCAAGGACGTGCGCGAGCAGGAGGTCTATCTCGGCGAGCTGCCGCTGATGACCGACAACGGCACCTTCGTCGTCAACGGCACCGAGCGCGTGATCGTCTCGCAGCTGCATCGCAGCCCGGGCGTGTTCTTCGACCACGACCGCGGCAAATCGCATTCGTCGGGCAAGCTGCTGTTCTCGGCGCGGATCATTCCGTACCGCGGCTCCTGGCTCGACTTCGAGTTCGACCCGAAGGACTGCGTGTTCGCACGCATCGACCGCCGCAGGAAGCTGCCGGTCAGCATCATCCTGCGCGCGCTCGGCATGAACGAGACCGAGATGCTGGACACCTTCTTCGAGAAGAACACTTTCTTCATCTCGAAGGACAGCGTGTCGCTCGAGCTGGTGCCGGCGCGGCTGCGCGGCGAGACCTCGAGCTTCGAGATCCGCATCGGCGAGCAGGTGATCGTCGAGGAAGGCCGGCGCATCACCGCGCGCCACGTGCGTCAGCTCGAGGACGCCGGCGTCAAGCGCCTGACCGTGCCGCGCGACTACATCTACGGCAAGATCCTCGCGCACGACGTCGTCAACACCGACACCGGCGAGATCCTCGCCAAGGCGAACGAGGTGCTGACCGCGGCGTCGGCCGAGAAGATCATCGAGGCCGGCATCACCGAGATCCGCACGCTGTACGTCAACGACCTCGACCGCGGCGCCTACATCTCGGACACGCTGCGCATCGACCCGACCAAGACGCGCCTCGAGGCGCTGGTCGAGATCTACCGCATGATGCGCCCCGGCGAGCCGCCGACCAGGGACGCCGCCGAGAACCTGTTCAACAACCTGTTCTTCAACGACGAGCGCTACGACCTGTCGGCGGTCGGCCGCATGAAGTTCAACCGCCGGGTCGGCCGTGAGGAGATCACCGGCTCGGGCGTGCTGTCGAAGGAAGACATCCTCGACGTGCTGAAGGTACTGATCGAGATCAGGAACGGCAACGGCGTGGTCGACGACATCGACCACCTCGGCAACCGCCGCGTGCGCAGCGTCGGCGAGATGGCCGAGAACGCGTTCCGCGTCGGCCTGGTGCGCGTCGAGCGCGCGGTCAAGGAGCGCCTGACGGTCGCCGAGAGCGAGCCGCTGATGCCGCAGGAGATGATCAACGCCAAGCCGGTGGCGGCAGCGGTCAAGGAGTTCTTCGGCTCCTCGCAGCTCTCGCAGTTCATGGACCAGAACAACCCGCTGTCGGAAGTCACCCACAAGCGGCGCGTGTCGGCGCTCGGCCCCGGCGGCCTGACGCGCGAGCGCGCCGGCTTCGAGGTGCGCGACGTGCATCCGACGCACTACGGCCGCGTCTGCCCGATCGAGACGCCGGAAGGCCCGAACATCGGCCTGATCAACTCGCTGTCGGTGTACGCGCGCACCAACCGCTACGGCTTCCTCGAGACGCCGTACCGGCGTGTCGTCAACGGCCGCGTGACCGACGAGATCGACTACCTGTCGGCGATCGAGGAGGGCCAGTACGCGATCGCGCAGGCGAACTCGCGCATCGACAAGGGCCAGCTCGCCGACGAGCTGGTCTCGTGCCGCTACCAGAACGAGTTCACGCTGATGCCGCGTGACAGCATCAACTACATGGACGTGTCGCCGAAGCAGATCGTCTCGGTGGCCGCCTCGCTGATCCCGTTCCTCGAGCACGACGACGCCAACCGCGCACTGATGGGCTCGAACATGCAGCGCCAGGCCGTGCCGACGCTGCGCGCCGAGACGCCGCTGGTCGGCACCGGCATGGAGCGCCCGGTCGCGATCGACTCGGGCGTGACCGTGGTCGCGCGCCGCGGCGGCATCGTCGATTCGGTGGACGCCTCGCGCATCGTCGTGCGCGTCAACGACGACGAGACGACCGCCGGCGAGCCCGGCGTCGACATCTACAACCTGACCAAGTACACGCGCTCGAACCAGAACACCTGCATCAACCAGCGCCCGCTGGTCAACGCCGGTGACGCGATCGCGCGTGGTGACGTGCTGGCCGATGGTCCGTCGACGCATCTCGGCGAGCTCGCGCTCGGCCAGAACCTGCTGGTCGCGTTCATGCCGTGGAACGGCTACAACTTCGAGGACTCGATCCTGATCTCCGAGCGGGTCGTGCAGGAAGACCGCTTCACGACGATCCACATCGAGGAGCTGACCTGCGTCGCGCGCGACACCAAGCTCGGGCCCGAGGAGATCACCGCGGACATCCCGAACGTCGGTGACGCGGCGCTCGCCAAGCTCGACGAGGCGGGCATCGCGTTCATCGGCGCCGAAGTGCGCGCCGGCGACATCCTGGTCGGCAAGGTCACGCCGAAGGGCGAGACGCAGCTGACGCCCGAGGAGAAGCTGCTGCGGGCGATCTTCGGCGAGAAGGCGTCCGACGTGAAGGACACCAGCCTGCGCGTGCCGCCCGGCATGGACGGCATCGTGATCGACGTGCGCGTGTTCACGCGCGACGGCGTCGACAAGGACTCGCGCGCGCTCGCGATCGAGAAGGCCGAGATCGAGCGGGTCCGCAAGGACTTCGCCGACCAGCAGCGCATCCTCGAGGACGACCTGTTCGCGCGCGCGCGCAGCGCGCTGATCGGCAGGAACGCCGTCGGCGGGCCGCGCAAGTTCCGCGGCGCCGTGACCGCCGGATACCTCGATGAGCTGCCGCGCGAGGAGTGGTTCGAGATCCGCCTCGACGACGAGGACACCAACGCGCTGCTCGAGGCGACCGCCGAGCGGCTCGCGGCGCAGCGCAAGGGCTTCGAGAAGAAGCTCGACGACAAGAAAGCGAAGATCACCGCCGGCGACGACCTCGCGCCGGGCGTGCTGAAGATGGTCAAGGTCTACCTCGCGGTCAAGCGCCGCGTGCAGCCGGGCGACAAGATGGCCGGCCGCCACGGCAACAAGGGCGTGATCTCGACGATCGTGCCGGTCGAGGACATGCCGCACCTCGACAACGGCGTGCCGGTCGACATCGTGCTGAACCCGCTCGGCGTGCCCTCGCGCATGAACGTCGGCCAGGTGCTCGAAACGCACCTCGGCTGGGCGGCGAAGGGGCTCGGCGCGAAGATCAACCGCCTGCTCGAGCAGCAGGCGGCGGTCGGCGAGCTGCGCGCGCTGCTCGAGCGGATCTACAACAGCACCGGCGGGCAGCACGAGGACATCGCGAGCCTCAGCGACGCCGACGTGATCGCGCTGGCGAAGAACCTGACGAGCGGCGTGCCGATCGCGACCCCGGTGTTCGACGGCGCGAGCGAGGCGGAGATCAAGCAGCTGCTGGTGCTCGCGGACCTGCCGACCAGCGGCCAGACGCAGCTCTACGACGGCCGCACCGGCGAGCGCTTCGAGCGCGAGATCACGGTCGGCTACATGTACATGCTGAAGCTGAACCACCTGGTCGACGACAAGATGCACGCGCGCTCGACCGGACCGTACAGCCTCGTCACGCAGCAGCCGCTCGGCGGCAAGGCGCAGTTCGGCGGCCAGCGCTTCGGCGAGATGGAAGTGTGGGCGCTCGAGGCCTACGGCGCGGCGTACACGCTGCAGGAGATGCTGACGGTGAAGTCGGACGACGTGAACGGCCGCACGAAGATGTACAAGAACATCGTCGACGGCAATCACCAGATGGATGCGGGCATGCCGGAGTCCTTCAACGTGCTGGTGAAGGAAATCCGCTCGCTCGGCATCAACATGGAGCTGGAGCAGGACTAATGAAAGACTTACTGAAGCTCTTCAAGCAACACGCGCCGGTCGAGCAGTTCGATTCGATCAAGATCGGGCTGGCGTCGCCGGAGATGATCCGCGCATGGTCGTACGGCGAGGTGAAAAAGCCCGAGACGATCAACTACCGCACGTTCAAGCCGGAGCGCGACGGCCTGTTCTGCGCGAAGATCTTCGGCCCGATCAAGGACTACGAGTGCCTGTGCGGCAAGTACAAGCGCCTG
>JAHCAN010000058.1 GCA_019634915.1 Steroidobacteraceae bacterium | reverse complement strand
GCTGCAGGTGCTCGTCAGCGGCATCGCGGACCTCTCGCGCCTGCCGGGCTGAGGGTCGGCGACCGGCCGCAAGCTCAGCGGGCCGAGACGCCGGCCGGCGGGGTGCCGGCGCGTGAGGCCTGCATCACGATCGCAGTGGCGATGTCGGGGCTCGCCGGGTTCACGGATACGCGCCTGCGCGCCGGGTCGATCACGAGATCCATGTCCTCGAGCGGAATCGCACCGATCAGCACGCGCTCGCCCAGCACGTACGCGCCGGTATAGCAGCCCCTGTTCCCGAAGCCGACTTTGAGCGGCCCCACATAGGCCACCAGATGGCGGCCACCGTCGGCGAGCGTGACCTCTCGCCGCTCGAGGGTCTCGAGACCGAGCGCGGCCACAAGCGCCGGCGGCAGGCAGACGCTGACCGCCCCGGTATCGACGAGTGCTTCGACCTCGAGCACGGGGCCCGCCGGAATGCGCGGGTTGCTGAGCGAGAAACTGGAGTAGACGAGGCCCACGGAGCGATCGTGGGGCCTCTTCCGGCTTCGTTCCAGCGTCATTTCGGGCCTTTTTGCTGCGCAACGCTCGCCGCGGTCTGGCCGAAGAGGATCTTCTTCTCCTCATCGGTCATCTCCCGTCTGCTCGAGTACTGCTCGCCGAGTTTGTACGCGCGCAGCGTCGCGGGCCGCGCCTCGATCGCCTCGATCCAGCGCGAAATCGCCGGAAAATCCGCGGGATCCTGCTGCAGTCGCTCCCAGGCGAGCACCCACGGATAACTTGCCATGTCGGCGATCGAATATTCGTCACCCGCGAGGAAGGCGTGCTGCGAGAGCTGGCGATCGAGCACGCCGTACAGCCGGTTCACTTCCTTCTTGTAGCGATCCTGCGCGTAGGGAATCTTCTCCGGTGCATAGTTCAGGAAGTGGCCCGCCTGGCCCGACATCGGACCGAGACCGCCCATCTGCCAGAACAGCCACTCGAGCACGGTCTTGCGGCCGCGCGCGTCCTGCGGGATGAACCGGCGCGTCTTGTCCGCGAGGTACAGCAGGATTGCGCCGGATTCGAACACGCCGATCGGCTCGCCGCCGTCGGCCGGCGCGCGATCGACGATCGCCGGCATGCGGTTGTTAGGCGAGATCTCGAGGAAGTCGGGCTTGAACTGATCGCCGGCGCCGATGTTGACCGGCACGATGCGGTACGGCACGCCCGCTTCTTCGAGAAAGAGAGTGATCTTGTGGCCGTTCGGGGTCGGCCAGTAATAGAGTTCGATCATGGCGGTGCAGTGGATCCTCGAGCGCCGCGTCGCAGTCGCGCGGCAAGGCGTCATTATCCCACGAAGACCCGGGGTTCGACGAAGCCCGGCATCGACGATATGGTTATGAGTTCATGACAGGTCTCAGCTGTTTCGCGTGCGGCAAAGCCCACGACCCGCGCGCGCTGGCGACCGTGTGCAGCGCCTGCGGCATGCCGCTGCGCGTCGACTACGACCTGGCAGCCGTGCGCCTCTCGCTCACCGATCTCGCGCACCGCCCGCCGACGATGTGGCGCTATCGCGAAGTGCTGCCGGCGCCCGAGGGCGCGGAAGTCACGCTCGCCGAGGGTTACACGCCGCTGCTCGAAATCGAACCGAACGTGTG
>JAHCAN010000057.1 GCA_019634915.1 Steroidobacteraceae bacterium | reverse complement strand
CGCTGCAGGCAGTAGAACAGCTGATCGTCGCTGATCTTTGAGGTGCTGGCCTCGTGCTCGACGATCGCGCTCGCATTCTTCACCTCGACATACGGAAAAGTGTGCGCGCCGCATTCGCCGCCCATCAGCAGCGAGTCGCACTGCGTGAAATTGCGCGCGCCGTGCGCGCTCGGCAGCACTTTCACGAGGCCGCGGTAGGTGTTCTGGCCGTGGCCGGCCGAGATGCCCTTCGAGACGATCGTGCTGCGCGTGTCCCGGCCGATGTGGATCATCTTCGTGCCGGTGTCCGCCTGCTGATAGTTGGTCGCCGTCGCGACCGAGTAGAACTCGCCGACCGAGCCCGCGCCGCGCAGCAGGCAGCTCGGGTATTTCCAGGTGATCGCCGAGCCGGTCTCGACCTGGGTCCAGGCGATGTGCGAATTGCGGCCGCGGCAGTCGCCGCGCTTGGTGACGAAGTTGTAGATGCCGCCGACGCCGTGCTCGTCGCCCGGGTACCAGTTCTGCACGGTCGAGTACTTGATCTTCGCGTCGTCGAGCGCGATCAGCTCGACGACCGCCGCGTGCAGCTGGTTCTCGTCGCGCTGCGGGGCGGTGCAGCCCTCGAGATAGGAGACGTGCGAGCCCTCGTCGGCGATGATCAGCGTGCGCTCGAACTGGCCGGTCTTCGCCGCGTTGATCCGGAAGTAGGTCGACAGCTCCATCGGGCAGCGCACGCCCTTCGGCACGTAGACGAACGAGCCGTCGGTGAACACCGCCGAATTGAGCGTCGCGAAGAAATTGTCGGTGTACGGCACGACGGTGCCGAGATAGCGTTCGACCAGCGCCGGGTGATCGCGCACCGCGTCCGAGAACGAGCAGAAGATCACGCCGGCCTTCGACAGCTTCTCCTTGAACGTGGTCGCGACCGACACGCTGTCGAACACCGCGTCGACCGCGACGCCGGCGAGGCGCGCGCGCTCGTGCAGCGGGACGCCGAGCTTCTCGTAGGTCGCGAGCAGCTTCGGGTCGACCTCGTCGAGGCTCTTCGGCGCGTTGGCGTCGGACTTGGGCGCCGAATAGTAGGAGATGTCCTGGTAGTCGATCGCGTCGTAGCGCACGTGCGCCCAGCGCGGCTCGCGCATCGTCAGCCAGTGCCGGTAGGCCTTCAGGCGCCAGTCGAGCAGGAACTGCGGCTCGCCCTTCTTGCGCGAGATCAGGCGGATCACGTCGTCGTCGAGGCCGGGCGGCACCGTGTCCGATTCGATGTCGGTCACGAAACCGTGCAGGTAGCTGCGCCCGACCAGGCTTTCGAGTTCGGCGGCTTCGGTCATGGCGTGCTCCGCGGGCGGGTGCCGGCAAATTTCATCGTGTGCTCCAGCGACGGAAGGCGGGTCGGCGGCGCTTCGAGTCCGGCGAGCTGCGCGAGGGTCACGTCCTGCAGCGAGCGGTGGATCGCGCCGTTCACGCTCTGCCACGCACGCGACACGCGGCAGTGGCCCTCGATGTCGCAGCGGCCGTGGCCGGCCGAGCAGTCGGTCAGTGCGAGCGGTCCCTCGAGGGCGTCGACGATCGCGGCCGCGGTGATCGCGAGCGGGCTCCTTGCGAGCTGGTAGCCTCCGCGCAGTCCGCGCGTCGAGGCGACCAGGCCCGCCCGGTGCAGCTGCTTCAGCAGCTTGCTGACCGTCGGCGCCGCGAGGCGGGTGCGCTCGGCGAGCGCCGCCGCCGTCAACCGCCGGGTCGGCGGTTGTGCGAGTGCGGCGAGTATCACCGTCGCGTAATCGGTCATCCGGCTGATGCGCAACATAGGGGACTATTTTAGTCCTCTTTGCGGTCGGCTGTAAAAGGGGGTT
Source organism: Steroidobacteraceae bacterium (assembly GCA_019634915.1). Lineage (GTDB taxonomy): Bacteria > Pseudomonadota > Gammaproteobacteria > Steroidobacterales > Steroidobacteraceae > CADEFQ01. The sequence goes on along the minus strand of JAHCAN010000057.1, from coordinate 2,759 downwards.
TCGATATAATAGGCGGCTCTCTACTGGCAAACCTCACTGGGGGCTTGGCGATGGACAAGGCCGAACTCGAGCGCGTTGCGCGCGCCATGGTGGCGAAGGACAAGGGCATACTCGCGGCCGACGAGAGCTCCGGCACGATCAAGAAGCGCTTCGACGTGATCCGGCTCGAGTCCACCGAGGAGCACCGGCGCGGCTATCGCGAGATGCTGCTGACCACGCCGGGCATCGGCCAGTGGATCAGCGGCGTGATCTTCTACGACGAGACGCTGCGGCAGAAGACCCGCGACGGCGTGCCGTTCGCGCAGTACCTCGAGCGCCAGGGCGTGCTGCCGGGCATCAAGGTCGACATGGGCGCCAAGGCGCTCGCGGGCTTCCCGGGCGAGACGATCACCGAGGGTCTCGACGGCCTGCGCGAGCGCCTGACCGAGTACTACCAGCTCGGCGCGCGCTTCGCGAAGTGGCGCGCGGTCATCGACATCGCCGACGGCGTGCCGTCGCGCTTCGGCATCGAGGCGAACGCCCATGCGCTCGCCCGCTACGCGGCGCTGTGCCAGGAACGCCAGATCGTGCCGATCGTCGAACCCGAGGTGCTGATGGACGGCGGACACTCGATCGGGCGCTGCGAGGAGGTCACCAACGCGGTGCTCGCCGAAGTGTTCCACCAGCTCGATCTGCATCGCGTGTACCTCGAGGGCATGGTGCTGAAGCCGAACATGGTGATCCCGGGCAAGAAGGCGGCCAGCCAGGCGAGCCCGGCCGAGGTGGCCGAGGCCACGGTGCGCACCTTGAAGCGCCATGTGCCGGCCGCGGTGCCCGGCATCGCCTTCCTGTCGGGGGGCCAGAGCTCCCCCGACGCGACCCTGCACCTGTCGCTGATGAACGGCCTCGGCCCGCTGCCGTGGAATCTCACGTTCAGCTACGGCCGCGCGCTGCAGGACACGGCCCTCAGGACCTGGGGCGGCAAGGCCGCCAATTTCACGACCGGCCAGAAGGAGTTCGCCAAGCGCGCGCGCCTGAACAGTCTCGCGACCACCGGCCGCTACGTCGCGGCGCAGGAAGCCGAAGCCGCCTGAGCGGCTTCGCGGCGCGGCTCGCGTGACCGAAACCGTGAGGCCGGCCGCCGCGCCGGACGGGCGCGATGACGTCGTCGTCGAGGTCAGCGACCTGCACTACTCGGTCGGGCGCCGCGAGATCTTCGCCGGCCTCGATCTCGTCGCGCGCCGCGGCCGCATCACGGCGATCATGGGGCCGAGCGGCACCGGCAAGACCACGCTGCTGCGCCTGATCACCGGGCAGAGCGCGCCGACCTCGGGTGACGTGCGGGTCTGGGGGCAGCGCGTCGCGGCGCTGCGCCAGCGCGAGCTGTTCGCGCTGCGCCGGCGCATCGGCATGCTGTTCCAGAACGGCGCGCTGCTGACCGACCTCGACGTGTTCGAGAACGTCGCCTTCCCGGTGCGCGAGCACACCAAGCTCACCGAGCCGCTGATCCGCGAACTCGTGCTGACCAAGCTGCACGCGGTCGGCCTGCGCGGTGCGGCGCACATGCTGCCGGCGGAGCTCTCGGGCGGCATGGCGCGGCGGGTGGCGCTCGCGCGCGCGGTGGTCATGGATCCCGAGCTGCTGATCTACGACGAGCCGTTCGTCGGTCTCGACCCGATTTCCATGGGCGTGATCGTGCGCCTGATCCGGCAGATGAACCGGGTGCTCGGCATCACCAGCATCGTCGTCTCCCACGACGTGCGCGAGCTCGCGACGATCGCCGACGACAGCTACCTGCTCTCGCAGGGCCGCTGCGTCGCCTCGGGCAGCCCGGAGGAGCTGGACCGTAGCGACTCCGAAGTGGTGCGCCAGTTTCTCGACGGTGTCGCCGACGGCCCGGTGCCGTTTCACTATCCGGCGCCCGACTATCGCGAGCAGCTGCTCGGCGCATCCGGCGCGCGGCGCGGGCGGACCGCGTGAGCTCGCAGGCAGCCCGCGACGGCCTGCTGGTCGCTGCCCTGCGCCGCGTCGGTGCGGTCGGCGTGTTCTTCGGCACCGTGCTGCTGCAGTGCGTGCCGGCGCTGAAGCGCCCGCGGCTGATCGTGCACCAGATCTACAACGCCGGCGCGCGCTCGCTGATCATCATCATGCTGTGCGGACTGTTCGTCGGCATGGTGCTCGGCCTGCAGGGCTTCGACCTGCTGCAGCGCTTCGGCTCCGAGGACGCGCTCGGCGTCGCGGCCGCGCTCGGGCTGCTGAAGGAACTCGGGCCGGTGGTCACGGCGCTGCTGTTCGCCGGCCGCGCGGGCACCGCGCTGACGTCCGAGATCGGCCTGATGCGCGCCACCGACCAGCTGACCGCGATGCAGATGATGGCGGCCGATCCGCTGCGCCTGATCGTCGCGCCGCGCTTCCTCGGCGGCGTCATCGCGATGCCGCTGCTGGTCGCGATCTTCAACATGATCGGCCTGTTCGGCGCGCAGCTGGTCGGCGTGCAGCTGATGGGCGTCGACACCGGCGCGTTCTGGTCGCAGATGCAGGCCGCCGTCGAGCTGAACGATGTTCAGGAAGGATTCATCAAGAGCGTGGTATTCGGTACCGCATGCAGCCTGGTGGCTGTGTACGAGGGCTACCATACCGAACCCACCGCAGCGGGCGTCGGGCTCGCCACGACACGTACCGTCGTCACTTCATCGGTGCTGACGTTGCTGCTCGACTACATTCTGACGGCCGCTTTTCTCTAGAAGGTTCGTCCACATGCGTCCCAATCGTGCACTCGA
>JAHCAN010000056.1 GCA_019634915.1 Steroidobacteraceae bacterium | reverse complement strand
CGTTACGAGGACACCGAGCAGCAGCCCGAGATCACCTACGACTACCGCAACGGCGATCTCGAGGACCAGACGGCGACCTCGGGCCTGTTCACCGAAGGTGAAGGCAAGCGCGAGAATTCCGAGCGCCTCGAGATCCAGGAGATCCTCTCCTCGACGCTCGGCGGCGAGTTCGAAGTCGGCAGCTGGACGCTGAACCTCGCGGCGACCTACGGCCAGACCGAGCAGAACACGCCGTACGACAACGGCTGGACGTTCGAGCTCGACGACGAAATCCCGATGACCTATGACACGTCGGACTACTATTTCCGCGTCAATGCCGGCCCCGAGTTCTACGATCCCGACCACTTCGAGTTCGACGAGACCGCGCAGGGCGGCCAGGTCATCAAGGAGAAGCTGCGGGTCGGCCAGCTCGACCTGAAGCGTGACTTCGACCGGGGCACGACCAGCGGCTACTTCAAGACCGGCGCCAAGTACATCGGCCGCAAGAGCCACAGCAACCAGGACATGATCGTCTACGACGGCTTCGACGGCGACCTGCTGCTGTCGCAGTTCGCGCACGCGGGCGACCCGAAGTTCTATCGCGACGTGCGCTCGTCGTTCTACACGTTCGGCCCGTATCCGGACTATCGCGCCGCGCAGGCGTTCTTCGAGGCGAACCGCTCGCTGTTCGAGGTCAACGACGCCGACACCGCGGCCGAGTCCTACGGCTCTGACTTCACGGTCAGGGAGGACATCACGGCGGGCTACCTGATGGGCTCGCTCGACGTCGGCAACGTGACGCTGATCGGCGGCGTGCGCGTCGAGCGCACCGAGACCGACTTCTCGGCCTATGACGTCACCTTCATCGACGGCGACGTCGAGGTGCCGCCGCCCGAGGTCAACGGCACCAAGAACTACACCAACTGGATGCCGGGCCTGCAGATGACCTGGGCGATCCGCGAGGACCTGATCGCGCGCGCGGCCTGGACCAACACGATCGGCCGACCCTCGTACGAGCAGAACGTGCCCTACCGGCTGTTCGAGATCGAGCTCGACGAGGAGGGCGAGGACGGTTCGCCGGACATCTACGAGGGCGCGATCGAGGCGGGCAATCCCGATCTCGACCCGCTCGAGTCGATGAACTTCGACGTCGCCCTCGAGTGGTACCTGCAGCCCGCCGGCATCGTCTCGCTCGGCGTGTTCTACAAGGACATCGACAATCCGATCTTCACGCGCCTGCTGACGCTCGAGGACGAAGAGTTCGAGGGCCGGCTGTACTCCGAGCTCGAGATCGAGCAGCCGCAGAATGCCCGCAACGGCAACATCTTCGGCGTCGAATTCGGCTACCAGTACCAGTTCCGCAACCTGCCGGGCCTGCTGCGCGGCCTCGGCGTGTCGATCGGCTACACCTGGACCGACAGCGAGGCGAAGACGCTCGACCGCGACGAGAAGGTGCCCTTCTTCATGCAGTCGGAGCACGTCGGCAACGTCGCGCTGTTCTACGAGCTCGCGGGCCTCGAGCTGCGCCTCGGCTATGCCTATCGCAGCGAGTACCTGTACGCGCTCGGCGACGATCCGTCGGAGGACCTGTACATCGACACGCACGGCCAGCTCGACTTCAAGGCGAGCTACCAGCTGACCAGGCAGGTCGGTGCGTTCCTGCAGGTGCAGAACATCACCAACGAGCCGCTGCGCTACTTCAGCGGCTCGCGGGCGCGACTGGCCGAGAACGAGTACTACTCGTGGAGCATGCTCGCCGGCATCAACATCAAGTTCTGAGCTGACGGCGCCCGACGGGCCGTCGACGGCAGCACGCGCCGCCCGGTCACGCCGGGCGGCGCTTTTTTTTGCGCCCCGCGGTAGGCTTCGCGGATGTCCGCCCGACCGCTGCGTGGCATCGCCTTCATGCTCGCCGCCGTCGCGGTGTTCGCGTGCATGGATGCGCTGCTCAAATTCCTGACGGCGTATTACCCGCCGCTGCAGGTCGCGGCGCTGCGTGGTGTGGCGTCGCTGCCGTTCATCGCATTGCCGTTGCTGCTCACCGGCCGCGGCCGCGAGCTGCTTGCGCATCGCCCCGGCATGCACGCGCTGCGCGGCCTGCTGATGGTCGTGATCATGGTGGGCTTCCTGTACGCGGTGCGCGTACTGTCGCTCGCCGACGCCTACGCGATTTTCCTGACCGCGCCGCTGATGGTGACGGCGCTCGCGGCGCTCGCGTTGCGCGAGCGGGTCGGCTGGCATCGCTGGTTCGCGGTGGTCGTCGGCCTCGGCGGGGCCGTGACGATGCTGCGCCCGTCGGCTTCCGGGCTCGTGTTGTGGGGCGTGATCGGCGCCTTCGTTTCGGCTTTCGCCTACGCCTGCAACGCGATCCTGCTGCGCGTGCTGACCCGCACCGACACGACCGCGAGCGTCGCGCTGTGGTCGATCGGAGTGATGGCCGTCGTGTCGGCGCTGCTCGCGGCCAACGGCTGGGTCGAGGTGCGCGCGGCGCATCTGTGGGTGCTGGCGGCGATCGGGCTGACCGGCGCGGTCGCGCAGCTGTGCCTGATCGAGGCCTTCCGCTCGGCGCCGGCGTCGGTGATCGCACCGTTCGAGTACACCGCGCTCTTCTGGGGCATCCTGATCGACTGGGTGATCTGGGAGACGCTGCCGGCGCTGCGCGTGCTGACCGGTGGTGCGATCGTCATCGGCAGCGGTCTCTACATCATCTGGCGCGAGCGGCAGCTCGCACTCGCGCCGCCGACCGCGGCGCGCGCCGCGGCAGGCAACGTGCCGCCGTGATGCCGCCGGGCCGCGCGCCTCACCAGGCGACGCTGACGCCCTTCGTCTTGAGATAGGGTTCGAGCCCTTCCTTGCCGAATTCCCGGCCCCAGCCCGATTGCCGGTTGCCGCCGAACGGCATCGCCGGGTCGAGCGCGGCGTGCATGTTGACGCTGACCTGGCCCGAGTCGATCCGCCGCACCATCTGCATCGCGAGCCCGATGTCGCGCGTCCAGACGCTGCCCGACAGGCCGTAGATCGTGGCGTTCGCCTCCGCGGCGACGCGCTCGAGTTCATCGTCGCCGAACGACTGCACGCACAGCACCGGGCCGAAGATCTCGTTCTTCACCGGCGTCATGTCGGCGTGCATGCGCGCGAACACCGTGGGCTCGAAAAACCAGCCGGGGCGCTCGGGTGCAGTGCCGCCGCAGACGAGTTCGCCGCCTTCGCGCCGGCCGGCTTCGACGAAGCCGCGCACGCGCTCGCGCTGCTCCGCCGAGATCAGCGGGCCGAACTGCGAGGCCGGATCGAGGCCGTGGCCGAGCTGCATGCCGCGCGCGATCCGCGCGACGCCGTCGACGACGCGGTCGTGCACTTTCTCGTGCACGTAGAGGCGCGTGCCGGCCATGCAGTTCTGGCCCTGCAGGAAAAAGCAGGCGCGCGCGGCACCCGGGATCACCTGCTCGAGCACCGCGTCGGGGAACACGATCACCGGCGACTTGCCGCCGAGCTCGAGCGAGACCTTCTTCAGGTTGCCGGCCGCGGCCCGCACGATCGAGCGCCCGACTTCGGTCGAGCCGGTGAAGGCGATCTTGTCGACGCCCGGATGCGCGGCGAGCGCCGCGCCCGCGGTTTCGCCGAAGCCGGTCACGACGTTGAAGACGCCGTCCGGCACGCCCGCCTCGGCGGCCAGCTGCGCGACGCGCAGCGCGGTCAGCGGTGTGAGCTCCGCCGGCTTCAGCACCAGCGTGCAGCCGGTCGCGAGCACCGGCGCGAGCTTGACCATCAGCATCGGCAGCGGCGCGTTCCACGGCGTGATCGCGCCGACCACGCCCAGCGGCTCGCGCAGCGTGAACGACAGCACTTCACCCGGCCGGCGGCCTTGCGGTGAGGTCGGGATCGTCGCGCCCTCGATTTTGGTCGGCCAGCCCGCGTAGTAGCGGAAGAACTCCGGCACGATGTGGTTGACGACGTACTGTGCGACCGCGAGCGGCTGGCCGTTGTCGAGCACCTCGAGCTCGGCGAGCTCCTGTGCGTGCCGCTCGATCAGCTCGGCGAGCTTCCAGATCACCTTGCCGCGCTCGGCCGCCGTGAACTTTGCCCACGGCCCGTTGAATGCGGCACGGGCCGCGGCGACGGCCGCGTCGATGTCGGCCGCCTCGCCGGCCGCCGCCGTGGCGATCCGTTCGCCGGTGGCGGGGTCGAAGACGTCGAAGCGCTTGCCGGCGAGCGCGGTGGCCCATTTGCCGCCGATGAACAGCCCGTGCTCTTGCGTCAGGAAGTCGCGCGTCGCAGCGCCGGGTGAAGGGGATGCAGGCGTCATGTGCGGCATGCTACAACCCGCAAGGCAAAAAGCTTAGGGCCCGCCTGCCGCGGGCGGGCGCCGGACCACCGGATAGCCGCGTGCCGGTCGCCGGGGAGCGGCGGTCGCTGATCCCGCGAGCCGAGGCCCTAAGCTCCGTGCTTCCGAACTTCGCGAGGGTCGCCCCATGTCTGCCGCCAATGCCGAGACCCTGCCGATCGCCCGCGCCGGCAACTGGCGCCTGAACCTCGGCTGGGGTATCGGCACGCTCGGCGCGTCGCTGCTGCTGAACGGTTTCTCGTTCCTCGCACCGTTTTTCCTGACCACCGTGCTCGGCATCGCGGCGTCGACCGCCGCGGGCCTGCTGTTCATCGCCAAGCTCTGGGACATCGTCAGCAATCCGCTGATGGGCGTCATCAGCGATCGCACCGAGACGCGCTGGGGCCGGCGTCGGCCCTTCCTGCTGCTCGGCGGAGTCATCGCCGGCGTGGCGTTCGCGCTGCTCTACAGCCTCGGCCGGTGGCCGGCGATGCAGCAGCTGTGGGTCATCGGCCTCGTCGTCGCGGGAGT
>JAHCAN010000055.1 GCA_019634915.1 Steroidobacteraceae bacterium | reverse complement strand
CCGCCAAGTGGTCACGACCGTCAGCGTCATCGTTGCCGTGCTGGCCAGCGGCTGGGCGATTTATGCCACGCGCCACGCCGGTGCACCGGCCGCGGTGCGGATGCCGGGCCCGCCCGGCGCTGGCGGGGCGGCGGGTGCGCGCACGGCCGGCGCCGCGCCGGTCACGATCGTCTCCGCCGAGGTCGCGAGCGAGCGGGTGACCCGGGAGCTGAAGGCGCTCGGCACCGCGATCGCCAACGAGTCGATCGATGTCACGTCGAAGACCTCGAACATCGTCACTGCCGTGCGCTTCCGCGACGGCGAGACGGTGCGCAGCGGCCAGGTACTGATCGAGCTCGACCCGGCGCAGACGCGCGCCGATCTCGCGGAAGCCACCGCGGCACTGACCGAGAGCACGAGCCAGTACCAGCGCGCGCGCGACCTGCTCTCGACCCGCGTGCTCTCGCAGTCGCAGTACGAGCAGCTCGAGGCGACGATGAAGGCGAACCAGGCGCGCGTCGACGCCGCGCAGGCGCGTTTCGCCGATACCGTGATCCGCGCGCCGTTCAGCGGCCGGGTCGGCCTGCGGCGCGTGAGCCTCGGCAGCCTGGTGAGCCCCGGCACGGTGATCACGACGCTCGACGACACGAGCGTGATGAAGGTCGATTTCACGGTGCCGGAGAATCTGCTCGGCAACCTGCGCGCCGGGCTCGGGCTGACCGCGCGCACGGCCGCGCATCCCGACCGCGAGCTGCAGGGCAGGGTGCTGACGATCGACTCGCGCGTCGACCCGACCACGCGCTCGGTCACCGTGCGCGCGCTCGTGCCGAACCCCGAGTCCCTGTTGCGGCCGGGCATGTTCGTCAACGTCACGCTCGCGCGCGATGACTACGACGCGATCGTGATCCCCGAGCAGGCGCTCGTGCCCGAGCAGAGCCGCCAGTACGTGTACGTCGTGCAGGACGGGACCGTCGCGCGGCGCGAAGTGCGGATCGGCCGGCGCGAGCCGGGCAAGGTCGAGATCGTCGCCGGTCTCGCGCAGGGTGAGCGCATCGTGGTCGAGGGCACGCAGAAGGTCCGCGACGGAGGCGCGGTGCTCGAGGCGCGCACTTGACGCTCTCCGAGCTGTCGGTGCGGCGGCCGGTGTTCGCCACCGTGCTGTCGCTGCTGCTGCTGATCCTCGGCGTGATGGCGGCATTGCGGCTGCCGATCCGCGAGTACCCGGACGTCGCCCCGCCGATCGTCACGGTCGACACCTATTACCGCGGCGCCTCCGCCAGCGTGCTCGAGAAGCGCGTCACGCAGCTGCTCGAGGACGAGATCGCCGGCATCGAGGGGCTTGCCAAGCTCACCTCGTCGAGCCGCGACGAGAACTCGCGCATCACGATCGAGTTCACGCTCGAGCGCGATCTCGACGCGGCGGCGAACGACGTGCGCGAGCGCGTGTCGCGCGTCGTCTCGCGGCTGCCGGAAGAGGCCGATCCGCCCCAGATCACGAAAGTGGACTCGGGCATGGACGCGATCATGTACATCAACGTGTCGAGCCCGGCGCGCAGCTCGCTCGAGCTGACCGACTACGCCAATCGCCATCTGCTCGACCGGTTCTCGGCGGTGCCCGGCGTCGCGGTCGTGCGCCTCGGCGGCGCGCGCCGTTACGCGATGCGGGTCTGGCTCGACCGCGAAGCGCTCGCCGCGCGCCAGCTGACCGTCGCCGACGTCGAGGATGCACTGCGGCGCGAGAACGTCGAGCTGCCGGCGGGCCGGATCGAGTCGCGCGAGCGCGAGTTCACGCTGCGCACCGATACGAACCTCGAGTCCGAGGAGGATTTCCGCGAACTCGCGCTCGGCAAGGGCGCGGGCGGACACGTCGTGCGCCTCGGCGACGTCGCGCGCGTGTCGCTGTCGGCCGAAGACGAGCGCAGCCTCGCGCGCTCCGACGGCGTGCCGGGCGTGACGCTCGGCATCACGCCGCAGTCGAAGGCGAACGTGCTCGAGGTCGCGCGGCTCGCGAAGGCCGAGCTCGAGCGGTTGCGGCCGGGCCTGCCGGCCGACATCGTCATGGAAGTCAACGTCGACTTCTCGATGTTCATCGTCGAGTCGATGAAGAGCGTCGCGAAGGCGCTGACCGAGACGCTCGCGATCGTGCTGGTCGTGATCTTCCTGTTCCTCGGCACCGCGCGCGCGACGCTGATCCCGGCCGTCACGATCCCCGTGTCGCTGCTCGCGACCGCGATGGTGATGGCGTGGCTCGGCTATTCGATCAATACGCTGACGCTGCTCGGCGCGGTGCTCGCGATCGGCCTCGTCGTCGACGACTCGATCGTCGTGCTCGAGAACATCGTGCGCCGCATCGAGCGCGGCGAGCCCGCGCTGCTCGCGGCGCTGTCCGGCAGCCGCGAGATCGCCTTCGCGGTGATCGCGACCACGCTCGTGCTGTGCGCGGTGTTCCTGCCGGTGTCGTACATGGAGGGCAACATCGGGCGCCTGTTCGGCGAGTTCGGCGTCACCGTCGCGGCCGCGGTCGCGTTCTCGGCGCTGGTCGCGCTGACCTTGACGCCGATGATGGCCTCGAAGCTGTTCGCGGGGGGCCTGCATCGCGGCCGCGTCGCGCACGGCGTCGACGGCCTGTTCCGCCGCCTCGCGGCCCGCTACGAGAACCTCGTGCGCCGCTCGCTTCGCGGCCGCGGCCCGTGGGTCGTGCTCGGCGCGGCCGCCGCGTTCTCGGCGCTCGTCGTCGCGCTGCTGATCGCCGGCAGGCCGGTGCCGTGGCTCAAGCTGCCGGTGATGTTCGCGCCGATCGAGGACCGCGCGATGCTGCCGGTGATGATCACGGCGCCCGAGGGCTCGAGCCTCGCCTATCTCGACCGGCACATGCGCGAGCTCGAGTCGGTGCTGATGGAGGAGGTCGCGCGCGGCAACGCGAAGCGCGTGATCAGCCGCTCCGGCGGCTTCGGGCGGCTCGGCGAGGTCAGCACCGGCATCATGTACATGCCGCTCGAGCTGTGGAGCGAGCGCGACGAGAAGGCCGGCGCGATCGCCGAGCGGCTGCGCCGCCGGGTCGCCGAGCTGCCGGGGCTGCGCGTGATCGTCGTGCAGCCGCCGAGCCTCGGCGTGCGCGGTGCCGGCAAGCCGCTGCAGGTCGTGATCGGCGGCACCGATTACGACGAGCTCGCGCGCTGGCGCGACCGGATCATGGCGCGCATCCAGGACGACAACCCGCGCATCGTCGCGCTCGAGTCGGATTATCTCGAGCGCAAGCCGCAGGTCGCCGTCCGGATCGACCGCAACCGCGCGGCCGACCTCGGCGTGTCGCTCGCGACGGTGGGCCACACGCTCGAAACGCTGCTCGGCTCGCGCATCGTCACGACCTTCGTGCTCGGCGGCGAGGAGTACAACGTCGTCGTGCAGGCCCGCGACGACGAGCGCGCCTCGGTCGACGACCTCGGCGACAACTACGTGCGTTCGGCCCGCACCGGCGCGCTGGTGCCGCTGTCGGCGCTCGTGCAGCTCGAGGAGGTCGCCGGGCCGAACGACCTGAAACGCTTCGACCGCCTGCGCTCGATCACGCTGTCCGCGAATCTCGCGCCCGGCTATTCGCTCGGCGAGGCGCTCGATTACGTCGAGGGCGTGATCCGCGCGGAGGTTCCCGAGGGCGTCGTGATCAACTACGACGGCGAGTCGCGCGAGCTGAAGCAGTCGGGCGGGCGGCTGTGGCTCACGTTCGCGTTCGCGCTGCTGATCGTCTATCTGGTGCTCGCGGCGCAGTTCGAGAGCTTCGTGCACCCGCTCGTGATCCTCGCGACCGTGCCGCTCGCGCTGTCGGGCGCGCTGATCGGCCTGTGGCTGTTCGGCTCGTCGATCAACGTCTTCAGCCAGATCGGCGCGATCATGCTGATCGGCATCGCCTGCAAGAACGGCATCCTGATCGTCGAGTTCGCGAACCAGCTGCGCGACCGCGGCGTCGAGTTCGTCGAGGCGGTGACCCAGGCCGCGACGATCCGGCTGCGGCCCGTGCTGATGACGAGTCTCTGCACGGCCTGCGGCGCGATCCCGCTGATGCTCGCGGCGGGGGCGGGCGCCGAGAGCCGCCAGTCGATCGGCTCGGCGGTGTTCTTCGGCACCGTGTTCTCGCTGCTGCTGACCCTGCTGGTCGTGCCGTCGCTGTACATGCTGATCGCCCGCAACACCCACTCGCCGCACTACGTCAGCGATCTGATCGAGCGGCTGGCCGGGGCGGTGTCAACCACGCCGGCTGAGTCTAACCCATTGAAAATAAAGGACTAGATCCGGGGGCGTCCGGCCGCCGGGCGCCCGAGCGGGTACAATGGGCCCGTCCCCCGCCCGGTGAGCCCAGTGTCCGCAACGCCCTATCAGCAGCTCGAGCAGGAATGGAAGCGCCTCCACGCGTTCCGCGGGGCGCTCGCGCTGCTGCGCTGGGACGCGGCGGTGATGATGCCGAAGGGCAGCGCGGAGATCCGCGGCGAGCAGCTCGCGGCGCTCGAGACCGAGCACCACACGCTGCTGACCTCGCCCCGGGTCAGCCGGCTGCTCGACCGGGCCCAGGCCAATACCCAGGGCAGCAGCGACTGGCAGCTGGCGAACCTGCGCGAGATGCGCCGCCAGCGCGACCACGCGATCGCGACGCCGGTGTCGCTGGTCTCGCGCCTCGCGCGCGCGACCGCGACGGCCGAGGTGAAATGGATCGCCGCGCGGCGCGGCAACGACTTCGCGCTGTTCGCGCCGCACCTCGAGGAAGTGCTGCACCTGGTGCGTGACAAGGCGCAGCTGCTGGGCCAGGCGCTGAACCTCGCGCCATACGACGCGCTGATCGACGAGTTCAGCCCCGGTGTCACGATGACCGACATCGATGCGATGTTCAAGGCGCTGTCGCGCCGCCTGCCGACACTGATCCGCGAGGCGATGGCGCTGCAGCAGAAGACTCCCGCGCTGCCGATCACCGGCCGCTTCCCGGTCGCGAAGCAGCGCCAGCTGGTCGTCGAGCTGATGAAGGCCTTCGGCTTTCCGTTCGACGGCGGGCGCATCGACGACAGCGAGCATCCGTTCACCGAAGGCGTGCCGGGCGATATCCGCATCACCACGCGCTACGACGCCGAGGATCTGTTCTCCGGCGTGCTCGGTGCGCTGCACGAGACCGGGCATGCGATGTACGACCTCGGCCTGCCGCGCGAGTGGCGCGATCAGCCCGTCGGACGCGACCGCGGCATGGCGATCCAGGAGAGCCAGGCGCTGCTGATCGAGATGATCGTGTGCCGCAGCCGGCCGTTCGTGCGCTACCTGCTGCCGCTGCTCGCGAAGCACTTCGGCGTCAGCGGGCCCGAGTGGGAGGCCGACAACGTCTACGCGCGGCTGGCGCGCGTGCAACGCGGGCTGATCCGCGTCGACGCGGACGAGCTGACCTACCCGCTGCACGTGCAGCTGCGCTACGAGCTCGAGAAGAAGCTGCTGTCCGGCGCGCTCGCGGTGCGCGAGCTGCCGGATGCCTGGGCGCAGTTCATGCGCGAGCGCTTCGACGTCGAGCCTGCGACGATGCAGGAAGGCTGCCTGCAGGACATCCACTGGGCGGCCGGCTCGTTCGGCTATTTCCCGTCGTACGCGCTCGGCGCGGCGATCGCCGCGCAGCTGTACGAGAAGCTGCGCGACAGCGTCGCCGGGCTCGACGAGCAGATCGCGCGCGGCGAGTTCGGCGGCCTCTTCGGCTGGCTGCGCGAGCACGTGCACGGCTTCGGCGCGAAGCTCCCGACCCAGGAACTGCTGAAGCTCGCGACCGGCAAGCCGCTGTCGGCGGCGGCCACGCTGCGCTATCTCGAGGGCAAGTATCTCGAGGACCCGGCCTCGCGCAGCGCCGCGGCGTAGGGCCCGTCGCGGCACGCGAGTCCGGTACCATAGCGGCCATGCCCGCCACGCAAGCCCTCGACTCGAACACCTCGAAGCGACTCGCCGCGCAGCTGCGCGGCCTCGTCGGCAAGGCGATCGCCGACTACCGGATGATCGAGGCGGGCGACCGGGTCATGGTCTGCCTGTCGGGCGGCAAGGACTCCTACACGCTGCTCGACATGCTGTACTCGCTGCAGCGCAGTGCGCCGGTGCCGTTCGAGCTCGCGGCGGTCAATCTCGACCAGAAGCAGCCGGACTTCCCGGCCGACGTGCTGCCGGCGTACTGCCGCGAGCTCGGCGTGCCGTTCCACCAGATCGAGCAGGACACCTACAGCGTCGTCAAGCGCGTGATCCCGGAGGGGCGCACGATGTGCGGGCTGTGCTCGCGCCTGCGGCGCGGCGCGCTGTACCGCTACGCGGCAGAACATGGCTACACGAAGATCGCGCTCGGCCACCACCGCGACGACATCGTCGAGACGCTGTTCCTGAACCTGTTCCACGGCGGGCGGCTGAAGGCGATGGCGCCGAAGCTCGTCGCCGAGGACGGCCGCAACGTCGTGATCCGCCCGCTCGCCTACGTGCCCGAGCGCGAGATCGGCCGTTATGCGCGCGCACGCGGATTCCCGATCATCCCGTGCCGGCTGTGCGGCTCGCAGGACAACATGCAGCGCCTCGTCGTCAAACGCATGCTCGAGGACTGGGAGCGCGAGCACCCAGGAAGGGTCGCGTCGATCTTCTCGGCGCTGACGCACGTCGAGCCCGCGCACCTGGCCGATCCGCGGCTGCACGATTTCGCCTCGCCCGTCCGCCCGCCGCAGTGATCGAACTGCCGTTCGCGAACGCGTACTGGGTGCAGCAGGATCGCTGGCTGGCCGGCGAATACCCGGGCGGGCCCACTCGCGACGAGACCCGCGCCCGCCTCGCGGCGCTCGCGTCGCTCGGCATCGACGCCTTCATCGACCTGACGCAGCCGGGCGAGCTGCCGGCCTACGCGGGC
>JAHCAN010000054.1 GCA_019634915.1 Steroidobacteraceae bacterium | reverse complement strand
GCCCGCGCGCGGCGCCGCTGGCGCCTCGGCCTTCGCCGAGGCCGGCGGCGGCGGGGCCGAAGCCACGCAGGCGGCGCAGGCGAGCGCGAGCGCGGCACCGAGCGCGACGGGCAGCGCGCGCTTCACGAGCCGATGACCAGCATGTGCTTCGCGAAGCGCGCATGGACGCGGCCGACGAAGCGCGCGGCATGCATCAGCAGCGTGACCAGCAGCACGCCGGCGATGACGCACACCGGCAGCATGAAGGCGCTCGCGAGCCAGGCCGGCTCGATGATCAGGTCGGTGCTGATCTCCACGAGGCCCATGCGGCGGGCGATCTCGAACAGCGGCGCGAAGGTCAGCGCGAGGCCGACCGACAGGCCGGTGACCGCGACCGTGAAATAGGCGATGCCGAGCGGCAGTGCGAGCACGAAATACGCAAGCGTGGTCCAGGTGCGCGCATCGCGCAGCATCTCGACGATGCGGGTCCAGAACGACTGCTTCGGCCCGGGATGCACGGGCCGCCGCGGCATGCGCTCGCCCGAGATCGCCTCGACGAGGCGGCCGTCGGCGAGCGCGATCACGCGCGTGAGCCCGATGAAGGCGAGGAAGAAGGGCACGCCGATGATCAGGATCGCGAAGCCCGCCGACAGCGACAGGCCGACGATGGCGAACACGAAGTGGAAGATGCCGAGCGCGAGCGCGAGGAACATGAAGAAGAGCGACGCGTAGGCGCGCGGGTCGGAATAGACGCGGAAGAAACGCCGCCAGGCCCCGCCTCCCTGGGCCGGCCGGGGCGTCTGCAGCGCCGCCGCGACTTTCGCCTCGGTCTCGCGGTAGGCGGCGGCGACTTCGTCGGGTGCGCCGTAGGTGCTCGCGATCAGCTCGAGCACGTCGGCCTCGGACTTGCCGGGGTGGGCCGCGATCTCGGCGCGCAGGTACTCCTCGGCGTCGTAGAGCGCGTCCTGCACGAGGGACGGATCGGCATCCGCCAGCTCTTCGTGCAGCTGTTTCAGATATGCATCAATAGACCGCGGTGCTGCCTTGTTCATAGCGGATTCCTCATACGGTCAGGCGGTCGACGAAGTTGCGGGTGTGTTGCCAGATCGCGCGCCACTCGTGCAGCGCGGTGCGGCCGGCGTCGGTGATCCGGTAGTACTTGCGCGGCGGGCCCGACAGCGACGGTTCCACCCGGCTCGAGAGCAGGCCCGCCGCGAGCAGCGAGCGCAATACCGGGTAGATCGTGCCTTCCTTGAACAGCGGCTCGCCATCGGCGGCCCGTTGCAGCTGCTTGGCGATTTCGTAGCCATAGAGTTCGCCGCGCGCGCGATCGAGGGCCGACAGCAGCACGAGCGCGACCAGGCCCCCGTTCAGGTCCTTCTGGAACTTGCGTGCGCTGCTATCGTCCATACCACAGTACTGTAATATCTACGGTATTGTTCGGTCAAGGATAGGAACATTTCCTGCTAGACTCCGCGCACAGACGGCTCAGACCGCCGCCGCTACCCGAACAGGCCCCCGCGCGCCCATGATGTCGCCGATCTTCATCGAATTCACGCCGAATATCCCCGAAAAACTGCGAAGACTGCCCGAACTGGCCGGAAATCTGTTCTTCAGCTGGCATCGCCCGGCCCGGTCGCTGTTCGAGGATCTCGATGCGGTGCTCTGGGAGCAGACCGACGGCAACCCCAAGCTGCTGCTTCGCTGCGTGGGGCAGGCGACGCTCGATCGCGCGGCTGCCGATCCGGCCTACGTCGGCCGTTACGAACAGGTGCTCGCGGCCTTCGATGCCTACCTCGCCGCGCCGGCGACCCCGACCGATGCGCCGCTCACGGCGTACTTCTGCGCCGAATACGGTTTCCACGAGAGCTTCCCGATCTATTCCGGCGGCCTCGGCATCCTCGCCGGCGATCACTGCAAGGCGGCGAGCGACGAGCGGCTGAATTTCGTCGCGGTCGGGCTGCTCTACGGCCAGGGCTATTTCGTGCAGAGCGTCGACAGCGACGGCGTGCAGCATGCGGTCTACGAGGACCACGATCCGCGCGACCTGCCGGTCGAGCCCGAACGCGACGCGCAAGGCGAGTGGCTGCGCGTCTCGCTCGACATCGCCGGCCACGCGGTGCATGCGCGCATCTGGCGCGCGCAGGTCGGCCGCGTGCGCGTGTACCTGCTCGACACGAACTGCGAGGACAACGCGCCCGGCGATCGCGACATCACGCACCGCCTCTATGGCGGCGACGAGCACACGCGCATCCGCCAGGAGATGGTGCTCGGCATCGGCGGCGTGCGTGCCTTGCGCATGCTCGGCCTCGAGCCCGCGGTCTGGCACATCAACGAAGGCCACGCGGCGTTCCTGATCCTCGAGCGCATCCGCGAGGAAGTCGCGCGCGGCGTGCCGGCCGACGTCGCGCTCGAAGCGGTCGCCGCGCAATGCGCGTTCACGACCCACACGCCGGTCGCCGCCGGCCACGACCGCTTCGCGCATCATCTGGTGCGCGAGCAGTTCGGTGCGTATCTCGACGCGCTCGGCTGGCCGGCCGCGCAGGTGCTCGCGCTCGGCCGCGCGCCCGACGCGCCGGACGAGTTCAACATGACCTGGCTCGCGCTGAACGGCGCGCGGCACGTGAACGGCGTGAGCCGCGTGCACCGCCACGTGTCCGCCGAACTGTATGCGCGGCGCTGGCCCGAGCTGACCACGGACGAGAATCCGGTCGGCTTCGTGACCAACGGCGTGCACGTGCCGACCTTCCTGCACCAGAGCTGGGCCGAGTTCTTCGATCGCCACCTGCCGTCCGACTGGCAGCAGCGCCTGTCCGACACCGCGATGTGGTCGGCGCTACACCGGGTGCCGGACGTCGACTTCTGGGCAGCCTCGCAGGACGTGAAGGCAAGGATGTTCCGCGCCGCGCGCGCGCGGCTGCAGGCCGAGTTCGTGACCAAGGGCATGAGCAGCGCGCAGTCGCGCCAGGTCGCGCGGCTGCTCGACCCCGAGCGGCCCGACGTGCTGACGATCGGTTTCGCGCGGCGCTTCGCGACCTACAAGCGCGCCGCGCTGCTGCTGCACGACCGGGCGCGGCTCGCGCGGCTGCTGAACGATCCGGCCCGTCCGGCGCTGCTGCTGTTCGCCGGCAAGGCGCATCCGGCGGACGAGCCGGGCAAGGCCGTGCTGCGCGAGATCAAGCAGCTGATGCTCGATCCGGAATTCGCCGGCCGCGTCGTGTTCCTCGACGACTACGACATGCGCCTCGCGCGCGCGCTGGTGTCCGGCTGCGACGTGTGGCTCAACAACCCGGTCGCGCCGCTCGAGGCGAGCGGCACGTCGGGCATCAAGGCCGCGGCGAACGGTACGCTCAACCTGTCGATCCTCGACGGCTGGTGGGCCGAGGCCTTCGACGGCATGAACGGCTGGGGGCTCTCGCCGGTCAGCGTGCAGGACCCGGGCCGCCGCGACGCGCTCGAGGCCGAAAGCATCCTCGATACGCTCGAGGAGGAGGTGCTGCCGCTGTATTTCGCGCGCAATGGCGCGGGCTATCCGGAGGGCTGGGTGCGCCGGAGCAAGCACGCGATGGCGACCGTGATCCCGGCCTTCAACATGTGCCGCGTCGTCAACGACTACATGTCGGGCATCTACGGCCCCGCCGCGCGCCGCAGTGCCGAACTCGCGGCGAACGACTTCACCGGCGCCCGCTCGCTGGCGGCGTTCCGCCACCGGCTGCGGGACGCCTGGCCCGGGGTCGAATTGCGCCACCTGGTCGATCCGCGCCCGCAGATCGACCTGCAGGGACGGCTGCAGATCAAGGTCGCGGTGCGGCTCGCGGGACTCGGCGCCGACGAGCTGCGTGTCGAGCTGGTCGGCGAGCGCCGCCTGCCGCATCCGGAGCCGGACGGGCCGCTGCTGACCTCGTTCCGCGAGCACCTGCGCGATGGCGACTGGCGCCATGCGTTCACGCCGGTCGATGAGCGCACCGCCGACGGCGCACAGGTCTATGCGATCGACCTGCCGGCGCCGGCGAGCGGCCAGTACGCGATCGAGGTGCGCGCGGTGCCGGCGCATCCGCTGCTGACGCATCCGTACGGGCCCGGACTCATGAAGCGGCTCGAGTGAGCGCTACGCTTCGGGCGTGAGGATCACGCCGCCGAGCGGCGGCAGCGTCAGCTCGATCGAATGCGGCTGGCCGCGCCACGGCACCGGCGCGGACGTGACCGGCAGCGGATTGCCGACGTTGCTGCCGCCGTAGTAGTGCGAGTCCGAGTTCAGTATCTCGCGATAGCTGCCGGCCGCGGGCACGCCGATGCGCAAGCCGGTGCGCGGCACCGGCGTGAAATTGAGCGCGACGACGCGGAAGCGCTCGCCGTCGCGGCGCACGTAGGCGAGGATCGAGTTCGCCGCGTCGTCGCAGTCGAGCCACTGGAAGCCGCGCGGCTCGAAGTCGTCGCGATGCAGGCAGGGATCGCCGACGTAGTGGCGGTTCAGGTCGCGCACGAGCGCCCGCACGCCGGCGTGCGCCGGCTCGCCGGCGAGCGACCACGGTAGCGACGCGGCGAAGTTCCACTCCGTGTCCTGGCCGAACTCGCCGCCCATGAACAGCAGCTTCTTGCCCGGCAGCGTCCACATGTAGAGGTACAGCAGCCTGAGGTTCGCGAACCGCTGCCAGGCGTCTCCCGGCATGCGCCCGAGCAGCGAGCGCTTCAGGTGCACGACCTCGTCGTGCGACAGCGGCAGCACGAAGTTCTCGGTATAGGCGTACATCATCGCGAACGTGAGCCGCCGGTGGTGGTGCGCGCGAAACAGCGGGTCCTCGCCGAAGTAGGCGAGCGTGTCGTGCATCCAGCCCATGTTCCATTTCATCGAGAAGCCGAGCCCGCCGTCGTGCGCCGGGCGGCTCACCATCGGCCAGTCGGTCGACTCCTCGGCGATCACGACCGCGCCCGGGTGTTCAGCGTGCACGCTCGCGTTCAGATCGCGGATGAAGTCGATCGCCTCGAGATTGTGGTTGCCGCCGTAGCGGTTCGGCACGAAGTCGTGGCCGCGGCTGAAGTCGAGGTAGAGCATCGAGGCGACCGCGTCGACGCGCAGGCCGTCGAAGTGGAACTCGCGCAGCCAGTAGTTCGCGCTCGAGAGCAGGAACGAGCGCACCTCGTGGCGCTGGTAGTCGAAGATCAGCGTGCCCCAGTCGCGGTGCTCGCCGCGGCGCGGATCGGCGTATTCGTACAGCGGCTCGCCGTCGAAGCGCGCGAGGCCGTGGGCATCGCGCGGAAAATGTCCCGGCACCCAGTCGAGGATCACGCCGAGGCCGGCGGCGTGGCAGCTGTCGATGAAGAAGCGCAGCTCGTCGGGCGCGCCGTAGCGGCTGGTCGGCGCGAACCAGCCGGTCGCCTGGTAGCCCCAGGAATCGTCGAGCGGATGTTCGGTGATCGGCAGCAGCTCGATGTGCGTGTAGCCGAGGTCCTGCACATAGGGCACGAGCGTCGCGGCGAGCTCGCGGTAGCTGCAGAAGCCGCCGTCGGCCCGCCGCTGCCACGAACCGAGGTGCACCTCGTAGATGCTCATTGGCGCATGCAGCCAGTCGTGCGCGGCGCGGGCCCGCATCCAGTCGGCGTCGCGCCATGCGTAGGGCCCGCCGGCCTCGACGATCGATGCAGTGGCCGGTCGCAGTTCCGCGCGGCGTGCATACGGGTCGGATTTCAGCTGCAGCGCGCCGCTGTCGCGGTGGCGCAGCTCGAACTTGTACAGCTCGCCGGCCCCGATGCCGGGCACGAACAGCTCGAACACGCCGCTCGAGCCGCGTGCCGACAGCGGGTATTGCCGGCCGTCCCAGCGGCAGAACGGCCCGACGACGCTGACCCGCTCGGCATGCGGGGCCCAGACCGCGAAGCGCACGCCGGCGACGCCGTCCCTGACCCGGGGCACGGCGCCGAGCATCTCCCACGCGGCGTGGTGCCCGCCGCGACCGAAGCTTTCGAGCGCGCGCCCGTCGATCTCGGGCGCGAACGCATACGGATCGTGGCGCGAGTGTTCGCCGTGCGCGTCGCGCCAGTGGAGCCGGTAATGCTCCGGCAACCGCGCCGGCTCGCCCCGCCACAGGAAGAAGTCCGAGCCGTGGACGCGTTGCAGCGCAACTCCGGTATCGAGCGTCACTTCGGCGGCGTGGGGCAGGTAGGCGAGGACCGCGGCGTCTGCTGGTCCGCGATGCGGGCCCAGCACGCCGTGCGGATGGTGGTGGCGGCCGAGCGCGATGCGCTCGAGATCCTGGGCGAGACGTTCGGGCAGCGGGTCGGTCGTGGAGTTGGCGCGTGTGATAACGTGTATCTACCATATGCCGAAGCAAGCCGCACGCGCGTCTTCGGGGCGCTATGTCAGCCGACTCACGGGCGGCGCGCTCGCCGTGATCATGGCGGGCGGGCGTGGCGAGCGCCTCGGCCCGCTGACCGCGAATCGCTGCAAGCCCGCAGCGCCGTTCGGCGGCAAGTTCCGCATCATCGATTTCGTGCTGTCGAACTGCGTGAACTCCGGCATCCGCCAGGTCATGGTGCTGACGCAGTACAAGGCGCAGTCGCTGATCCAGCACGTGCAGCGCGGCTGGAGCTACCTGCGCGGCGAGTTCGGCGAGTTCGTCGACGTGATCCCGGCGCAGCAGCAGATCGGCGCGCACTGGTATCTCGGCACCGCCGATTCGGTCTACCAGAACCTCGAGGCGATCCTGCACCACCGGCCGAAGTACGTGCTGGTGCTCGCCGGCGATCACATCTACAAGATGGACTACGGGCCGATGATCGCCTACCACGTCGAGAAGGGCGCCGACATCACGGTCGGCGTCGTCGAGGTCGCGCGCGAGACCGCGGCGAATGCCTTCGGCGTGCTGACCGCGACCGAGTGGCACCGGGTCACGAAGTTCACCGAGAAGCCCGCCGATCCCGATCCGGTGCCGGGCCGCCCCGATCGCGCGCTCGCCTCGATGGGCATCTACGTCTTCAATACCGCGCTGCTCGAGAAACTGCTGGTCGCCGACGCGCAGGATCCCGACTCGCGCCACGACTTCGGCCGCAACATCATCCCGGGAGCGATTCCGGAAATGAAGGTGTTCGCGTATCCGTTCCAGGACGTCAAGACGCGCGCGCAGAGCTACTGGCGCGACGTCGGCACCGTCGACGCCTACTACGAGGCGAACCTCGAGCTGGTGCACGTCGCGCCCGAGCTCAACATCTACGACGAGGAATGGCCGATCTGGACCTACCAGCTGCAGCAGCCGCCGGCGAAGTTCGTGCTCGACGACGGCGAGCGGGTCGGCACCGCGATCAACTCGATGGTCGCCGGCGGCGCGATCGTCTCCGGCGCGCGCATCAGCGAGTCGCTGCTGTTCTCGAACGTGCGGGTCAACGAGCGCAGCAGCGTGCAGCGCTCGGTGATCCTGCCGGGCGTGGCGATCGGCAAGGACTGCCACATCCGCGGCGCGATCGTCGACGAGGGCAGCGAACTGCACGACGGCATGCGCATCGGCTTCGATCCGGACCGCGACCGCGAGTACTTTCATGTCACCGAGCGCGGCGTCGTGCTGGTGACCGCGGCGATGCTGCGTCGCGAGGGCGTCTGACACGATGACCGGACGACTGCCGGTCGTGCTGCTGTGGCACATGCACCAGCCCGACTACCGCGATGCGCTGACCGGCGAATCGGTGCAGCCGTGGACCGCGCTGCATGCCCTGAAAGACTACTCCGACATGGCCGCGCATCTCGAGGCGAACCCGCAGGCGCGCGCCGTCGTCAACTTCACGCCGGTGCTGCTCGAGCAGCTCGAGGATCTCGCGCGTGAGGTGACCGCGCACCTGGCCGGCGGCACGCCGCTGCGCGATCCGGTGCTCGCCGCGGTGACCGGTGCGCCGCCCGCGGATCCCGCCGCGCGCCTCGCGCTGCTGCGCGCGCTGCTGCGCGCGCAGCGGGCGCGGATGATCGAGCCGCTGCCGGCGTTCCGCGAACTCGTCGACATCGGCACAACGCTCGCGGCCCCGGAGCGCATCGCCTACGCGAGCGATGCGTTCCTGGTCGACCTCGCGGTCTGGTACCACC
>JAHCAN010000053.1 GCA_019634915.1 Steroidobacteraceae bacterium | reverse complement strand
GGCAGCGAGACGTTGGCGATCGTCGTGTCGAGCACCTGCATGAAGGTGCCGAGTGCCAGTGCGATCGACGTCAGGGCGAGCCGTACGCCGCGCAGCGGCGCGACGTCCGGTGCCGCGCCGGGCCCGCTCATCGAGGCGGCGCGTCCGCCTTGCCCTGCGCCAGGATGCGCGCGACCGCACGATCGGCCTCGGGCGCGGCATCCTCCGGTTGCATCTGCGTGTCCGCCACCGGCACCGCCGGCGACATCAGCGGCCCCGACGTGTCGCGGGTGTCGATCTGCACGGTGACCGACAGCCCGATGCGCAGCGGATGCTCACGCAGTTGCGCGGCATCGAGCGCGACGCGCACCGGCAGGCGCTGCACGATCTTGATCCAGTTGCCGGAGGCATTCTGCGGTGGCAGCAGCGCGAAGGCTGAGCCGGTGCCGGCGCCGAGGCCCAGCACGCGGCCGTGATAGATGACACGGCTGCCGAACATGTCGGTCGTGATCGTCGCGGGCTGGCCGATGCGCACGTCCTCGAGCTGGTCCTCCTTGAAGTTCGCGTCGACCCACACACCGGCGAGCGGCACCACCGCCATCAACGGCGTGCCCGGCGCGACGTGCTGGCCGATCTGGACATTGCGCCGTGCGACCACGCCGTCCACCGGTGCGGTGAGCCGCATGTGCGACAGGGTGATCCCCGCATCGCGCAGCCTGGCGATGGCTGCGAGCACGGCCGGGTTGTCGTCGACCGACGTGCCCTCGATCATCGATCGCGCCTGACCCAGCTCGCTGCCGGCGGCACGCAACGCAGCGCGCGCCGCCGTCACCGCGTCGGCCGCATGGCGGATTTCCTCGGCGGACGCCGCGCCGCCCTCGGCCGAGGCGGCGCGCCGCCGGGAATCCTCCTGCGCCTGCGCGAGCTGCACGCGGGCCGCGGCGAGCTGGGCCTCGTACTGGTCGACCCTGGCGAACTGCGCCCGCACGTTGCGTACCGTGAGCGCGAGTTCCGCTTCCGCGGCCTGCATCGCCACCTGTGCGCGCGCCGGGTCGAATTCGACGAGCAGTTGCCCGTGCCGCACCGATTGCGTGTCGTCGGCATGGACCGCGAGCACCGTGGCGGGCTCGCGGCTCGTGATCGCCACCAGGTCCCCGGCGACGTAGGCATCGTTGGTCGTCGTGTGGAAGCGCGCGACGAGCAGCCAGTGGAGCGCCCACGCGACGACGGCCGCAGCCACGACCGCGGCCAGTGCGATCAGCCAGCGCCGGCGCGCCGCCGCCGGCCCCCGGGCCGGGTCGGGATTAACGGGTTCATTCATGGTGTGATTTCCTGGGGCGATGCACTCGCCGGGCTGTCGAACCCGCCACCGAATGCGACCAGCAGCGCCACCCGCCGGGAGTCGAGCTCCGCGCCCAGCGTGGCGGTGCGGGCCTGCGCCTGCAGCAGCGCGGTTTCGGCACCGAGCACCGCGAGCTGCGTGTCGAGTCCGTTGCGATGGCGGGTCTGCGCGAGCTCGAAGCGCTCGCGGGCCGCGTCGAGCGCGACGCGCTGCTCGGCGGCCTGGCCTTCGAGCGCGCGCAAGCCGGTGAGCGCATCGGCGGCCTGCTTCACCGCCTCGATGACCGAATGGTTGTAGTCGGCCACGGCCGCATCGAGCGACGCCGTGGCGCCCGCGTAGTGCGCGCGCAGCTCGCCCGCGTCGAACACCGGCAGATGGATCGCGGGGCCTGCGCCATAGGTGCGCGCCGCCGCGCCGAACATCGGCTCGAGGCCGATGGCCGACCAGCCCGCGAATGCCGCGAGGTCGATGTCGGGATAGAACGCCTTGCGCGCCGCTTCACGGCCTGCCAGTGCAGCATCGATGCGGGCCTGCGCCGCCTGGATGTCGGCGCGCCGCGCCAGCAGATCGGCCGGCAGAACCCGGGGCAGCGCGATCGCCTCGGTCTGCAACCGGGGCGGCGAGAGGGACGCATCGGCATCACCGGCGCCGCGGCCGACCAGCGCCATGAGCTGGTGACGGGCGAGTTCCAGGTCGCCGTCGGCGCCGATGCGATCCATGCGTGCCTGCGCCAGCTGCGCTTCGGCGCTTCTCTGCGCCGCCGCGGTTTCGAGGCCGTTGCGAACGCGTGTCGACGTCAGCTGCAGGATGCTCGCGCATTGCGTGACCGCCGCGGCGGACAGGTCCTGCAGCGCATGGGCGCGCGACAGATCGATGTAGGCCTGCGTGACGGCGGCCGACAGCGCGAGCCGCGCCGCTGCCGCGTCGAGCCGGGCGGCTTCGGCGGACGAGCGGGCCATCGCGACCATCGCCGCTTGCCGGCCCCAGAAGTCGAGCGACCAGTCGAGCTTTGCCTGCACCGTGCCGATCCACTGGATCGAGCCGCCGTACGGCGGCGGGATGGTCGAGTGCTCGCTGAAACGCTGGCGCTGCTCCTGTCCTTCGATGGCGAGCTGCGGGCGGCGCAGCGCGCGGCTCGCGGACAACTGCGCCTGCGCCCCGCGCAGGCGCGCCAGCGCCGCGGCCAGTGTCGGGCTGCCTTGCAACGCCTCGGCGACCAGGGTATCGAGTTGCGGGTCGCCGAAAGCCTGCCACCATGCGTCGCCGATCGCCGGTGCGTTCGTGCCGGCGAGACCCAGGTCCTTCGCCAGCAACGGGCGTTCTGCCGGCGCCGTGGTGGGCGCACTGACGCAGGCCGAGAGCGCGAGGGCCGCCAGCGCGAAGCCGGGCAGGGTGTTCATCATTTCCTGTGCGGTGCCGCCGTGATCGGCTCGGCCTCCATGCGCGCGAGCAGCCGCGTGAGCAGGTCGATCAGCGTGGTCGCTTCGGCGGCGGTGAAGCCGTCGA
Source organism: Steroidobacteraceae bacterium (assembly GCA_019634915.1). GTDB lineage: Bacteria > Pseudomonadota > Gammaproteobacteria > Steroidobacterales > Steroidobacteraceae > CADEFQ01. The sequence continues at coordinate 5,536 of JAHCAN010000053.1, read as the reverse complement.
GCATGTCGTTCCAGAATTCCATCGTCCGCGGCATCAGCGCGGTGGCGACGGCGTGCCCGGCAGCGGTCAGCGACAGATTGACGACGCGGCGGTCGGCCGCGTCGCGGCGCCGCACGATCAGGCCGCGACGCTCGAGCTGATCGATCAGACGGGTCGTGGCGCCGGTGTCGTGGCCCAGATGCCGCGCGATGTCCGAACAGCTGCGCGAAATGCCGTCGCGCAGCGACATCAGCGCGATCCAGTGCGTGAACGTGAGCTCCTGGTCCGCGAACCGGGCCTGCGCGTGCGGAATCGTCAGGTTGTTCAGCCGCCGTATCAGGTAGCCGACCGATTTGCGCGCCTTGAATGTCTCTGTCCGGTAGTAGCGTTTCGCCACGGCAGGCTCCGATCAAGCTGCAGAAGCAGTCTCTGCCTCGGCAGCTATCCTGTCAATGCAGCTGCGACGGGCGGGGCGTGCGTCCGTCCACGTTGCGGCGGCCCGGCGAAGCCGCGCGTGAATCCCTTATCGGACCGCGTGCGCGTTCGGCCCATAATCGGGCGATGACCCACCGTTTCAATGCAGCCGCGGCCCATGCCGCGCCGATCCTGCTCGACAAGGCCGCCACGCTCGCCCGGGCCTGCGCGCTGATCGCCGAAGCCGGCCGCAGCGACGTGCGTCTGCTCGGCTTCGCCGAGACTTTCGTGCCGGGCTATGCGTACTGGCTCGGGCTCTATCCGCCAGTGGCGCAGCGCGAGGTGATGCTCGAGTATGCGGCGCAGTCCGTGGTCGTCGCCGCCGGCGAACTCGATGCCGTGCAGGCCGCCTGCGCGAAGCACCGCGTCAATGTCGTGCTCGGGTTGTCGGAGCGCGACGGCGGGACGCTGTACAACAGCCAGGCCTTCATCGACGAGCAGGGCCGCCTGCTCGGCGTGCGCCGCAAGCTGCAGCCGACGCTGTCCGAGCGCTCGGTCTGGGGGCAGGGCGACGGCTCGACGCTGAAGGTGTACGACATGCCGGTCGGCAAGGTCGGCGGACTGATCTGCGGCGAGCACTCGATGAACCTCGCGCGCCATGCGCTGATCCTGCAGCACGAGGAGATCCACGTCTCGTCGTGGCCTACGTTCGCGACGATGAAGGGGGACGAAGGCTGGTTCGACTCGCACGTCGATGCATTGTCGAAGGTGCATGCATACACCGGCTCCTGCTTCGTCATCGTCGCGCAGGACCCGGTCACGCGGGCCAACCTCGACTGGATCGAACGCAAGCTTGGCCCGCAGGGCGTGCTCACGGTCGGCGGTGCGCGCTCAGCGATCTACGGGCCCGGTGAGGACTTCGTCGCGCCGCCCCACACCGGGCTCGAAGAGAAGCTCGTGATCGGCGAGATCGACCTGGGCCGCATCCAGGCGGCCAAGCTGCAGCACGACTCGGCGGGCCACTACGCACGTTCGGAAATCCTGCGGCTGGTCGTCGATACCGAGCCGAAGACGCCGCTCGTTACCGTGAAGAAGACCGCCAGGAGTCGCAAATGAAAGCCTATGTCATCCTGGATTTCCTTCATGTCCTGTTGTTCGCTTATTGGCTTGGGCCCGACTGGGGCGTGTTCGTCTGCGGTCGGCGGGTCGCGAACCCGGAGCTCTCGCGGGAGGAGCGGCTGCGCTTCCTCAAGGCCTCCGTCGCCATCGACATCTTTCCGCGTTCCGCCATCGTGCTGATCATGGCGGTCGGCCTCACGCTGGCCTGGCTCGGGGGTTACATGGCCATGGGGCTGTGGCTGCTGGTGCTCATCTGGATCGTGGCGGCGATCTGGCTGCTGCTCGTCTGGTTCATCGGCTACATCCTCGAGCCCGGTCCGCTCAAGGCAAGACTCGATGCGGTACACGTGGCCATCCGCCACGCGGCGACTGCGGTCCTGCTCGGCGTGGGCGTGTACTCGCTGCTCGTCGGTGGGCCCGTCGCGACCCGATGGCTTGCGGCGAAGCTCATCCTGGTCGCGATCCTGATTGCGCTGGGCAGCGTGTTGCGCGTGATCGTGGGCAGCTGGTCCCGGGATCTCACGGGCGTGCCCGGGTCGGAAGGCGCGGTCGCACGCAGCTATCCGTTTACCCGCAAGCTGGTGTTCACGTTCTGGCTGACTTCGATCACGATCGCCTTCCTCGGCGTGACGAAACCCTTCTAGTCCGGGCGGCAGACCAGGCATTCAAGCTTTCGCATGGCGCGCGGGCCGCCCGGACTGCGCAAAGTCATTCGCGGCAATATCCCGGAACAGCAGCATCTGCCCGATCTGCGCCGAAGAGGCGCCGTCGAAGCCGGCCTCGGGCATGAAGTCCTTCGGGTTGCGGAAAGTGCCGAAGACGACATCCCACAGCGGCAGGTCCGAATAGTTGTAGCGGTGGATGCCGCGTGCGTGGTGCAGGCTGTGGCTCTCCGGCCGCTGCACGATGTAGCCGAGCCATTGCGGCGTGCGCACATTGGTGTGCTGGATCACGGCCAGGAACATCGTGATGTAGAAATAGTAGGTGACGGCCTTTGCCGGCAGGCCCACCAGGGTCAGCGCGAGGCTGCTGAGGAAAGTGAAGCCCGCGACGTCGAGGCGGTTGCGAGCAGGCAAAGGCCGAGAGCAAGACGGTGGCTGATTTGCATGATTCACCATGCGGGTAGAGTGGAGGGGCGCATCATAGCGCCACTGCGGCGTCTACTCACCAATCGAGTAGAACGCCCGGATACGCCGCTCGACCAGGCTCGACTTGTCCGCCATCGGCACGCCGTGCCCCGGGATCGTGATGCTGAAGTCCATCGCCTCCAGCTCCTTCAGCGTGCGCAGCCATTGATCGGGGCTGTAGCCCGCCATGAAGTTCAGCGGCGTGCCGCCCGGCGTGGCGATGTCCACCGCGAACAGGTACTTGCCGTTCTCGGCATCGGGGCGCATGAAGGTCAGGCAATCACCGTGGTTCGCCCCCAGGTAGATCAGATCGAGTGTGCGCCCGCCCAGCTCGACCGTGTACCGGTCGGTGAAGGTGATGTCGGGCATCACGATATCGGGGTGCGGCTTGCTCCTGAAGTGCGCGACGCAGTTCTCCTGGGCGATGAATTTCGCGCCTTCGTCCCTGAAAATCTGCCCGCCGGGAATGTGGTCCCAGTGATTATGCGAATAGACCACGTACCTGACGGGCTGGTCGGTCACCTTGCGGATCTCGTCGCGCATGACCCGCGCCGCTTCGGGGCTGATCGGATCCGTGGCGATCACGCCGTCCTTCGTTACCATGAAAATGTTGCGCGTGCCGGTGTAGCGGAACGTGTAGAGGCCCGGCGCGATTTCCAGGGTGTCGTAGCCCTGCACGCTGAAGCGGCTCCATGTCGGGTTGGGCGCCGGATTCAGAAGCTCGGTGCGCGATGGAGATGCACTGGCTGCGCCATTGACGGGCTGCGGGTCGGCGGTCCATGCGGCGGGGGTGGTGAGGAGCGAGAGTGAGAAGATCAGCGTCGTCTTCAGTTTCATGGGGTTCGTTCGTTCTGGTCGCGCGCGTTCGTCGTAGTGCCGTCCGAGAATACTCCCAAGACGCCGCCAGCAAGTAAGACAGCTGAAATGCCGCCAGATGGCGCGGCAGTGTGATCCAAGCGCCTAGGGTTCCGTCAATCAGAACCTGGCTCATAGATAGGCTCTTCCTCAGTCCTCGCGGGCAGCGTATGGCACTTGGAGGCATCAGAGCCTTCGGACAATATGCTGAGTGCGCTTCTAACAAGGGCTCCGACTGAAGCTTTCTCCGGAAGTATGTACGATCTCTCCTCGATCATCATGCACAGACCACTTAGGGAAAAATCAGCCTGTAGGACAAGCTCATCGTCCCTCCCAATAAATGCTATTGACAGCGCAAAGCCGTTTGGGCAGGCACCGTCGATTCTTCTCCCTAGAATCATGTTTTGTCGCACGCCATCGAAGCTTCCGCTGCAGCTGTATGCACAACGATACCGGAGGGAGTACTGCCAGCTGCGACTAATCTTTCCTTTATGATAAGGAGCTGGCTCCATCCGCTCCGGTAAAATATAGAGGATGTGAAGTTCTTTTGAGCGTTGAAAGGCATCTTCTATTTCCGCCTTCAACTCAGCGTTTGGTGCGGTGTCCAGAAGTTTATATCTATATATCTGCTCACTATCAGCTAGTGCCAGCAGGGGCATGCCAATTAACAAGGGCAAGAAGTTTAGTCTCAGTGGCATATTCTGGTTCCCGTAGCTGCTTCGCATCGTGTTGTGGGAGAGCGCGTGACAACTCCCACGCCGCCAGCGCTGCTCCGGGTTGGTTCTCCGAGTTCTTTCGCAATCGTAGTTTCGACAGCAATTGCCCTATTTTGCTCAGCATTACTAGTGCCAATCACGACGTCAGTTCCGCCGTTAGGGCTGTCTTCAAAATCATATGTCGTCTTATCGACATTTCCCGCCTTGTAGCCAGCTGGATCGGCGTCCGCCTTTGCTGCATGTGCCATCTCGTGCGCCAATCCTAATGCTGCCGATTGCACGTCTCCGTTTGCCAGTTCCAGACCTAAGTATGGATTGAATTCTATGGTTGAGTTTGAGTCGGAGTACCTATGCTCCGTGGCCTGCGGATCTACGACTATGGTGTAAGTCCTTGAAGAACGCCGGAGTGCCGTATACAGGCTCCGATACGTCGGCGATTTACTCAAGTAAAAATGTGATCTAGCGAAGTCTCTCTGCATGCCTCCATTCGCGGTCACTACATTTACGTCCGTGCCGTTTGGGTCTACATTGTTCAATGGATCGTTTCTTACATATGCATAGAGATTAAGGTCATCCTCATACGCGATAGGATCAGTCTGCAGGAACCTACCAAGGTAGGGATCATAGACGCGAGCTTTGTAGTGATAGAGATGCGCATCTAGCAGGGCGACCTGCCCGGTGTAGCGGAACCGCAGTCCGGTCCAGTTGTTCGGCACACCATAGGCGTCGTAGGTATAGGCGGTCGCTACACCATCGCTGTTGCTAGTAGCGATGATCGACCCCCGCTCATCGGCATGGAGCGTTTTCCGATCGGCGGTGAGGCTAGCACCCTCATACCAAGTGATCGGCTCATCCACCCCCGGGCCGTATACGTAGCGGCGCAACGGCGTGGTGCTCGAGCCATTGAATTCTGCGATTAGCCGATCCCCATCATAGAGGAACTGCGTGACCATGCTGCCTTGGGTCGTTTGGCGCAGCCGCCCGAGCGGATCGTAGGCCAGCGTCAAGCTCACCGGACCCGCGACACTGGTCAGATGGTTCTCCACGTCATAGCCAAACGTGCGGCTGCCGTCGCTGGTCAGGTTACCCCGGGCATCGTAGGTGTAGGTCGTGCCGCCAACACTGCTGTACTGGTTGAGCTTGTTGGCCGCGTAGCTGCGGTTGACCAGCGGTCCGGCGTGATCGAACAACGCCTGCACGCTACTGCGGGATTGCAGCTGACTTGCCGCGGTGTAGACCAGTGTCAGCGAGAGATCCTGGCCGATGCTCGCGAAGTCCTGCGTCAAGCTGGTCAGCCGGGAGGCGAGATCGTACACGTAGCTGACT
>JAHCAN010000052.1 GCA_019634915.1 Steroidobacteraceae bacterium | reverse complement strand
GATCGGGTGGTGGTAGTACTCGGCCGCCCAGCGCAGCAGCGCGAGCAGCCCCGCGTCGAACACCGGCTCGGCGTCGAGGATCGCGTCGATGCGCCTGAGCTTCTCCTGCGGCAGTTCGCTCGAGGCGGCGAGCTCGAGCACGATGCCGACGATCCGGCGGCGCCCGAACGGCACGCGCACCCGCATGCCGGGCCGTGGCAGCGCATCGCCGGCCAGGTAGTCGAACGTCCTGCGCAGCGGGGTGTCGACCGCGACGCGTATCACCGAAACGTCGGTCAATGAAAGACCTTGAAATACAAAGACTTGCAAATACGCTGACCCCGGACCGCCCGGCCGGGGGTCAACGCGGCGGCCCGCTGCGCGTTAGACCTGACATGAACGCACTTGCAGTGGCGCCGCGCGCTTATAGCATGAGCTTTGCCCAGGGCGACGGCCACGACATGCAGGATGTGCTTCCCGCCGAAGGCGCGGCCTTCGACCAGTTCTTTCGCGCCGTCGAACGCCGGGCGTTCCGCATCGCACAGCTCGCGTTGCGCGACGAGGACGATGCGCTCGATGCGGTGCAGGACGCGATGCTGCAGCTCGTGCGCGCCTATGCCTCGCGGCCGGCGGCCGAGTGGAAGCCGCTGTTCTACCGGATCCTCGGCAACCGGGTGCGCGACATGCAGCGCCGGCGTGCGGTGCGGGGCCGGATCATCGCGTGGTGGCCCGCCGCGCAACGGGCCGACGACGAGGCCGCGGCCGATCCGGTGAGCCTCGCGGCCAGCCAGGAACCCGGCCCCGACGCGCAACTCGAGGCCGCTGAAGGGCTTGAGCGATTGGATCATTTGATATCTCAATTGCCGGCGAGACAGCGAGAGGCGTTTCTCCTGAGAAACTTTGAGGGCCTGGACGTCGCGGAGACGGCCGTGGCGATGCGCTGCTCGCAGGGCAGCGTGAAGACCCATTATTCGCGCGCGGTGCACAGCCTGCGCGCGCAGCTGACGGCGGAGGCCGGATCGTGATGGAACACAGTGATTTCGAACGGCGCAGTCGCGAGGCGCTCGAGGCGGGCACCCAGCACCTCGATGCGCGCGTGCGCTCGCGCCTGACCCAGGCGCGGCATGCGGCGCTCGACGAGCTGGCCCGCCGGTCACCGGGCGACCGTGCCTGGTGGCGGCAGACCGTGCCGGTCGCGGCCTTCGGCGCCGCGGCGATGCTGGCGCTCAGCTTCTGGACGCTGCGGCCGGACGACGCGGGCGTGCCGGCCACGTCGCTCCAGGGCATCGTCGTGGCCGACGGCGAGGATCTCGATTTCGTGCTCGGTGAGGATCTGTTCGACGCCGCGCTGTTCGCCGATGCCGCGTTGCCGGCCGGCTCGCTGCTGCCTTCGGAATCGCCAGCTATCAACGAGCGGACGAATCGGGCGAATCCGTCCGGGAGTTGATAGCCGCGCGGCGGAGAAGCACAGGGGCCTGGGGGCATGAGCACCGCGGGTACGCCCGGACGCGCCGGGTGCGCCGCGCCGCGCGGCCGCCTCCCGTCCTTCACTCGCCAGCCGGCAATTCCGCCCCGATCCGCACCACATCGGCGAGCGTGCGGCAACCGAGCTTCTCCATCATCCGCGCCTTGTAGACCTCCACCGTGCGCGGGCTGATGTCGAGCTGCTGCGCGATCTCGCGCAGCTGCTGGCCTCGCGCGAGCAGCCGCAGCACGTCGCGCTCGCGCGGTGTCAGGCGCGCGAGCCGCTCGGCCGTCGCACTGCGCGCCTGCTCGGCCGTGTGCCGCTCGGCATCGATGCGGATCGCGTTGCCGAGCACGTCGATCAGCACGGCGTCGTCGACCGGCTTCTCGAGGAAATCGAGCGCGCCGTTCTTCAGCGCCGCGCGCGTCGTCGCGACGTCGCCGTGCGCGGTCAGCACGATCACCGGCAGTGTGTGGCCGCGCGCCTTCAGCTCCGCCTGCAGATCGAGACCCGACATGCCCGGCATCTGCAGGTCGGCGAGCAGGCAGCCGCGCCACTGCGGCTGGTAGGTGGCGAGGAAATCCTCGGCCGACGCGAACACCTGCGCGCGCAGGCCGCGCAGCGAGATCAGCAGGCTCAGCGCGTCGCGGACGCCGGCGTCGTCGTCGACCACGAAGACGGTGGGCTCAGCCATCCCGCTCTCCCGCCATCGGCAGGCGCAGCACGAAGCGCGCGCCGTCCCCAGGCCGATCACCGCCCCCCGTCGCCGCCATGTCGAAACCGAGGTCGCCGCCCTGCGCCCGCAGCAGCGAGCGGCTGATCGCGAGTCCGAGGCCCATGCCGCCCGGCTTGTTCGTCACGAACGGCTCGAACACGCGCGGCGCGATCTCCGCCGGCACGCCCGGCCCCGAGTCGGCGATGCTCAGCAGCACCTCGCCGTCGCCGCGCTCGGCGGCGATCGCGATCTGCCCGGAAGCCTGGCCGCTGCCGCCTATCGCATCGATCGCGTTGGCGACGAGGTTGTGCAGCACGATCTCTAGCTGGGTCGCATCGGCGGCGACCGCCGGCAGGTCGGCGGGCACGCTGCAGGTCAGCTGCACGCCGGCGCGGCGCAGGCGCTCGTGGAACGCGAGCTGCACCGCCTCGCACATCGCCGCGAGCGACAGCGGCGAGCGCGCGGCCTGCCCCGAGCTGTAGAAATCGCGCAGCCGCCGCAGCACCGCGGAGGCGCGGATCGCCTCGCTCGCCGCCTTGCCGAGCGTCGCGGGCAGGCGCGCGTCGGGCGGCTCGCCGGGCGCGGCGAGGATCTCGGCCGCGCGCAGATAGGAGACGAGCGCGGTGATCGGCTGGTTCAGTTCGTGCGCCAGCGCGGAGGCCATCTCGCCGGCGGTCGCGAAGCGCATCGCGCGCGCGAGCGCCTCGTCGCGCTCGCGCAGCTGTGCCTGCGCGCGCCCGCGCTCGCTGACCGCGGCGCCGAGCAGCAGTGCGGTCAGGTTGAGCGTCAGCATCAGGAACTGCAGGTCGAACAGCGGCGGGGCGACGCCGATGTCCTTGACCATCGCCGCGAGTCCGAGCTGGATCGCGAGCGCGCCGGCGACGGCGCCGCCCACGCCCCAGCGCAGCGCGATCCAGATCATCGGCACGAACAGCGGGTAGAAGAAACGCAGCGCCTGGTCGGCGAGCAGGCCGAAGATCACCCACATCGTGAAGCCGAGCAGCAGGGCCTGCAGCAGCGCCTCGCGCCAGCGCGTGCGCAGCGCGGCGAGGCCCGTGCGCCACCGCGGCGCCCACAGCAGCAGCGGCGTCAGCGTCAGCACGCCGTTGAAGTCGCCGACCCAGTAGCGGGCGACGCCGGCGAGCGCGACGTTCTCCGGCAGCCCGCCCATCGCGAGCATGATCGCGATGAAGCCCGCGCCGACCAGCAGCGTCGCGACCAGGCAGGCGCCGATGAAGCGCGCCGCATCGGCGGGCGAGGGCACCAGCGACGGCGGTGCCTTGCGGCGCAGGACCTCGGCGAGCGAGGCGTAGGCGATCGCGATCCAGCACGACGTGGTGATCGCGGCGATGCTGCCGGCCGGCACGTCGCGCACGACCATCTCGGACAGCAGCGCGGCGGCCGCGACCGCGATGGCGCCGCGGCGCCCTTCCCGGCACAGGTACGCGAGCGCGAGGCCGGTCTGCGGATTCCACGGCGTGATGCCGAACTGCAGCACCGGCTGCAGATAGCTCACCCAGTCGATGAAGACATAGGCCGCGATGAACAGCGCGGCGAAAAGAAAATGGCCGGAGCCGGACATGGGAGATGTCTGGCTCCGGCCGGAATCCGGTCCGCCCGGCAGTGGCGGGGGCCCGAACTCTCCACTCTCTCGACCGGAAAGGCTAGGAGCCGGCCCGGAGGCCTGCAATCCGGCGGCCCCCCTACGGGCTGGCCCGTATGCGCCGGCCATTACCGTGCCGATTGCGCGTCGGCGATCAGCTGCCGCGCGCTCGCCTGCTCGCGCGGTGCGCCGGCCGCGAGCGCCAGCGCGCGCCGGCCCATGTTCTCGGCCTGTACCGGATCGCCGCCCGCGAGCCGGGCGCGCCCCATCTCGATCCAGACGAGCGGATTGTCCGGCTCGATGCGCAGCGCGCGTTCGAGCGTCGCCGCCGCGGTCTCGTAATCGCCGCGCGCGCTCGCGCCCTGCGCCTGCGAGACGAGCGCGCTGGTGGCCGCGCCCAGCCGGTAGCTTTTCGGCGCGGGCACCGGCGCGGGTACCGGTGCCGGCTCGGGCAGCGGTGTCGACGGGACGGGGGTCGGCACGCCGGACCCTTCCGGCGCCGGCACCGGAGTGCCTGCGGAGCCACCCGGTGGCCGATAGACCGGCGTCGCGCAGGCGGCGAGCGCCAGGCTCGCGAGCAGGGCGGGTAGCGTGGGTGCGAGTGCGGGGCGCGGCGGCATCAGCGAATGATGCCACGGAGCCAATCGGCGATGCCGGACGGCGGCGCGCAGCCGGCCAGGAACGGCGGCGCCGTGCCGCGCGGCACCGCGACGATCACCTCGTCCTGCGAGCAGCCGGTCGTCACGCGCAGGCCCGAGGAGTAGTCGATCGCGAGGTCCTCGAGCGTCTCGGGCATCGGCGGCTGCCAGGAGCTCGTGCCGAGCGCGGACATGACCTTCTGCCAGACGATCAGCGAGCCGCTCGAGCCAGTCACGCCGGTCGGGCGGTTGTCGTCGTAGCCGATCCAGACGACCGCGAGGTGCGAGCCGGAGAAGCCCGCGAACCAGCCGTCACGCAGGTCGGACGAACTGCCGGTCTTGCCGGCGACCACGAGTCCGCGCGGCAGCCGTGCCGCCGCCGCGCGCCCGGTACCGCGCTCGATCACGTAGGTCATCATGCGATCGACCTCGTAGACGGCGTCGGGTGGCGCGACCGGCTCGATCCGCACCGGGTAGGCGCCGATGCGCTCGCCGTGTTCGTTGACGACGGCGCGCACCGCGCGCAGCGGTACCTGGAAGCCGCCGTTCGCGAGGCCGTTGTAGAGCTGCGCGACGTCGATCGGCGGCAGGTCGAGCGCGCCGAGCAGCAGCGACGGCAGTGGCGGCGGTGCCTTCCCGAGGCCGAAGCGCGCGAGCAGCTGCGCGACCTGCGGCACGCCGACGTCGAGGCCGAGGTGCACGGTCGCGAGGTTCAGCGATTCGCTGAGCGCGCGCACCATCGACACCGGGCCGTGCGCGTCGCGCGAGAAGTTCTGCGGCCGCCAGACATTGTTGCGCGACAGCGGCACTTCGATCGGCGTGTCGTCGAGCACGCTGGTCGCATTCCACCGGCCGGACTCGACCGCCGCGAGGTAGACGAACGGCTTGACCAGCGAGCCGATCGCGCGCGGGCTCGCGAGCGCGCGGTTCAGGCCGTCGAAGCTGACGTTGCGCCCGCCGACCATCGCGATCACCTCGCCGCTCTGCGGCAGCGTGACGACCACCGCGCCCTCGAGACCCGCCTGGCCCCCGGGCGGCTTGCGCGTGCGGTCGAGGCGCGTGAGCTCGCCCTCGAGTGCCTGCTCGGCGGCGAGCTGCGCGCGCGGATCGAAGCTCGTGAAGATGCTGAGGCCCGCCTCGGTCAGGTCTTCTTCCTTGTAGTCGCGCCGCAGCGTGCGGCGCACGAAGTCGAGATAGGCCGGGTAGTAGCCGCCCGACGGCCGCGTCGCGATGCCGAGCGGCCGCGCCGCCGCGGCTTCGGCCTGCGCGGCCGGCACGATGCCCTGCCGCGCGAGGATGCGCAGCACGAGGTCGCGCCGCTGCTGCGCGCGCTGCGGGTGGCGGCGCGGGTCGTAGTACGGCGGGCCGCGCACGATCGCGACCAGCAGCGCGGTCTCGGCGAGATCGAGCTCGTCGAGCGGCTTGGCGAACCAGAAGCGGCTCGCGAGCCCGAAGCCGTGGATCGCGCGATCGCCCTGCTGGCCGAGATAGATCTCGTTGATGTACGCGGTCATCAGGTCGCGCTTGTCGTAGCGCGCCTCGAGCGCGAGCGCCATCATCGCCTCCTCGAGCTTGCGCCCGAGCGTGCGGCGGCCGTCGAGGAAGTAGCTCTTGACGAGCTGCTGCGTCAGCGTGCTGCCGCCCTGCTCGACCTTGCCGGCACGCAGGTTGACCCACAGGGCCCGCGCGATCGCCTCGAGGTCGATGCCGTGGTGCGTGTCGAACTTGCGGTCCTCGACCGCCTTGATAGCGGCCGGCAGCAGGGGCGGCACATCGTCGGGCGTCAGCACGATGCGGTCTTCGCCGTGGATCGGAAAGATGCTGCCGATCAGCAGCGGGTCGAGCCGGAAGACCGGAATGTCGGCGCCGTCCGCGGCGCGCAGGCCCGAGATTGCGTTGCCCTCGATCGTCACGGCGATGATCTGCGCCGGGCGCAGCTCGTCCGCGAAGCGTGCCGCGCGCACCGCGATCTCGAAGCGGCCGCGGCGGCGGCGGTAGCTGCCCGGGCGGTCGAGTTCGGTCGCCGCGCGGTACTTCAGCCGTTCGAGTTCGGCGAGGAAGTCGTCGATCGTGAACGGCAACCCGACGTACAGCTCGATCGGCGCGGCGTACACCTTCGCGGGCACTGTCCAGCGGCGGCCTTCGAACTGCTGCGCGACCTCGCGGTCGTAATAAAAGAACGCGATCGCGAACGCGAGTGCGGCCAGGGCAGCGAGTGCGCCCACCCCGACCGCGAGGCCCCGGAGCCATTTCCTCGTGCGCGCCTTCATCGCCGTGCCGTCAATGAAAGCCCGCGCGCACGTAGGAGCCGAAGGTCAGGTAGAACGAGCGGTCGCCCGTGTCGGCGTAGCCGAAGCCGAAGCGCAGCGGGCCGATGGGCAACGGCACGCCGACGAACACGCCGCCTGCCTTCACGAGATCCCGGCTCGAGATCGCATCGAAGTCGTCCCACACGTTGCCCGCTTCGGCGCTGAACCCGGCATAGAGTGGCATGCGGAACAACGATTCGATCGCGCCGAAGCTGCGGTAGTACATCACCCGTGCGAATACCATCTGGCTGCCGAGGAGCTCGTCCTCGCCGAACCCGGAAAGATAAGTGAGTCCACCGAGATTCGCATCGGTGCTGAAGGCCGCGACGTTGTCGGTCGACACCGACGCGCGGGCGCCGAGCGATACGGTATTGCGCCCGAAGCTCACGGCCTGGTCCCAGGACAGGCGGGCAAGGTCGCCGCGCTCGTGCGCGCCGAGCCCGTGGCCGAACCGGCCGTAGCTCGCCTCGATGCGCCCGCCGCGGGTCGGAAACGCGACGCTGTCGAGGGAATCGTAGAGGTACTGCAGGCGCACGCCCGCGAGATCGGCGCGTCGCGAATCGGGGAAGGGCGCGGCGCCGACGAGCCGCTTGCCCCGATCGTGCGATCGCGAGGCGACGACCGCGATGCGCGTGTGCTCACCGAAGTCGCGTCCGAACCGCAGTTCGCCGGTCGACGTATCGACTCGATAGCGGGCGGCTTCGTCATTGCCGACGCGCGCCGGCTGGTTCATGGCGAGGTACTGCAGCTGCGGCGACAGGAACCAGCGTCCGAGCGCGCCGAAGGGTGCATAGAACTCGGACGTGATGCCGCTCTCGCGCCCGAGTTGCAGTAGATTGCGCCACTCGGCGCCGGTCGCACTGAGGCCCGTCATGCGCAGTTCGGCGTTCAGCTGATAGTCGTCGCGCCCCTTGAAGTCGTCCTCGAACTGCAGGCCGAAGCGCAGGTAGTTCGGGCCCCAGGCCTTGTCGACCGGGCGCACGATCAATCCGTATTCGCCCTCGCGCTCCTCGAGGCGGTAGTCGATGCGCTGGTAGGTGCCGGCGCCGAACGCGCGATCGACGAGGCGCGACACCTCGTCGAAGCTGAAGGTCTTGTCTTTCTGCGTGTACAGGCGATCGCGGACGAGCCCGGCCGTGCGGCTCGCATCGTCGCGCACGTCGACGAACTCGATCCGCGGGTTGCCGAGCGGCTTTCGGCGGTGCGCGGTGCGCCACGCGGCAAACTCCTGCGGACTCACGGCGAGCGGGCGCAGCGCGGCGGACTGCGCCACCGCTGCCGTTTCGCCGGCGCGCACCGCGTCTCCGACCCTCGCGAAGTCGAGCGAGGTCATCCCGGGCATATCGGGCTTCAGGATCACGTCGTTCGCGGTGAGGGTTGCGAGCACCCGGGCACTCTCGCGATCGACGAGACCCGAGAGCACCTGCATCAGGACCGAGACGGGCGAGGTCAGTTCGTCGGCGGCGAGCAACGGCTCGCTGACGTTGACGACGATCAGCCGGTCCGCGCCCATCTCCCGCGCGACATCGACCGGGATGTTGTTCGTGACCATGCCGTCGACGAGCAGCCGGCCGTCGTAATGCACCGGCGCGAAGGCGCCGGGAATCGAGGCGCTCGCGAGCACTGCGGTCGTCAGGTCGCCGTCGCCGAAGACGACTTCCTTCGCCTTGCCGACATCGGTCGCGACGCAGCGGAACGGAATCGGCAGCGTGTCGAAGTCGATGCTCTCGGTGGTCTGCACGAGGAGACGTCGCAACACGAGGTTGAGCTTCTGGCCGATCACGATGCTCGGCGGCACCTTGATGCCATGACGGTCGACGCCGACCTCGAACGGAATCATCTGCGCGCGGTCGAGTTCCTTCTCGCGCATCGGCATTGCGTCGCGCGAGGCGCCGTCGCGAAACACGTCGCCCCAGTCCATCTGGTCGAGGATCTGCTGGATCTCGTCGACGGAATAGCCCGATGCGTAGAGTGCGCCGATGATGGCGCCCATGCTGGTGCCGGCGATGTAGTCGACGGGTATGTGCTCGCGTTCGAGCGCGCGCAGCACGCCGATGTGCGCTGCGCCACGGGCACCGCCGCCGCCGAGCACGAGACCGATCTTTTCGCGCGCCTGCGCGAGCGGAGCGCCCAGCAGCAGGACGACTGCAGCAATGGCCATCGACCGGTACCGCGAGCCCCGATGTCGCATGATTCACCTCTGGCACAAGCCTAACGTGAAGTACACTCCGGCGCATGGAGCAGGAGTACGGCGCCCCGTGGAGCCGGTGGCTGCGCATCGCCACGGCGCTCAGCCTCGCGGTGCTGCTGCTGATCGCCGGGCTCGGGCTCGCGACCGGGCCGCGGCAGCTGCTCATCTGGCGCCTCGCGATGGTGGGCGCGCCGCTCCTTGCGATCCTCGCGACGCTGCCCTTCATGGTGCGCGGCTACACACTCACGAGTCGCCGGCTGGTCGTGCACCGGCTCGGCTTCGATACGACGTTGTCGCTCGACGGGCTGCGCGAGGTGCGCGGCGTGCCAGACGGGATGCGGAGATCGCTGCGACTCTTCGGCAACGGCGGGCTGTTCGCGATCACGGGCTGGTTCTGGAACCGGACCCTCGGACTCTATCGGGCGTTCGCGACCGATCCGGCACGGGCCGTGCTGCTCGAATTCGTGCGTGGCAAAGTGCTCGTGACGCCACACGATCCACAGGCCTTCATCGTGCAGGCGCGCAAGCAGCTCGCGCTGGAATGACGGGAGAGGGTCCGTGGGCGATGCGCGAATCGAATTGCTCGAGGTGAAACTGGCGCACCTGGAACGTGCGCTGCAGGAACTGAGCGACGAGGTCGCGCGCCAGCAGCGTGAACTCGGCGAGCTGCGCGCGCGCAACCAGCTGCTCGCGCAACAGCTCGTCGCGGCGCACGACGCGACCGCGGCATCAGCGACCGCGATCGAGATTCCGCCGCACTACTGAGTGCCCGGGGCCTGCGCGGCGGCGAGTCTTGCATCGATCTCCCGCACGCGCGCAACCGAAGGACGCGCGTTCCAGCGCGCCACGTAGCCCTTGAACGGCTCCTCGGGTGGCAGCAGCCCGAAGGCGAGCATCCACGACAGTGCCGTGCCCCACAGCACATCCGCGGCGGTAAAGCGCTCGCCGAGGATCCACGGACCCTGCGCGAGCTGCGCCGCGAGCGTCGCGACCGTCGTGTCGACGTCGCCATACGGCATCGTCGAGGCCTGCCCGGGCTCGCGTTTCAAGGCGCGATCGACCATGGCGGGCTCGAACGAGGACCCATAGAATACGAGCCAGCGCAGGTAC
>JAHCAN010000051.1 GCA_019634915.1 Steroidobacteraceae bacterium | reverse complement strand
GCGCGCGCCGAGCCAGGCCGGCAGCTTGTCACGCGCGATCGGCCACGCGTTCACCCACACGCCCTGTGCATCGACGGCACGCACCCACGCAGCGCCCTGGGCGTCGCGGTCGAGACGCCCGGTCACGATCAGGAGCAGCGTATCGGGATCGTGCCGTTCGATCAGCGCGACGATCGCCGCACTCCCGGCGGCGCCGGGACGCCCCGTCGGCATGCGCAATTCCACCAGACGGCGCGCGGCAAACAGCGAGAGATTGCCGGTGTCCGCACGCACGTCGTCCCAGCTGCTGCCGCGCTCGATGAAATGGACCGCGCGCTCCGTGAAGCCCGCCGCCCGCGCCCGCTCGCGTACCGCATCCGCCGCTTCACCGACCAGCAGTGGCTCGTCGCCGGACACGAGATACACGGGGGACAGCGTGCGCGCGAGCTGCGCGGCGAGCCCCTCTGGAGCGACTTTCATGTTTTCGGCCCGGCCACCCGTGAATTATCCATATTTGCATGGAGATTGGGGGCCCCAGAGCGTACGATTTCCGGATGCCAACGCTGTTCGAACGCATCATCGCGGGCGAATTGCCCGCCACGATCGTCTACCGGGACGAACGCGTGACCGCCTTTCGCGACATCCACCCGCGCGCGCCGGTGCATATCCTGATCGTCCCGAACAAGCCGATACCCACCGCCAACGACATCGCCGACAGCGACGAGGCGTTGATCGGGCGCCTGTTCACGGTGGCGCGCGACCTCGCGCGGCGCGAGGGCATCGCGGACGATGGCTATCGGCTCATCATCAACTGCAATTCGCACGGCGGACAGGAGGTCTATCACCTGCACGTCCACTTGCTGGGTGGCGCGCCGCTCGGTGCGATGGTGGCGAAAACCTCGTGAAAGGAACGCGCATGCGCAAGCGGAAAAAGCCGGCCGCAACGAAGCGGACGCCCGCGGCGCCCCGCCGCGCATCGGGCAGGCGCGCATCCGCCCCGCGAACCGCGGCGAAACGAACCGCGGCGAAGCGGGCCGCGCGCAAGCCTGCGGGCAGCGTGCGCCGCGAGCTCTACCCGCACATCGACGCCTACCGCACGGGCCGCCTCGCGGTCTCGCCGATCCACAACCTGTATTTCGAGGAAAGCGGCAACCCGCGCGGCAAGCCGGTCGTGTTCCTGCACGGCGGGCCCGGCGGCGGTACCGACCCGAAGATGCGCCGCTTCTTCGATCCGCGGCGCTACCGCATCGTGCTGTTCGACCAGCGCGGCTGCGGCAAAAGCCGCCCGCGCGCGAGCCTCGAGGACAACACGACCTGGCATCTGGTCGCCGACATCGAGCGCCTGCGCGAGCACCTCGGCATCGAGACCTGGCAGGTCTTCGGCGGCTCGTGGGGCTCGACCCTCGCGCTCGCCTATTCCCAGGCCCATCCCGCGCGCGTCACGGAACTCGTGCTGCGCGGCATTTTCCTCGTGCGGCCGTGGGAGCTGCGCTGGTTCTACGGCGAACCCGACGGCGCCGGCGCCATGTTCCCCGATCTGTACGAGAAATTCGCCGCCGCGATCCCGGCGGCCGAACACAGCGAGATGATGGATGCGTACTACCGCCGCCTGACCAGCGAGGATCCGCACGAGCGTGCGGCCGCGGCGCGCGCGTGGTCGGTCTGGGAAGGCTCGACCTGCCACCTGCTGTTCGATCGGGACGAGATCGGCCGCTTCGAGGAAGACATCTACGCCGAGACCTTCGCGCGCATCGAGTGCCACTACTTCGTCAACCGCGGTTTCCTGCGCTCGGCGACCCAGCTGCTCGACGATGTGCCGAAGATCCGCCACATTCCCGCCGTGATCGTGCAGGGACGCTACGACGTCGTGTGCCCGATGAAGAGCGCCTGGGACCTGCATCTGGCGTGGCCCGAGGCGGACCTGCGCATCGCGCCCGACGCCGGCCACTCGGCGTTCGAGCCCGGCAACATCCACGAGCTCGTGCTCGCCACCGACCGGTTCGCGCGGGACTGAGCCGCCTCAGCGCGTCGTGGCGGACGGCCGCCGCGCCTCGCCCGCGCGCTCGAGGATGCGCTGCGCCTGGCGCAGGTGCGGGATGTCGATCATGCGGCCATCGAGCGCGAGCGCGGCGACTCCCGGGTGCGCCGCGAACAACTCCACCACGCGCCGCGCATGCGCCACTTCGTCGGCGCCCGGCATGAAGCACTCGTTGATGATGCCGACCTGCCCGGGGTGTATCGCCAGCTTGGCGGCGAAACCGTCACGGCGCGCCGCGACGCAGGCCGCGCGCAGCCCGTCGGCGTCGCGAAAATCGGTGTGCACGGTATCGACGGCCGGCACGCCGGCGGCGCTCGCCGCGAACAGGCACAGCGAGCGCGCGAGCTGGAATGGCGCGGTCCAGCCACCATCGGCCTCGCGGTTCGCCGACGCGCCCACGGCCGCGCCGAGATCCTCGGCACCCCAGCTCACACCGCACAGCCGCGGGCCGCATTGCGCAAACCCGCCGAGCGAGAACAGCGCCTCGGGCGTCTCGGTGGCGAGCGGCAGGATGCGGATGCCACCGGGCTCGAGCCCATGCTGCGCCTCGAGCGCGTCGAGATAGTGGCCGAGCCGGACGACGTCCGCGGCGGACCGCGTCTTCGGCTGCACGATGCCGTCGGGCCGGGCCGCGACGATCGCCACGAGATCGGCGAGCGCCTCGGGCGTGTCGAGCGGATTGATGCGCACCCACAGCTCACCGGCGTCGCGCGCCGGATGCGCGAGCAGAAATTCGCGCGCCCGCACACGCGCCGCCGCCTTGGCGGCGGGCGCCACCGAATCCTCGAGATCGACGATCACGGCATCGGCGCCGCTGTCCGCGCTCTTCGCGAGCTTGCGATCGCTGTCGCCGGGCACGAACAACAGTGAACGCGCGCTCATGCGGACGGACGCCTCAGCATCAGCGCGGAGCGCTTGCAGATCGCGACCATCTCGTCGCGCTGGTTGTACGCGCGGTGCTGGAAGATCACGATGCCGTTCTGCGGCCGTGAACGGCTCGCGCGCAGTTCGAGCACCTCTGACTCGATGCGCAGCGTGTCGCCGTGGAACACCGGCTTCGGAAAGCGCACCTCGTCCCAGCCGAGATTGCCGACGGTGGTGCCGAGCGTGGTGTCGCCGACCGAAATGCCGACCATCAGGCCGAGCGTGAAGGCGCTGTTGACGACCCGCTGGCCGAACTCCGTCTCGCTGCGGCAGTACTCCTCGTCGAGATGCAGCGCCGCCGGATTGTGCGTCAGCGCCGAAAAGAACACGTTGTCGGCCTCGGTCACGGTGCGCCGGACGGCGTGCCGGAAGACCTGGCCGACGTTGAATTCCTCGAAGTACAGTCCGGCCATGCGCCCCGCGGCCCCGCTATCGCAGTCGATGATGGCTCATTGTACGGTATCCGCCGCGGCCATGACCGGCGTCAGAACCGCAGCACCGGCTTGATCACGCGGCCGGCCGCGGCGTCATCCAGCGCGGCGGCGATGTCGTCGAATCCGTAGTCGACGACCAGGCGATCGATCGGCAACCGGCCCGCCAGATGCATCTGCGCGAGCTGCGGGATGAACGCATCCGGAACGCTGTCCCCCTCGAGCACCGCGATCAGGCGCCGCCCGCCGGTCAGCAGCGGCGCGAGCGTCAGCGGCACCGGCGCGCCGAGCTTCGGCACCGTGAGCAGCGCGCACTCGCCGCGCCGCATGAGGCAGGCGATCGCATCGTTCAGGGCCGGCAGCGCCGCCGACGTCTCCATCGAATACATGACACCGCCGGGCTCGATGCCCTGGATGCGCGCGACCACGTCGCCCTCGCGCGCATCGATCGCATGGGTCGCGCCGAGCTCGCGAGCGAGCTCGAGGCGGGTCGGATCGATGTCGACCGCGATGATCGTCGCGAGCGCGGCGTAGCGCGCCGCCATGATCGCGGACAGGCCGACCGAGCCGGTGCCGAACACCGCGATCGAGCTGCCGGCGGGGGCCCGCAGGCTGCGCAGCACCGCGCCGGCGCCGGTCTGTACGCCGCAGCCGAGTGGCGCGGCGAGCTCGAGCGGCATCCGGTCGGGCAGCTTCACGACATTGCGCCCGGTGGCGAGCGCATGCGTCGCGAACGACGACTGCTGGAAGAACGAGCCGTGCACGCGCTCGCCCGCGCGCGCCAGCGTGGTCCCGCCATCCTCGCGCGTGCCGCCGAACTGCAGCCGGTGGCCATGCTCGCAATACGCCGGCGCGGCGGCGAGGCAGTTGCGGCAGTGCCCGCAGGAGCCGAACGTCAGCACGACGCGATCGCCGGGCCGCAGCTTGCCGACGTGCGCGCCGACCTGCTCGACGATGCCGGCGCCTTCGTGTCCGAACACGCCCGGCAGCGGGAAGAGCCGCGGCGCGAACAGGTCGGTATGACAGATCCCGGTCGCGACCAGCCGCACCAGCACCTCGTCGGCGCGCGGTGCGTCGAGCTCGAGTTCCTCGATCGTCGGCGGCAGCGCGGCGTCGCGTGTGACGGCGGCGCGGATCAGCATTGGCGCAACTCCCCGGTCGGCGCATCGTGCTCATCGATGATGCCTTGCGCGAGCAGCCACAGACGCGCGTCGGCAGCATCGCCGGCGAGCCACGCGCGGGTCGAGCCTTCGCGGAAGCTGTAGCCCCAGGCGTCCATGTCGTCGCACAGCCGCTCACGGCCCACACCGGGCAGCGCCTGCGCGAGCAGCAACTGCAGGTAGCACACGCCGCACTCCTCGGCGTCGTCGCCACCGGCGTCGCGATCGAGCCCGGCGCGCCGTTCCGGCGTCATGCAGATGTAGTGCGCCGCCTCGTGCAGCACCGAATGCACCGGCGTATCGAGGCGCGCGAACAGCGCGTCGGCGACGAGGCCCGCCTCGGCCCCGCCCCAGTACGAGCCGCGGACCGGCTCGTCCGGTGCGACGAAACGCAAGGCGAGCCCGTAGCGCGCGAGCAGCACGCCGAGCGCCACGCGATCGATGCCATTGACGCGCAGCACGTCGGCGGGCACGGGCCCGGCCCTAGAGCACCGCGAGCTGGCGCATGACGATCGCCGCGAGATCGCGCGCGAGCGCGTCCTCGAGCAGACGCTGCTCGCGCTCCTTGGCGAGCAGGATCGTCTCGTCGAAGGTGAAGTCGCGCGTCAGCGCGGCCTCCTGCGGCGCGAGCAGCTCGGCGCCGTCCTTCAGCACGCTGAACTCGACGCGGTAGGTCAGCTCGTACTCGCGCGGAATGTTGCGCGCCGACACCGACAGCACGTGTTCGCGGATCTCGTCGCGCGAGATGCGGATCACGGCCTCGGCGCGCGCCCGGTCGCGCTCGAGCCGCACGCCGCTCGCCGCGAGCGAGCGCGACAGCGCCTGCACGAAATCGCTCTGCGGGTCCTGCGCGTCGACCCAGGCGCTGGCGAACGCCTGCGGCTTCGCTTCGCGCCCCTGCAGGCGCAGCCCGCAGCCGGCGAGCGCGGTGGCGGTGAGCGCGAGCACGACGACGGTGAGGACGCGGCGCGCCATCGGGTCAGACCACGATGTTGACGAGCTTGTCGCGCACGATGATCACCTTGCGCACCGGCGCCTCGCCGATGAACTTGCGCGCATTCTCCTCGGCGAGCGCCGCGGCGCGCACGGTCTCCTCGCTCGCACCGGCCGCTACCCTGATACGGCCGCGCAGGCGGCCGTTGACCTGCACGACGAGTTCGACCTCGTCGCGCAGCAGCGCCGCCGGATCCGGCTTCGGCCAGCGCTCGTCGATCAGTGCGCCCGTGTGCCCGAGCGACTGCCACAGCACGTGCGTCACGTGCGGGATGATCGGCGAGAGCGTCAGCACGATCACGTCGAGCGCCTCGCGCACCACCGCGCGACCCTGCGCGTCGGCGCCCGACACGCGCGTCGCCGCGTTCAGCAGCTCCATCGCCGCGGCGATCGCGGTGTTGAACGTGTGTCGCCGGCCGAGGTCGTCGGTGATCTTCGCGAGCGTCTCGTGGGTGAGGCGCCGCAGCGCCTTGTGTTCGGCCCCGAGCGCCGCGAAGTCGCCGTCGGCGGCGCCCTGCGAAACGTGATCGTGCACGGCCTTCCACAGGCGGCGGATGAAGCGGAACGCGCCCTGCACGCCCTCGTCGCTCCACTCGAGCGTCTGCTCGGGCGGGGCCGTGAACATCATGAACAGGCGCGCGGTGTCGGCGCCGAACTCCTCGACCAGCTTCTGCGGATCGACGCCGTTGCCCTTCGACTTCGACATCGTGCCGAGGCCGTCGTGCACGACCGGCGCGCCGTCGGCGATCAGCACCGGCCGCCCGTCGCGCAGTTCGACGTCGGCGGGATGATGGTAGGTGCGCCGCCCGCCCTCGGGGTGGCGGTAATAAATGTGGTTCAGCACCATGCCCTGCGTCAGCAGGCGCGCGAACGGCTCATCGAGCGTGACCAGGCCGAGGTCGCGCATCGCGCGGGTCCAGAAGCGCGAATACAGCAGGTGCAGGATCGCGTGCTCGATGCCGCCGATGTACTGGTCGACCGGCAGCCAGTAGCCGGCGCGCGCATCGACCATCGCGCGCTCGTTGTCGGCGCAGGCATAGCGCAGGAAATACCACGACGAATCGACGAACGTGTCCATCGTGTCGGTTTCGCGGCGTGCCGGCCGGCCGCACTTCGGGCACTTGCAGTTGACGAACTCCGGCGTCTTCGCGAGCGGATTGCCGCTGCCGTCCGGCACCAGGTGCTCGGGCAGCCGCACGGGCAGGTCCTCGTCCGGCACCGGGACCTCGCCGCAGGCCTCGCAGTGAATCAGCGGAATCGGGCAGCCCCAGTAGCGCTGGCGCGAGATGCCCCAGTCGCGCAGGCGGTACTGCACGCGCTTCGCGCCGAGGCCGCGCGCTTCGAGCGCCGCGGCGATCGCGTCGACCGCGGCGGCGGATTCGAGCCCCGAGAACTCGCCCGAATCGACCGTGATGCCGGGCTCGCCATAGGCGTCGATCCACGGCGCCGCGACGCGCGCGTACGCGCCGCTCTTCGACTTCACGACCGTGACGATCGGGATGTCGTGGCGCGACGCGAATTCGAAATCGCGCGCATCGTGCGCCGGCACGCCCATCACGGCGCCCTCGCCGTAGCCCAGCAGCACGTAGTTCGCGACCCAGACCGGCAGCGGCGCACCGGTGAACGGATGGCGCACGTGCAGGCCGGTCGGCAGACCCTTCTTCTGCTGGGTCGCGACGTCGGCTTCCATCGTGCTGCCGCGCCGGCATTCGTCGACGAACGCGGCGAGCTTCGGGTCGCGCGCCGCGGCGGCGAGCGCGACCGGATGCTCGGCGGCGACCGCCATGAAGGTCGCGCCGAACAGCGTGTCGGCGCGGGTCGTGAAAACCTTGAGCACGCCCGGGCCGCCGAGCGCGGCGCTCGTGTCGTCGGCGTACGGGAACGCGATCTCGCAGCCCGTGCTCTTGCCGATCCAGTTGGCCTGCATCGCGCGCACGCGCTCGGGCCAGCCATCGAGGCCGTCGAGCGCGCCGAGCAGTTCCTCGGCGTACGCGGTGATGTTCAGGTAGTACATCGGGATCTCGCGCTTCTCGATCGGCGCGCCGGTGCGCCAGCCGCGCCCGTCGATCACCTGTTCGTTGGCGAGCACGGTCTGGTCGACCGGATCCCAGTTGACGACGCCGGTGCGCCGGTAGGCGATGCCCTTCTTGAGCATGCGCAGGAACAGCCACTGGTTCCAGCGGTAGTAGGCCGGATCGCAGGTCGCGATCTCGCGGTTCCAGTCGATCGCGAAGCCGAGCGAGCGCAGCTGGCGCTTCATGTAGGCGATGTTCTCGCGCGTCCACTTCGCCGGCGGCACGCCGTTCGCCATCGCCGCGTTCTCGGCCGGCAGCCCGAAGGCGTCCCAGCCCATCGGCTGCATGACGTTGCGGCCGTTCATGCGCATGAAGCGGGCGAGCACGTCGCCGATCGTGTAGTTGCGCACATGGCCCATGTGCAGGCGTCCCGACGGGTACGGGAACATCGACAGGCAGTAGTACTTCTCGCCGGGCGCGTCCTCGCGCGCCGCGAAAGCTTGCCGGGAATTCCAATAGTCCTGCGCGGCGCGCTCGACGCGCGCCGGGTCGTAACGTTCGTCCATCGGAACGGGCAGGATATCACGGGGGATCCGGCCGGATCCCCCGTGAATGGTGCCGGCGGGCTAGTCGCCGATCCGCACCGGCACGAAGATCTCGGTGCCGTTCCGCTGGATCCGCAAGGCCACCGCCTTGCCGGACTTGCGCACGGCGGACTGCAGGTCGTTCACGGTCGAGACATCGTGTCCGTTGACGCCGAGGATGATGTCGCCGGGCTGCAGGCCCGCGAGGGCCGCCGGGCCATCGACATCCTCGATCACGAGGTTGCCGCGCGTATCGACCTGCGCCTTCTCGCGCGGATCGAGCGGCCGCACCGCGACGCCGAGCTTGGAGTAGTTGTCGGCTTCGTCGCCGCCGCGCATCGCCACCTTGCGCATCGGCTCGTCGAGCTCGGCGACCTTCACGGTGACGCGCTTCGTCGCCTTGTTGCGCCAGACCTCGAGCGTTGCGTCCGTCCCCGGCCTGATGTTGGCGATGATGCCCGGCAGCTGTGCCGACCGGTCGATGTCCTTGCCGTCCACGGCGAGGATCACGTCGCCGGGCTTGAGTCCCGCCTTGTCGCCGGGACCACCCTCTTCGACCGAACCGATGAGCGCGCCGCGCGGCCGGTCGAGACCGAACGACTCCGCGAACTGGGCGTTCACTTCCTGCACGCTGACGCCGATGCGGCCGCGGCTCACGCGGCCGGTCTTCACCAGCTGGCCTCCCACGCCTGTCGCGACGTCGATCGGGATCGCGAACGACAGGCCCATGTATCCGCCGCTGCGGCTGTAGATCTGCGAGTTGATGCCGACCACTTCACCGGCAAGATTGAACAGCGGACCACCGGAGTTGCCCGGATTCACGGCGACGTCGGTCTGGATGAAGGGCACATAGTTGTCGTCCGGCAGCGAGCGCGAGATGCCGCTCACGATGCCGGCCGTCACGCTGTTGTCGAAGCCGAACGGCGAGCCGATCGCGATCACCCACTCGCCGGGCCGCAACTGGCTCGGATCGCCGATCTTCACGGTCGGCAGGTTCTTCGCGTCGATCTTGATCACCGCGACATCGGTGCGCTTGTCGCTGCCGATGACCTTGGCGGTGAACTCGCGCCGATCGGTCAGGCGCACGGTCACGTTGGTCGCATCGTCGATCACGTGCGCATTCGTCAGGATGTACCCGTCGGGAGTGACGATGAAGCCCGAGCCCTCGCCGCGGGTCGGCGGCATGTTGCCGCCGCGCGGTGTCGGAATGCCGAAGCGGCGGAAGAAATCGTAGAACGGATCGTCGGGCGACATGCCCGGCGGACCCTGGAAGCCGCTCCGCGATTCCTGCCGGCTCACGACGTCGATGTTGACGACCGCGGGCCCGTATTTCTGCACGATGGCCGTGAAGTCGGGCAGGCCCTGGACCATCGGGGCGGCCGCCGGTGCGGGTGCCGCAGCCGATGTGACGGCGCCGCTCGTGGCCGGCGGCGTCGCCGCCGCAGTGGAAGACTTGGGCGAGCACGCGGCGAGCGCGCCGCACAGGATCGCGAGCGCAAATACGCGCCGGGCAATGGGCTGTGATGCCATATGTCGTAGACCTGTCAGGATGTCGGTGTTGCGGATAGACCGCACGGCCGGCCGTTCGGTTCCATTTTTCATGTCCTGCGCCTCGTTTGCGTGTAGAGCGCCGCGGCCAGGAAGAGCCCCGCGAGCGTGACGATTCCGTAATTGCCGATGCGGGCATAGGGCGGCAGGCCGCGGCGCGGCGTGATGGATGTCCGCAGCACGGTTGCCGTGTACTCGGGGGCCTCCGCGACGACCTCGCCCCGGGGCCCGATCACCGCGGAAATGCCGTCGTTCGCGGCACGCACCATGAAGCGCCCGGATTCGATGGCCCGCAGCCGCGCAATCTGGAAATGCTGGAAGCGCGCGGTCGAGTGGCCGAACCAGGCATCGTTCGTGACGTTGACGAGTGCATCGGCACCGGCGATCTCGCGCGCGAGCGTACTGCCGTAGGCATCCTCGTAACAGATGCCCGCCGCGAGCGCGAGACCTGCGGCCTCGAGCGGCGGCTGCACGGCGGCCCCGCGCGTGAAGTCCGAATAGGGCAGGCTCATCAGCCGCAGCCACCGGCGCACGAACGCGGGCACGGGAAAGAATTCCGCGAACGGCACGAGGTGATGCTTGTCGTACCACTGCACGCCCTGCTCGCCGAGCGCGGCCACCGAGTTGAAGTAGCGCGTGCCGTCGTCGGAGGCGCGCACGAGGCCGAGCACGAGCGCGGAGCCGCGTGCGCTCGCCTCGCTGTAGAGCCGGCCGAGAAACGGCACGAG
>JAHCAN010000050.1 GCA_019634915.1 Steroidobacteraceae bacterium | reverse complement strand
TCGAGCTGACCAGCGAGGGCGCGGACCTGCTGCCGCGCGTGCGCCGCGGCCTCGACGAGCTCGAAGCCGCGCTGCAGCAGTCACGGCGCCAGCGCGACGCGGGCACGCTCAACGTCAGCATGCTGTCATCGTTCCTGCAGAAATGGCTCACGCCGCGCCTCGGTGCGCAGGGCGAGCATCTGCACGGCATCGAGCTGCGCGTGCACACCTCGCGCGAGCCGGTCGATTTCGCGCGCAGCGACTTCCACGCCGTGATCAGGCTCGGCACCGGACACTATCCTGGCCTCTATTCGGAGAAGCTGCTGGACGACTGGCTGGTGCCGGTTGCGATCCCGGCACTGATCGGCAAGTACGGCATGATCCCGTGCTCGAAGGATCTCGGCGCGTTTCCGCTGCTCTACAGCTCGGACGAGCCGTGGTCGGCCTTCGTGTCGGACGCGACCGCCGGTTCGGCGAAGACGCGGCCGGCGCTGCTCGATGACTCCGCATCGGTGATCTCGGCGGCGCTCGAAGGCCTCGGCTTCGCGGTCGCGCGCTGGTCGCTCGTCGAGCGCGACGTTGCCAGCGGCCGGCTCGCCGTCGCGAGCGAGGTCGCACGCCAGTTCCGCTATTCCTACTACTTCATCTGTCCGCTGTCGTACGCGCAGATGCCGAAGGTGCTGCGCTTTCGCGACTGGCTGCGCGCCGAGGCCGCCCGCCATCCGCTACCGCCGTCGCTGCGCAAGACATAGTGCGCTGCGGCGCGCGCCCGGCGCGCACACGACAGGGCGTTGCCGAAGCGCGACGAAGCGCGCAACGCTTTCGCGAAGGCGCGCATCCAATCCGGCGTGACCCAGCAATTCACCCCCGGAACCGCAAAGGGACGAGCCATGAAGAACCTGATTCTCGGCGCCGCGGCGATTGCCGCGTTCGCATGCAGTGCGACGGTGTTCGCCGACTTCGGCGACAACGTCACGGTCCACAAGGTCTACGTGCACTACTCCGACCTGAACGCCAACAGCGCGCAGGGCGCCGAAGCGCTCTACGCACGCCTGAAATCGGCCGCGAAGACCGCCTGCGGCACCGACCCGGGCCGCAGCCTCGACGCAATCGTCGCTTTCCGGCAGTGCCGTTCGGATGCGCTCTCGAAAGCCGTGACCGATGTGGGCAGCCGCACGCTGACGGCGCTGCACCGCGCGCATCTGCCGCCGCTCGAGCTCGCGAGATTCGACGGTTTGGTCAGCGTCCGCTGACTGGATGGGCGGGGCGCGCTCCTCCCGTTGCGCCCCGCCCGCCTTTTCCGGCCGTCTCCGGCAGGCACAGCACGCCGACGACGACGGTCAGCGCCGCGACGGCGACCGGGTACCAGAGCCCGGCGTAGATGTTGCCGGTCGCCGCGACGATCGCGAACGCGGTCACCGGCAGGAAGCCGCCGAACCAGCCGTTGCCGACGTGATACGGCAGCGACATCGACGAGTAGCGGATACGCGCCGGAAAGAGCTCGACGAGCCAGGCCGCGATCGGCCCGTACACCATCGTGACGAGCACGACGAGCCAGGTGGTCAACGCGATCACGACCGGCAGGTTCACGCGGTTCATGTCGGCGCGCCCCGGGTAGCCCGCCGCATCGAGCGCCGCGCGCAACGCGGCGCGCATCGCGACCGGCTCGGCGCCGGCGTCGATCAGTACGGCCTGCGCGCCGTGGCCGATGCGCACCGTGGTGCCGTCGGCCGCCGGCACGGACTCGTTGTCGTAAGGCACGCCGGCACGCGCGAGCGCCGCCTTCGCGACGTCGCACGGCGCACCGAAGGCCTTGCGACCGACCGGGTCGAACTGGAACGCGCAGGCCGACGGGTCGGCGAGCACCGTCACCGGCGCACTCGCGACTGCTGCCTCGAGCGCGGGATTCGCGTAATGGGTCAGCGCGCGGAACGTCGGGAAATACGTCAGCACCGCGAGCAGGCAGCCACCGAGGACCACGGTCTTGCGTCCGACGCGGTCCGACAACGCCCCGAACACGACGAAGAAC
This sequence comes from Steroidobacteraceae bacterium, assembly GCA_019634915.1. GTDB lineage: Bacteria > Pseudomonadota > Gammaproteobacteria > Steroidobacterales > Steroidobacteraceae > CADEFQ01. Next base: position 10,770 of record JAHCAN010000050.1, on the reverse strand, counting down.
GGCGTCGCGAGCAGCAGCGAGACGATCATGATGATCGTCACCGCCTGCGCATCGAGCTGCAGCACCTTCTCGAGGAAGAACAGCGCGTAGAACTGCCCGCCATACCAGACGACGGCCTGGCCGGCCGTCGCGCCGATCAGCGCGAACAGCACGAGACGCAGGTTGGGCCACCGGCCGAAAGCCTCGGTCAGCGGCGCCTTCGACAGCGCGCCTTCGCGCCGCATCTCGACGAACACCGGCGATTCCTCGAGCTGCAGGCGGATGTAGACCGAGATGCCGAGCAGCAGGATCGAAAGCAGGAACGGAATGCGCCAGCCCCAGATCTCGAACTGCTCGCCGAGCAGCAGCCGGCACACGAGGATCACGAGCAGCGACAGGAAGAGACCGAGCGTGGCGGTCGTCTGGATCCAGCTCGTGTAGTAACCGCGCCGGCCCGCGGGAGCATGTTCGGCCACGTACACCGCCGCACCGCCGTACTCGCCGCCGAGCGCGAGTCCCTGCAGCAGCCGCAGCGCGACCAGCAGGACCGGCGCGGCGACCCCGATCGACGCGTACGAGGGCAGCAGGCCGACGAGCGCGGTCGATGAGCCCATGATCACGATCGTGATCAGGAAGGTGTGCTTGCGGCCGACGAGATCGCCGAGGCGCCCGAACACGAGCGCGCCGAACGGCCGCACGAAGAACCCGGCAGCGAACGCGAGCAGCGCGAAGATGAAGCCGGTGGTTTCGTTGACGCCCGAGAAGAACTGGCGCGAGATGATCACCGACAGCGCGCCGTACAGGTAGAAGTCGTACCACTCGAACGCGGTGCCGAGCGACGACGCGAAGATCACCCGGCGATGGGCGCGGCCGATCGCGCGTTCCGCCATCAGCCGCCGGTCCACCAGGCGACGAATTCGTCGAAGGCGATCACGCCGTCATCGTCGCGATCGGCCCCCTGGAAGGCGAGCTGGCACTCTTCCCTCGACAGCTCGTCGTCGAGCTCGGCCATCAGTTCGCAGAACTCGGCGAACATGATGCGGCCATCGCCGTCGGCGTCGTAGTCGGCAAACCGCTCGCGCAGATCGGCGAGCGCATCCGGTCCCGGTTGAGCCATGAATCCCCCCGTCGGCCCGCACATTACGGCGCGGCCACGCCGCGTACAATACGCGCGTGCCATCACCCGCCGCCAAACCTCCGGTGCGCGTCGGCCGCGAGACCAAGGGGCGCGGCGGCAAGGGCGTCACCGTGATCACGGGCCTGCGCCTGTCGGCCGCCGAGCTCGAAACGCTCGCCGGCGAGCTGAAACGGCGCTGCGGCTGTGGCGGCACCGTCAGGAATGGCGTGATCGAGATCCAGGGTGAGCAGCGCGACACGATCGTCGCGCTGCTGCGTGCGCGGGGCTTCGACGCGAAGCGCGCGGGCGGCTGACGGGACGCGGTTGCCGGAAAAATGCCGCCGGGCGCAATACGTTCAACGATTTACGGGCGGCCGGCTCAGAAGAGCGCACCATCATCGTCCTCGCCGAGCATCGCCTTGCGCACCATTGGAATCGGCGGTCCGCCGTACGAGAGGAATTCGTCGTGGAATGCCTTCCACGCCGCGCGGCCCCCTCGGGTCGACGTCCAGTCGGTGCGCAGCTTCATGATCATCAGCTTGCCGAGCGTGTAGTTGAGGTAGGCCGGATCGTAGGTGCCGCGCGCGGCCTGCTGCCGCGCATTGCCCGGATCCTGGAACGCCTCTTCGCGGAACATGCGCTCGGACTGCTCGACGGTCATGCCGCCGGTGTGCATGCCGATCGCCGACAGGAAGCGCACGTTGCGCAACAGCGCATTCGACAGCTGGCCGACGTGGGCCGCCGGGTCGTCCTTGTGCAGGCCCATCTCGACCATCATCTCCTCGGTGTAGTGCGCCCAGCCTTCCGCGAAGGCATAGCCGACGAACAGCCGCCCGACCATCGACTTCGACTGGTTGGCGTGCAGGAAGTTGAGGAAGTGGCCCGGCCAGACCTCGTGCACCGACGTGAACAGCAGGTCGGCCTTGCCCGGGATGTAGGCGAGCTGGTCGGCCCGGCTCCAGGACGGATCGGGCGGCGCGATGTAGTAGATCGCGGGCAGCGGCTTCTCGTAGGGCCCCGGGATCTCGATATAGGCGGAGTTGGCGCGGTTGTATGGCGGCGCCTCCGCGACGAGCGCCTGCTCCTCGCCCGGCACCGACACCACATCGTGTTCGATCACGAACTGGCGCAGCTCGCCGAGCTGCGCGGTCGCGCCGGCGACCGGTCCGCCCTTCGGCTTGTCGGCCGAGAGCTTCGCGAAGCACTCCGGGATCGACCTGCCCGGCGCGTACTTGCCGCAGGCCTCGCGCAGCGCGGCCAGGTTGCGGTCGAGATCGGCGCGGCCGATCTTCTCGAGCTCGGCGAGCGGTGTCGTCACCTGCTCGGTCGCGGCCAGCATCTTCGCGAAGCGCTCGGCGCCGAGCGCGAAGTCCTGCGTCGCGGTCGCGCGCTGCGCCTCGAAGTATTTCGCCAGCTCGCGCATCGCCGCCACGGCGCCCTTGTTGGCCTCGGCGAATTCGGCCGCGAGCGCCTTGTCGCCGACCGGCGCGAACACCTTCGGCACGTCCTTCTCGAAGAAGCTCGCGTAGCCGGCGAAGCCCGAGATCGCGCGCTCGACGAAAGTCGCCGGCAGCGGCAACCGCAGGTTCTCGCGGATCTGCGCGGCCGCGGCCGGCACCGCGCGCGCGTAGGCGACATACGCGCGCATGCGATCGGCGAGCGGCGCGTAGTCGCGCGTCAGGTAGACCGACGGGCCGAGACCGCCCAGGTAGAAGGTCGGGTTGGTGAACGGCCGCTCGGCGGTCTCCTGCCAGAACAGCTCGCGATCGATGCGCGCGACCAGGTAATCACGCTCGAAGGCGCGCGCGGCATCGAGACCCAGCGGCCCGATCGCCAGCGCCGCATCGCGCGCGGCATGCAGGCGCGCGACCTCGGCGGCGAGGCCCTCCTTGCTCCAGTCGGGCAGCTTGCCGTCGTACTCGTGCCGGCCGGCATCGACCGCGAACGGCGGATCGCTGCGCAGCTCGTCCTCGATGAACCCGTCACGGAAAGCATCCCAGGCCGCCGGCGCCGCGGCGGCGATCGCGCGCGCATCGGGCTCCGACGACGAGCATGCGGCCGTCAGCATCGCCGCGACCAGTGCAAGCACGAGATATGGGCGGTTGTTCATTGTGCGTACCCCCTTTGCTTGCCTGCGCATCCTACGCGCCTGTGCGGCATTGACAATCGTGCCCACTCGATTACGGTACGCGCATGAGACACCGTCTCGTCGTCGGCGCAGTCGTCGCGCTTGCCGCCATCGTGGGCCTCGCGCTGCTGTTCTGGCCGAAACCAGTGGCCGTGCCGCCACCGCCACCCGCCTCCGGGCCGGTGCCCGAAGCGCCCGCCGATGCGGAGTATCCGCTGCCGGAAGCGCCCGCCGATGCGAGCGCCGAGCCGCTGCCGGCGCTCGCCGACAGCGACCCCTACATGCTCGCGGCGCTCGGCGAGCTGATCGGCAGCGGGCCCGCGCAGGAATTCGTCGCGGTGCCCGGCATCGTGCGCCGCATCGTCGTCACGGTGGACAATCTCGCGCGCGAGAAGCTGCCGGTGCTCACGCGGGCAGTCGCACCGCTGCCGGGCAGTCTCGCCGTTACTCGCGACGGTGAGCGCATCCTGCTCGCCGGGGAGAACTACGAGCGCTACACGCCGTACGTGCAGCTGATCGCACAGCTCGACGTCGAGCGGCTCGCCGCGCTCTACCTGCGCGTCTACCCGCTGCTGCAACAGGCTTACGGCGAAGTCGGCCCCGCCGGCCGGCCGTTCAGCGATCGCGTGATCGCGGTGATCGACGAGCTGCTCGCGACGCCGGAGGTCGCCGGCCCGATCGAGCTCGAGCAGCCGAGCGTCTATTTCAGATACAAGGATCCGGAACTCGAGGCGCGCAGCTCCGGGCAGAAGCTGCTGCTGCGCATGGGGCCGGCGAACGCCGCGATCGTCAAGGGCGAGCTGCGTGCGCTGCGCGCGCAGCTGACGCACCGGCCCTGAGTCAGTAGAGCAGCAGACTCTCGCGCGTCGCCTGCCAGGCCCGCTCGTCGGGCACGGCGAGCGCGTCGAGATCGGCCGCGGTCGCGGCCGGATCGTCGACCCACTCGCGCAGCAGCGGGCCGCCGTTGATCAGGTCGATCGCGAGCCGGTCGCGCTCGTATTCATACGGGAAATCACGCCACAGCGGATAGTCGGGGCGCAGCCGGCGGATCGCCTTGAACGCGGCGGCCATCAGCCGCCACGGCCGGAAGGCCTCGTGCACGTAGCCCGGGTCGTCGACGTGGATCTGCACGCCGGCGCAGAGCCGGCCGGCGTGCTTGTGGAACGTCGGCTCGAACCAGCACGGCCGCAGCCGGCAGCCTTCCAGCCAGCCGGGAGCGATGCGATACATCCCGGCGAGCAGCGCCGCGGCATCGAGATCCGGCGCACCGAACAGCTCGAGCGGCCGGGTGGTGCCGCGGCCTTCCGACAGCGTCGTGCCCTCGAGCATCACGGTGCCGGCATAGCAGCGCGCCATCGACAGGTTCGGCGCGTTCGGACTCGGATTGACCCAGCTGCGCTCGCCGAGCGGCCAGCCGTAACCGGGCGCGAGCAGCGGGCGCCAGTCGAGCATCGTCACGACCTGGTATTCGGGCGCGCTGCCCGACTGGCCGACGAACCAGTGCGCGAGCTCGCCCATCGTCAGGCCATGGCGCATCGGCAGCGTGCCCGCGCCGACGAAGCTCTCCCAGCCCGGGCGCAGCAGCGTGCCCTCTATCGGCCGGCCGACCGGATTCGGCCGATCGAGGACCCAGACCGCCTTGCCGTGTTGTGCGGCGGCCTCGAGCACGTAGCGCAGCGTCGTGATGAAGGTGTAGATGCGGCAGCCGAGGTCCTGCAGGTCGACGAGCAGCACGTCGAAGGTGTCGAGCATCGCCGGTGTCGGCCGGCGCACCTCGCCGTAGAGACTGAATACCGGGATGCCGAGCTTCGGATCGACGTAGTCCGGCGACTCGACCATGTTGTCCTGCTTGTCGCCGCGCAGCCCGTGCTGCGGGCCGAACGCGGCGCCGAGATCGAGGTCCGGCAGCGCGGCGAGCGCATCGAGCGAATGCGTCAGGTCGGGCAGCACGGCCGCCGGATGCGCGAGCAGCGCGACGCGACGCCCCGCCAGCGCGCGGCGCAATGCTGGCTCACCGATCAGCCGCTCGATACCGAATCGCATGCACGAAGCTCCCGGGATGGTGGAAATCGGGCCGCGCCGGATCGGGATGCGCGAGTGCCCAGTACGAGAGTCTGCCATGGCGCGACTCGAGCACGGCAGCGAAACCGAACTCGAGCACGGCCTGCGGCGGCGGCGCATCGAGCAGCGCCGCGAGTGGCAGCGAGAAATCGAGCGCGAGCGAAGATGCCGAAACCGTCGATGCGATCGCGGCCTGCCAGGCCGCGTCGATCGGGCGCATGCCGGTGCGCCGGGCCGTGAAACGGTAGGCCGCCCACTCCGCCGACGGCGCGACGTTCACTTCCGCGTAGGCCGCGGCACCGCGCAGGCGCACGAACAGCTCGAAGCAGCTGTGCTGCCACAGCCCGTCGGCACGGCGCGGCACGCCGCGCGGCGGCAGCACGAAGGCCGCGAGCTGCGCCTCGAGCACGAAGCGCGCGGTCAGCCGCGGCGCATCGCCGGGCGCCGCGCCGGACAACTCCGCGGTCGCATCGAGCCGATGCACCGGCAGGTCGCCGGTGCCGGCATGGCACTGCAAGGTGGGCACGGCCCATGATGCAACATTCCCTGTGGCCGCGGGGCTGCGCCGCGTGCACACTCGCGCCATGGCCGCCGTACGCAAGCGCACCGCCCGCAAGAGCGCCGCCGCGAAGTCGCGCGCGCGCGGCAAGCGTGCGCCCGGCAAGCTCGCACCGGCGCGCAGCCGCCGCGGCCTCGCCGCAGCCGAAGTCACGCTCGCGCTCGGCTCGCCCGACATCGCATCACTCGCCGCCGAAGTCGCCGGCGCCGGCGGCGCGCCGATCGGCGCCTATCGCGACCCGCTGGGCGGGCGTGCGCTGCTGCTCGCATCGCTGCCGCTCGCGGCCGTCCAGCCGACGCCGTTCCAGCGCGACCTGTCGCCGACCCACACGAAGCGCCTCGCCACGAAGATCGACGAAGCGGCTGCCTTCCTCGATCCGCTGATCGTCGTGCGCGGCGCGCAGGGCGGTTTCTGGACGCCGAACGGGCGCCACCGCCTCGCCGCGGCGAAGGTGCTCGGCCTGCGCCAGATCACCGCGCTCGTCTCGCCCGACGAGTCGCTCGCCTACCGCATCCTCGCGCTGAACACCGAGAAGGCGCACAACCTGAAGGACAAGAGCCTCGAGGTGATCCGCATGGCGCGCGCGCTCGCGAAAGCCGACCCGTCACGGCACGAGGCGGCGTACGCGGCGCAGTTCGAGGCTGCCGAGCTGCTGACGCTCGGCCTCGTCTATGAAAGGAACGCCCGCTTCGGCGGCGGCGCCTACAGCCCTTTCCTGAAGAAGGTCGACCGCTTCGCCGCGCGCCCGCTCGCGACCACGCTGCGCGATCGCCAGGCCTGGGCCGCCCGGCTCACCGGCATCGAAGCGGACGTGAAGCGCATCGTCGGCGCGCTGCAGGCCCGCGGCCTGAAGTCGCCGTACCTGCGCAACTACGTGATTGCACGTATCAACCCGGTCCGCTTCCACAAGGCGAAGAAGGGCGACACGGGCCCCGCGATGCCGATCGCGCAGGCGCTGACCCGCATGGCCGCCGCGGCGAAGCGCTTCGACGTCACCAAAGTCTCGGGCGCCGATCTTGCCTGGGTGGCCGCGGGCGCCGAATCCGCAGATTGATCCATCTCACACGCGCGCATCGCGACGCCCGGACGGATTGCTAGACTGTTGCGGATGCGCCGCACCCTCCTGGCTCTGACCGTACTGCTGTTCCTGCTCGTCGCGGGCTTCGCCGTTTACCGCGCCACGCAGCCCCCGCAGGTCGCGATCGCGACGCCGACACGTGGCCCGGCGGTCGAGGCGGTCTACGCGACCGGTGTCGTCGAGCCGGGCCTCGAGATCCGCATCGCGCCGCGCGCCGGCGGGCACCTGGTCGAGCTGCTGGTCGACGAAGGCGCCGAGGTGCGCAAGGGCCAGCTGCTCGCGCGGCTCGAGGACACCGACCTCGACGCGGCCGCGGCCGAGCTCGCTGCGCATGCAGCCTATGCGCGCTCGCAGTACGAGCGCAACGTGAAGCTGCGCGCGAGCGCGCTGGTCTCGGCCGATGCGCTCGAGAAGTCGCGCACCGACCTGGATGCGGCCGACGCAGCGCTGCGGCGCGCGCGCGAGCAGCTCGGCTACATGCGCCTCGTCGCGCCGAGCGCCGGACAGATCACGCGGCGCGACGGCGAGGTCGGCGAGTACATCGCGGTGAACCAGGTGATCTTCCACATGGCGGGCCCTGCGCCGCTGCGCATCACGGCCGACGTCGACGAGGAAGACCTGCCGCGCGTGCAGCCGGGACTGCCGGTGCTGATCCGCACCGATGCCTTCCCGGACCGCGTGTTCGACGGGCGCGTCGAGCAGATCACGCCACGCGGCGATTCGGTGGCGCGGAGCTATCGCGTGCGCATCGCGCTCGAGGGCGACCCGCCGCTGCATATCGGCATGACGACCGAAACCAACATCGTGCTCGCGCAGCGTGACGATGCGCTGCTCGTGCCCTCCTCCGCAGTGGTGGACGGCGCCGTGTGGACGATCGACGGCGGGCGTGCGGCGCGCCTGCCGGTCGAGACCGGCGTGGTCGGCACCCTGCAGACCGAGATCCGCAGCGGACTTGCGGGCGACGAGCAGTTGATCGTCGCGCCGCCCGCCGACATCGCGCCCGGCGACCGGTTCCGGACCGCGGACTGACGCGCCCGCCGCGCCCCGTGCTGCTGCACTTCGACATCGCCTGGAGCCACCTGCGTACGCGGCGCAGGCAGACCGTCGCCTCCCTGCTCGGCGTCGTGCTCGGCGTCGCGTTCTTCCTCGCCGTATCGTCACTGATGCGCGGCTCCGAACTGGACTTCATCGCACGCCTCGTCGACAGCACGCCGCACATCACGGTATCGGACGAATTCCGCGAGCCGACGGTCCAGCCCGCGGTGCTGCGCCATCCGGGGGGCGCCGTCAGCGTGCTGCACGTCAAGCCGCTCACCGAGCGGCGCGGCATCCGCCAGTACAAACGGCGACTCGGCCAGATCGATGCGATTCCCGGCCTGCGCGCCGCGCCGGTGCTCGCCGGCCAGGTGATCTTCAGCTTCGCGGGCCGCGACGAGGCGATCACGCTGTCGGGAATCGAGCCGGCCCGCATGAAGAATGTCACGACGATCGAGGAGGACATCGTCGCGGGTTCGCTCGACGCGATCGACGCGGACCCGAACGGCATCATCATCGGCCGGGCGCTGGCACGCAAACTCTCGCTCTCGATGGGCGACACGGTTTCGGTGGTCTCGCCGGTCGGCAACGTGCGGGTGATGCGGATCGTGGGCCTGTTCCACACCGGCCGCGCCGTCTATGACGAGACCCAGGGCTTTGCGCAACTGGCCCGCGTGCAGGCGCTGCTGAACCGCCCGAACGTCGCCAATACGATCATCGCCCGCCTCGAGGATCCGTACGCGGCACGCGCCACGGCGGCGCACATCGAGCGCCTCACCGGCTACAAGTCGGTGTCGTGGCAGGAGGCGAGCGAAGACATCCTGTCGACGCTGCTGGTGCGCAACGTGATCATGTACACGGTCGTCAGCGCGATCCTGCTGGTTGCGTCGTTCGGCATCTACAACGTGATCTCGAGCGTGATCATGGAGAAGACGCGCGACATCGCGATCCTGAAGTCGATGGGCTTTCGCGCCGGCGACATCGAGCTCGTCTTCCTGATCGAGGGGCTCGTGGTCGGCGCAGCCGGCAGCGTGCTCGGCTTCCTCGCCGGCAGCGGCCTGATGTGGGTGACGGGACAGGTGCGCCTGACGGTCCCGGGCGAATCGGACCCGGTCAACCTGCCCGTGTACTGGGGCTGGAGCCAGTTCGTGCTGGCGATGCTGTTCGCGATGCTGTCGGCGCTCGCCGCCACCTACCTGCCCGCGCGCCGTGGCGCGCGTCTCGCGCCGGTGGCGATCCTGCGCGGTGCGGCGTGAGCGCGCTGCTCGTCGCGCGAAACCTGATCCGCACGCTGCCGGGCGAGGTGCCGGTGACGCTGGTGCGGGACGTCTCGCTCAGCATCGATCGCGGCGAGTTCGTCGTCATCAAGGGCCCGTCCGGCTCGGGCAAGTCCTCGCTGCTTTACCTGCTCGGCCTGCTGGACCAGCCGACATCGGGCACGCTGCTGCTCGAGGGCGAGGACACGACCGGCTATGACGAGGACCGGCTCGCCGCCACGCGCCTCGCGAAGCTCGGCTTCGTGTTCCAGTTCCACTTCCTGCTGGCGGAGTTTTCCGCATTCGACAACGTGCGCCTGCCGATGCGCCGGCTCGGCCGGCTTCCCCACGAAGCCCAGCGCCAGCGGGCCCTGCAGCTGCTGCGGGACCTCGGGCTCGGCGGGCACGAACACAAGCGCCCCTCGCAGCTCTCCGGCGGACAGCGCCAGCGCGTCGCGATCGCACGCGCGCTGGCGAATGACCCGCCGATCATCCTCACCGACGAGCCGACCGGCGCGCTCGATTCGAAGTCGAGCATCAACGTGAAGGACATCCTGAAGGAGCTGGTACGTTCCCATGACCGCACGGTCATCGCCGTCACCCACGACGATCACTTCGCGACCGGCGCCGATCGCCAGATCGAGATCATCGACGGGCAGCTTGCCTGACCGGACGCCATGACCGGTATCGCACTGCTCGCCGCATGCCTCGTCGCGGGTGTCCTCGCCGCGCAGCTGATTCCGCGGCCCGGGCGTCTGGCCCGCGCCCTGAACTGGTGGATCCTGCGCATCGCGCTGCCGGCACTGGTGCTGACGCTGCTGCCGCGGCTCGCACTCGAGCGCGAGCTGTGGTTCCTGGTTGCCGCGATGTGGCTCGTGTTCTTCGGCGGCTGGGCCGTGGCCGCGATCGCCGGCGCGCACTATGGCTGGTCGCGCGCGCGTATCGGCGCGCTCGCGCTGGTCGCCGGACTCGGCAATACGGCCTTCACGGGCTATCCGCTGATCGCCGCGCTGCGCGGGCCCGAGGCCTTGCCGTTCGCGGCGGTGGCCGATCAGCTCGGCTGCTTCATCGCGCTGTCGACCGGCGGCGTGATCATCGCGTCGTGGTACGGCGGCGAGCGCGCGCACGCCGGTGCGCTGATCCGGCGCATCGCGCTGTTCCCGCCGTTCCTTGCCTGCATCGTCGGGTTCCTTGCCGGGCGGCTCGGCGGCTGGCCGGAGGGCCTCGATCTCGTGCTGCGCCTCGCGGGCGCCACGCTCTCGCCGCTCGCGCTGCTCGCGATCGGCCTGCAGCTGCGCTGGCGGATCGATGCCGCGCAGCTGCAGGCGGTGGGCATCGGCCTCGGCTGGAAGCTCGTGGCCGCGCCGGCCCTGGTCTGGCTGCTCGGCATCGCGGTCGGCGCCGGCGGCCTGTTGCTCACGGTGGGCGTGCTGCAGGCCGCGATGGGGCCGATGGTTTCCGCGGCGATCCTCGCCGAGGAGCACGGGCTCGACACCGTCGTCGCGAACGCGATGCTCGCGATCGGCGTGCTCGCCTCACTCGTCAGCGTGCCACTGA
>JAHCAN010000005.1 GCA_019634915.1 Steroidobacteraceae bacterium | reverse complement strand
CCACGCAAGCTCTCGATTCGAGCACGTCGAAGCGACTCGCCGCGCAGCTGCGCGGGCTCGTCGGCAAGGCGATCGCCGACTACCGGATGATCGAGGCGGGCGACAGGGTCATGGTCTGCCTGTCGGGCGGCAAGGATTCCTACACGCTGCTCGACATGCTGCACTCGCTGCAGCGCAGTGCGCCGGTGCCGTTCGAGCTGGCCGCGGTCAATCTCGACCAGAAGCAGCCGGACTTCCCGGCGGACGTGCTGCCGGCGTACTGCCATGAGCTCGGCGTGCCGTTCCACCAGATCGAGCAGGACACCTACAGCGTCGTCAAGCGCGTGATTCCGGAGGGGCGCACGATGTGCGGACTGTGCTCGCGCCTGCGCCGCGGCGCGCTGTACCGCTACGCGGCCGAGCACGGCTACACGAAGATCGCGCTCGGCCACCATCGCGACGACATCGTCGAGACGCTGTTCCTGAACCTGTTCCACGGCGGACGGCTGAAGGCGATGGCGCCGAAGCTCGTCGCGGAAGACGGCCGCAACGTCGTGATCCGCCCGCTCGCGTACGTGCCCGAGCGCGAGATCGGCCGCTATGCGCGCGCGCGCGCGTTCCCGATCATTCCATGCCGGCTCTGCGGTTCGCAGGACAACATGCAGCGCCTCGTCGTCAAGCGCATGCTCGAGGGCTGGGAGCGCGAGCATCCGGGGCGCGTCGCGTCGATCTTCTCGGCGCTGACGCACGTCGAGCCGGCGCATCTCGCCGATCCGCGGTTGCACGATTTCGCCTCGCCCGCCCGCCCGCCGCAGTGATCGCACTGCCGTTCCCGAACGCGTACTGGGTGCAGCAGGATCGCTGGCTGGCCGGGGAATATCCGGGCGGACCGACGCGCGACGAAACACGCGCGCGCCTCACGGCGCTCGGCGCGCTCGGCATCGACACCTTCGTCGACCTGACCCAGCCGGGCGAGCTGCCGGCCTACGCGGCGGAGCTCGCGCGCGGCACGCTGCACGTCAGAAAGCCGATTCCCGATCACGGCCTGCCGCTCGAGCCCTGGCACATGAGCGAGATCATCGCGGTGATCGACGAGCTGCTCGGCGAGGGGCGCCGGCTCTACCTGCACTGCCGCGCCGGCATCGGCCGCACCGGCACCGTCGTCGGCTGCCACCTCGCGCAGCATGGCGGGCGTGGCGACGCGGCACTCGATGCGCTGAACGTGCTCTGGGCGGGCAGCGCGCGCTCGCGCTCGTGGCCGTCGATCCCGGAGACCGACGAGCAGCGCGACTTCGTGTACCACTGGCCGGCGGTGCTCGACCCGACACTCGACGACGACGCGATGGCCGCGACGCGTGCACTGCGCGACCGGTACACCGGCGCGTTGCTCGGCCTCGCGGCAGGAGACGCACTCGCGGCCGCGACGCAGTACCGCAAGCCGGGCAGCTTCACGCCGGTCGGCGATCTGCTCGGCGGCGGGCCTTTCGACCTGCCGCGCGGCGCGTGGAGCGACGACACCGCGATGGCGCTGTGCGTCGCCGACAGCTTCCTCGAGCGTGGCGGCGCGGATCCGCTCGACCAGGTCGAGCGCTTCGGGCGCTGGCAGCGCGACGGCTACCTGTCCGCGACCGGCCAGTGCGTCGGCATCACCGCGGGTGTCACGCGCGCGCTGGCCGCCGCGCGCTGGCGGCCGCAGCGCTATCCGGGCTCGCACGATCCCGCGCAGCTCGACCCGGAGCCGCTGACCCGCCTCGCGCCGGCCGTGATGTACGAGCTGGCCGATCCGCCCGCGGCGATCGCCGCCGCGGCCGAGCTCGCGCGCACCACCTGCCAGGCGCCGCTCGTGCTCGACGCCTGCCGCGTGCTCGCGACTGCGCTGCACGGGGCGCTGGTGGGGCGCGACAGGCCGGCGATCCTGCGCGCGGTGCACGAGCTCGGCGGCGGCGGCACGCTGCGCGCCGAAGTCGCGGCAGTCGCCTCAGGCGGCTACCGCCGTGCGCTCGATGCGCCGGCGCCGGCGCAGTCGACGGCGCTCGACGTGCTCGGCGGCGCGCTCGCGGCCTTCGAGTCGACCGCGTCGTTTCGCGAAGGCGCCTTGCTGTGCGCGAACCGCGGCCGCGATTCGGACGCCCTGACCGCCGCCTTCGGCCAGCTTGCCGGGGCCCATTACGGCGCCGCGGCGCTTCCGGCGGCCTGGAGCGCGAGCCTCGTCGGGCGGGAGCTGATCGTCGATTTCGCCGACCGGCTGCTGGCGAGGGCCCTGGAGGCGCTGGCCGGTTGAGACGCCGGCAGGCGTGAGGGGGCTGAGACGATGGCAGACGCGGGCGCAGCGAGGCTTGCTCCGTCCGCCGCCTCGCGGGTCGATCGCGTCGCCTGCGGCGACGTACCCTCGGCACGGCGGCGCTCGGCGGGAATTTGAACTGCGGCAGCAGAACCGTCGCGGAGCGCCTCGCTTTGCCCGCCGTGCCTCGGCGATCTCCACGCGAGGAAAAGGACGGGGCAAACCCCGCGGCTCCCGCGCCCACCGGCCCCGCAACCCCGGGGCAGGGTGTTATCCTGAGCCGGTCACCGTCCGAGGATCCCCAACCGATGCCGACCGCGAGTCGCAAGGCACACGGAACTGCGCGCCATCGCGTGCCGGTGGCGGCTGCCCGGCGCCGGCGGCGCGCGGTCGCGTGGGCGCGTCTCGGCGACGAGGATCTGCTCGCGATGCGCTTCTGCGATCTCCACCTGAAGATCGAGCGCACGCCGCTCGCGCGCCACCTGCGGCGCCTGTACACCGATCTCGCACGGCGCGGCATCCACTTCCGCCCGCACGCGTGGATCGGCGAGGAGTGGTTCTCGCCCGACGGCGTGCCGGGCATCTCGATCCCGTTCTATCTCGCCCATCCGCGCCTCGAGCGGCTCGAGCGCACGATGATGAAGCACGTCGAGGGCGGCAACGCGCAATGGCTCAGGCGCATCCTGCGCCACGAGGCCGGGCACGCGCTCGACACCGCGTACCGGCTGCGCCGGCGCAAGCGCTGGCGCGAGACCTTCGGCCCCGCCTCGCTGCCTTACCCCGACCGCTACCGCGCGCGGCCCGGCAGCCGCCGCTACGTGCAGCACCTCGGCGACTGGTATGCGCAGGCGCATCCGACCGAGGATTTCGCCGAGACCTTCGCGGTGTGGCTGACGCCGAATTCGTCGTGGCGGCGCAGCTACGCGGACTGGCCCGCGTTCCAGAAGCTCGAGCTCGTCGACGAGCTGATGAGCGAGCTGCGCGGCCGGCGCCCGGCCGTGCGCTCGCGCACGCGCATCGAACCGATCGACACGCTGACGCGCACGCTCGGCGAGCACTATGCCGAGAAGATCGAGCGCCACAACCAGTACCGCCGCGGCCTCGCCGACGTGCTGCTCTCGAAGGCGTTCACGCCGAATCGCCCGCGGCGCACGACGCCGCGCGCGAGCACGCTGATCCGCGCCGCGCGCCGCGAGCTCATCGACGCGGTGGTGCGCGAACAGGGCGTCGCGCGCTATAGTGCGATCCAGATATTGCGCATGATCATCGAACGCAGTGAGCAGCTGAGGCTCTATCCGCGCGGCAGCCGGCGCGACGCGCTGCGCAATGCGCGCTGGGTGCTGTCGCGCGTCGTGCGGCTCTACGTCGACAGTACCAGCCCCCAGATGAGGCTATGAAAAAACTCAGGGTGCTGGTCGTCGTCCACGCGACCCTCGTGCCGCCCGACAGCCTCGACGGCCATTCCGAGAAGCAGATCGGGGAATGGCGCACCGAATACGACGTCATCTCGAACCTGAAGTCGGCCGGCCACGAAGTGCGCTGCCTCGGCGTGCTCGACACGCTGAGCGAGCTGCGCGCGGCGATCACCGACTGGCGGCCGGACATCGTCTTCAACCTGCTCGAGGAGTTCGACGGCATCGTCACCTACGACCAGCACGTCGTCGCCTTCCTCGAGCTGATGCGCCAGCCCTACACCGGCTCGAACCCGCGCGGCCTGCTGCTGTCGCGCGACAAGTCGATCTGCAAGCAGCTGTTCGCCTATCACCGCATCCCGTCGCCGCAGTTCGCGGTGTTCAGGAAGGGCGTCAAGTTCAAATTGCCGAAGAGGCTGAAGTTCCCGCTGTTCGTCAAGTCGACCACCGAGGACGCCTCGCTCGGCATCGCCCAGGCGTCGGTGGTCGAGGACGAGGCGAAGCTGCGCGAGCGCGTCGGCTTCGTGCACGAGCAGATCGGCTCGAACGCGCTCGTCGAGGAGTTCATCGAGGGCCAGGAGCTGTACGTCGGCGTGCTCGGCAACGACCGCCTGACGCGCCTGCCGGTCTGGGAGATGGTGTTCGGCTCGATGCCCGATTCGCTGTCGGCGATCGCGACCCGCAAGGTCAAGTGGGACCGCCGCTACCAGAAGAAATACGGCATCACGACGCGCGCGGCCGACGAACTGCCGCGCGAGATCGTCAGCCGGCTCGATGCGCTGTCGCGGCGCATCTACCGCGCGCTCGGGCTGTCGGGTTATGCGCGCATGGACTTCCGGCTCGCGCCGGACGGGCGGATGTTCGTGCTCGAGGCGAACGCGAACCCGAACCTCTCCGAGGAGGAGGATTTCGCGCAGTCAGCCCTCGCCGCCGGTATCGGCTACGGCGAGCTGCTCGAGCGTATCATCGGCCTGGGGCTCGGCTACCGGGCGGAATGGCGGGTGTTCTATGACTGAACGTTGTGCCGCGCTGCTCTGTGCCGTGCTGCTCGCGGCCTGCTCGAATACCGAGGAGCTGCGCAAGGCCGAACTCGGCGAGCTCGCGACCTGGCTGCCCGGGACCTACGCGCGCGACGCCGCCGACATCGCCTTCGTTCCGGTCTACGCGCCGTTCCTGAGCGACCATGTGTTCTTCGCCGAGGAATCGGCGACCGACAGCCACCGCCAGATGCTCGCCCAGCGCATCATCGCCTTCGACGTGATCGACCGGCAGATCGTGCAGGCGAGCTACCAGCTCGCCGATCCCGGCCGCTGGCGCGCGGGCGTGCAGCATCCCGAGCTGTTCAAGAGCCTGATGGAGCAGGACCTGAAGGTGATGGCGGGCTGCGAGATGCTGTGGGTCAAGGACGGCGAGCGCTTCGTCGGCACGAACGACAGGGCGCACTGCCGCGCGACGCGGCCCGGCGGGGGCCTTGCGTTCCTCGAGGCGCGTGCGGAACTCACCGCCGACGACTACGCGCGCGCCGAGCGCTGGTTCGATGCCGCCGGGCGCATGATCGGCGGGCGCGAAGACGAGGCGCTCGAACGCTTCGTCAAGTCGGGCTCACATTGAGCATGCGGCGATGAGTTTCATTTCACGCACGATCCGCAAGCTCGACGACACGACGCAGCGGCTGCGTGCACTGCGGATGAAACAGATGCGGGCCCGGGAGGCCGGCGAGGCGGAGCAGGCGGTGCCGAAGCCACCGCCGCCCGCGGCGCCGAAGTCGGGCCCGCCCGCGGCGTCGAAGCCGGTCCCCCCGGCGCGGCCGACTGCCGCGGCGCCCGGCGAGGGTGGGTCCGGCCGCGTACGGCACGACGAGCGCGGCAATGCCGTCTGGGACATTGCGGTAGCGACCGGCGTGTTCGCGCTCGAGAGCACCTCGAAGCTGCTGAAGCGCCTCGAGGCGCCGGAGCTCAAGATCGAGGACGATCACGAGCTCAAGATCGAGGACGACAAGAGCGGCGGCTACGATCCCTACAACCGCCGCCGCTAACCGCCGGCGCGGGCCTGGCGCGCCGCATCCTCCCGCAGGTGCGCGTCGAGCCAGTCGAGCACCGTGGCGTGCCACTGCAGGCTGTTCACCGGCTTCAGCACCCAGTGGTTCTCGTCCGGGAAGTACAGCAGCTTCGATTCGATGCCGCGCCGCTGCAGCGCGGTGAACGTCGCGATGCCCTGCGTGTCGGGCACGCGGTAGTCCTTCGCGCCGTGGATCACGAGCATCGGCGTACGCCAGTGCTGCACGAAGCGCGACGGATCCCAGCGCTCGTAGGTCGTCGGGTCCTCGAAGTACGGGCCGCCGTTCTCCCATTCGGGGAACCACAGTTCCTCGGTCGAGTAGTACATCGAGCGGTTGTCGAAGATGCCGTCGTGGTTGACGATGCAGCGGAACCGGTCGGGCCAGTTGCCGGCGATCCAGTTCTGCATATAGCCGCCGTAGGACGCGCCAAGTGAGCAGGCGCGCTCGCCGTCGAGCCAGTCGAAGTCCGCGATCGCCGCCGCGAGTCCCTTCTGCAGATCGACCAGCGGCTTGCCGCCCCAGTCGCCGCTGATCGAATCGGTGAATGCCTGGCCGTAGCCGGTCGAGCCGTGGAAATCGATGAACACGACGCCGTAGCCGTGGCCCGCGTAGACCTGCGGGTTCCAGCGATAGCTCCACCCGTTGCCGTAGCTCGACTGCGGCCCGCCGTGCACGATGAAGGCGATCGGGTATTTCCTGCCCGGCACGAAGCCGGCTGGCTTCATCACGTAGCCGTGCACGATCTCGTCGTTCCAGCCCTTGAAGCTGAACTGCGCATAGTCGCCGAGCGTGCGCGCGGCGAGTCGTGCGGCGTTCACGCCAGTGAGCCGCGCCGGCTCGCCGCCGTCCGGCAGATACCACAGATCGGCCGGTGCGCCGAGGCTCGCCCAGCTGAACACGACGCCTGCGCGCGCCCCGGAGTAGCCGTCGACATAGCCCTCGCCGACGAGCTTCGTCGGCTTGCCCGTCGACGGGTCGATCGCGAACAGCGCATGCTGGCCGGTGTCGTCGGCGGTCGCGAGCAGCCGCCTGCCGTCGGCCGTGACGCCGAGTCTCGACACCGAGCGGTCCCAGCCGGCGGTGATCGACTTCGCGGTGCCGCGCTTCGTGTCCCTGACGACGATCTGGAAACGGTCGGCTTCGAAGCCCGGCCGATCCATCGCGAGCCAGGCGAGATCGCCGTTGCCGAGAAACACCGGCTGCGTGTCCCAGGCGGCGTTCGCGGCGGTGAGATTCGCCGGCGGCGCGCTGCCGTCGATGCGCACCTCGTACAGGTCGAAGTTGGTCGACCAGGCCTCGGTACGGCCCGCGATGCGCACGCTGAACACGACGCGCCGGCCGTCGGGCGAGATCGCGTACTCCTCGTCGCCGCCGAAGGGCTTCGACGGTACGTCGCCGTCGAGACCCTGCGACAGGTCGACCGGCGTGCCGATGCCGCCGGCCGGTTCGAGCGTCGCCGAGAACAGGTGCGAGCGCGAGCCGTCGGACCACGTGTCCCAATGGCGAATGAACAGCCGGTCGAAGAGCAGGCCGGAAGCGCTCGCGCGATCCGGCGGCGCCGCGCCGGCGGCCGCATCCTGCCCGGCGCCCGCGGGCTTCGCGGGTGCCACGCGCATGCTGAACACGATGCGCTTGCCGTCCGGTGACAACCTGAATGTACCGACGTCCTCGGGCAGCTGCGTGACCGCGAGCGGCTCGCCGCCGTCCAGCAACAGGCGCCAGACCTGCGAGCTGCCGGAGCGCGTCGACAGGAAATAGAGGCTGCGGCCATCGGCGGCCCAGCGCGGGCTCGAGTCGCTGGCCGGGTCCTGCGTAAGCCGGCGCGGCGCGGCGTCGCGCGCGCCGAGATCGAGCAGCCACAGATCGGTGCGGCCGCGGTTGGCGGCGAGATCGGTCTCGCGCATCACGTAGGCGACGTGGCGCCCGTCGGGCGAGACCTGCGGATCGCTCACGCGATGCAGCGCGACCAGATCCTCGGCCGTGAACGGGGTCGCGGCGAGCGTCGCGAGGGCGAGAATCGACAGCATCTTCAGCCTCCTGTCATTTGAGTGCCTGGCCGCGGGTTTCGATCACGAGCCACGGCGAGAACAGTGCCGCGGCGAGCGGGATCACCGCGACCCAGAGCATCGTCGCGAGCAGTGCCGACGAGGAGCCGTCGGCGCGCGCGGTCACGATGCCGACGGCCAGCGGTCCGAGCGCCGCGAAGATGCGGCCGATGTTGTAGCAGAATCCTGCGCCGCTCGCCCGCAGCCGGGCCGGGAAGAGCTCCGGCAGGTAGAACACATAGGTGCTGAAGATGCCGTAGACGCCGAGGCCGACGCAGAACAGCAGCCGGATGCGCAGCTCCGGCGCAAGATCGAGGCCGAAGGTCACGACGATCGCGATCGCCGAATACAGGAAATAGGTCGTGAACATCGCGCGCCGTCCGAGCCAGTGCGCGAGCGGCACCGCGGCGAGCGCGCCGACGAGGCCGCCGAGATTGAACGCATTGGCGGCCATCGTCTTCCACCGTTCGACGAGCGCCGGCGCATGTTCGGCCGCAAGCCATGCGCCGAGCAGCGGCACGAAGGCGTTGCAGGCCCACCAGGTCAGCAGCCCCGCCACCGAGACGAGAAAGCCCACCAGCGTCGCGTGTCGCACGTCCGGCGCGAACAGTTCGCGCGGCGATGGCGGCGCCGTCGTGCGGCGCGCCTGCGTCCAGGCCTGCGGCTCGTGGATGAACGCGCGCACCGCGAACGCGAGCGCGACCGGCGCGAGCCCGCACAGGAACACATAGCGCCAGGAGTTGGCCGGATCGTCGGCGAACCAGACGCCCGCGACCTGGTAGTTCACGGCGCCCGCGAGCAGCAGGCCGATCGGCGAGGCCGTGTAGAGCAGCGTGCCGGCGAACACCCGCCGGCTCTCGGGCACACTTTCGGCGACGAGCGCGGCACCGACGGCCCACTCGCCGCCGATGCCGAGGCTCGCGAGCGCGCGAAAGAGCACGAGCTGCCCCATGTTCATCGATGCGGCGCACAGCGCGGTGCCGACCGCGTACAGCGCGACCGTGACGAACAGCGCACGCCGCCGCCCGTAGCGATCGGCGTACCAGCCGAACAGCACGCCGCCCGCGGCCCAGCCGACCAGCAGGATCGAGGAGAGGATGCCGGTCCACAGCACGGTCGCGTCGCGCGCGACATCGCTGCCGCGGTCGAGCCCGAGCAGCGTCGGCACGGTGTTCGGCGCCACGAAATTGAACAGCAGCGCGTCGAATACGTCGAAGCCCCAGCCGAGCCATGCGGCTGCGAGCACCAGCCATTGATAGCGCGTCATGCGTTGTGACCCCCGTCGCAATCAGCAGTCTAGTCGCTCGGCTGCCAATTCAGAACCGTGACGTCGCACACTTGCCTGCACGCGGCCGCGTGTGGAGTCTTGGCAGCATGTCGAATACACGTCAGCCGGCCGCGGTCGTCGCGGTACACAGTCTGCGCGAGTTCTTCCGCGATGCGGTGCGCGATGCGCTGCTGCACCAGCACGTCGAGATCGGCGGCCAGACCGAACAGTACGTCGTGAACATGCTGACGCTGTTCGCGCGCTCCGAGGCGCTGTTCGACCAGACGCCGGAGGGCCCGCGGCTGCGGCCGCTCGTCGTGCTGCTGACCGAGGCGCTCGAGGCGCGCACGACGCAGCAGCGCTGCGCCGGCCTGCAGCGGCTCGGCGACGTGTCGCTGTTCGTCGCCGGCTTCTTCGCGCAGGGCTTCGCGCGCAAGCTGGTCGACATCGACTACCACATCGCGATGGGCGGCCGCGCCTACGGCACGCTGTCCGATGCGGTCAGGCGCACCGGGCAGCACTCGCTCGGGCCGGTGTTCGGCGAGCTCGCGGCGAAGTTCCAGCAGCTGGTCGATGCGCTGAACGAGGTCAGCGAATCGGGCTACCAGCACAGCGACCGCGACATCCTGCGCCTCTACGAACTGTGGCTCGCGACCGGCAGCCGGCGCGCGCAGCGGCTGCTGTCGAAGCTCGGCGTCGCGCCGTCGGCGGCGGCGCGCACGGCGTTCCGGCACTGACGGCGGCCCGCGCATGCGGCTGACCGCGCTGCAGGAGCTGCTCGCCGGCATCTACGACGTGCCGCTCGCGCACGACGTGCACGATTTCCTGGTGACCGATCCGCACGCCGTCGCGCTGGCGGCCGATGTCGCGGCCGTCAGCGACGAGCAGCTGCTCGTCGCGCGCGACGGCGAGGACATGGCAATCGCGCTGTACGTCGATGCGCACGTGCTCGCGCGTCTCGCCGAGGCCGACCCGCTCGCGCGCCTGGACGGCGCGAACCTCGCCGACTGGTGGACCGCGCTCGAGGGCGTGAGCCATTTCCACTATCTCGCGTTCCATGCCGGTCACGATCGCGAGGTGTCGCGCCTCGAGCTCGAGACGCAGGCCGAGATCGACAAGTACGTGGCGACGCTGTGGCTGCTTCGCCGGCAGCATCCGGAGCATTTCCCGCGCGAGCTGCACCGGCTGCTGTTCGCGCGCGCGCGGATCGATCCGCGCCTGCCGCCGCAGCGGGCGGAGCTCTATCGGCGGGCGAGCGCCTATGCGGGCCGGTTCTGCCGGCGCATGGAGGCGAGGCTGCAGCGGCCCGCGGACGGGACCTGGCGCGACATGCTGGCGGAGCTGCGCCGCTTCTACCGGCTCAACGAGACACGCAAGCTCGCGCATATCGAGCGCTGCGCGTAGCGGCTCAGTCCGGCTCGTCCTCGCCGCGCTGCTTGCGCGCTTCCATCTCGCGCTTCAGCTTGATCCACTCGGAGAGCTTGCGCAGGTCGCGCCGGGTCGTGCCGGTGCCGGGCGTGTCGGGCCTGCCGGCGATGTCGACACGGTCGTACGGATTGGTGCTCTTCTCGCTGCGGTAGTCCTCGACCTCGAGAGTCCGGGGACGCTGGCCGGAAGGGCGGTTTTTCGGTTGCTCAGCCACGCAGTTGCGATGCTAACGCCGGCGGCGCCGGCGCCGCGCGCCGCGCTTGCCAAGCCGCGACGCGCGTCACATCCCGAGCCGCGCGGCGGCGCGCAGCAGACCCACGCAGGTTTTCGCGTCGTCGATCGTGCCGTCGAGCGCGAGGCGACAGGCCTCGTCGAGCGCGAGCCACTCGACCGTCAGCACCTCGCCCGCCTCCGGTTGCGCTTCGGTCGCCTCGAGCCCGGTGGCGAGAAACAGGTGCACCGTCTCGGTGAGCACGCCTGGCGAGCTCAGCATCGTGCCGAGCGCCGACCACTGCGCCGCGCGCGTGCCGGCTTCCTCGACGAGCTCGCGCTGCGCGGTGAGCAGAGGCGCCTCGCCCGGCTCGAGCTTGCCGGCGGGCAGCTCGCGGACCCAGCCGCCGGCCGCGTGGCGGTACTGGCGCAGCAGGCAGACCTGCAGCCGCCGGTCGAGCGCGACGACCGCCGCGCCGCCCGGATGGTGGATGATGTCGAGCGTCGCGCGGTGCCCGCCCGGCAGGTCGACGACCTCGACGTTCGCGGTGACGATGCGGCCGCGGAACTTCGTCTCGCTCGCGACCAGCGTCGCGCGTGCGCCGGCGTCAGCGCGACTGCGCGTGGTATTCGGCATTGGGCATCATGTCGACCGCGCCGGCGAGGCGGTTGGTCATGTTGAAGAAGCCGGTCACGGCCGAGATGTCCCAGATGTCGCGCGCGCTGAAGCCGGCGCGCGCCAGGCGGCGGCGGTCGGCCGCACCGACCTCGGCCGGCGTCACGGTCAGCTTGTGGGCGAAGTCGAGCATCGCGCGCTGGCGCGCCGGCAGCCGCGCGCTGCGGTAGTTCATCACGAGCAGCTCGCCGAGCGACGGGTCGCCGGACAGCTCGCGCACCGCCTGGCCGTGCGCGGTCAGGCAGTAGAAACAGCGGTTCGCCGCCGACACGACCACCGCGATCATCTCGCGCTCGAGCTTCGAGAGCCGCGACTCGCCGAGCAGCAGGTCGTTGTACATGCCGATGAAGGCGCGCAGCTTGACGATGTCGAAGCTGTAGGCGGCGAGCACGTTCGGCAGGAAGCCGATCTTCTGCTCGCAGACCGCAAAATACTTGCGCAGGTCCGCGGGCAGCGCGCGCCGCGACGGCAGCGGCAGGCGCAGCGCGGTCAGGTGCTTCGGCTGGGCGCGGTAGCGCGCCTTCGTGTTCCTGGTCACGGTGCGCATGATCCGGCAATCGGCCGGGCGGGACAACTGCGGCGGCGGATCGTATATTGCGCGGTCATGTCGACGAGCGCGCACCTCGAGAAGCTGAACGCGGCCCAGCGCCGGGCCGTGACCTACGGGGAACCGGCGCCGCAGCGGGGCTTCAGCGCGGGCCCGCTGCTGATCGTTGCCGGCGCGGGCACCGGCAAGACCAATACGCTCGCGCACCGCGTCGCGCACCTCGCGATGCACGGCGTCGATCCCGCGCGCATCCTGATGCTCACTTTCACGCGCCGTGCCGCGCTCGAGATGCGCCGCCGCGCCCACGAGGTGGCGAAGATCGCGCTCAACGACGCGCTCGGCGGCGTCAGCCAGACGATCCTGCAGCGCCTCGGCTGGGCGGGCACCTTTCACTCGGTCGGCAACCGGCTGTTGCGCCACTACGCGCGCCAGCTCGGGCTCGATCCGCAGTTCTCGGTGGTTGATCGCGCCGATTCGGCCGACCTGATCGACGGCATCCGCCAGGAGCTCGGCCTCGCGTCGAAGGAGCAGCGCTTCCCGCGCAAGGACACCTGCCTCGCGATCTATTCGCACCGCGTCAACACGCAGCTGTCGCTCGCCGACACGCTCGCGCGGCAGTTCCCGTGGTGCGCGCAGTGGGAAGAGGACCTGACGAAGCTCTTTCGCACCTATGTCGAGCGCAAGCAGAAGTTCGCGGTCTTCGACTACGACGACCTGCTGCTCTACTGGCACATTCTGATGAGCGAGCCGAAGCTCGCGCGGCACGTCGCCACGCATTTCGACCACGTGCTCGTCGACGAATACCAGGATACGAACCGCCTGCAGGCGGGCATCCTCTACGGCCTGTGCCCCGACGGCAACGGCCTCACCGTGGTCGGCGACGATGCGCAGGCGATCTATTCGTTCCGCGCCGCCACGGTCGAGAACATCCTCGAGTTCCCGGACCGCTTCACGCCGCGGGCCGAGGTCATCGCGCTCGCGCAGAACTACCGCTCGACGCAGGCCGTGCTCGACGTGTCGAACGCATTGATGGCCGAGGCGCCCAAGCAGTTCAGGAAACACCTGCTGTCGCTGCGCGGCGCGGGCTCGCGGCCGCGGCTCGTCACCGTCGACGACCTGCCGACGCAGGCCGAGTATGTCTGCACGCAGGTGCTGAAGGCGCGCGAGGCCAACGTGACGCTGCGCCGCCAGGCGGTGCTGTTCCGCTCCGCGAGCCACAGCGACCTGCTCGAGGTCGAGCTCTCGAGGCGCAAGATTCCGTTCATCAAGTACGGCGGCCTGAAGTTCCTCGAGGCCGCGCACGTCAAGGACCTGCTCGCGATCCTGCGCTGGATCGACAATCCGCGCAACGCGATGGCGGGCTTTCGCGTGCTGCAGCTGCTGAAGGGCATGGGGCCCGTGAACGCGCGCCGCGCGCTGAACCACCTGTTCCGGCACGACGCGAGCTTCGGCTCGCTGCGCGAATTCGACCCGCCGGCCGACTGCGCGGTCGACTGGCGCAAGCTCGTCGAGCTGCTCGTCGCGCTCGTCGATCCGCAGCGGCCGTGGACCGGGCAGCTGAACCAGGTGCGCGAGTGGTACCGGCCGCATCTCGAGCGGCTGTACGAGCACGTGCACACGCGCATCGGCGATCTCGACCAGCTCGAGCTGCTCTCGGGCCAGTATCCGTCGCGCGAGCGCTTCATCACCGAGCTGACGCTCGATCCGCCGCAGGCGAGCGGGGATCTCGCCGGCCAGCCGCTGCACGACGAGGACTACCTGGTGCTCTCGACCGTGCATTCGGCCAAGGGCATGGAGTGGGACAGCGTCTACGTGCTGAACGTCGTCGACGGCAGCTTCCCGTCGGAGTTCGCCACCGGCCGCGCCGAGACGATCGAGGAGGAGCGCCGGCTGCTCTACGTCGCGATGACGCGCGCGAAGGACGACCTGACGCTGGTGCAGCCGCTCAGGTTCCAGCTGACGCAGCAGCCGCGCCACGGCGACGCGCACGTGTACGGCGCCCGCAGCCGCTTCATGACCGAGAAAGTGCTGAAGACGCTCGACGAGGTCGGCTTCCAGGGCTCGAGCCTCGGCGAGGCATCGCTCGCCGAGGCCGGCCAATCGGCGCTCGACGCGATCGAGCGCGTCAAGAGCATGTGGTGAACGCGCCGCCGCCGCGCGGCGCGCCCGTCGTCACTTGCCCGAAGGCTTGATGAACTTCAGCGTGAAGCGGTCGCTCTCGCCGATCTCCGCGTACTTCCCGCGATCCTCGTCGCCGGCGGCGTAGGTCGGCGGCAGCGTCCAGACGCCCTTCGGGTAGTCCTTCGTGTCCTTCGGGTTCGCGTTCACCTCGGACTTGGCGACCAGGCGAAAGCCCGCCGCCTCGATCATCGCGATCGCGTAGTCCTCGTTGACATAGCCGCTCTTCGCCTTCGGGTCCTGCGGGACGGCCGGGTTGCCGCGATGCTCGACGACGCCGAGCACGCCGCCCGGCCGCAGCGCCTTGTACATCGCGGCGAACGCCTCGGGCGCGAAGTCGCGACCCATCCAGTTGTGGATGTTGCGGAAGGTGACCACCAGGTCGGCGCTGCCGGGCGGCGCGATCTCGTCGGCCCCCGGGCCGAGCGCGGTGACCGTGGCGCCGCCGTAGAGATCCGGATGCCCGGCGAGCTTCGCCGCGTAGGCCGCGAGCGCCCGGGTCGTGCCCTGGCTCTCCGGGTTCGGCGCGAACTGGGCCGCGTAGAACTTGCCCTTGCCCTGGACGAGCGGCGCGATCACCTCGGTGTACCAGCCACCGCCGGGCCACACCTCGATGACGGTCTGCTCGGGGCGGATGCCGAAGAACAGCAGGGTCTGCTTCGGATGCCGGTACACGTCGCGCGCACGGTTCGCTTCGCTGCGGTGATCACCGGCCAGCACCCGGTCGAGGTCGGCGGCGGTCGAAGTGCGCGTACTCGCGGTCGTCGCGCAGCCGGCGAGCGCGACGGCACCCGCGAGCGCGAGCCACATCGGTCGGTTCCGGTGAAGCATCGGCAGTCCCTCCGTGTCTGGAGGCGCTACCGTAGCCCGGCCGGCGCCGCAAGGAAAGGCCGGCGGGCGCGTCAGCGGCGGAAGGGACCGCCGTTCGAGCGCGGGCGCTGCGGGCGCTCCTGTGCCTCGTTCACCCTGAGTGCGCGGCCGCCCATCTCGCGGCCGTTCGTCGCCTGGATCGCGGCCTGTGCTTCGGCCTCGCCCATCTCGACGAAGCCGAAACCGCGTGGCCGGCCGGTTTCGCGATCGTTGATCAGCTTGACCGATGTGACCGCGCCATGTGCCTCGAACAGCGCACGGACATCCTGCTCGGTCGCGGAGAACGGCAGGTTCCCAACGTAGATCGTCGTCATCCCGTCTTCCCGTCTGCCAGGCGGAGAAACGATGCTACCCCGGGCGCAAACTGCAAGTAAACGGGGCCGGCGACCCGGCCCCGCGTGGCTCAGCGGCGACCGGCGGGCGCCGGCGGCGGCACCTTCTTCATGAAATAGGTCCAGCTGGTCTCGTTCGGGCGCGTGTCATCGCCCGGCGGGGGCGAGCGGTACTTCGGATAGTTGGTTTCGATCTCGTGCCGCAGCACGTCCGGGAGATCGGCGAAGGCGTCGATCTTGCGGCCGGCGGTGTGGAAGTACACGAGGCCCTGGCGGTCGCCCATCGCCATCCACGGCAGCCAGTTCGACAGGCGCACCCAGCCGACGCGCACTGCGGCGGTCGGGCGCCTGTCGTCGACGAGGTTCGAGACGTCGCCCATGAAATTGAACATCTCGGTCGCGTGGTAGGTGCCGCCGACATAGGCCTGGTATGGGCCGCCGAGCGGGTTGTTGTAGAAGAGCGGGACCGTCAGCGTCATCCACCAGTTGTCGCCGACCACTTCGGCCGGCCACGAGATCGGCTTGCCGTCGCGACCGACCGGGAAGACCGGCGGCTGGTTGACCGGGTCGTTGTCGATGTGCAGCACGTCGACCGTCTTGCCGGTCCACGGATTGACCCAGGTCTTCAGGATCTCCTTCGTGTCGGGATCCATGTAGAGCAGCAGCTCGCGCGACACGAGCCGCCAGCCGGTCCCCTTGGCCGGATCCTGCACGGTGACGCAGGTGCGGATGTTCATCGCCTCGACATGAAACAGCTTGCGGTCGGGCTCGCCCTCGACCCGGCTGTACATCGCGCCGTTCCAGTAGAAGATGACGGGTGCATCGTCCTGCAGCGAACACTGCACCTTGCGCATCGCGAGGCTCGCGCCCTCGGGCGTCGCGAGATCGATCTTGCCGGCCTGGGCGGCGCCGGCGGCGGCGAGCAGCGCGGCGCCGAGCAGCAGGCGGGCGCGGAGAGTGTGGAAGAGGCGCATCGGGGAACCCTTCGGATGGGAGGCCAGCCGCCATGGTAATCGCGGCCGGCCGGCCGTGTTGCACCGGCTCGCCGTCATTTCACCTGTCGAACGGCGGCCCGCTCAGGCCGGCTCGAGATAGGCGTAGCCGTTCAGCTCGCCTTCGTAGAAGCGCTTCAGCGCCTGGCTCTCGGTGATCGTCATGCGGCCCTCGCGGATCGCGCGCTCGCAGTCGCGCGCGAGCGCCGGGTAGAGCTCCTCGACGTCGTACTCCATGTACTCGAGCACCTTGTTGGCGGTGTCACCCTTGACGCTCTCCTCGATCGCCCAGCCGCCCTTCTCGTGCACGCGGATGTGCACGACGTGCGTGTCGCCGAACAGGTTGTGCAGGTCGCCGAGCGTCTCCTGGTAGGCGCCGACCAGGAACGCGGCGAGGTAGTATTCCTCGCCGGCGCGCAGCTCGTGCAGCTCGAGCGTGCGCTTGACGTCGCGCTGCGAGACGAAGCGGTCGATCTTGCCGTCCGAGTCGCAGGTGATGTCGGCGAGCACGCCCTTCCTGGTCGGGCGCTCGTCGAGCCGGTGGATCGGCATGATCGGGAACAACTGGTCGATCGCCCAGCTGTCCGGCAGCGACTGGAAGACCGAGAAGTTGCAGAAGTAGATGTCGGAGAGGATCTCCTCGAGGCCGGCGAGTTCGTCGGGCACCGTGTCGAGGCGGCGGCAGTAATCGCGGATCCGCGCGCAGGTCGCCCAGAACAGCCGCTCGGCGAGGCCGCGTATCTCGAGCGACAGCAGGCCGAGATTGAACATCTGCAGCACCTGCTCGCGTGCCGTCAGCGCATCGTGGTAGCACTCGACCAGGCGGCGCGCGCTGATCGTCGCGTAGGCCTCGAACAGGTCCTGCACCGGCTGCGGCAGGTCGGCGTCGCCGTCGTAGTCCTGCTCGACGCGGCCCGCGACGCGGAAGCGGTCGAGCGCCGAGCTGCCGAGCGTGTTGAAGATCAGCACGCTGTGGTGGGCCGCGATCGCGCGGCCCGACTCGCTGACGATCACCGGGTGCGCGATGCCGCGCGCGTTGCAGACGCTCGCGATGCGGTAGACCACGTCGTTCGCGTACTCGTTGATCGTGTAGTTCATCGACGACGGGAAGTTCGTGCCGCTGCCGTCGTAGTCGACGCCGAGGCCGCCGCCGACGTCGATGTACCTGAGCCCGGCGCCGAGCAGCGACAGCTCGGCGTAGACGTGCGCGAGCTCGTTGATCGCGTCCTTGACGCGCCGGATGTCCTGCAGCTGGCTGCCGGGGTGGCAGTGCACGAGCTGCAGGCAGTCGAGCATGCCGCGCGCGCGCAGCACGCCGACGGCCTCGAGGATCTCGGTGATGAACAGGCCGAACTTCGACTTCTCGCCCGCCGAGTCGCGCCAGCGGCCCGAGCCCTCGCTCGAGAGCTTGACGCGCACGCCGATGCGCGGGCGCACGCCGTGCTTGTCCGCGTGCTTCAGGATCAGCTCGAGCTCGGAGAAGTTCTCGACCACCGGCACGATCGTGCGGCCGAGCTTGGTCGCGAGGATCGCGGCCTCGATGTAGCTGTCGTCCTTGAAGCCGTTGCAGACGATCAGCCGGTCGGACGAGCCCTCGGTCATCGCCATCACCGCGAGCAGCTCGGGCTTGGAGCCGACCTCGAGGCCGAAGCCGTGCTCGGCGCCGTAGCGGAAGACTTCCTCGACGACCAGGCGCTGCTGGTTCACCTTGATCGGGAACACCGCCGCGTACGAGCCGCGGTACTCGTTCTCGGCGATCGCCTGCGCGAACGCCTCGGCCAGGTGGCGCAGGCGGTGCGCGAGGATGCCGGAGAAGCGCACGACGACCGGCGCGGTCAGGTCGCGCGCCCGCAGCCCCTGCACGACTTCGAACAGGTCGATCTCGTTGGCCGGCTGCCGGTCCGGGCGCACGACCACGTGGCCCGCGGCGTTGACGGCGAAATAGCCCTTGCCCCAGGCGCCGACCTGATACAGCTCGGCCGAGTCGTCGACGCTCCAGGGTTGGTTCAGGCCCGGCTTGGGTTCAGCCGCCACGCGGTGCTCCGGCAAAGAGGCGCGCACGATAGCAAATCAGTCGTCGGTCGTCGCGACCGGGCGCGACGGATCGCGCACCCACTCGCTCCAGGAGCCCGCGTAGAGTCGCGCGCCCTGCAGCCCGGCGTGTTCGAGCGCGAGCAGGTTGTGGCAGGCGGTGACGCCCGAGCCGCACATCGACACGAGCGTCGACACCGGCCGGCCGGCGAGCAGCGCGTCCCATTGCTCGCGCAGCGTCGCGGTGGGCAGGAAGCGCCCGTCGGCGCCGAGATTGGCCGTGAACGGCCGGTTGCGCGCGCCCGGCACATGGCCGGCGACCGGATCGATCGTCTCGTTGCGTCCGGCGAAGCGGTCGGCGCCGCGCGCGTCGACGATGTCGAGGTCCTTGCGCGGCAGGTGCTGCAGGATTTCCTGCGTGTCGATCGCACGCTCCGCGCGCAGCTGCGGCACATAGAGGCGCGCGTCGCGGCGGCGCGCGACGGTCTCGATCGCGAAGCCCGCCGCCTGCCACGCCGCAAAGCCCCCGTTCAGTACTGCGACCGCCTCATGGCCGAGCCAGCGCAGCAGCCACCAGGCGCGGGCGGCGTAGGCGCCGGGACCGGCGTCGTAGGCGATCACCTGCACGTTCGCATTGATGCCCCAGCGCCCGAAGGTGAGCGCCAGGCGCTCGGGGTCGGGCAGCGGATGGCGGCCCGTGGTCGTGTCGGCGGGGCCCGACAGGTCGCGCTCGAGGTGGGCATACTGCGCGCCCGGTATGTGGCCCTGCGCGAACGCGGCGGCGCCGGCATCGGGTGCGCCGAGCTCGAAACGACAGTCGAGGATGACGATTTCGGGCCGGTCGAGCAGCGCGCCGAGGTGTGAAACATCGATCAGGGTCGAATACATGCGACAATTCTCGACTGAAATCACGGCCACTACAATCGAGCCATGATCGACGTCTACTGGGGCAGCGGCAGTCCCTACTCGTGGCGGGTGCTGCTCGCGCTCGAACACAAGCGGCTCGGGTATCGCAGCCACCTGCTGCAGTTCTCCAAGCAGGAGCACAAGGCGCCGCACATCGTCGCGATGAATCCGCGCGGGCGCCTGCCGATCCTCAGGCACGACGACTACGTCGTCTTCGAGTCGGTCGCGATACTGTATTACCTCGACCTGAAGTACCCGGAGCCGCCGATCTTCGGGCGCACGCCCGAGGAGGCCGGCGTGATCATGCGCGTGATCTGCGAGTTCGAGGCCTACGCCGAGGACCAGCTGATGAAGATCGTGCGCGCGCTCACCGGACCCGGTCTCAACGAGGACAATCTCGGCGAGCTGACGCGCGCGATGCTGGCCGCGGCCAGCGAGGCGCGCACGATCGAAGGGCGGCTGTCGAAGGGCGACTGGATCGTCGGCGACGACTACTCGGCCGTCGACATGGTCGTCTATCCGGCGATCAAGGTGCTGCTGCGCGCGCTGCAGCGGCCGGGCGCCGGCGTGCTCGCCTCGCGCTTCCTGCCGGTCGAGGTCAACTACCCGTCGCTCGGCCGCTGGCTCGCCCGCGTCGAAGCGCTGCCGGGCTTTGACCGGACATTTCCACCGCACTGGCGCACCGGCTGAGCGCCGCGCGCTGGTCAGCGCCCGACACGGTTGCTACCCTGCCGGCTGAGCAGATTCCGAAGGCGCGACTCCCGCATGGCAGACAAGGTCTACATCGAGTTTCCGGCCCGCATCGTCATCATCGGTTTCGGCAGCATCGGCCAGGGCGTGCTGCCGCTGATCCTGCGCCACATCGGCATCCAGCCGTCGCGGATGCTGATCATCGCGGCGGACGACCTCGGCAAGAAGGTAGCGGACGAATACGGCGTCAAGTTCCTGCAGCAGGCGCTGACGCGCGAGAACTTCCGTCGCATCCTCGACGTCAACGTCGGTCGCGGCGACTTCGTGCTGAACGTCTCGGTCGATGTGTCGAGCGTCGCGCTGGTGAAGTACTGCTGGGAACGCGGCGCGATGTACCTCGACACCTGCATCGAGCCCTGGGCCGGCGGCTATACCTCGCCGACGATCACGCCGGCGCAGCGCACCAACTACGCGTTGCGCGAGAGCGCGCTCGCGCTGCGCGGCGGCACCAGCCACACGCGCCTGCCGACCGCGATCATCACGCATGGCGCGAACCCGGGGCTGGTGTCGCATTTCGTCAAGCAGGCGATGCTCAACATCGCCGCCGATCTCGGTGTCGAGGCGGCGCCGAAGAAACGCGCCGAATGGGCCAAGCTCGCGCGCCAGCTCGGTGTCACGACGATCCACATCGCCGAGCGCGACACGCAGATGTCGGGCATCCCGAAGCGCAGCAACGAGTTCGTCAACACCTGGTCGATCGACGGCTTCGTCGGCGAGGGTTCGCAGCCGGCCGAGCTCGGCTGGGGCACGCACGAGCGCAACTTCCCGCGCGACGGCAAGCGTCACGAGGCGGGCTGCGGCGCCTCGATCTACCTGATGCAGCCCGGCGCGGCGACCCGCGTGCGCACCTGGACGCCGAAGGCGCAGAACTTCATGGGCTTCCTGATCACGCACGGCGAGTCGATCTCGATCGCCGACTACTTCACCGTCTACGACAGCATGCAGCCGGTGTACCGCCCCACTGTGCACTACGCCTACCACCCGTGTGATGCGGCGGTGCTGTCGGTATGGGAGCTGCAGGGCCGCAATTGGGACATGCAGGCATCGAAGCGCATCATGATGGACGACATCGTCAGCGGCATCGACGAGCTCGGCGTGCTGATCGCCGGCCACAAGAAGAACGCGTACTGGTACGGCTCGCAGCTGTCGGTCGAGGAGGCGCGCTCGCTCGCGCCGCACAACCAGGCGACCAGCCTGCAGGTGACGGCCTCCTGCCTCGCCGGCATGGTGTGGGCGATGGAGAATCCGAACGAGGGGCTGCTCGAGCCGGACGAGCTCGACTTCCGCCGCATGCTCGAGATCTGCTCGCCGTATCTCGGGCCGGTGGTCGGCGAGTACACCGACTGGACGCCGCTGTCCGATCGCGAGCGGTTGCTGCCCGAGGATGTCGACAAGAGCGATCCCTGGCAGTTCAAGAACGTTCGCGTGTTCTGAGGCGATGGGCCGATACGACTGACTGCGCGACTGCCTGCGCGACGACGCCGGGACGCCGGGATGCTCGTGGACGGGTGCGCGCGGCGCGGCGAGGCCGGCCCCACCGCACCGTCCGATCGCCGCGCGAGTGGCCGGCCCTCGCTATCCCGGGTAGTCGATGCCGGTGATCGTGTATTGGCGATTGCCGCCGGGGGTTTCCACCCGGAGGTCGTCGTCCAGGCGCTTGCCCATCAGGGCTCGCGCCAGCGGAGCGTCCATGCTGATGTAGCCGGGGGCGGCGTCGAATTCGTCGGGGCCTACTATTCGTACCCGCAGCGTGCTGCCGTCGTCGTCCTCCAGCGTGACCCAGGCGCCGAAGTAGACGCGGGCGGGATCCGACGGCGGCCGGTCGACGACCACCATGCCCTCGAGGCGCTGGCGCAGGAAACGTATCCGCCGGTCGATTTCGCGCAGCCGCCGCTTGCCGTAGGTGTACTCGGCGTTCTCGGAGCGGTCGCCCTGCGCCGCGGCCTCCGCGACGGCCTGCGTGACCCGCGGGCGCTCGGCTCGCCAGAGCTGCTCGAGCTCGGCCCTCAGCCGGCCATGCCCCTCAGGCGTAATGAAGCGTGATCCCGGCACCTCCCGGGGACGATAACGACTCATTTTGTGGCGGACCCTCCGGCTTTTGCGGCACCGCTGCACGATAACGCACCCTCCCCCCGCGCGGCGGTGGGCTGGCGCAGTGACCCGTGGCTTTGCCGGGCGCGAATGGAGGGCGCCGAGGTGCGGCGGGCAAAGCGAGGCGTCCGCAAGGCTTCAGTCACCGCGGTTCCACTTCGCCGAGCGCCGCCGCGCCGAGGGTACGCCGCCGCAGGCGGCGCGCCCGCCATTGAGCGCCCGGCAAAGCCACGGGTCACTGCGCCAGCGCGCCAGCGCGCCACGGCGTCAGGGCGCTGCCGCAAAACAGCGCCACGGCGCCGCCCCGCGGCCGGATTGTCGGTTTTCTTGCGCCAGTTCTCAGCCCCGGCCCCGCCGGCGCAGGGGGACTGTGCCGGCGCTCACAGTCTTGCGGGGGCGGCATGGCTAGCCTAACCCCATGTCCGCGCGGTACTACACGCATTTCATGACCCCGGCCGACGAGGCCCGGCAGGCGCATGAGTGGAGCGGCGTCGTCGAACTCGGGCGCGAGCTCGACCAGCGGCGCGGTACCGGCGAGCTCGCGCGGCTGCTGGCGCAGAGCTTCGAGCTCGATCGCGAGGACATCCGGATCTTGCACTGGGCGAGGCTTCACTAGACA
Source organism: Steroidobacteraceae bacterium (assembly GCA_019634915.1). Lineage (GTDB taxonomy): Bacteria > Pseudomonadota > Gammaproteobacteria > Steroidobacterales > Steroidobacteraceae > CADEFQ01. The sequence continues at coordinate 97,949 of JAHCAN010000005.1, read as the reverse complement.
CAAATCCCCTGGCGGACTTCCTTCCCTTCATTGAAAGTCCGCATACTGCGACCCCGGTCCGAAAGGGCCGGGGTCTTTTTTTCTGCGGGTGTGGGAATGCGCTGGATCAAACCACTCGCGTGGACCATCGCAGTGCTCGCACTGCTGGTCGGCGCATACGCCTGGGCGGGATACCGGCTCGCGCCGCGCCTGATCCAGTCGAAGCTGCCGGCGGCCATCGCCGCCGCGACCGGCCAGCGGCTCACGCTCGGCGCGATCGTTGTCCGGCCCTTCCAGCTGTCGGTCGAAGCGACCGACGTCGCGCTGGCCGAACCCGACGGCACGCCGCTCCTCGGCGCGCAGCGCCTGTTCGTCGACGCCCAGCTCGCCTCGATCTGGCGCCGCGGCGTCGTGCTGCGCGCGCTCGTGCTCGACGAGCCTGCGGTCAATCTCGTGCTGCGGAAGGACGGCAGCCTGAATCTCGTCACGGCTTTCGAGTCGAAGCAGCCCGCGCCACCCGATGAGGCAGCGGGCAGCCGGCTGCTGCTGGTCAGCATCGGTGAGATCGCGGTCAACCGCGGCGTCGTCGATGCGACCGACCTGCGTCGCGGCGAGCCGCTGACCGAGCGTCTCGCGCCGCTCAACCTGCGCGTGCAGAACTTCACGACGCGCGCCGGCAGCGAGGGCAGCTTCCACCTGGCGGCCCGCGGCGAGCAGGGCGGGGCGCTCACGCTCGAGGGTCAGCTCGGCGTGCGCCCGTTCCTGCTCGAGGGCAACCTGCGGCTCGAGGCGCTCGCCGCCGACACCGCGTGGCGTCTCGCCGGCCAGTATGGGCGCATCGCAGCCCCCACCGGCACGATCGATCTGAAGACCGCCTACCGCATCGCGTCGACGGATGCCGGCGTCGACGTGAACCTCGCGGCGCTCGACATCGATGCGCGCGAGCTCGCGCTGCGCGCCGCGGATGCTGACGGCGCGCAGGACTGGATCCGGATCGCGTCGTTCACCGTCGGCGGCGCGAGCGTCGATGTGCGCGACGCACTCGTGCGACTGCCCGACATCCGCGTGCAGGGCCTCGATGTGCGCGCCTGGCGCGAAGCCGATGGTGCGATCAATCTCGCGGCGCTGCTGCCGGCGCACGCGGAGGTGGCTGATGAGGCCGGGGCGCCCGCGCCGGCCGCAGCGCAGTCCGCGGTGGCGGACCCTGCGGCGGGTGGCGCCAGCGCGACGCCCGGCGCGGACCGGCGCTGGCGCATCGAGGCGCCGCAACTGCGCGTCACGGAATCCCGCGTCGAGTTCGAGGACCGCGCCGCGCCGCAGCCGGTGCGTTACGTGCTCGCGCCGCTCGGGATCGATGTCGACGGCTATGCGAGCGATGCGCCGTCGGTCGATATCGCGCTGCGCTCGGGCTTCAACGAATCGGGGCACATCGGGGTTGCCGGCACGTGGCGGCTCGACCAGCCGGGCGGCGAGTTCACGGTCGATGCGCGCAAGTTGCCGGTGCCGTTCGTGCAGCCCTACCTCGATGCGTCGACCGATCTCGTGCTGACCTCGGGCAACCTGTCCGTCGACGGCAAGCTCGACGTCGGGCGCGACGCGAAGGCCCGCACGAAGGTCGGCTTCGAGGGCAGCGTGACGCTCGCGGACTTCCACAGCGTGGATCGCGCGCTGCGCGAGGATTTCGTCACGGTCGCGAGTCTCGCGCTGACCGGCATCCGCTACGCGTCGGCGCCGGCGTCGCTGCGTGTGCGCGACGTGGTCGCGCGCGCCGCCCACTTCAAGCTCGTGATCGCGCCCGACCAGTCGACCAACATCGCCGACGTGCTGTCGCCGCCGCGGCTGCGCGACACGTCCGGGACCACGGCGCAGGCCGCTGCGCCGCAAGCTGCCGCGCCGCCCGCGAAGCCGGCCGCCCGCCCGATGGCGGTGCGGATCGATACGCTGAGCCTGGCCGCGAGTTCGGCGAATTTCGCCGACCTGTCGATCCGGCCGAGCTTCGCGACCGGCATCGAGGAGCTCGAGGGCACGATCAGCGGCCTGTCGTCCGACCCGGCCGCGCGCGCCGACGTGCAGCTCGACGGCAAGGTCGACCGGTATGCGCCGGTGCAGGTGCGCGGCCAGGTCAATTACCTGTCGTCGAGCACCTTCACGGATCTCGCCGCGGACTTCCACAACATCGAGCTGCCGACGTTCACGCCGTATTCCGGCAAGTTCATGGGCTACAAGATCGAGAAGGGCAAGCTCGACGCCCATTTCCACTACCTGGTCGAAAACCGCAAGCTCGATGCGCAGCACAAGTTCGTGCTCGACCAGTTCACGCTCGGCGAGCGCGTCGACAGCGACGACGCGGTGCATCTGCCGATCAAGCTGGCCGTCGCGCTGCTGAAGGACCGCAACGGCGTGATCGACATCGACCTGCCGGTCGCCGGTTCGCTCGACGATCCGAGCTTCCGGGTCGCGCCGCTGGTCTGGAAGGCGCTGCGCAACCTGCTCGTGAAGATCGCCACCGCACCGTTCGCACTGCTCGGCTCGCTGTTCGGCGGCGGGGAGGAAGTTCGCTTCGTCGACTTCGACTACGGCAGCGCGGTGCTCGACGCGGCCGCGCAGCAGCAGCTCGCGAACCTCGGCAAGGCGCTGGTCGAGCGCCCGCAGCTGAAGCTCGACGTGCCGCTGGTCGTCGACCCGCAGCGCGATCGCGCGGCGCTCGTCGAGGCGCGCCTCGACACGCTGCTCGGAGGAGCCGAAGTGCGCGCGCTGCACGCCACCGATCCGGAGGCGTACCAGAAGGCGATCGATGCGGCCTGGCGCACGCAGACCGGCGAGCGCCAGGCGCCGCGCCCCGAACGCGAGCAGGGCGAGGACCGCACGGCCTGGGCGCTGCGTACGATCGACGCCACCGAGGACGCGCTGCGCGCACGCATCACGGTCACGGAGGCCGAGCTCGCCGCGCTCGCGCTCGAGCGTGCGGATGCGGTGCGCGAGGCGCTCGCCGCCGGTTCAGGGCTCGAGCCCGAGCGCGTGTTCGTCACGTCCGGCGCGCCGGAGACCGCCGGCGAGGCCGCGACGCCGGGCCGTGTCCGCCTCGCGCTCGGCGTCGAGTGAGACTTCGTATACTGCGCGGATGCGCATCCAGATCACCACCGCCGCGGTCGCGGCCCTGACCGCCTGTGCGGCACCGCCGCCGGCGCCGTCTCCACAGCCGCCCGCAGCAGAGCTTGCGGCACCGGCACCGCCGCGGCCGGGTGGCCTGCTGCTCGACGGCTACGACACCGGCATCCGGCCGCAGGACGATCTGTTCGGCTTCACCGGCGGCAAGTGGCTCGCGGACACGCCGATCCCGGCGGACCGCTCGAGCTGGGGAACCTTCGCGATCCTGAGCGAGCGCGCCGAGCAGCAGGTGCGCGAGATCGCCGAGCAGGCGGCCGCAGCGGCCGACGTGCCGCCGGGCTCCGACCTGCAAAAGATCGGCGACCTGTACGCGAGCTTCATGGACGAGGCCGCCGTCGACGCCGCCGGCATCACGCCGCTCGAGCCGCGCTTCGCGCGCCTGCGCGAGCTGCGCACACCGGCCGACGTCGTGCGCTTCCTCGGCGAATCGCAGCGCCGCGTGCAGCGCGTGCCGCTCAACTACTTCGTCTCGCAGGACCAGGGCGACGCGACGCGCTACATCGGCATCCTGTCGCAGGGCGGGCTGTCGATGCCCGACCGGGACTACTACCTCAAGCAGGACAGGACGCACGCGGAGTTCCGCCGCCAGCATCTCGCCTACATCGCGCAGCTGCTGCGGCTCGCCGGCGCGAAGGACGTCGACGCGCGCGCGAAGCGCATCGCGACGCTCGAGACCCGCATCGCGGCGATCCAGTGGACCAAGGTGCAGAACCGCGATCCGGTCGCCACCTACAACAGGACCGCGCCGGCGCAGCTCGCCGGACTCGCGCCGGGCATCGACTGGGAGGCGTTCTTCGCCGCCGCGGGCGTGCCGGTCGACGCCGTCGACGTCAACCAGCCGACCTACCTGAAGGCGCTCGGCCAGTTGATCGGCGCGGTGCCGGTGCCGGAGTGGCGCGAGTATTTCTTCTTCCAGCTGCTCGACGTCGCCGCGCCGTATCTGGCCACGCCGTTCGCGACCGCGCACTTCGACTTCCACAGCCGCGTGCTGCAGGGCGTGCAGGAGCAGCCGGCGCGCTGGAAACGCGGCGTCGCGCTGCTCGGCTCGAACGTCGGCCAGCTGGTCGGCAAGCAGTATGTCGCGCTGCACTTCCAGCCCGGATCGAAGGCGCGCATGCTCGAACTCGTCGACAACCTGCGCGCCGCGTTCGCGCAGTCGATCGACACGCTCGAGTGGATGAGCCCCGGGACGCGCGCCGCGGCGAAGCAGAAGCTCGCGAAGTTCTCGGTCAAGATCGGCTATCCCGACAAGTGGCAGGACTACGGCGCGCTGACGATCGCGCGCGACGACCTGTTCGGCAACATCGAGCGCTCGGTCGGCTACCAGTTCGACCGCAGCGTCGCCAAGCTCGGCGCGCCGATCGACCGCAGTGAATGGTTCATGACGCCGCAGACCGTCAACGCCTACTACAACCCGGTGATGAACGAGATCGTGTTCCCGGCCGCGATCCTGCAGCCGCCGTTCTTCGACCCGCAGGCCGATGACGCGGTCAACTACGGCGGCATCGGCGGCGTGATCGGCCACGAGATGAGCCACGGCTTCGACGACTCGGGCCGCCAGTACGACGGCGACGGCAACCTGCGCGACTGGTGGACCGGGGCCGATGCGGCGCGCTTCAAGGTGCTCGCCGACCGGCTGGTCGCGCAGTACGACGCGTATACCGTGCTCGACGGCGAGCACCTGAACGGCCGGCTCACGCTCGGCGAGAACATCGGTGATCTCTCCGGGCTCGCGATCGCGCATCTCGCCTACCGGATGTCGCTCGGCGGCCGCGAGGCGCCGGTGATCGACGGTTACACCGGCGAGCAGCGCTTCTTCCTCGGCTGGTCGCAGGGCTGGCGCACGAAATACCGCGACGAGAACCTGCGCATGCGCCTGGTCACCGATCCGCACAGCCCGGCGCAGTTTCGCGTCAACGGCGTGGTCACCAATCTCGACGCGTTCTACGAGGCCTTCGGCGTCGACGTCGGCGACAAGCTGTACCGGCCGGCCGCCGATCGTGTGAAAATCTGGTAGTGACCGATCCGCACGGACACGGAGGAAGGATCATGCGCGCGCTCCAATTCGCATTCGTCGCCCTGGCCGGCCTGGCACTGTCGGGCTGCGGCTACAACTCGCTGCAGTCGCAGGACGAGGCGGTCAAGTCGGCCTGGTCGGAAGTCGTGAACCAGTACCAGCGGCGCGCCGACCTCGTGCCGAACCTGGTCGCGACCGTGAAGGGCTTCGCCCAGCAGGAGCAGACCGTGCTGCTCGGCGTGACCGAGGCGCGCGCGAAGGTCGGCACGATCCAGCTGACGCCCGAGATGCTCGATGATCCCGAGGCGCTCAGGAAGTTCCAGGCGGCGCAGGGCGAACTCGGAGCGGCGCTGAAGAGCCTGCTCGCGGTCACCGAGAACTATCCCGAGCTCAAGTCGAACCAGAACTTCCTCGAGCTGCAGGCGCAGCTCGAGGGCACCGAGAACCGCATCACCGTGGCGCGCAACCGCTACATCGCCGCCGTGCAGCAGTTCAACACCACGGTGCGCTCGTTCCCGACGAATCTGACGGCGATGCTGTTCAAGTTCAAGGTGAAGCCCAATTTCACCGTCGAGAACGAGGCGGAAATCTCGCGGCCACCGACCGTCGACTTCGGCACGGCGCAGCCCGAGCCGCAGCCGATGATGCCGTCGACCTGACGCGCGGCGGCGCGGGCGCGATGATGATCCTGCGCGCGCGTCTGGTGGGCATCGCGCTGGCGGCCCTCGCCGCGTGGGCGGCGGGCGGTGCGGCGCAAGCGCAGGCGCAGGCGGAGCAGGCGATCCCGCCGCTGACCGCACGCGTCACCGACACGACCGGCACGCTGACCGATGCGCAGCGCTCGGCGCTCGAGGCGAAGCTCGAAGCCTTCGAGCGCGAAAAGGGCGCCCAGGTCGCGGTGCTGGTCGTGTCGACCACGCAGCCCGAGGCGATCGAGCAGTATTCGATCCGTGTCGTCGACGCCTGGAAGCTCGGGCGCGCGCAGCCCGACGACGGCGTGCTGCTGCTGGTCGCGAAGGACGACCGGCAGCTGCGCATCGAGGTGGGCTACGGGCTCGAGGGTGCGCTGCCCGATGCGATCGCGAGCCGCATCATCCGCGAGACGATCACGCCGCGCTTTCGCGAGGGCGACTACTACGGCGGCATCGACGCCGGTCTCGATCGCATCCTCGGCGTGATCCGCGGCGAGGCGCTGCCGCCGCCGGACGAGCGCTGGCAGGGCGGCGACGTCGCGAGCCGCAGCCTCGACCTGCTGCCGGTGCTGCTGTTCGCGGTGCTCTTCTTCTCGGGCATCCTGCGCGCGGTCTTCGGCCGCGGCCTCGGCTCGCTGCTGACCGGCGGCGCGGTCGGCGGCATCGTCTACCTGGTGCTCGCGACGCTCGGGGTGTCGATCGCCGCGGGGCTCGGCGCGTGGCTGCTGTCGCTGCTGCTCGCCGCGCTCGGTGGTGGCGGCTGGTCGAGCGGACCGCGCCACGGCGGCTGGGGCGGCGGTGGCTGGGGCGGAGGGCTCGGTGGCGGCGGCTTCGGCGGCGGGGGCTTTCGCGGCGGCGGCGGCGGTTTCGGAGGCGGCGGCGCCTCGGGGAGATGGTAGATGGCGCCCGGGCGCTGGTGCAGGCATCTGCTCGCGTCGATCTGGCGCACGCACCGCCGGTTCGATCGTGCGGCGCGCACGGCAATCGAGCGCGCGGTGACCGAGGTCGAGAGCCGTCACGCCGGCGAGATCCGCGTCGCGATCGAAACGGCGCTCGACCTGCCCGATCTCTATTTCGGCGTCACGGCGCGCCAGCGCGCGCTCGCGGTGTTCGGCATGCTCGGCGTCTGGGACACGGCGGCCAACAACGGCGTGCTGATCTACGTGCTGATGGCGGACAGGGAAGTGCAGATCGTCGCCGACCGCGGCATCGCCGCGCGCGTGCCGAAGGGCGAGTGGGCGGCGATCTGCCGGGCGATCGAGTCCGACTTCCGTGCCGGCCGCTACGGCGAGGGTGTCGCTGCGGGCGTACATGCGGTCGGCGCAGTGCTCGCGCGGCACTTTCCGTACGACGGCGGCGACCGCAACGAACTGCGCGACGAGCCGGTGCTGCTGTGAGCTGACGCCGACGGGTCATCGGTGCCATAATTCCTTGATGTCCCGACGATTCCTGCGCGCCAGCGCCTTTGCCGCCGCCGCCGTCCTGCTGGGCGGCTGCTCACTGCTGAACGACAGCTTCACGCGCAAGAGCGCGCCCGCGGCGGCCGCTGAGCCGCCCGCGCCGCAGTACGCGGTGCCCGTCGCGACCGGCCGCTTCACGATCGACCCGGAGCACGACGACGTGGTCGGTGTCGTGCAGAAGACCGTGGTCGGCGCGGACGACACGTTCTCCGACATCGCGCGCCGCTTCAACGTCGGCTACGAGGAAATGGTGCGCGCGAATCCCGGCGTCGATCCGTGGCTGCCCGGTGCCGGCCGCGAGGTCGTCGTGCCGACCCGCTTCATCCTGCCGAACGCGCCGCGCCAGGGCATCGTGATCAATCTCGCGGCGATGCGCCTGTGGTACTTCGAGCCGCGCAAGGCGGACGAGCCGCAGGTCGTGCACACCTATCCGATCGGCATCGGACGCGTCGGCTGGGCGACGCCGCAGGGCGCGACCAAGGTCGTGCGCAAGAAGAAAGATCCGGAGTGGCGCCCGACCGCGGCGATCCGCAAGGAGCACGCCGAGAACGACGACCCGATACCGGCGGTCGTGCCTGCCGGGCCCGACAATCCGCTCGGCAACCGCGCGATGTATCTCGGCTGGCCGAGCTATCTGGTGCACGGCACCAACAAGCCCTACGGCGTCGGCATCCGCTCGAGCCACGGCTGCATCCGCCTCTATCCCGAGGACATCGAACAGCTCTTCGACATGACCTCGATCGGTACGCCGGTGCGCGTCGTCAACCAGCCGTTCCTGTTCGGCTGGCACGAAGGCAAGCTCTACCTGCAAGCCTACGACGTGCTCGAGGACGATCCGCGCGATTTCGTCAAGGCCCGGCAGAAGCTGCTGTCGAAGCAGCTCGCCGCGCGCATCCAGAAAGAGCTGAAGGCGCGCGGCGAGACGATCGACTGGGATGCGGTCGCCGCGATCTCGCACGAGCCGCGCGGCATACCGGCGCCGATCGCGGGCGGCAGCGCGAGCGTCGAGGCCGAGGTCGCCGCGGCAGTGGTGGTCGAAAACCGCGTGCCGGACGGCGCCACCTGGGACGGCGTGTCGGGCCTGCCGATCGACGAACAGACCTTCCAGGAAATGTTCTCCGACAACGAGGCCGAGGCAGCGGCCGCGAACAAGCCGCGCAGCTGACGTGGGCCGGCCCTCACACGGCGCGCTGCCGCTGACCGGCGCCGCGGCGCTGGCGATGCTCGCGGCCTGCGCGACGCCGCGGCCGGATGCGCCGGCTTCCGCGCCGATCGACGGCGGGCACGACTACCACACGCTCGCGAATCTCGACGCATTCCGCGTGCGTCACCTGACGCTCGATCTCACCGCCGATTTCGCCGCCCGGCGCCTGCGGGGCGCGGCCGTGCTGCGCATCGAGGCACTCGCGGACGGCAGCCGCACGCTCGTGCTCGACACGCGCGGCCTCGACATCGACGCGGTGGAGTGGCTGCCGGCCGGCGCGGCGCCGGCGCCGCTCGCGTTCCGGCTCGGCGACGACCGCCCGCCGCTCGGCGCGCCGCTCGAGATCGAACTGCCGCCCGACCTGCCCGGCAGCTTCTCGGTCCGCATCCACTACGCGACGCGGCCTGACGCATCGGGGCTGCAATGGCTCGAACCCGGGCAGACCGCGGGTCGTCAGCAGCCGTTCCTCTATTCGCAGTCGCAGGCGATCCATGCACGCAGCTGGGTGCCGCTGCAGGACTCGCCGCAGGTGCGCTTCACGTTCGACGCGACCGTGCGCGTGCCGCCCGGCATGCGCGCGCTGATGGGTGCCGAGCACGATCCGGCGCCGTCGGCCGACGGCGTGTACCGCTTCCACATGCCGCAGGCGATTCCGTCCTATCTGCTCGCGATCGCCGCCGGCCGGCTCGAGTTCCGGCCGGTCGGCGCGCGCACCGGCGTCTATGCCGAGCCCGAGGTCATCGAGGCGGCGGCGCGCGAATTCGCCGACATGGAGACGATGCTCGGGACCGGCGAGTCGCTGTTCGGCCCGTATCGCTGGGGGCGCTACGACGTGCTGCTGCTGCCGCCGTCGTTCCCGTACGGCGGCATGGAGAATCCGCGCCTGTCGTTCATCACGCCGACCGTGATCGCGGGCGATCGCAGCCTCGTGGCGGTGATCGCGCACGAACTCGCGCATTCGTGGTCCGGCAATCTCGTCACCAACGCGACCTGGCGCGATTTCTGGCTGAACGAGGGCTTCACGGTCCATCTCGAGCGCCGCATCATGGCGGCCGTGTACGGGCCGCAACGCGCGGCGATGGAGGACCTGCTCGGCTTCCAGTCGCTCGAGAGCGAGCTGCAGAGGCTCGCACCGGCGGACCAGGTGCTCGCGATCGACCTGCGTGGCCGCGATCCGGACGATGGCGCGAGCGACATTCCGTACGAGAAGGGCCATGCCTTCCTCGCCTGGCTCGGCGCACGCGTCGGCGACGAGGCGCTGAACGCTTTCCTGAAGGACTACTTCGACCACTTCGCGTTCCAGAGCATCACCACCGCGCAGTTCCTCGACCGGCTGGATACCCGGCTGCTCGCGCAGCACCCGGGCGCGGTCACGCGCGCGCAATTGCTCGAATGGATCGAGGCCCCCGGGCTGCCCGCGGACGCGATCCGGCCGCAATCGGATGCGCTAGCGAAGGTCGATCAGGCGCGCGAGGCGTTTCTCGCCGGCACGCTGGCCGCGCAGTCCCTGCCGCAGGCGGCATGGAGCACGCAGGAGTGGCTCTACTTCCTGAACAACCTGCCGCGGCAACTGCCGCGCGAGCAGCTCGCCGCGCTCGACGCGGCCTTCCGGCTGACCGATGCGGGCAACAGCGAGATCGCCTTCAGCTGGCTGCTGCTCGCGATCAGGAGCGACTACGAGCCGGCATGGCCGCGCCTCGCCCAATACCTCGGGACCATCGGCCGGCGCAAGCTGATCGTGCCGCTCTATGCGAGGCTGATGGACACGCCGGCGGGCGCCGCCCGTGCGCGGGCCATCTACGCGCAGGCGCGGCCGGGCTATCATCCGATCACGGCCGCGACGCTCGATGCGATCGTGCGCTGACCGATGAGCGATCCGGACACGAAACTCAGCGAATGGCTCGAGCTGATGCTCGGCGAGATCGCGCGCAAGCGCGACGAAGCCGCGGCCGCGCGCGCCGAATCCGCGCGCCGCGAGCAGGGCGCGCACGAACCGGTTCCGCCGCCGCCCGTGCGCTGATCCGGTCCGCCGCCACGGCGCGCGCTGTCGCCGATGTGCTACAGTCGTCGTGATTCACGGGGGGCATCAGTGGCCGACGCCGTCACTGGCTTCGACATCTCGGAACAGAACGGACCAGGGCACGCGATCGCGCGCGTGACCACCGGCATCACTGCCTTCGTCGGGCGCGCGCTCAAGGGGCCGGTCGACACGCCCGTCGTCATCCACTCCTTTGCCGAGTACGTGCGCCTGTTCGGCGGGCTCTGGCAGCCCTCGACGCTGAGCTATGCGCTCGAGCAGTACTTCGACAACGGCGGGCGCAAGGCGATCGTCGTGCGCGTCGCGAACGGCGCGCGTCCGCCGACGATCACGCTGCCGACCGGCGGCGCGCCGCTGACGCTGGTCGCGCTCGCGCCGGGCTCGCGCGAATACCTGCGCGCCTCCGTCGATCTCGACGGCGTCGGCGCGAACGAGGAGGACCGTTTCAATCTCGTCGTGCAGCGCCTGCGCACGCCCGGCTCCGAGCGCGTCGAGGACCAGGAGATCTTCCGCCGCCTGTCGGTGCAGCCGGGCTCCGACCGGCACGTCGCCACGGTGCTGCTCGACTCGCGCCTGGTGCGCGTCAGCGGCGAGGTGCCGCGGGCGCGTCCGCTGCGCACGCCGGCGCGTACCTCGAGCCTGCTGGCGGGCTACGTCGCGTCGAATCCGGACGGCGACGACGGCGCGCCGCTGACCGACTACGACATCATCGGCTCGAGCCAGCGCGGCACGGGCCTGTTCAGCCTGCGCATGGCGCCGCGTTTCGACCTGCTGTGCGTGCCGCCGCTGACCCGCAGCGACGACGTCGGCCTGTCGACGCTGATGATCGCCGCGCGCGTCTGTCGCGAGCACCAGGCGATGCTGATCGTCGACCCGCCCGCGGCCTGGTCGAACGCGGGTGCCGCGATCGAAGCGCTCAGGCTCTGGCCGTTTCGCAGCGAGCAGGCGCTGATGTACTACCCGCGCGTGCTGGCCTTCGACCGCGTGCGCGGCCGGCACGAGGTGTTCGCGTCCTGCGGCGCGGCGGCGGGCCTGATCGCGCGCGGCGATGCGACGACGCCGGTCTGGAGCGCGGGCGAGGGCGACGAGCCGGTGTTGCGCCCGGCGCTGCGCACCGCGGTGCAGATCGATGACGCCGAGCGCGCGCGCCTCGCGCAGCTCGGCGTCAACACGTTCGCGACCGTGCGGCCGGTGCGGCGCAGCTGCAGCCCGCGCACGCTCGGCGCGGGCGGCTCGGGCCCCGCGGACTGGACCTGGCTCGGCGCGCGCCGGCTCGCGCTGTTCATCCTCGCCTCGGTCGAGGAGGGCACGCGCTGGATCGTGTTCCAGCACGACCGCCCCGACGCCTGGGCACGCCTGCGCGCCCAGGTCGAGGCCTTCCTCGCCGCGCTCGACGACGATGGTGCCTTCGTCGGCCGTGACGCGGCGGAGCGCTGGTTCGTGATCTGCGACGAGCGGCTGAATCCGCCGACCTCGACGGCCGCCGGCCGCGTGCACCTGCTGCTCGGCTTCGCGCCGTTGCGCGCCGGCGATTTCCACGCTTTCCTCGTCACGCAGCGGGCGGGCGGGAGCAGCGTGCGGCCGGTCTCGGTGAACCGGCTCGCGACCTCGCGCGCGCGTGTCGGCGAGGAGATCGAGACCGCGATCCTCCGGGGCATCGCCCTCGAAGCCCAGGCGTTTTAGGCCTGGTGCGGCGCCGCCGCCGCGCCGCCGCCCGATCGGCGGCTCGCGCGCGGCGAGACATACATCGTCACGACCGCGCGCACGACCTCGACGCCACGGGCATCGTGCACCGCGACCAGCACGCCGGTGTTCTCGGGTCCCTGCCAGTCCGCCTTGTCCAGCCTTGCCGTCGCGGTCACGCCGGTGGTCGCCTTCTTCAGGTACTCGATCGTCATGCCGCGCGGGATCCAGCGCATCGCGGCCGGGACCGTCACCTCGGTGACCATGCCGGCGGCGAGCTCGACCAGATTGCCCATCGCGAGCGCGTGCACCGTCGCGATGTGGTTCTCGACGCGGCGGCGCTTGGCCATCGAGACGCGGCACAGCCCGGGGCGCAGCTCGAGGAAGCGCGGCGCGATCGTCGCGAAATAGGGCGCGCGGTAGCAGACCGCCCGCGCAAACAGCCAGCGGCCGAACGCATGCCGCGACAGGCGCCGCCAGCGCGCGAGAACGGAGCCGTCAGTTGCCGTGCCGTCCATGTTCGTTCGATGATGGCACTACTCGCCGCCGCCCGGAACTTCGGGCGCGCCGAAGCCTCCGCCGCCCGGCGTCAGCACTTCGATCACGTCGCCCGGCCGCGCATCGAAGCGGTCGGCCGCGGCCAGCGTTTCCACGGCGCCGTTCGCGCGCACGAGGCGCGTGACGCCCGGCGCGCCGGGACTGCCGCCCGCCAGGCCGAAGGGCAGCGTGCGCCGCCGGTTCGCGAGGATCGCGCCGCTCATCGGCGCGAGGAACTCGATCGCGCGCACGAGACCATCGCCGCCGCGGTGCGCACCCGCGCCACCCGAGCCGCGGCGCAGCGAGAACTCGCGCAGCCGCACCGGGTAGCGCAGCTCGAGGATCTCGGGGTCGGTCAGGCGCGAGTTGGTCATGTGCGTCTGCACGGCGCTCGCGCCGTCGAAGCCGGGCCCTGCGCCCGCGCCGCCGGCGATCGTTTCGTAGTACTGCAGGGCCGCGTCGCCGAACGTCAGGTTGTTCATCGTGCCCTGCGAGGCGGCGAGCACGCCGAGCGCGCCGTACAGCGCATCGACCAGCACCTGCGAGGTCTCGACGTTGCCGGCGACGACCGCGGCGGGATGCGCCGGCGCGAGCATCGATCCCGCCGGGATCTCGATCTCGAGCGGCGCGAGGCAGCCTTCGTTCAGCGGTATCGGGCGGTCGATCAGCGTGCGGAACACGTAGATGACCGCCGCGGCGCAGACTGCGCGCGGCGCGTTGAAATTGTGCGCGCCCTGGGCCGAGCTGCCGCTGAAGTCGATGCGCGCGCTGCGGCGTGCGGCGTCGATCGAGATGCGCACGCGGATGCACTGGCCGCCATCCATTTCGCAGCTGAATTCGCCCGGCGCGAGGTGCGAGATCGCGTTGCGCACGCATTCCTCGGCGTTCGCGCGCACGTGCCCGAAGAACGCGAGCAGCGTCGGCAGTCCGTGGCGCTGCATCGCGCGCGCGAGTTCGTCGCGGCCGCGCGCATTGGCCGCGAGCTGCGCGCGGATGTCGGCGATGTTCTGTCCCGGGTTGCGCGCCGGGAAAGGCGCGTCCGCGAGTGCCGCGCGCAGCGCCGCCTCGTCGAACCGGCCGGCCGCGACGACGCGCAGGCCCTCGAACAGCACGCCTTCCTCGTCGATATGCGTGCTGAACGGCGGCATCGAGCCCGGCGTGATGCCGCCGATGTCCGCGTGGTGCGCGCGCGAGGCGACGAAGGCGTCGGGGCGCGCGCCGCCGGCGAGGAACACCGGCGTGACGACGGTGATGTCCGGCAGGTGCGTGCCGCCGTGGTAGGGGCTGTTCAGCAGCCAGGCATCGCCGTCGCGCAGCGTGTCGCCGTGGCGGTCGATCACCGCGCGCACCGATGCGCCCATCGAGCCGAGGTGCACCGGCATGTGCGGCGCGTTCGCGAGCAGGCGCCCGGCGGCATCGAACAGCGCGCAGGAGTAGTCGAGCCGCTCCTTGATGTTGATCGACTGCGCGGTGCCCTGCAGCACCGTGCCCATCTGCTTCGCGACGTGCATGAAAAGGTTGCCGAAGATCTCGATGCGCGCGGGATCGGGCGCCGCCGGCTTGCCGCGTGGCGCGGCGACGGCCGTGGCGGGTGCCGCGGTGCGCTCGAGGATCACCTCGCCGCCGTCCGCACGCCATGCGCTCCAGCCCGGCTCGACGACCACCGTGAAGTTCGTGTCGACGACGAGCGCCGGTCCGGCGACGCGCGTCAGCGCCGCGAGCGGCAGTACCGGCGTGTCGTGCCACGCGCCGGCGAAGAAGGCGCGCGCACCGGCGGGCAGGTCCGCGAGCGGCGTGGCGATCACTTCCTGCAGCGCGGGGAAGGCCGGTCGCGCGCGTGCCTCGACACGCACCGACTCGATCGTCAGCGCGGCCTGCGCGTCGGCAAAACCGTAGCGCGCGCGCTGCGCGGCGAGCAGGGCCTCGCGCGGCGCGGCATCGTCCGCGTCGACGTCGAGCGTGACCTCGCTATCGCCGCTGCGCACTTCGAGCACGCCGCGCAGGTCCTGCGGCATTCCGGGCGGCAGCGCGGCGGCCGCCTCCTGCGTGAGCGCCGCGATCGTCGCGCGCGCCGCCGCGAGGCCCGCGGCGTCGAGCGGCACTCGCAGGCTGCGGCGGCGCAGCTCGAGCCAGTCGGCGATGCCGATGCCGAACGCGGACAGCACGCTCGCGAGCGGATGGATCACGATGCGGCGCATGTCGCAGGCGGCGGCGACCGCGCAGGCATGCTGGGGCGCCGCGCCGCCGAAGCAGAAGAGCGCGAAGCGCGCCGGGTCCTCGCCGCGCGCGGCGCACACCTGGCGCACGGCGTTCGCCATCGACTCGATCGCGACCTCGAGCCAGGCTGCGGCGAGAGCGACCTCGTCCGACATGCCCGGCTGCACGGCGCCGGGCCGCGCGGCCTGCCGGCGCAGCGCCTCGCCGACGATTTCCGGATCGATGCGCGCATCGCCGTGCGGGCCGAATACCGGCGGCAGGAAGGCGGGCTGCAGCCGCCCGAGCGCGACCTGCAGATCGGTCACGGTCAACGGGCCGCCGCGCCCGTAACAGGCCGGCCCGGGGTCCGAGCCTGCCGAAGCGGGGCCGACCTGCAATCTCCCGTCGCGGTAGTCGAGCACCGAGCCGCCGCCGGCGGCGATCGTGTGGATGTCGAGCATCGGCGCCTGCAGGCGCGTGCCGGCGAGCTCGTGTTCGAAGCGCTGCGCGATCCCGCCCGTGTACAGCGAGACGTCGGTCGACGTGCCGCCCATGTCGAAGCCGACCAGCGCATCGAGCCGCAGGCGCTCGCCGATGCGCGCCATCGCGGTCAGGCCGCCGGCGGGTCCGGACAGCACGCTCGCGGCGGCGCGCAGCCGGGCCGCCGCGACGAGACCGCCGGCGCTCTGCATGCACAGCACCTGCGCGCCGGCGTCGAGCCGCCGCGCGGCGGCGCTGACGCCGTCGATGTAGCGCGCGAGCGGTGGCGCGAGATAGGCATCGAACACGGTGGTCTCGCCGCGGGCGACGAAGCGCACGAGCGGCGAGACTTCGTGCGAGGCGGCGATCGTCGCGAAGCCCGCCGCGCGCGCGAGCTCGACGGCCTGCGCCTCGTGCTGCGCGTGCCGGTAGCCGTGCACGAAGACGATCGCGACGGCGCGCCGGCCGCGCGCACGCGCCGCGGCGAACGCAGCGGCGAGCGCCACGCGATCGAGCGGCTCGACGACCGTGCCGTCGGCGGCGATGCGCTCGTCGGCCTCGATCACCTCGGCGTAGAGCGGCTCGGGCAGCACGATGCGGCGCGCGAACACGTCGGGGCGATGCTGGTAGCCGATGCGCAGCGCGTCGCGAAAGCCGCGCGTCGTCACCAGCACGACCGGCTCGCCCTGGCGCTCGAGCAGCGCGTTGGTCGCGACGGTCGTGCCGATCTTGAAGGCGGCGATCGGCGCCGGCGCCGCGCCGCTCGCCGCGATGATCGCGCGCGCTGCGGCGAGCCCCGGGTCCTCGCCGTCGGCGCTGCGCGAGGGCTGCTTGCGCACGTGCAGTTGGCCCGCCGGCGAGCAGCCGATCACGTCGGTGAAAGTGCCGCCCCGATCGATCCAGAATTCCCAGCTGCCCACGAGCCCATACAATGTCACCGGAGAAGCCGACATTATGGATGAACGCGATGTGGCGCTGGCGAGCGTCTGGCGGGTCGTGCGTGCGATACCGCGCGGCACGACGCTGAGCTATGGCGAAGTGGCGCGGCAGGCCGGCCTGCCGCGGCGCGCACGCTGGGTCGCGGTGGCGCTGAAGGCGGCGCCGCCGTCGCTGCGGCTGCCCTGGCATCGCGTGATCGGCGCCGGCGGGCGCATCGCGTTTCCGCCCGGCTCGCGCCTGCATCGCGAACAGTGCCGGCGCCTGCGCGCGGAAGGGCGCGAGGTGATCGGCAGCCGCGTCGTCGCGGCGGCGCGCGGCACGGGCGCGGCCGATCTCGACGCGTGGCTCTGGAAAGCGTGAGAGGCGCTACAATGAACCGATGAACGACAAGCGTGGCACGGTCGTGTTCTCCCATGGGCTGGAATCCTCGCCCCAGAGCCGCAAGATCATCGCGCTGACTGCCACCGCGCAGGGCGAGGGCTACGACGTGCTCGCGGTCGACTACCGCGGCATCGACTCGCCGAAAGAGCGGGTCACGCGCCTCGTCGACGCCTGCAAGGACGTGCAGGGCGACCTGGTGCTGGTCGGTTCGAGCCTCGGCGGCTACGTGTCGCTGGTCGGCGCGCCGACCCTGCACGCCCGCGGCGTGTTCCTGATGGCGCCGGCCATCTATTTCGACCAGCTGCCGCCGCTGCGCGAGCGTTCGATCGACTGTCCGTTCACGATCGTGCACGGCTGGCGCGACGACGTCGTGCCGTACGAGGACAGCCTGCGGCTCGCGCGCGAATACCGGGCGACGCTGCATCTCGTCGACAGCGACCACCACCTCTATACGCACATGCGGATGATCCGCTACTACTTCGAGCACTTCCTGATCGGGCTCGACCTGCCACGCGATCTGCAGTGAGCGGCTGAGGGCCGCGCCGCATGGAATGGCTGCTTCGCCGCCTGCTCTCGCTCTGGGTCCGCGCGACGCTGCGTCCCGATGACGTCGCGGCACGGCTCGCCGCGCGCCCGGCGCCGGTCTGCTATGTGCTCGAGCGCCGCAGCTCGTCCGACCTGGCCGTGCTGCAGAATGTCTGTGCGCAGGCGAACCTGCCGCGACCCGGCGCGCGCCTCGGCGGCGGCGAGCTGCGGCGCCTGCGCGCCTGGTTCTACCTGTCGCGCCCGCTGAATTTCTGGAGCGCGCGCATCGACCGCCGCCCGCCCGATGCGCTGCGCGAGCTGATCGCGATCCTGAAGCGCAACCCGCAGCTCGACGTCGACCTCGTGCCGGCCGCGGTCTACTGGGGCCGCGCGCCGCAGAAGGAGAACTCCTGGCTGCGCCTGTTGCTGTCGGAGGACTGGGCGCTCGCCACGCGGCTGCGCAAGGCGCTGACCGTGATCTTCAACGGGCGCGCGACGATGGTCGAGATCGGCACGCCGGTGTCGTTGCGCAGCCTGCTCGGTGAGGGCGAGCGCGACCCGAAGCTCGAGGCGCGGCGCATCGCGCGCACCGCGCGCGCGCAGTTCGGCCGCCAGCGCGCCGCCCGCATCGGGCCGGATCTCTCGCACCGGCGCACGATCGTCGCGGCGGTGCTGCGCACGCAGGCGGTGCGGGCGGCTGCCGCGCAGGAGATGCGCGAGCGGCAGGTCACGCGCCGTGAGGCGCTGCTGACCGCACGCAAGTACGCCGAGGAGATCGCGGCCAATTACTCGCACCGCTTCGTCACGGTCATGGAGGCGGTGCTGCGGCGGGTCTGGAACCGGCTGTACGACGGCGTGATCCTCGGCCACGTCGACACGCTGCGCGAGGTCGCCGACGGCAACGAGGTCGTCTATGTGCCCTGCCATCGCAGCCACATGGACTATCTGCTGCTGTCCTACGCGATCTACCGCCAGGGCTATGCGATTCCGCACATCGCCGCCGGCGTCAACCTCAACATGCCGGTGGTCGGCCGCTTCCTGCGCAAGGGCGGGGCGTTCTTCATCCGCCGCAGCTTCCGCGGCAACGCGCTCTACACCGTCGTGCTGATGAAATATCTCGCGACGATCATGGCGCGCGGCCACTCGCTCGAGTTCTTCATCGAGGGCGGCCGCTCGCGCACCGGGCGGCTGCTGCCGCCGAAGACCGGCATGCTCGCGATGACGATCCGCAGCTACCTGCGGGATCCTGTGCGGCCGATCGTGTTCGTGCCGGTGTATTTCGGCTACGAGCGCGTCGTCGAGGCGGCGACCTACGTCAGCGAACTGTCGGGCAAGCCAAAGGAGAAGGAGAGCATCGCCGGGATGCTGCGCTCGCTGCGCGTGCTGCGCGAGAAGTTCGGCCGCGTGCACGTGAACCTCGGCGAGCCGGTCGCGCTCGACGCGGCCCTGCAACGCCTCGCGCCCGACTGGCGCGCGCAGGCGCTCTCGGGCGAGGCGCGTGCGCCGTGGATCGCGCACGTCGTCGACGACGTCGCCGGGCGCATCATGCGGCACATCAATGCCGCGGCGGCCGTCACGCCGGTGAACCTGCTCGCACTGATATTGCTCGCGACACCGCGTCAGGCGATGCTGCGCGCCGACCTGCTGCGCCAGATCGGGCTGTACCTCGCGTTGCTGCGCGCGGTGCCGTACAGCGCGCGTGTCACGGTCACGACCGAGTCGCCCGAGGCGATACTCGCCTACGGCGAATCGATGAAGCTGCTGACCCGCCAGCCGCACAAGCTCGGCGACATCGTGCGCATGAGCGAGGAGAACGCGGTGCTGTCGGCCTGGTACCGCAACAACGTGCTGCACCTGTTCGCGATGCCGTCGCTGATCGCCTGCGCGTTCGTCGGCAACTCGATGATGCGCACGGCGGACATCCACCGGCTCGTCTGGCGCATCTATCCGTACGTCGCCGCCGAGCTGTTCCTGCGCTGGCCCGAGGAGGAGTGCGCGGCGGTGACCGACGCGCTGCTCGCCGCGCTCGCTGCGCGCGGGCTCGTGACCGCCGACGCCGACGGCAGCGGCTGGCGGCGCGCGCCGCCGACGACGCCGGAGGCGGTGCAGCTGTCGCATCTCGCGCAGGCGACGATCCAGACCGTCGAGCGCTATTATCTCGCGATCGCGGCGCTGATCGATTCCGGCAGCGGCCGGGTCACGCAGGCGGCGCTCGTCGAGCGCTGCCAGCTGATGGCGCAGCGCATGACGATGCTGCACGGCTTCAACTCGCCGGAGTTCTTCGACCGCGGCCTGTTCGGCGACTTCGTCGATCGCCTGCGCGAACGCGGCGTGATCCGCACCGAAAGCGGCGGCGCGCTCGTGTTCGACGAGGTGCTGTTGCGCGTCGCGCAGGACGCCGAGTTCGTGCTGTCGGGAGAGATCCGCCACAGCATCCTGCAAGTGGTGCACGCCTGAGCCGCGTGCTATGTTTGTAAAAGAGCGTGCGCGATCGCGCGACGCCGGACACCTGACCCGTGCACATGCCGGATCGCGGCGTGGGGATCGACATGAAGACATTCAGCAGGACCTGCGGGCGCTGGCTGCGATGGACACTCCCGACCGGCATCGCCGCCACGATCGTGGCGCTGCCCGCCCACGGCATAGACTTCCAGAACGAGGCGGGCACGCTGCGCGGCAGCTGGGACACCACGCTGAGCTATGGCCAGGCCTGGCGCATCGAGGACCGTGACTGCCGGCTGATCGCCAATGCCAACGGCGGTTGCGGCCGCTCGGCCAACGGCGACGACGGCGATCTGAATTACCCGCAGGGCCTGTTCAGCCGGGCGGCGAAAATCGTGACCGAGTTCGGCCTCAATTACGAGGACGTCGGCCTGTTCGTGCGCGGCGCGGCGCTCTACGACTTCGACGTGATGGGCGGCAACACCGCGCGCACGCGCCTGTCGGACAGCGCGAAGCAGCTGGTCGGCAGCTACGAGCGGCTGCTCGATGCCTTCGTCTACTGGAAATTCGGCGAGGGGGCGACGCAGGGCGAGCTGCGCCTCGGCCGCCAGGTCGCGAGCTGGGGCGAGAGCACCTTCATCCAGGGCGGCATCAACGTCATCAACCACTTCGACGTCGCGGCGCTGCGCGTGCCGGGCTCCGAGCTGCGCGAGGGCTTCATGCCGCAGGAGATGGCGCTGCTGTCGCTGCAGTTCAACGACTACCTGAGCGGCCAGGCGGTCTACATCGCCGACTGGGACGCAACGATACCGGAGCCGGTCGGCTCGTATTTCAGCACCAACGACATCGCGGTCACCGGCGGCAACAAGGTGCTGCTCGGCTTCGGCGCGTTCTCGGACCAGGGTGTCGATTTCGGCGCGGTCGGCGGGCCGCTGATCGCCGATTTCCAGCAGGTGCCGCGCCTCGCGACGCGCACCCCCGACGAGCAGGGCCAGTACGGCGTCAACCTGAAACTCTACCTGCCGAACTTCAACAACGGCACCGAGTTCGGCCTGTATTTCCTCAATTACCACAGCCGCCTGCCGGTGATCAGCGGGCGCACCGGCACGCAGGCCGGCATCGGCAATTCGATCGGCGGCATCACCGCGGTCGGCGCCGCGGCGCAGGGGCTCGCGGCCGGCCTGCCGCTGAATGCCGCGATCGCGACCGCGGCGCAGGTCGCCGTGCAGCGCGCGGCGGCGGCGGGCGGCGACCTGTCGCTCGCGACCGCCACCCAGTACGCGACGATCGGCGCCAACACGCATCTGCAGGGCGGCAACGTGACCGCGCAGGCGACCAACATCGGCACGCACGAATATGCGCGCACCGCCGGCTATTTCACCGAGTACCCTGAGGACATCAAGCTGATCGGGCTGTCGTTCAACACGCAGCTGCAGCGCACCGGCATCGCGCTGCAGGGCGAGTTCACCTATCGTATGGACCAGCCGCTGCAGCTCGACGACGTCGAGCTGCTGTTCGCCGCGCTGACGCCGTTCGAGCAGGCGGCGTTCGCGGCGACGCAGCCCGCGGGCACGCCGTTCCCGACGACCTGCCTGCCCGGCGCCGGCGCCACGCTGAGCCGCTGCGGCCAGTTCGGCGCCTATGGCCTGAACACCGAGATCCGCGGCTGGGAGCCGCACGACGTCGGCCAGTTCCAGTTCACGGCCACGAAGTCCATCGCCAACGTGCTGCGCGCCTCGCAGCTCGTGCTGGTCGCCGAGTTCGGCGTGACCCATGTGTTCGACATGGAGAACAAGCTGACCGGCGGGCCGAACGGGCGCGGACTGCGCTACAACGGCCCGGCCACTTCGGTCAGCGGCAACGGGGAGCTGGCCGCGCGCCACTTCGGTGAAGTCGAGCCGCAGAGCAGGTTCGCCGACGCGACCTCGTGGGGCTACCGGCTCGCGGGCCGGCTCGAGTATCCGGGCCTCGTCGGCCCGTGGAACGTGCTGCCGCGCTTCGCGTTCCAGCACGACGTCGAGGGCGTCTCGCCGGGGCCCGGCGGCAATTTCCAGGAAGGGCGCTATGGCCTCACGCTCGGCGTCGGTGCGAACCTGCGCGCGACCTGGGAAGTCGATTTTGCATGGACGAAGTTCGCGGGCGCGGGGCGCTGGAACGAACTGGGCGACCGCGACTACATGTCCGCGACCGTCAAGTATTCATTCTGAGCGCGCCATGGAGAAGCACATGTCAACGCAACTCATCCGGTTGATCGCCGTGGCCGTCGCGCTCGCTTCGGCTCCCGCCTGGCCGGCCATCAGCGCGCAGGAAGCGGCGCGTCTCGGGGCCGACCTGACGCCGCTCGGCGGCGAGAAGCAGGGCAATGCCGAGGGCACGATCCCGGCGTGGACCGGCGGGCTCGACACGCCGGCGAAGGCCGGTGTCGCGTCCTACCGCAGCGGCGATCACCGTCCCGACCCTTATGCGTCCGACAAGCCGCTGTTCACGATCACCGCGGCGAACATGGCGCAGTACGCGGGGCGTCTGACCGAGGGCCAGAAGAAGCTGCTGCAGCAGTACGGCGCGACCTACAGGATGATCGTGTACCCGACCCATCGCAGCGCGGCGGTGCCGCAGCGCATCTACGACGCGACGCGGCGCATCGCGACGACCGCACAGCTCGCGGCGGGCGGCAATGGCGTCACCGGCGCGGGCGAGGGCATTCCGTTCCCGATCCCGAAGGAAGGCGTCGAGGTGTTCTGGAACCACATCCTGCGCTATCGCGCGAATGCGGTCCTGCGCAACATCGGCCAGGCGCCGGTCACGGCGTCGGGCGCCTACACGCTGGTGAAGTTCCGTGACGACACCTTCGCCGCCTACAGCATGCCGGGCGCCACGTCCGACAACCTGAACAACATCATCCTCTATTTCATCCAGGAGACCACCGCGCCGGCGCGCCTCGCCGGCGAGATCCTGCTGGTGCACGAGACGCTCGACCAGTCGGTCGAGAACCGCAAGGCCTGGGTCTACAACCCCGGCCAGCGCCGCGTGCGGCGCGCGCCGAACGTCGCGTTCGACAATCCGGGCACGAACTCCGACAACCTGCGCACGTCGGACCAGCTCGACATGTACAACGGCAGCCCGCAGCGCTACGACTGGAAGCTGGTCGGCAAGCGCGAGATCTATGTCCCGTACAATTCCTACCGGATCGCGAGCAACAAGCTCAAGTACAGCGACATCCTGCAGAAGAACCACATCAACCAGGACCTCGCGCGCTACGAGCTGCATCGCGTATGGGTGGTCGACTCGACGCTGAAGCCGGGCCAGAACCACCTGTACAGCCGCCGCACGCTGTATGTCGACGAGGACTCCTGGCAGATCCTCGCGGTCGACTGCTACGACCGCCGCGGCGAGCTGTACCGCGTGCAGGAGGGCCACGCGATGCAGTTCTACGACGTGCCGTCGCTGTGGACGACGCTCGAGACCGTGATGGACCTCAGCAACGGGCGCTACCTCGCGCTCGGACTGCAGAACGAGGAGCCGCGCGGCTATGATTTCTCGATCCAGCGCAGCGCGGCCGACTACCAGCCGAGCCAGCTGCAGCGACGCGGTGTGCGGTGATCGCCTGAGATTCGCGCCGCTCGCGCTGCTGGCGGGCGCCGTCATGGCGGTGCCGGCGGGTACCGCAGGCGAGCGCGACTCCTGGGTCGCGCCGCTCGCGGCGCACTCGCTGCTGCTCGATGTCGCCGCCCACGGCGACACGCGCATCGCGGTCGGTGCGCGTGGCCACATCCTCGTCTCGGACGACGCCGGCGAGAGCTGGCGGCAGTCGCCGCGGGTACCGACCACCGCGCTGCTGACCGCCGTGACGCTGATCGATGCGCGGCACGGCTGGGCGGTCGGGCACGACGAGGTGATCCTGCGCACGACCGACGGCGGCGCCAGCTGGACCCTCGTGCACGATGCGCCGCAGGCGCAGCGGCCGCTGCTCGACGTGTGGTTCGCCGATGCGCAGCACGGGATCGCGATCGGCGCTTACGCCGCCTATTACACGACCAGCGACGGCGGGCAGAGCTGGAGCGCGCAGCCATTCGTCGTCGTGAATCGCGCGCCGGCAGACGCGGCCGACGGCGACGATCTGCCGATGGACTATCACCTGAACCGGATCGCGATGGCCGGCGGGCGGCTCTACATCGCCGGCGAGGCGGGGCAGGTCTACCGCTCGGACGATGGCGGCGCGAGCTGGCGGCTGCTGCCGCTGCCCTACGACGGATCGATGTACGGGCTGCTGCCGCTCGACGGTGACTCGCTGCTCGTCTTCGGCCTGCGCGGCAATCTGTTCCGCTCCGACGATGCCGGCGCGCACTGGGCGAGGCTGCCGACCGATACGGTCGCGATGCTGACCGCCGGCACGCGCCTCGATGCGCACACGCTCGCGATCGTCGGTCTGTCGGGTGCCGTGCTCGTGAGCCGCGACAGTGGTGCGAGCTTCACGCTCGAGCAGCGCGAGGACCGCAAGGGCCTCGCCGGCGTCGTCGCTGCGGGAGCCGACGCGCTGCTCGCGGTCGGCGAGGCGGGCGTCGAGCGGATCGCGCTGCAATGAAGCTCGCCGACCGCCTCGAGCACCCGATCTTCGATCACCGCAGGACGATCGTGCTCGTCTTCGCGCTGCTGACGGTCGCGTTCGCGGTGATCTGCGCGCGCGGCCTGCGCATCGACGCATCGTTCACCAAGCAGTTGCCGACGCAGCACGAATACATGCGCACCTACCTCGATCCGGCGATCGAGGAGTTCCGCGGCGCCAACCGCGTGCTGATCGCGATCGTCGCGCGCGACGGCAACATGTTCACGCCGGCATTTTTCGCGGCGCTGAAGCGCGCGACCGACGAAGTGATCGTGATGGACGGCATCGACCGCGGCCGCGTGCAGTCGCTGTTCACGCCGAACGTGCGTTATCTCGAGGTCGTCGAGGACGGTATCGAGGCCGGCAACGTGGTGCCGGCCGATTTCCAGCCGACGCCGGCGGCGATGGCCGAGGTGCGCGAGAACATCCTCAAGGCCGGCATCGTCGGGCGGCTGGTGGCGAACGACTTCTCGGGCGCGCTGGTTACGGCCACCGTGCTCGACCAGGACGCGAACGGCCGGCCGGTCGACCCGATCAAGATCGCGCGCGAGCTCGAGAGCCGGGTGCGCGGGCAGATCCAGGGCGACGGCATCGACGTGCACATCATCGGCTTCGCCAAGGTGATGGGTGACATCGCCGCCGGCGCGCTGTCCGTGATCGTCTTCGCGATCGCCACGCTGCTGCTGACGCTGCTCGCGGTGTGGATCTACTGCCAATCGTTCCGCGTCGCGCTCGTGCCGGTCGTGTGTTCGATCATCGCGGTGATCTGGCAGCTCGGCACGCTGGTCGTGCTGGGCCAGGGGATCGATCCGCTCGGCCTGCTGGTGCCGTTCCTGATCTTCGCGATCGGCGTGAGCCACGGCGTGCAGAAGATCAGCGCCGTGGCCGACGCGGTCCTCGAGGGGCTCGGCAGCCTCGACGCGGCGCGACGCACCTTCCACCAGCTGTTCACGCCGGCAATCGTCGCGCTGCTCGCCGACCTGGTCGGCTTCGTCACGATCCTGATGATCCCGGTGCAGGTGATACGCGAGATGGCGGTCACCGCGAGCATCGGCGTCGCGATCGTGATCCTGACCGACCTCGTGCTGCTGCCGGTGCTGGTGTCCTACGTCAGGTTCGCCCCTGGCTACAGCGGGCGGGTCCATGCCCGCCAGGCGCGGCTCGCGCGCTGGTGGCACGCCCTTGCGCGGATCACGAACCGCGCTCCGGCGGCGCTGATCATCGCGATCGCGCTCGGCCTCGCGGTCTTCGGACTGTGGAAAGGGCGCGAGACGCCGATCGGTGATACGCAGGCCGGGGTGCCCGAACTGCGCGCCGATTCACGCTACAACCTCGACAGCGACCTGATCACGTCGCGGTTCTCGATCGGCGTCGACGTGTTCACGGTGATCGTCAGCGCGACGGAGCCGGTGTGCGTCGATTACGACACGATGACCGCGGTCGACCGCTTCGCCTGGCACATGCAGAACGTGGCGGGCGTGCAGGATGTGGTCACGCTGCCGTACGTGGCGAAGATCGCGATCGCCGGCTGGAACGAGGGCAGCCTCGCCTGGCGCAGCATCCCGCGCAACCCCGACACGCTGACGCAGTCGACACGCTACATCGAGACGAGCACCGGTCTGCTGAACGCCGACTGCACGATCGTGCCGGTATACATCTTCCTCGAGGACCACAAGGCCGCGACGATCGAGCGCATCGTCGCCGCCGCGAAGGCATGGCGCGCCGCGAACCCGGTAGCGGGCGCGCAGTTCCGGCTCGCGACCGGCAACGTCGGCGTCATGGCGGCGACCAACGAAGAGGTCAGGGCGAAGGAGTTCCCGATCCTCGCGGGCGTGTTCGCGGCGGTCAGCATCATGTGCCTGCTCACTTTCCGCTCGCTGCTCGGCGTGATCGTGGTCGTGCTGCCGCTCGCGCTCGTGTCGGTGCTCGTCTATGCGGTCATGGCGATCGTCGGCATCGGTCTCAAGGTGACCACGCTGCCGATGGTCGCGCTCGGCGCCGGCATCGGCGTCGACTACGGCATCTATCTCTACAGCCGCATGCAGGAATACCTGCACCGGGGCGAGTCGGTGCGCGACGCCTACGAGCACACGATGCGCGTGACCGGCGCGAGCATCATCTTCACCGGCATCACGCTCGCGATCGGCGTCGCGACCTGGGTGTTCTCGCCGCTGAAGTTCCAGGCCGACATCGGCGTGATGCTGACCTTCATGTTCCTCGTGAACATGCTGGGCGCGATCATCCTGCTGCCGGCGCTGGCGGCCTGGCTCGTTCGGCGGCCCGGCGGGGCTTAGCGAGCGGGGCTGACGGGCTCGCGGCGTTCCGGCGGGCAGCTGACGCCTCCGGCGGCGGGCGGGTCGAGCGCACCGCCTGCGGCGGTGTGCCCTCGCCGCGGCGGCGCCCGGCGGAATGGTGTCGCGGCAGCAGAACCCTCGCCGACGCCGGGCGCTGCTCGCCGCGACTCGGCGCTCTCCACGCCCGTCGCCGGAGGCGTCAGCTGCCCGCCGGAACGCGGCAATGCCGCCAAGGCCCTTCGTCGTTCGTGCCGCCGGCCGCCGGGTCGGAGGTTGCCAAGCACGGTCCGCTGAGGTTGAATGATCCCCTAACTTGCACTACGAGACTCAGAGGGGTAACTTGGCCATGCCCATACGCAGTGCCGTTTGCGCGGCGATCGTTGCCCTGGGGAGCCTGTCGATGTCGACTCCTGCGTCTGCCGATACCGATGCCGAAAAGCTGGCCGTGGCGCGGCAGATGGTGCAGGCCTGGCAGGCACTCGACTGGGAGCGCGTCTATGCATTGTTCGCTGTCGACGGCGTGCTGCACAGCATGATGCAGGAGCCGCTCGTCGGGCGCGAGGCCATCCGCGCGCGACTCGGCCTGCTGGCGCCGGGCATCGAGAGGATCGAGCTGAAGCTGCGCCACATCGGCGTGATCGACGGGCGCGTGTTCATCGAACGCGTGGACGAATTCGTCTACAAGGGCCACGCCGGCGCGGTGCCGGTGGTCGGCGTGCTCGAGATCGAGGACGGCAAGGTCAAGGTCTGGCGCGAGTATTACGACCATGCCCAGTTGCGCGCGGCGATGGGTGTCGCGCCGGCCGACGCCCGGCACTGAGATGGTGCGCGGGGCCGATGCCTTGCGGCTCGACGGTCGCGTCGCGATCGTGACCGGCGCGGGCAACGGGCTGGGCCGCGCCTATGCGCTCGAGCTGGCGCGGCGCGGCGCACGCGTGCTGGTCAACAATCGGCGCCGGCCGGACGACGCCGACGGCGCCACGAGCGCCGAAAAGACGGTCGCCGCGATTCGCGCCGGCGGCGGCGAGGCACTGCCCGATTGGGAAGACGTGCGTGATCCGGACTCGGGCCTGCGCATGGTCGATCGCGCGATCGGAGCGTGGGGGCGGCTCGACGCGCTGGTCAACAACGCGGGGGTGGGCCAGCACCTGCCGTTCCACCGGCTCACGATCGCGCAGTTTCGCGACATCTTCGACGTGAACTTCTACGGTTCGCTGTACGTCACGCATGCGGCCTTCGCGCACATGCGCACCGCCGGCTACGGGCGGATCGTCGTGTCGACGTCGGCCGCCGGACTGCACGGACTGCACGGGCTCTCCGCCTATTCGGCATCCAAGGCCGCGCTGCTCGGCCTGATGCGCTCGCTCGCCCAGGAGGGCGCGCGCTGCGGCGTGCATTGCAATGCCGTCGCCCCTTACGCGTACACGGGCATGACGGCGGCGAATTCACCACCGGACATGGCGGCGACCATGCCACCCGGGCATGTCGCGCCGCTGATCGCATGGTTCGCGAGCGAGCGCTGCGCGTCGAACGGCGAGGTGATCGTCGCCGGCAAGGGGGCGTTCAGGCGCGCGTTCGTGTCGGAAGGGCCCGGTGTCGCGTACACGCGCGCGGCCGAGCTGTGCGCCGAACGGCTGGCGGCCGATGCCGCGGCCATCGAGGCGATCTCGCCGGCGCTGCAGTTCGCGGATGCGCTCGCCGCGTTCGACCAGTTCTACGCGAGCGCGCCGGGGATCAGCCCTTGCTGAGCGATCTCGGTCCGGGCCTCGGCCTGAATCTCGCGGCGACCGCGCTGGTGCTGCTCGCCTGTGTGCTGGCGCTCTGGCTGCTCAGTATCCGCCTGCGCGACGTGAGCATCATCGACATCTTCTGGGGCCCCGGTTTCGGCGTCGTCGCGGTGCTCGGTTGGTTCCTCTCGGCCGACGTCGACAGCGACCCGCGCCGCACGATCGTCACGCTGCTGACGACCGTCTGGGCGGCGCGGCTCGGCCTCTATCTCTGGTGGCGCAACCACGGCAAGGGCGAGGACCCGCGCTATACCGCGGCGTTCCGCAAGCGCCATGAAGGCCGGCGGCTGCACCTGCATACGTTGACGAAGGTGTTCCTGCTGCAGGGCGCGCTGATCTGGCTGATATCGATGCCGGTGCAGCTCGCGCAGTATCTCGAGCGGCCCGCCGCGATCGGCGGCGTCGCAATGCTCGGCATCCTGCTGTGGGCGGGCGGATTCCTCTTCGAGGCGATCGGCGACCGGCAGCTGGCGCGCTTCAGGGCCGACCCGTCGATGCACGGCCGCATCCTCGACACCGGCCTGTGGCGCTACACGCGTCACCCGAACTACTTCGGCAATGCC
This sequence comes from Steroidobacteraceae bacterium, assembly GCA_019634915.1. Taxonomy (GTDB): domain Bacteria; phylum Pseudomonadota; class Gammaproteobacteria; order Steroidobacterales; family Steroidobacteraceae; genus CADEFQ01. The sequence continues at coordinate 68,961 of JAHCAN010000005.1, read as the reverse complement.
TGCCTGTGGTGGGGTCTGTGGCTGCTCGCCTGCGACAGCCCGCTCGGCCTGCTCACGGCGTTCTCGCCGCTGCTGATGACGCACTTCCTGCTGAACGTGACCGGCAAGCGGCTGCTCGAGAAACGCATGGCGCGCACCCGGCCCGGCTACGCCGACTACGTGGCGAGGACCAGCGGCTTCCTGCCCTGGCCGCCGAAGCGCGGCTGAGGCGGGCGGATGTACCGGGTCGTGCAATGGGCAACGGGCTCGATGGGGCGTACGGCGCTGCGGCGGATCATCGATCACCCGGACCTCGAGCTCGTCGGCGTCCATGTCTACGATGAGCGCAAGCTGGGGCGCGATGCCGGCGACATCGCGCGGCGTCCCGCGACCGGAGTGCTCGCGACCGGCTCGATCGAGGCCGTCATTGCGCTCGCGCCGGACGTCGTGATCCACACGCCGCGGGTGTCGGAGCCCTACGCGGCGCAGAACGCCGACGTCGAGCGCCTGCTCGGGGCGGGCATCCACGTCATCTCGACGGCCGGGTTCCACCATCCCGCCTGTCATGGCACGGCCTATGCCGGTCCGCTCCTCGACGCGTGCCGGCGTGGCGGCAGCGTGCTTGCCGGCCTCGGCCTGAATCCGGGCTTCATCGCCGAGCGCATCGCGACCACGCTGACCGGCCTGTGCGCCCGGCTGGAGGCCGTCGAGTGGTACGAGCTCGCCGACGCATCGAGCATGCCATCGGCGGAGTTCGTATTCGGCACGATGGGCTTCGGCACGGATCCGGCGGAGCAGGACATCACACGCGGCAAACTCGCCGCGCTGTACCAGGAGCTGTTCATGGAGGTGCTGCATGCGGTCGCCGACGCCCTGCGCGTGCCGATCGTCCGCCTCACCCCCGAACACCAGCTGACGCTCGCACCGCACGACATCGCGATCAGGGCCGGCACCGTACGTGCCGGGACCGTGGCGGCGACCGAGTGGCGCTGGCGCGCTGCGCTCGCGGACGGCGGGCAGCTCGTTCATTCGGTGACCTGGACCGCGGACCCGGCCCTGCAGGGCCGCAGCGGCCGTGAGGCAGCCCACTGGCGGATCGAGATCAGGGGCCGGCCCAACGTGCGCGCGACGATCGCGATCGAGGATCCGGACCCGCAGGCGCCCCACATGCGTGCGGCGACCGACGCCACGATCGCGCTCGCGCTGCGCGCGATCCCGGATGTATGTGCCGCGCCACCGGGCTTCTTCGCCTGGCCGACCGTCGCGCCGTATCGTGCGCGCTTCGAGCGTGGTCAGTGAATACGCAACGCTGTTTCCTTGCGTTGCCGTCACACCCGACTGTAGACTCCGGTCTCGTTGTGCAAGTGAGGTGGCGGCGGCGCAACACGCCGGCCCGCCCGGTGGATCGACAACCAAGACAGCAAGCGACGCGATGCCGTCGCGCGAGGGGTTCAGCAATATGAAACTTCAAGCCGGCCGGCGTGCGCGCAGTCTGCGCACAGCGAGCGTCCTTGTCCTCGGCGCCGCCTGCGCACTGACCGCGGCGCAGGGCGTATGGGCCCAGGCGCTCGAAGAGGTGATGGTCACCGCGCAGCGGCGCGAGACCGCGCTGCAGACGACCGCGGTCGCGATCAGCGCCTACACGGGTGAAATGCTCGAGCAGAACAAGCTGTATTCGATCGGCGACCTGGCCAACAGCGTGCCGGCATTCTCGATGACCGCGCTGTCGCCGCTCGACATGGAGCTGAACATCCGCGGCATCACCAACACGCGCCTCGATTCGCCGACCTCCGACCCTTCGGTCGGCACCTTCGTCGACGGCGTCTACGTCGGCAGGAGCGGTGACTACAACTTCGATCTCTACGATCTCGAGCGCGTCGAGCTGATTCGCGGCCCGCAGGGCGTGCTGCTCGGCAAGAACGTCGTCGGCGGCGCCCTCAGCGTCATCACGGCGGCGCCGAAATTCGAGAACGCGGGCCAGATCCTCGCGTCCTACGGCAATTACGACGCGATGCTGCTGTCGGGCTGGCTGACCGGCGGGCTCTCGGACTCGCTTGCCGGGCGCCTCTCGTTCCAGGCGCGCAAGCGGGACGGTTTCGCGAAGGACATCCTGCACGACCGCGACGTCGAGGACCTCGAGTCCTTCCAGGCGCGCGCCCAGCTGCTGTGGGATGGCGGCGACAGCGGCCTCAAGGTGCGCGGCATCGTCGACTATTCGAAGGACGAGTCGAACGGCATCAACACGGTCGCCGTCGACGGCGGCACGCGCTCGTGCGAGACGACCTACCTGCGCACCAACTGCACGCGGCCGTGGAGCAACCTGCGCGCTTACCTCGGCATCACCAACCCGCGGCAGAACATGGCACAGAGCGTGCAGTACGCCGGCGAGGATCGGATCCAGCAGTTCCTCGACCGGCATAACTGGGGCGCGACGCTCGACATCGAGAAGGACGCCGGCCGCTTCACGTTCAACTCGCTGACCTCCTGGCGCGAGGTCGAGAGCGCGCAACTCTATGACCAGACGGGCATCGGCCCCGAGGCACTCGGCTGGGACGTGACGCGCTGGGCCGACTACATCGGTTACATCAACACGCGCTACGGCACACGCCCGGCGACCTCGAACAACGGGCAGTTCCTGTTCGCGCAGCCGGTCGGCGAGGCGGTCGACGGCAATGCGTTCAGCCAGGAGTTCCGGCTGACCTCGAACCCGGACAGCAACCGCTGGGACTGGATCGTCGGCCTCTACTACAAGAAGGACGACATCGAGAAGACCGACCGCTTCATCGGCGAGAACTTCCTCGGCTCGGTCCTGCCCGGCGGCAACAATCCGCTGTCGACGCTGTCCGGCGAGAACCGCTGGATCAACGACGGCACGGTCGAGAACACCGCGGCTTTCGCGCAGATCGGCTTCAAGTTCACCGATACGGTCAAGCTGAGCGTCGGCGCGCGCTACACCGAGGACAAGAAAGACGGCCGGGTGAGCGGCTTCGTCGTCGCGACTGGCGACCGTTTCAGCCCGAACGATCCGCGGCCGAACGTCACGATCGAGGGCCTCTGCCGCCAGCCGGACGGCACCGTGGTCTCGCCGACGCCGGCCGCCTGCGCCGCCCCGAACCAGTGGATCTACTCGGCCGGCACGGGCTTCGACACGCCGTACTCGCGCAAGTGGCACGAGACGACGCCGCAGGCGACGCTCGAGTGGACGGCCAGCGACGACGTGTTCCTGTACGCGACGGTCGCGAAGGGCTTCAAGGGCGGCGGCTTCGACGACACGCCGGCGAACCCGGCGCAGGCGAGCACGCCGTTCAATCCGGAAACCGCGTGGAACTACGAGCTCGGCATCAAGACGGACCTGCTCGACAACCGCGTCCGGCTCAACGCCGACGTGTTCTACATGGACTACAAGGACCTGCAGGTCACGCAGACCAACGCGGCGTGCCTGTGCAACCTGACCGACAACGCCGCGAGCGCCGAGATCAAGGGCGTCGAAGCGGAGTTCATCTTCGCGGCGACCGACGCGCTGCGGTTCAACCTGTCGGGCTCGTATGTCGATGCGAAGTACAAGGACTTCCTCGAGTCGGCCCTCGATCCGACCACGGGACAGCGTCTCGACAGCTCCGACAACCGCCTGCAGCGCACGCCGGAGACGCAGTTGAGCGCCGGCATCGACTTCACGACGAGCCTCGGCGCCTGGGAGAACGCGCTCAGCTTCCGCGTCGACTACTCCTGGCAGAGCGACATGTTCTGGGCGACCGACAACGTCGCGAAGGAGAAGGCCTACGGCCTGCTGGACGCGCGCATCGCGCTCTCGCCCGGGGATTCGCCGTGGCAGGTCGCGGTATGGGGCAAGAACCTGACCGATGAACTGTATCGCGTGAGCATCATCTCGTTCTTCGGCGAGGAGGTGTCGCAGTTCGGCGCGCCGCGCACCTACGGAGTCGACTTCAGCTACAGGTTCTGACGATGTCGCGGATGCGCGCCGTGTTGCAGGCCCTCCAGGACGCCAACGACCGGCGTGACCGCGCGGCAGTGCTCGCGCTGGTCACGCCGGACGTCGAATATCATTACCACGTCGGCTCGAAGCCGCTCGTCGGTCCGGAGAAGATCGGCCGCTTTCTCGACGCCTACTGGGGCCGTTCGCAGGATCCCGAGTGGCACATCGAGACCTGGGCCGAGGCCGGCGACAAGCTGCTGGTGGAGGGTCATGATGCGTACACCGACATCGCGAGTGGCGAGCGGATCGTGAACCGCTACATGGGCATCCTCGAGTTCCGGGACGGCCGCATCCACCGCTGGCGCGACTACTTCCAGCTGGGGCCGGTGCCGGGCTGACGTGATCGACGTCTGCCTGTACGACGCCGTGCGCACGCCGCGCGGCAAGGGCAAGCCGGACGGCGCGCTGGCGGGCGTGCCGCCCTGGGAACTCGTGCGCCAGCTGGCGGCCGCGCTGCGCGGCCGGCACGGCCCCGGAGCGCTGGCGGCCGTCGAACGCCTGGCGCTCGGCTGCGTGACGCAGGTGGGCGCGCAGGGCGGCCACATCGCGCTCGTGGCCCGCGAGCACGCGCAGCTGCCCGATACCGCGGTCGCCGTGACGCTCAACAACTACTGCGTGTCGGGCATGAGCGCCGTCGCGAGCGCGGCGCGCGCGATCGCGGCCGGCGAGGAATCGTTCGCGCTCGCAGGCGGCGTCGAATCGATGTCGCAGTGCGCCTTCGAGGCCGATGGCGCGCCGTTCTACCGCGATGCCGGGCTCGCGGCGGCGATCCGCTACGTGCCGCCGCCGATCGTCGCCGACTGGCTCGCGACGCGGCTCGGCATCGGGCGCGACGAGCTCGACGCGGTGACCGTCCGGTCACACCGTCGGGCCGGCGAGGCCTGGCGTGCCGGGCACTATGCAGCGAGCGTCGTGCCGATCGAGCGCGCCGACGGCGCGCGTGTCGAGCGCGACGAGCTCGTACGCCCGGAGCTGACGGTCGCGGATCTCGCGCGCTTCGGGCCGGCCTTCGGCCAGCTCGGTGCGCTCGGCCCGGATGCGTACATCGGGCGCATCGCGCCCGAACTCGGGCCCGTGCAGCACGTGCACGCGGTGCCGCATTGTCCGCCGATCGCCGACGGCGCGGCCCTGGTGATGCTCGGCAGCAGGGCCCGCGGCGAGGCGCTCGGCCTGCGGCCGCGCGCGCGCCTCGCCGCATGGGCCGAGGTCAATACCGATCCGCTCTTGCCGTTCGAAGCCGGTTTCGTCGCGCTCGATGCGGTGCTCGCGAAAGCGGGCATCGGCCTCGAGGATGCCGGCTCGATCGAGTTCATGGAGGCATTCGCCGCGGTGCCGGCCCGCTTCGTGCGCGCCTGCCCCGCGGCGGCCGAGCGCGCCAACGCGAGCGGCGGGCATCTCGCGATGGGTCACCCGATGGGAGCGTCGGGCGCGGTGCTGATCGCGACGCTGCTCGCGGAGATGGAGCGCGCCGGCAGCGAGTGGGGCGTCGCCGTCACGCATGCCGTCGGCGGCATCGGCTGCGGCATCGTGCTGCAGCGGACCTAGCCGCGGGCCACCGCGCCGCGCCTCACGACTGCGCCCTTCGCCACACCAGCCGGTGCAACCGCTCGCCGCCGTTCGGCGCGGGCTCCGATGCCGACAGCGTCAGCTCGCTGCCGGCGAGCTGCGCGTCGCGCCACTGCGGCGTGCCGACCATCGCCGGGTTCAGCGCGATCTCGATCTCGTGCAGCACGCGCGATCCGGAGACGCGGTAACGGCCCGCATAGCTGAAATACCCGTCGAAGGCCGCGGCACGCTCGGCGGCGGAGGCGCGCCTGGGGTTCGGCGCCGAAAGCGCCGGCCGGTCCCCGGCCATGATGCACGCCGACATGCAGCCGTCCGCCGTGTAGATCAGCAGCCCCGCGGGTCGTGCGCCGAACGGATGGCGGCGCGTGCCATCGCCGGCGACGATCTCCCACCGCTCGAGACGCCAGGCACCGATCAGCAGTTCGGCTCCACCGTCCATCGGATCCCTCAATGGAAGCCGGGTACCGCGAGCGCCGCGTCGTATTCCGTGGCGTAGCGCTCGACGATGGCCGCGACCGGTTCCACTGCGCGCACGCATTCGACGCCCTGGCCTGCGGCCCAGACGTCCCTCCAGGCCTTGACCTGGCCCTGCGAGTTCGACCAGTCGACCTTCTCCTTGCCGACGAGCGCGTCCGGGTCGAGGCCCGCGGCGAGGATGCTCTCGCGCAGGTAATAGGCGTCGGCACCGGTCAGTGCCCTCGACAGCACGAGGTCCTGCACCGTCGCGCGCACGAGCATGTCGCGGTAGCGGTCCGGCGCAAGGCTTTCGGTGGCCGCGATGAACGGCGTGCCGGCGTAGACCAGGTCCGCGCCGAGCAGCTCGATCGCGCGCACGGCGCCGCCGTGGCCGATCGCGCCGCCGACGATCAGCAGGCCGTCGAAGAAGCGGCGCACGGCGGGGACGAACGCGAACGGCGAGAGGTAGCCGGTGTGCCCGCCCGCGCCGGCACACACGAGCGCGAGCCCGTCGACGCCGGCCTGCGCGGCCTTGCGGGCGAGCGCGACGCTGTTGACGTCCGCGATCACGAGCCCGCCGTAGCGGTGGATGCGCTCGATCACCGGAGCCGGGCTGCCGAGCGCGGTGATCACGATCGGCGGCCGATGGCGCTCGACCAGTTCGAGCTCGGCGCCGAGCCGGTCGTAGGAGCGGTGCGTGACGAGATTCAGTGCCCACGGCCCGACGTGCTCACCGGCCGCGGCCCAGCGCGCGTGCTGGCCGGCGATCTGTCCGAGCCAGGCGTCGAGCACATCGAGTGTGCGGGCATTGGGCGCCGGAAACGCCCCGCCGATCCGCGCCCGGCACGCCGCGAGCACCAGCTCCGGCCCGGAGACCAGGAACATCGGTGCCGCGATCAGCGGCAGCCGCAGCTGCCCGCGCAGCGCTCCGAGCCGGTCCCTCATCGATCTTCCCGCGGCATTTTTCCCACGCCAGTGACTTGCACAACGATACTATGAGGCCGGATGCGGCGCTATACTGGCCCGCCTGGCCGGGAGGACCCGATGCGCACGACACCCGAGGCGCTGAGCACAGGCTATCGCGAGCGCGGTTACTGGTCGGATGTGCGCATCCACGACCTGTATGCCCGCAACGCCGCCGGTGACCCGGCGCGCCTCGCGGTGATCGACCCGCCGAACCGCGCCGATCTCGACGGTGCCGCGCCGCGCCGCCTCGACTATCGGGCCCTGTCCGCACTCGTCGACTCGACGATGTGCGCGCTCGCCGACGCCGGCCTGCGGCGCGACGACGTGCTGGTCACGCAGCTGCCGAACATCACCGGGTACGTTGCAGTCTACCTTGCCGCCGCGCGGCTCGGCATCGTCGTGAGTCCGGTGCCGATGCAGTTTCGCCGCGGCGAGCTCGAGCCGATCTGCCGGCTCACCGGCGCGCGCGCGCTGCTCACGGTCGCGCGCTTCAAGGCGACCGAACCGGCGCGCGCGGCGCTCGATGTGCCAGGCGTCCCTGCAGTGCTCGTGCTCGGCGACGACGCGCCGCCGCCTGCACGCGCGCTGCAGTTGCCGGGCGCGAACGATGCCGGTGCACACCGGCGCGCGCTGGAGCTCGAGCAGGCGGCCGCCGTGTCGGCCGACGACATCCTGACGATCTGCTGGACATCCGGCACCGAAGGCATGCCGAAGGGCGTGCCGCGCTCGCACAACCACTGGATCGCGATCAGCCATGCGCACGCCGAAGGCGCCCGGCTGCGGCCCGGCGACACGCTGCTCAATCCGTTTCCGCTGGTCAACATGGCCGCGATCGGCGGCTGCTTCATGAGCTGGCTGCACATGGCCGGCACGCTGCTGCTGCATCACCCGTTCGAGCTGCCGGTGTACCTGCAGCAGATCGCGACGGAGCGGCCCGATTACGCGATCGCGCCGCCGGCGGTGCTGATGCTGCTGCTGCAGAACGAGGCGCTGCTGAAGGACGTCGACCTGCGCGGCCTGCGCTGCGTCGGCTCCGGTTCGGCGCCGCTCGCGCCGGCGATGATCCGCGGCTACAAGGAGCGCTACGACATCGAGATCGTCAACATGTTCGGCTCGAACGAGGGGGTCTCGCTGATGAGCGGCCCGCTCGAGGCGCCCGATGCGGAGCACCGGGCGCGCTATTTCGCCCGCTTCGGCCGGTCCGAGCTCGAATGGCCGCAGCGCATCGCGCGGATGATCGAGACGCGGCTCGTGGATCCCGCGAGCGGCGCCGAGATCGTATCGCCCGGCGAACCCGGCGAGCTGCAGATCCGGGGACCGACGGTGTTCGACGGCTACCTCGGCGCGCCGGCGCTCACCGCCGCGGCGTTCACCGCCGACCGGTGGTACCGGACCGGCGACCTGTTCGAGATCGCGCCCGAGGAGCCGCGCTTCTACCGCTTCCTCGGGCGGTTGCGCACGCAGATCAACCGGGGTGGCTTCAAGATCTCGCCGGACGAGATCGATGCGGTGCTCGCCGAGCACCCCGACATCGCCGAAGCCGGCGCGGTCGGCTATCCGGATACCGTGCTCGGCGAGCGCGTCTGCGCAGTCGTCGTGCCGCGGCCCGGCAGGCAGGTCACCCTCGAATTGCTGCGCAGCCACTTCGGCGCGCGCGGCATCACGCCGATCAAGTGGCCCGAACGCCTGCGCATCGTGCGGGAGCTGCCGCGCAATCCGGTCGGCAAGATCGTGCGCAGCGAAATCGCGGCGATCGCCGCGGCTGACGAATCCTGAGCGGAGATCCAGCGATGAGCGACAAGGTCTATGTACTCGGCGGCTATCAGACCGATTTCTCGGCCAACTGGGCCCGCGAAGGGCGCGAGCTGGCCGACGGCATCCGGATGGTGCTCGAAGGCGGGCTCGAGGCCACGGCGCTCGAGGCGCGTGACATCGAGACCGTGCACGTCGGCAATTTCGCCGCCGAGCTGTTCTGTGGACAGGGGCACCTCGGCGGGCTGGTCGCCGCGGCGCATCCGGACCTTGCGGGCGTGCCGGCCTCGCGGCACGAGGGCGCGTGCGCATCGGGCAGCCTCGCGACGCTTGCGGCTGCCGCCGAGATCGAGGCCGGCCGCTATGGGCTCGCCGCGGTGCTCGGCATCGAGCAGATGCGCAACGTGCCCGGCGATCAGGCCGCGAAACTGATCGGCGGCTCGGCGATGTGGGCCGGGCACGAATGCACCGACGTGCGTTTCCCGTGGCCGCACGTGTTCAGCCTGCTGGCGGACGAATACGACCGGCGCTACGGCCTCGATCACCGTCATCTCGCGCAGATCGCGCAGCTGAACTTCGCCAACGCACGCCGCAATCCCAATGCGCAGACACGCCGCTGGGTGTTCAGCGAGGAGAGCTTCGGCACCGACGAGCGCGCCAATCCGGTCATCGACGGCCACATGCGCAAGCAGGACTGCGGGCAGATCACCGATGGCGCGGCGATCATTTTCCTCGCGAGCGAGCCGGTCGCGCGCGCCTATGCCGCGCGGCGCGGCCTCGGCCTCGAGGCGCTGGCGCGCCTTCGCGGCTGGGGGCATCGCACGGCGCCGATCACCTATGCGCAGAAGGTTGCCGCGAGCCGGGACGAGCCCTATGTCTTCCCGTGGGTGCGCCGCACGATCACCGATGCGTTCCGGCGCGCCGGCATCGCCGGCATCGGGCAGATCGACGGCATCGAGACCCACGACTGCTTCACGACCACCGAATACATGGCGATCGACCACTTCGGCATCACGCCGCCCGGCGAGAGCTGGCGCGCGATCGAAGCCGGCGACATCGAGATCGGCGGGCGCATCCCGGTCAATCCCAGTGGCGGCCTGATCGGCCTCGGCCACCCGGTCGGCGCGACCGGCGTGCGCATGGTGCTCGACTGCTGGAAGCAGGTGACCGGCCGGGCGGGCGCCTACCAGGTGGAGGGCGCGAAGACCTTCGCGACGCTGAACGTGGGCGGCAGCGCGACGACCACGGTCAGCTTCGTCGTCGACGCCGCCGGCGGGTGATCCGGCCGGCGCCGGCCGCCGACCGTCGCCGCGTTCAGCGGCCGGCCTGGAAGGCGGCGCGTGCCGCACCGAGCACGCGGCTCGAATGCAGCGTGTCGAGATATTCTTTCACGAGCACGATTTCCCGGCCGCGCACGACGAACAGGAAATGGTAGCGGTTGTGATACCGGCTGCCGTCGACCAGCGTGGCCCGGCTTTCCGCCTCGACCGCGACGCGATCGTCCTCGGCGGTGATCGCGCCGACGTCGATCTCGAGGCCATGCGGCAGCAGCTTCAGATTGGCGGCCAGCCGGCGCCTGACCGTCTCCTTGTCGACGCTGCCGGCCGCGGGAAATTCCTGCGGATGGCCGGGCAGCCACCAGGTGGAATCGGCGGCCAGCATGTCGAGCGCCGCATCGTAGCGGCCGGCGGCATAGTGGCCGAGGAAGTCGCGGACCACGCGCTTGTTGTCTTCGAGGCTCACGGCAGGTCTCCAGTCAGCCCGCCGGATCCGGCAGGCGCGGCGGCGGCATCTGGAGTAACATAGGCCTTGTCAGTCTGCTAATGCAACCTATTGAGTGATACAGGAGATGCGCCCGATGCGGACCTATGCGCTCGGCAACCCTGCGGATCCCGTCGATCGGCCGACCTGGGTCGACCGTGTCGACAATCCCTATCTGCACGGCCCGTACACGCCGGTGGTCTCCGAGGTCACCGCGGTCGACCTCGAGGTCGTGCACGGGGAGATTCCCGACGACCTGTACGGCGCCTACATGCGCAACGGCCCGAACCCGGTGTTCGAGCCGAAGGGCCTCTATCACTGGTTCGACGGCGACGGCATGGTGCACGGCGTCTACTTCCGCAACGGCCGCGCGAGCTATGTGCGCAAGTGGATCTGGACGCGCGCGCTGCGCGCGGAGATCGCCCGCGGGCGGGCCGAGCTTGCCGGCGTGATGGGACCGTTCGATCTGGCGCGCGTCCAGGGTCCGCTCGAGCAGGCGGTCAACCCGGATTACTGCAAGGACACCGCGAACACGACGCTGACGCTGCACAACGGCAGGCTGCTCGCGCAGTGGTACAACGCCGGCCGGCCCTGCGCGCTCGATCCGCTGACGCTCGAGACGATCGGCGAGGAGAGTTTCGGCGGCGCGATCGGCGGGACGCTCAATGCGCATCCGAAGGTCGACCCGCGCACCGGCGAGTACATCGACTACGACTACGGCGATTTCAAGCCGTATCTCGACTACTACGTGATCGGCGCCGACGGCGCGCTGAAGCATCGCGCGCGCGTGGACCTGCCCGGCCCGCGGCTGCCGCACGACACGACGATCACGCGCCATTACACGATCCTGCACGACTTCCCTCTTTACCACGACACCGAGGTGCTGCGTCGCACCGGCCACCGCGTCGTGGAGTTCCACCGCGACACGCCGAGCCGCTTCGGCGTGATCCCGCGCTACGGCACGCAGGCGCAGGTCAGGTGGTTCGAGTTCACGCCGGGTTACGTGCTGCACATGGTCAATGCCTGGGAGGAGGGCGACTGGATCGTGATGGACGGCTGCTTCCAGCCCGACCCGACGATCCGGCGCGATCGCGACGAGGGTCCGCTCGCCTCGATGCTGGCCTACCTGCGCTACCGGGGCCATCTGCGTCGCTGGCGCATGAACCTGAAGACCGGCGAGTCGTCCGAAGAGCAGCTCGATGACCTGAACGTCGAGTTCTGCCTGCCGGATGCCGGGCTCTATGGCGTCAGGTCGCGCTACTCGTATCACCAGCGCGTGCCCACCGACCTGCAGACGCTCGCGTTCGATGCACTCGTGAAATACGATCACGAGAGCGGCGCGCGCGAGATCTACGAGTACGGGCCGGGCTGGTTTCCGAGCGAGGCGCCGTTCGCGAAGAGCACGCGCGGTGGCGACGAGGACTCCGGCTACGTCGTCACGCTCGCGACGCAGATCGCGGACTACCGTTCCGAGGCCTGGGTCTTCGACGCGAAGCGGATCACCGCGGGCCCGATCGCGAAAGTGCGGTTGCCGGCGCGCGTGGCGGCCGGCTTCCATGCGTCCTGGTTCCCGGGCCGGCAACTCTGGCCCGGCGCCGGCGCGCCGCTGTGAGCCGCGGGCCGGGGCCTTACGGTTCGCCGTCGCGCGACACCAGCGGCTCGATTGCTGCCGGCACCGGCTCGCCGGCCTTCATGCGGTTCATCGTGCCGAGGTCGAAGTAGTCGCGCCAGCTCGTGATCAGCCGGTCGCGGTATTCGATCACGCCGGCGTATGGCACGGCGATCCGGTGACCGGCGTCGTCGGTGTATGCGTCGACGCCCTCGACGAACAGCCGCGTGCCGTTGACCGCATGATGGAAGATCCGCCATTCCTCCGCGCTGCGCTTCGCGGCCAGCTGCCCGAGTTGCGCGCGCACCTTGTCCCTGCCGATCGTCGGCGGTGCGCCGACGAACGAATACCATTCCACGTCCTCCGCCATGTGGGCGAGCACGGCCTCGATGTCGTGGGATTTCCACGCGCGGATGACGTCGATGAACAGCCGGTAGTAGTCGGGCCCGGCCGCTGCGCCGGCCGCGCCCGCGCGCGCCGCGAGCGGCAATGCCGCGAGTCCGGCGAGCCCGGCTCCGGCCAGCAGTGTGCGTCGATCGGTCATGGGTTCTCCTCCGTGGCATCTCCGGCCGCCGGCGCCGCCGCGGCCGGTCACTTGCGCTACAGTACCGAGAACCACCGCGGGGAGGAAGTGCGGCCTTGAGCGATCCCGGACAGCGGCACGGAGCGGCCTGGTTCGACGCGCGGCCACCGCGCCGCGAGGATTGCGTGCTGAAGGCGCTGCTCGACGATCGCGCCGCGCGCTTTCCGGCGCGCCGCGTCGCGCTGTTCGAGGACGGCACGGAATGGAACTACGCGCAGTGTCGCCGCCGCGTGCGCGGCCGCGCAGCGGCCCTGCAGCGCCTCGGCGTGCGTGCCGGCGATCGCGTGCTCGCCTGGCTGCCGAATGGCCCGGATCTCGTGCTGACGTGGTTCGCGGCCAACTACCTCGGCGCGATCTTCGTGCCGCTCAACACCGCGTATCGCGGCGCCACGCTCGCCCACGTCGTCGGCGCGGCGCGCGCGCGGCTGATGATCGCGCACGCTTCGCTCGTGCCGCGCCTCGACGGTCTCGATCTCGGGCAGCTCGAGCAGGTCGTCACGGCCGGCGGCGGCGCGCCGGGCGCCGGCGCGGCTCTGGACGACGACGAAGCCGGGCTCGACGATTCGGCCGAGCCGCAGCCCTGGGATATCCAGTCGATCATCTACACATCGGGTACGACCGGCCTGTCGAAGGGCGTGCTGTCGCCTTATCTGCAGCTCTACACGACCGCGACGGCCTGCTATGGCTATGTGCGGGACGGCGAAGGCGTGCTCGTCAACCTGCCGATCTTCCACGTCGGCGGGACGAGTTCGATATACATCGCGCTGGTGCGCAGCGGATCGTTCCACCTGGTCGAAGGCTTCAGCACCGAGCATTTCTGGGAGCAGGTGCGCCGCGGCAACTGCGTGACGACCTCGGGCCTGATCGGTGTCATGGGCGCGTTCCTCGCGAAGGCGCCGCCGTCGCCGGCCGACCGGGACCATCCGCTGCGCTGCGTGACGATGTTTCCGATCGATGAGCGCACCGTGCAACTCGGCGAGCGTTTCGGCTTCGATTACATCACCGGCTACAACATGACCGAACTGTCGGCACCGCTGGTCTCCGGGCTGAACCCGCGCGTGTTCGGCGGCTGCGGGCGCGCGCGCCGCGGCGTCGAGTGCCGGCTCGTCGACGGCCACGACATCGAGGTGTCGCGCGGCGAGCCGGGGGAGCTGATCGTGCGCAGCGGCGAGCCCTGGGTGTTCAACGCCGGCTACGACGGCCTGCCGGCCGAGACCGCGCAGGCCTGGCGCAACGGCTGGTTCCACACCGGCGACGTGTTCCGGCAGGACGCCGACGGCAACTACTTCTTCGTCGACCGCGTCAAGGACACGATCCGGCGGCGCGGCGAGAACATCGCCTCGGTCGAAGTGGAGGCCGCGATCCGCGGTTTCGCCGGCGTCGAGGAAACCGTCGCGGTCGGCATCGCCGTCGAGAGCGAGGAGGAAGTGATGGCGGTGGTCGTGCCGAAGCAGGGCGTGACGCTCGATCCCCGCGCGCTGATCGAGTACCTCGTGCCGCGCCTGCCGTACTTCGCGGTGCCGCGTTTCGTGCGGATCGTCGGCGAAATCCCGAAGACCGAGACCAACAAGCAGCGCAAGTTCCCATTTCGCGAGGCGGGTGTCACCGCCGACACCTGGGACCGGCTCGCCGCCGGCATCCACCTGCATCGCGAGCGCTTCGGGCCGGGCCGCCGCTGAGGCGGCCGTGGCGTCAGGCGGCCGGTATCGTCGCGGCCTCGCCGGCAAGGAAGCGCGCGAGATCCTCGGGCGTGTGACGGGTGACCCGCGTGCGCGCATAAGCGTGGGCGTCGCGCGGCGCGCGATCGAACCAGAACGCCTCGGGCCCGGCGCTGGTCGGCCGCGTGATGCCGAGCCAGACCGCGGTGTCCGCGCCCTGCGCGTCGGTGCGCAGCACCGTGCGCAGCATGCGGCGGAAATTCGGCAGCGAGGTCTTCACGCCGTCGGTATCGGCCCAGCCGGGATGCATCACGTAGAAGTGCAGGCCACGCGCCGCATGCTGCGCATGCCAGTGGCGCGTGAGTTCCGCCTGGCCGCGCTTGTGCACGGCATAGGCATAGACGCCGACGTACTTCGCCGGGTCCTTCATGCCCATGTAGTCGAGCGTCAGTGGTGCGTTGTACATGCCGCCCGAGGCCATGTTGATGATCGCGGCCCCCGGCGCGAAGGCATCCGCCGCGAGCAGCGCCTCGGTCAGCACGAAGTGGTTCAGCAGGTTCGTCGCGTAGGAGGTCTCGAAGCCCTCGCCGGTCAGCGTCAGGTCGTCGAGCAGCACACCGACGTTGTTGACGAGTACGTCGATACGCCGGCCGGCGGCGATCACGGCCGCGGCGGCCTGACGCGTTTCGCGCACCAGCGACAGGTTGGCCGTGACCGGAAACACGCGCTGCGGAGCGGACGCGGCGAGTGCCGCAAGCTTGTCGGGATTGCGCGCGATCGGCACGAGCGTCGCACCGCGCCGCAGGGCCTCGTCGGCGATCGCGCGGCCGATGCCGCCGGTCGCGCCGGTCACGGCCCAGGTCTGGCCGCCGAGGTCGGCCGTCAGGCGCGGCCAGGCCAGCGCGCGCGCGCGGTACCCGATGGCCGAGAAACTGACGAGGAACCGGCCGTAGAATCCGGCGATCTTCCTGAGTTTTGCGATGTCCATGAGCTGTCCTCAGGGCCCGAATTGCGGGCGGCTCCGCGTTCGATTATAAGTCTCGTTGTGCAACTGACAAGGCGCGCCACCCTGCAGCGCCGGAGGGCGAGCAGCCGATGACGGCCGATCTGGCCCGGGTGCCTTTCCGCGACACCGGCTTCCTGCCGGTCGATCTCGATATCGGGCGTCGCGCCGACGGCGTGATCCTGATGCGCTCGCGAATCCCGCTCGAACCGGGCGAGCCGTGCCTGCCCCGCGTGCTCGCGCGGCAGGCCGCCGCGCTCGGTGCGCAGCCCTACCTCGTGCAGCGGCAGGGCCCGGAGCGGGCCTGGGTGGCGCACAGCTATGCCGATACCAGGCGCGATACCGACGCCATCGCGCAATGGCTGCTCGACCGTGGCGTCGGCCGCGAGCGGCCGATCCTGCTGCTGTCCGGCAACTCGATCCGGCACGCACTGGTGAAATTCGGCGGCATGGCGGCCGGCGTGCCGGCCGCTCCGGTCAGCCCCAATTACGGGATGCAGGCGGGCAGCTTCGACCGGCTCCGCCATGTCGTGCAGCTCGTGCGGCCTGGTGTCGTGTTCGTCGAGAACGCCGCGCCATTCGCGCGTGCGCTGGCCGCGATCGACTTCGGTGACGCGATCGTCCTGACCGCCACGCCGCAGGATTGTCCGGTCGCGTGCGTCGACCTGGCCGACGTGCTGCGCACGCCCGTCCGTCCGCCGGTGGCGCAGCGCATCGCAGCGCTGCGTGGCGACGACCCTGCCGCCTACATGCTCACTTCCGGGTCGACGGGACTGCCGAAGGCGGTAGTGCAGACGTTCGCGAACATCGCGGCCAACGTCGCGCAGGCGCGGCAGACGATCGGCGCCGCGGCATGCTGGGGCGGCACGACGATGGACTGGCTGCCGTGGAGCCATGTCTCGGGCGCATTCAGCAAGATGCTGACGCTGACCGCCGGCGGTACGCTGTACATCGACGAGGGCAAGCCGCTGCCGGGGCCGCTGTGGCAGGAGTCGCTGCGCAATCTTCGCGAAGTCGCCGGCGCCTATTACGTCAATGTGCCGATCGGCTATGCGCTGCTCGCCGATGCGCTCGAGGCCGACGAGGCGCTGCGGCACACTTTCTTCCGCGAGCTGCGCGTGCTGCTCTACGGCGGTGCCGGCCTGCCGCAGGACATCTACGACCGCCTGCAGCGTCTGGCGGTCGCGACCGTCGGCCGGCGGATCATGCTGATCAGCGCCTACGGCTCGACCGAGACGACCTCGGGCTGCCTCGCGATCCACTTCGAGACCGACAAGGTCGGCATCGGGCTGCCGATGCCCGGCATCACGGTCAAGCTCGTGCCCGTCGATACGCGCTACGAAATCCGCATCAGCGGGCCGGTGGTGACTGCGGGCTATCTGCACGATCCGCAGCGCACCGCGGAGAGCCGCGACGAGGAGGGTTTCCTCAGGCTCGGCGACCTCGTCGTCTTCCACGATCCGGCGGATCCGGCGCGGGGTCTCGCGTTCGCCGGCCGTGCCGCCGAGGAATTCAAGCTCGGCACGGGGACCTGGGTCTCCGGCGGGCAGTTGCGCGCGGACCTGCTGCGCGTGCTCGCGCCCTGGGTCGGCGAACTGGTGATCTGCGGCGAGGGCCAGTCATCCATCGCCGTGCTCGCCTGGGTCGATCGCGCCGCGGCGGAGCGCGACTTCGGACTGCCGCCGGGTGCGGATCCCGGCGGCCCGGCGGGCGAGTCACTGCGCGCGGCGCTGTGCGAGCGGCTCGCGGCCCACAATGCCGCGAACCCGGGATCGAGCACGCGGGTGCGGCGCTGCCTGCTGCTCGATGAACCGCCGAGTGCCGGTGCGCACGAGCTGTCGGACAAGGGTACGGTCAATCGCAGCGCCGTCCTGAAGCGGCGGGCCGCCGACGTCGCCCGGCTGTACGCCGATCCGCCGCCGCGCGACGTCATCGTCGTCAGCTGAGCCGGCGCCACGGCGCGGGAAAGGACCAGGCATGGAAATCGAAGGCAGTGTCGCGCTCGTCAGCGGCGGCAACCGTGGTATCGGCGAGGCATTCGTGCGGGCGCTGGTCGCCGCCGGGGCGCGGCGCGTCCATGTCGGCACCCGCAAGCCCGAAGCGGCCGCGCACCTCGTCGCCGAAGCACCGGACCGCATCGTGGCGGTGCAGCTCGACGTCACCGACGCGGCGTCGATCGAACGCGCCGCCCGCGACTGTCCCGACGTGTCGATCCTCGTGAACAATGCCGGGCAGTACCACGGCCAGACCCTGCTGCGCGCGCCGGACCTGTCGTGCGCACGTAACGAAATGGAGACCAATTACTTCGGCCCGCTCGCGATGTCGCGTGCGTTCGCGCCGGTGCTGGCCCGCGCGCCGGCGAGCGCGATCGTCAATGTGCTGTCGGCCGGCGGGCTGGTCGCGGTGCCGGTCATGGGCGGCTACAGCCCGTCGAAATTCGCCGCGCGCGCCATGTCCACCTGCCTGCGCGCCGAACTCGCGCCGCAGGGCACCGCGGTGATCGCGCTGTTCGTCGGTTCGGTCGACACGCGCATGGCGGCGCACGTCAAGGGAAGCAAGGAGGCGCCGGCGACGATCGCCGCCGCAGGCCTCGCCGCGATCCGTCGCGACGCCGCGGAAGTCGACACCGACCCGATGGCGGTCGAAGTGCGCGCCGCGACGGTGCGCGAACCCGAGGCGCTGGCGCGCCGTTTCGCGCGCCAGTTGACCGCGACCGACATCAGCACCGGGCGCTGATCCGCTGATCTGCTAGAGTGGCGCGATGAATGACGGGCGCAACCGGATCCTGCGCAGCTCGGTCACGCGTGCGATCAGGCTGATCGGCGATCGCTGGTCGCTGCTCATCATCCGCGATGCCTTCCAGGGCGTGCGGCGCTTCCAGGACTTCCTCGAACGCACCGGTACCTCGCGTGCGACGTTGACCAACCGGCTGCGCGCGCTCACCAGGAACGGCCTGCTCAAACGGGTCAGGTACAGCGACGCGCCGGAGCGCTTCGAGTATCGCCTGACCGACAAGGGCCGCGACCTCTACGCGCTCGCGCTGGTCGCATGGAACTGGGAGCAGCGCTGGGCGCCGCGCGGAGCCGGCGTCCCGCTGCAGCTCGTGCACCGCGACTGCGGGCGTGTATTGCGTCCCGTTCTCACCTGCGGGCACTGCGACGGCATGCTTGCTTTCCGGGACATGTACAACCGGCCGGGACCCGGTGCGGGCGTCCGCGTGCCGCCGGCGGCGGCCCGTTACCGGCGGCTCTCGGCACTCACCGCCGCGACACATCGCGGCAGCCAGTCGGCGCTGACGCACATCGCCGACATCGTCGGCGACCCGTGGACGCCGCTGGTGCTCGCGGCGGCGTTCTTCGGCCTGCGGCGCTTCGACGACATCCAGCGTGAGCTCGGCATCGCGACCAACATCCTCTCGACGCGGCTCGCGTTGCTGGTCAAGCGCGGCATCTTCGACCGGCGGCTGTATTCGTCACAGCCCGACCGCTACGAGTACCGGCTGACCGACAAGGGCCGCTCGCTGTATGAATACGCGGTCGTGCTGAATGCCTGGGGCGATCGCTGGCTCGCGAGTGCCTCCGGGCCACCGTACCTCACGGTGCACCGGGTCTGCGGCGCCGACGTCGAGCCGATACTGCGTTGCGGGCACTGCGGCGAGCAGCTCGTGCCGGGCTCCGTCGTCAGCTCGGCGACCTGGCGCGAACAGAAGCGGGCGCGCGCGTGAAAGTGGCGATGCCCGGTGTCGACGAGGTCGAGGCGCTGGCGCCGCTCGCCGACGTGGTCGTGCCGCCCGCCTGGGAAGACCTCAACGGGCACGTCAACGTCATGCACTACCTCGAGCTGTCCGCCCTCGCGACCGGCCCGATGCTCGCCGAGCTCGGCATCGACGAGGCCCAGGTGCGCCGGCAGCGGCGCGGGCTGTTCGATATCGAACATCACATCTGGTACCTGCACGAGCTGCACGTCGGCGATCAGGTGTCGCTGCACGTGCGCTACCTGGCGCGCTCGGCGAAGCGCTTCCATGGCAACCTGTTCATCGTGAACCGCACGCGCCGCCGGCTCGCGAGTGTGTTCGAGTTCGTGACGACCGGTGCCGATCTCGACACGCGCCGCGCCGCAGCGCTGCCCGCGCAGGTCATCGCGCGCCTCGATGCGCTGATCGCGGCCCACGGCCGGCTGGGCTGGCCGGCGCCGCAGAGCGGCGTGCTCGCCGCGTAGCTCCCTGAAGAACGGATGATGCATGACTGCTGACATGAGCCCGCTGTCACAAATCCTGTCCGGCGCACGCGCACGCGCACGCGCACGCGTACGGACCCGAGCGCGGGTCCGGACCGTCGCGCTGCTGTCGTGTCTCGCGGCAGCCGCGCCGCTGGTCGCAGCTGCGGATGCGGCCGCTGCTGCGAGCGCGCCGGCGATCCGTATCACGCTGCTCGGCACGGGCGGCCCGTCACCGGTAATGAACCGCTTCGGCCCGGCCACGCTGGTCGAGGCCGGTACCGAGACCCTGCTGTTCGACGCCGGCCGCGGCGCACTGCTGCGCCTCGCCGCGGCGAGGGTCGCCTGGCGGGACGTCGACGGCGTCTTTTTCACGCACCTGCACTCGGATCATGTGGTTGGTTTCCCCGACCTGTGGCTCACGGGCTGGCTGCTCACCGCGCGCGCGACGCCATTGCGCGCGTGGGGCCCGAGCGGCACGAGCGCGATGCTGTCGCGTCTCGGCGAGGCGTACGCGGACGACATCCGCATCCGGGTCGAAGAGGGCGGTGCGCCGGCGGGCGTGGCCATCGAAGCGCGCGACATCGCCGAGGGCGTCGTGTTCGACGAGGGCGGCGTCAGGGTCAGCGCGTTCCTGGTCGATCACAAGCTGGCGAAGCCCGCGTATGGCTACCGGATCGACCACGCCGGCCGCTCGGTCGTGATCTCGGGCGATACGCGCTATTCGGAGAACCTGATCCGCCATGCACGCGGCGTCGACGTGCTGATCCACGAAGTGGCCGTGCCCGCCAGCCTGGAGCGCGCGGGCGTGCCGGCCGGGCGGGCGCGGGACGTGCTCGACTATCACGTCACGCCGCGCCAGGCGGGGGAGATCTTCTCGAAGACCGCGCCTCGCCTCGCGGTCTATTCGCACATCGTCCTGCCGGATGCGAGCGACGCCGAACTGATCGCGCCGACGCGCGAGAGCTGGGCCGGGCCGCTCGAGATCGGCGAGGACCTGATGGTGATCGACGTCGACGCCGCGATCACGGTGCGCAGGCCAGCCGCGCGATGAGGCAATGACGCCCTGAAGAGTCCCGTCGCCGCGCCCGGCCGGGCAGTCGCCAATCGGGTCATAATAGTGCCAGTCCACTGACTGGAGTGCCTTCATGCCACGGCTGTCCGTCCTGCCGACCCTGCTGTGCGCCGCCGCGCTCGCCGCCTGCGGGCAGTCGACCACCGTGGTCGCGACACGGACCGCGACCGACGCCGCGCTGCCGCTGGTGCTCGTGCACAAGAGTCCCACCTGCGGCTGTTGCGAGGCGTGGATCGACCACATGAAAGAGGCGGGATTTCCCGTCGAAGTCCGCGACGTCGACAACCTGGATGCGATCAAGGGCAGGGTCGGCGTGCCGTACGCGAAGGGCTCCTGCCACACCGCGGAGGTGGCTGGCTACTTCGTCGAAGGCCACGTGCCCGCCGCCGACGTGAAGCGCCTGCTGGCGGAGCGCCCCGCGGCGAAGGGGCTGACCGTTCCCGGCATGCCGGCGGGCTCGCCGGGCATGGAAGTGCCCGACGGCACCGTTCAGCCTTACGACGTCGAACTCGTCGCGGAGGATGGCACGACATCGGTCTTCAGCCGGCATCCGTCGACATGACCCCGGAGGAGTTCCGGCGCGCCGGTCACGAGCTGATCGACTGGATCGCCGACTACCGCACCAGGGTCGAGGGTGGCGCAACGCCGGTGCTGTCGTCGGCGAGGCCCGGCGAGCTGCGCGCGGCACTGCCGGACGCGGCGCCTCAGGATCCCGAGCCGTTCGCCGCCATCCTGCGCGATCTCGATGCGCTGATCCTGCCGGCCTGCACGCACTGGCAGAGCCCGAATTTCTTCGGCTACTTTCCGTCGAACAGCGCGCTCGCCGCGGTGCTCGGCGACGTCGCGAGCACGGGCCTCGCGCAGCTCGGCCTCAACTGGCAGGCGAGCCCGGCGCTGACCGAGCTCGAGGAGGTGACGACCGACTGGCTGCGCCAGCTGCTCGACCTGCCGGCCACGTTCCGCGGCGTGATCCAGGGCACGGCTTCCGAGGCGACGCTGGTCGCGCTGATCTGCGCGCGCGAGCGGGCCACCGGCTACGCCGCCGCGCACGGCGGCCTGCAATCGGTGCCGCGGCCGCTGGTCGTCTACGCCTCGGCGCACAGCCACAGCTCGGTCGCCAAGGCCGCGCAGCTGGCCGGCTTCGGCCACGAGCAGCTGCATCTCGTGCCGACCGACGAAACATATGCCATGCGCCCGGAGGCGCTCGCGAGCGCGATCGGGCAGGATCTCGCGCGCGGCGCGGTGCCGTGCGCGATCGTCGCAACGACCGGCACGACCGGCACGACGGCGATCGATCCGCTCGAACCGGTCGGCGCACTCGCCGCGCGGCATGGCATATGGCTGCACGTCGACAGCGCGATGGGCGGCTCGGCGATGATCCTGCCGGAGTGCCGCGGCCTGTGGGCCGGCATCGAGCGCGCCGACTCGATCGTCGTGAATCCGCACAAGTGGCTCGGCGCCTCGTTCGACTGTTCGGTGTACTACCTGCGCGACGTGCAGCACCTGGTGCGCGTGATGTCGACCAATCCGAGCTACCTGCAGACGGCGGCCGACGAGGTGACCACGAGCTACCGCGACTGGGGTATTCCGCTCGGCCGGCGCATGCGCGCGCTGAAGCTGTGGTTCCTGATGCGCGCCGAGGGTGTCGGGCGCCTGCAGGCGCGCCTGCGCCGCGATTTGACGCACGCGCGCTGGCTCGCCGCGAAGATCGATGCGGCGGCCGATGACGGCTGGCGCCGGCTCGCGCCGGTGCCGCTGCAGACGCTGTGCGTGCGCCACGAGCCGCCCGGCGTGGCCGGCGAGGCGCTCGATGCGCACACACTCGCCTGGGTCGGCCGCGTCAACGATTCCGGCAGGGCCTGTCTCACGCCGTCGCAGCTGGACGGCCGCTGGATGGTGCGTGTGTCGCTCGGTGTCGAGAGCACGGAGCGACCTCACGTCGAGGCGCTGTGGCGCCTGATGCAGGGCGCCGTACGAGGAGCAACCCGATGATACTTGCGAAGGCCACCGTCACCGGCGCGACCGGCTATGCCCAGGACATCACGACCGGGCATCACGCGCTCGAGTCCGATGAGCCCGTGTCGCTTGGCGGCACCGACAGCGGTCCCGCGCCCTACCAGCTGCTGCTCGCGGCGCTCGGCTCGTGCACGTCGATCACGCTGCGCATGTATGCGCAGCGCAAGGGCTGGGAGCTCGGCACGGTCCGGGTCGCGCTCGCGATGACGCGCGACGATGCGGGCGCCGAGTCGGTGCTGCGCGAGATTTCGGTGTCCGCGCCGATCGACGACGACCAGCGGGCGCGCCTGCTCGAGATCGCCGGCAGGACGCCGCTGACGAAGACGCTGCTGAAGGGCTTCGCGATCGATTCGCGCTTCCTCTGAGGCCGCATGCGGCGCAACTTCCTGTTGTACGGCTCCGAGCGCTATGTCGTCGCGATCCTGCGGCCGATCGCCGCGGCCGCGCGCGCGCGCGGCGACGGCGTCGCCTGGTATTTCGGCGGGCCCGGCGCGGAGCTGCTGGGCGCCGATGACACCGTGCTCGCGGACCGGGCGGCCGTGCGCCGCTGGCCCTCCGATGCCGTGCTGACCTGCAACGATCTCGTGCCGTACTTCGCGGCGGGCGCGAAAGTGCAGGTCTTCCACGGCTTCGACGCCGGCAAGCCGCGCCACATCCGCGTGCGCGGCCTGTTCGACCTGTACTGCACGACCGGGCCCGCCGATACCGCGGCGTTCGCCACCCTCGCGCGCAGGCACCGGCATTTCACGGTGACGCAGACGGGCTGGCCGAAGCTCGATCCGTTCTTTCGCGCGCTCGCGGCGCTGCCGCCGCAGGCGGTGCGCCCGCGGCCGCGCATCCTCTACCACTCGACGTTCTCGCCATCCTGGAGCGCCGCGGAACGGCTCCATGACACCGTGGCGGCGCTGTCGCGCACCGGGCGCTGGGACTGGACCGTCACGCTGCATCCGAAGATGAATCCGGCGACCGTCGCGAAGTATCGCGCGCTCGCCGGACCCCACCTCGTGTTTTCGGACGCCGACAACATCCTCGAGCTGTTTCCGGACGCGGACGTGATGGTGTCCGACACGTCGTCGGCGCTGCACGAGTACCTGCTGACGCTGCGGCCGGTCGTGACCTGCCGCAATCTGCGGCCCGGGCCGTACCTGATCGACATCGCGACGCCCGCCGAGCTCGAGCCCGCGATCGAGCGCGCGCTCGCGCATCCGCCGGAACTGATGGCGGCGATCCGCGCACATGCCGCGGCGATCCATCCGGACCGCGACGGCCGCTCGGGAGAGCGTGTCGTGCTGGCCGTGGACCAGTTCCTCGCGCAGGGCGGTCGCAACGCGCGCCGCAAGCCGCTCAACCTGCTGCGCAAGTGGCGCATCGGCCGCCGCCTCGCTGCATGGGAGCGCAGCGGCCGGCCGCGGACGAAGCCGGCGCCGGCGACCGGAGGGCGGCGGTGAGCGCGGCGCAAGACGCGGGCGGGAGCCGCTTCGAGCGCTGGCGCACGGCGACCCTCGCGCCGTTCCAGGTGCGTATCTTCGCCGCGATCTGGATCGCGACGCTGGTGTCGACCTTCGGCAGCCTGATCCAGAGTGTCGGCGCCTCCTGGCTGATGATCTCGATCGCGCCGTCGGCGGACATGGTCGCGCTGGTACAGACCTCGATCACGCTGCCGATCATGCTGCTGTCGCTGGTCGCCGGTGCGATTTCGGACATCTGGGACCGTCGCCGCCTGATGCTGATCGCGCAGGGTGTCATGCTCGCGGTCTCGATTGCGCTCGCGCTCGTCACCTGGCGCGGCCTGATCACGCCGTGGATGCTGCTGTCGTTCACGTTCGTGCTCGGCTGCGGTGCGGCGATGTACGGGCCGGCCTGGCAGTCCTCGGTCGGCGAGCAGGTGCCGCGCGAGCTCGTGCCGAGCGCGGTCGCGCTGAACAGTCTCGGCTTCAACATCGCGCGCACCGTGGGCCCGGCGATCGGCGGCGCGATCGTCGCGGCCTTCGGTGCCGAGTTCGCGTTCGCGATCAATGCGCTGTCCTACATCGGCCTGATCATCGTGCTCGGCTCGTGGCGGCGGGTGGCGCCGAAGGCCACGCTGCCGCCCGAGAGCCTCGGCGTCGCGATGCTGGCGGGGCTGCGCTACGCGCGCCTGTCGCCGACGCTGGTGGCGATCTTCACGCGCGCGCTGGTGTTCGGCCTGCTGGGCAGTTCGCTGTGGGCGCTGATGCCGCTGATCGCGCGCGACCTGATCGGCGGCGGCGCGCTGACCTACGGTGTGCTGCTCGGCGCATTCGGCGGCGGCGCAGTGCTCGGCGCGCTGACGATCGCCCATCTGCGCCAGCGCATGTCGAACGAGACGCTGGTCGGCGCGGCCTGCGTCGTCTTCGGCCTCGCGACGATCGTCTCGGCGGTGAGCCCCTGGCATGCGACGACGATGCTCGCGCTCGTCGGTGCCGGCGCGGCCTGGGTCGTGAGCCTCTCGACGTTCAATACCTCGGTGCAGGTGTCGGCGCCGCGCTGGGTCGTCGGCCGCGCGGTCGCGATCTACCAGATGCTCACCTTCGGCGGGCTCGCGATCGGCAGCTGGCTGTGGGGCGAGCTCGCGCATGGCGTGAGCCTGCGTGCGAGCCTGGTCGCCTCCGGGGCGATCATGACGCTGTCGTTCCTGCTCGGCCGCTGGCTGCGCGTGCCGCAGGCCGAGCATCTCGACCTCGATTCGCTGCGCGCGGGCTCGTCGGCGCTCGCGCCGAGGATCGACGTCGTCGCGCAGAGCGGCCCGGTGGTGATCAATGTCGAGTACCGCGTCGCCCCCGAGGACAGCGTGGCGTTCGCCGAAGCGATGCTCGAGCTGCAGCGCGTGCGCCGCCGCGACGGCGCGCGCGGCTGGACGCTGCTGCACGACATGGATCATCCGGAGATCTGGATCGAGCGCTTCCACAGCCCGACCTGGGTCGCGCACCTGCGCCGGCGCCTGCGCCTGACGAAGGCGGACCACGCGATCGAGGACCGGGTGCGGCGCTTCCATCGCAGCGCGGCGCCGCCGGTGATCCGCCGTTACCTCGAGCGGCCCGCGACCGCGATGACCGCGCTCGCCAAATCCGATGCCGAGCGCATCGGCGAGCGCACCGCACGCACCGACCCGAGCATCTCCTGACGGTGATCGGCGGCGGCGGCTGTGCCAGAATCCGCGGCCTGCTGCAGGAGAAGACCCATGTCGAGACAGGTGCTGGTGATACTGCCGCTGCTGCTGGCCGCGGGCTGTTTCGGCGGCGAGGGCAACGATCGGGTCAACGGTGACGTCCGGGTGGCCGCGGGGCAGCCCGCCGCCGATGCCTCCACGGTCAACGGCTCGATCGACATCGCTGCCGACGCGACCGCCGGTGACGCGACCACGGTCAATGGCTCGGTGACGCTCGGCGCGCGTGCGCGTGCCGCCTCGCTCGAGACCGTCAACGGCAAGGTCACGGTGGGCGAGGGCGCGCAGGTGTCCGGCGGCGTGACCACGGTCAATGGTGCGATCACGTTGCACACGGGCGCCGACGTTGTCGGCGCGGCGACCAACGTCAACGGGCGGCTGCTGCTCGAGGCGGCGCACGTCGGTGGCGGCATCCACACCGTCGGCGGCGACGTCACGGTCGGCGCCGGTTCCCGCGTCGAGGGCGGCATCGAGTTCAGGCCGACGACCGGTTTCAGCATCTCGTTCGTCAAGCGCGCGCCGGTGGTCGTCATCGGCCCCGGCGCGGTCGTGCAGGGGCCGCTCAAGTTCGCGCGCGAGGTGAAGCTCTATGTCAGCGACCGCGCGACGATCGGCGAGGTGAGCGGCGCCGAGGCGGTGCGGTTCTCCGGCGATCGGCCGCCGGAGTAGATCCGCAGCGGGGTCCGGTCAGTCGTCGCGCCCGACGCGGGCGCGCAGGCGCTTGGTGCGCTGCGCGCGTGCCTTCGATGCGAGCCGGCGCTCCTGCGAAGCACGCGTCGGTTTCGTTGCCCGGCGGATCTTCGGCTCGACCAGTGCGAGCCGGACGAGTGCGGCGAGGCGGCGTTCGGCCTCGCGCCGATTGTCCGCCTGGCTGCGCTGCGCGCGCGCGTGGATCAGGATTGCGCCGTCGCTCGCGAGCCGGTGCCCCGCAAGCGCGCGCAGGCGCTCCTTCACGCGCGGCGTGAGCGCCGCGCTGCCCGCGAGATCGAAGCGCAGCTGCACCGCCGAAGCCACCTTGTTGACGTTCTGCCCGCCCGGCCCGGACGAGCGCACGAACGTCACCGCCAGGTCGGCGTCAGGTATCGCGATCTGGCGCGAAACGCGGATCGGCATGGGTCGGGCCGGGCAGCATGCGCAGCTCGCGCTGCGCGACCGGAATCGTGATGCCCGCTTCGCGGAACAGCCGGAAGATCGCGCGGTTCACATCCGAGCGCACATTGTTGACGCCGTTCATCGGGTCGGCGATCCAGAAGCGCACCTCGAGGCGCATGCCGTAATCCTCGAACGACATCAGGCGCGTGACCGGGCCGGGCTCCTTCAGGATGCGGGGATGATCGGCCGCGGCGTGCTGCAGCAGCGGCATCGCCTTCTCCGGGTCGTCCTGGTAGCTGATCATCACCGGCAGGCGCAGGCGCACGCGCGCGTCGGAATAGCTCCAGTTGATGACCGAGTTCGAGATCACGAACTGGTTGGGCACCAGCGTCTCGACGCCGTCGCGGTCGCGCACGACGATGTAACGGCCGCGCAGCTCCTGAACCCAGCCGAAATTGTCGGTGGTCGTGCCGGTCTGGCCGGCCGTGCCGGTGAAGCTGATCACGTCGCCGGGCTTGATCGACTTGTCCATCAGCAGCACGAAGCCCGAGACGAAATTGCCCGCGATCACCTGCAGGCCGAAGCCGAGGCCGACGCCGATCGCGCCGGTCAGCAGGGTGAGCGCGGTGAAGTCGACGCCGGCGGCGTTGATGCCGAGCAGCAGGCCGAGGCTGATCAGGAAGAAGTACGAGAACTTCGAGATGCCGATGCGCGTCGACATCGCGAGCGCGTTGACCTGCATCACGCGCCGCTCGATCGTGCGCGCGATCAGCGAGGTCGCGATCACGACGACCGTGATGATCACGAGGGCCTTGATCAGCTCCCAGACCGTGAAGGTGGCCTTGCCGGGCAGCAGGTCGATGTCGTTCAGCGCGCGCTCGACGCGCTCGAACCAGCCGAGCAGCTCGAACGCGATCGCCATCCAGACGACGAACGTGAACTGGTTCTGCCAGCCCTTGAGCCACGAGTTCTCGCCGAGCAGCTGGCGCAGCAGGTAGACGCCGAGGCGCACGACGACCAGCGCGGCGGCGAGCTGCAGCGAGCGGTCGAGGACCAGCGTGTCGAGATCGAAGGCGCCGAAGCTCACGCGTATGCCGAGCAGCAGGCCGAGCGTGACCAGGATCGGCATCAGGATCAGCGTCGCGTCGGTCATGCGCGCCGAGAATCCCTGGCGCTGCGCGGCGGGGGCGCCGCGGTGCCTGCGGAACCACGCGCGCACCGCGCTGGTGATCGCGATCGCGGCGAGGATCGAGATCAGCACCGCGAACAGCTCGAGCAGGATCGCGGGATCGGTCAGCTGTGCAAAGAAGGCACGCACGGCGCCGTCGGAATTGTTCATCGCGCCTCGCGGTCTGTGGTGGCCGGGTCAGGCATTGAGATCCGGGATCAGCTCGCTCTCGAGGCGCGTGATCTGATCCTTCAGTACGAGCTTGCGCTTCTTCAGCCGCTTCAGCTGCAGCTCGTCGACGTGGATGTCCATCGACAGCCGCTCGATCACCTGGTCGAGATCGCGGTGCTCGATGCGCAGCTGCCGCAGTTTTTCGATGTTGCGGAACAGTTCGCGATCGACGTTATCTTCGATTTCGATCATCGGCTCGCGGCGATGCACTCGCAGACCAGGGTGATGCCGTCGGCTAGCTTAGCGAAGCGACCCGGCGGATTCCATCGCACGGCCGGATCGTGGAAGTCGGAGCCCACCGAGCCGGCGAGTCCGTGACTGCGCGCGAGCGCCGCGATGCGCTCGTGATCGTTCGGGCTCATGCCGGCGAGGCTCACTTCGAGCGCGGTCCCGCCGGCGGCGGTGAATTCCGCGGTGAGCTGGCGCAGCGCGCCGCCCGAGAGCCGGTAGCGGTGCGGGTGCGCGAGCACGGTCGCGCGGCAGGCGGCCCCGAGGCGCGCCAGCGTGTCGGCGAGCGCCGGCCACTCGACCGGCACGTGACCCGGGCGGCCGGGTTTGAGCCAGCGGTCGAAGGCGTCCTGCGTGCCGGTGGCGAAGCCGAGCGCGAGCAGCGCGCGCGCCAGGTGCATGCGCGTCGGCACCGCCGCGCCGGCGAGTGCCCGCGCGGCGATCTCGCGTCCCGGCAGCCGCCCGCGTACCGCGAGCCGCTCGCATATCGCCTGCACGCGCTCGCGCCGCCGGCGGGCGATCGCATCGGCGTGCGCCGCGATCGCCGGGGATGCGGCATCGACGTCGAGCCCGACCACGTGCACGGCCTGGCCGCGCCAGCTCGTCGAGAGCTCGATCCCGGCGATGAAGCGGATGCCGGCGGTGTCGCAGGCCGCGCGCGCTGCGTCGCAGCCGGCCATCGTGTCGTGATCGGTCAGTGCGAGCAGCGAGACGCCGCGCGCTGCCGCGAGCGCGACCAGCGCCGCCGGCGCCAGCGTGCCGTCCGAGCGGTCGCTGTGCGTGTGCAGATCGATCAGCGGGTTATCATGCGCCGCCATGTCTGCCCCGCTCGTGGATTTCCGCCGCATCGACACCGTGCTGCTCGATCTCGACGGCACGCTGCTCGATCTCGCGTTCGACAACGACATCTGGCTCGAGCGCGTGCCGCACGCCTGGGCCGCGCGCCACGGCGTGGCCCCGGAGGATGCGCTGCGCCTGCTCACGCCGCGCTTTGCGGCCGTCGAGGGCAAGCTCGAGTGGTACTGCATCGACTACTGGAGCCGCGAGCTCGGGATCCCGGTCGCCGGACTGCATCGCGAGGCGGCGGCGCGCATCGCGTGGCTGCCTGGTGCGCGCGAGCTGCTGGTCGCGCTGCGCGGCCTCGGCAAGCGGCTCGTGCTGCTGACCAATGCGCATCCCGAAACGCTCGCGATCAAGGACGAGGCGACCGGCGTGCGGGGCTTTTTCGACGCGGCCTGGAGCTCGCACGCATTCGGCGCGCCGAAGGAGGACCCGCGGTTCTGGCAGCGCGTGCGCGCGGTCGAAGTCTTCGATCCGGCCCGCTCGCTGTTCGTCGACGACAGCCTGGCCGTGCTGCGCGCCGCGCGCGCTGCCGGCATCGCCGAGGTCGTCGCGGTGCGCCGGCCGGACAGCTCGCGGCAGCGGCGCCATCACGATGAATTTCCGGCCGTGGATCGCGTGGCCGACCTGCTGCCGGCGATCGCCTGCGATGCAGGCATGGGCACGGACACGGGCGCAGCGGCCGCGACCGGCTGACTCAGGACGCGGGCGCGCCGCCCGTTCCCGGTGCATCGCCGCCGCCACTGCCGCCTTGCGAACCGCGCCGACCGCGGCCGCCCCGGCGACGCCGCTTGCGCTTCGCGCCGCCTTCGCCGGCCGGCGTGCCACCGTCCGCTGCGCGTGCGCTGCCAGCCGGCGGCTGCGGTGATGTCGCAGCCTCGCCGCCGCCGCGACCCGCGCGCTCGCCGCTACTGCCCGCGCGCCCGACACCTCCGCCCGTGCGAGTGCCGCCTGGCCGGCTGCCGCTGCCCGGGCGTGAGCTGCCGCCATGCCGGCCACCGTGGGCGCGGCCGCCGGTCGGGCGCCCGCCGCCACGCCGCGTCGCGCCGTGCGGGCGATATGCGCTGTACGCGGGCCGCGTGACCTCGGGCAGCTGATCGCGCGCGATCGCCTCGACCGGAATCTTGCGGCCGATGTATTCCTCGATGTCGGGCAACGACACCGCGTATTCCTCGCAGCCGAAGCTGATCGCGTCACCCTCGGCGCCGGCGCGCGCGGTGCGGCCGATGCGGTGCACATAGTCGGGCGCGTCCTGCGGCAGGTCGTAGTTGACCACGTGGCTGACCTCGGGCACGTGCAGGCCGCGCGAGGCGACGTCGGTCGCGATCAGCACCGCGAGGTCGCCGTTGTGGAAATCGCGCAGGAAGCCGAGGCGCTTCTTCTGCGGCACGTCGCCCGAGATCGCCTGCGCCGCGAAGCCGTTGGCGATCAGCGCCGCCTCGAGCCGCTCGGCGACGCGCTTGGTGTTGACGAACACCATCGTGCGGCGCGCATCGGCCTGGCGCAGCAGGCTGACGAGCAGCGGCAGCTTCTCCTCCATCGCCGGGAAGTAGATCACCTGGCGCACGCGGTCGGTCGTGACCTTGTCGGGCTCGATGCGCACGAGCTCCGGTTCGTTCATGTGCTCGTAGGCGAGTTCGAGCACGCGGTGGGAGAGGGTTGCCGAGAACAGCATCGCCTGGCGCTGGTCGGGCTTCGGCAGCCGGCGCAGGATGAAGCGGATATCGGCGATGAAGCCGAGGTCGAACATGCGGTCGGCCTCGTCGAGCACCGCGATCTGCGCGTGGCGCAGGTCGTAAACGTGCTGCTTGAAGTAGTCGATGATGCGGCCCGGCGTGCCGATCAGCACGTCGACGCCGTCGGCGAGCTGGCGGCGCTGCTTCTCGTAGTCGATGCCGCCGAACACCACGGCGAGCTTCAGGCCCGTGTGCTTGCCGAGCACCAGCGCGTCGTTGTGGATCTGCACCGCGAGTTCGCGGGTCGGCGCGATGACGATCGCGCGCACCGAGGTCGGGCCGCGGCCGGCGGCCGGCGGATGCGCCAGCAGGCGCTGGAAGATCGCGACCAGGAAGGCCGCGGTCTTGCCGGTGCCGGTCTGGGCCTGGCCGGCGACGTCCCGGCCCGCCAGCGCGATCGGCAGCGTCTGGGCCTGGATCGGCGTGCAACGGTCGAAACCGGCGTCCTGTATGCCCTGCATGACGGGCGGCGCGAGGTCGAGTTCTGCAAAGTGCAGTTCGGAGAGATGTTGGTCGGTCATTTGGGATTTTCCGGGGGGTTCGGCGGGCAGACCCCTTGCAAAATAGCGCGGAAGGCGCAAAAATTTGGGTCAGATACAGCGGAACCCGATTCCGCGCCGTCCCGGCAATCAGCTCCTCTTTAGTTGCCATTGTAACCGTTTGATGCCAGTCCATGGCACGGCCTTGCATCCTGTGCCGTCAATAATCCACTCCATCCCCGGAGGATCCGCCGCGTGAGCAATCCGCATATCGTCCATACCTCGGACTCGACGTTCAGCCAGGACGTGCTGAAGTCCGATAAACCCGTGCTTCTCGATTTCTGGGCCGAATGGTGCGGCCCCTGCAAGATGATCGCGCCGATCCTCGACGAGCTCGCGACCGAGTACAAGGACAAGGTCCGCATCGCGAAACTGAACATCGACGAGAATCCGCAGACTCCGCCGAAGTTCGGCATCCGCGGCATCCCGACCCTGATCCTGTTCAAGAACGGCGCAGTCGAGGCCCAGAAGGTGGGCGCCGCGTCGAAGTCGCAGCTCGCGGCCTTCCTGGAAAGCCATCTGTGAGAGGCTATCTCGGCAATCAGGGCCGCAACCGTCAGGGCAAGGGCCAGTCGCGCCACGGCGGCGGCGGCCACGGCAACCGCGACGGCAACCGCATCAGCGGCCGGCAGGAGGAACTGCACGAGGTCGAGCCGTTCGACGTCGACGATTCGGAGATCATCAGTCCGGACGAACTGACGCAGTCGCGCGCCTCGATGAGCCTGACCGAGCTCAAGTCGAAGCCGATCCACGAGCTGGTCAAGGTCGCCGAGGCGGTGGGGCTCGAGAGCCTCGCGCGCTCGCGCAAGCAGGACATCATCTTCTCGATCCTGAAGGCGCACGCGCGCCAGGGCGAGAACATCTACGGCGACGGCGTGCTCGAGATCCTGCAGGATGGCTTCGGCTTCCTGCGCTCGGCCGACGGCTCCTACCTCGCCGGTCCCGACGACATCTACATCAGTCCGAGCCAGATCCGCCGTTTCAACCTGCGCACCGGCGACACGATCTCGGGGCTGATCCGCCCGCCGAAGGACGGCGAGCGCTATTTCGCGCTGCTGAAGGTCGGCGAGATCAACTTCGATTCGCCCGAGAACTCGCGCAACAAGGTGCTGTTCGAGAACCTCACCCCGCTGCATCCGACCAAGCGGCTGAAGCTCGAGCGCGGCAACGGCTCCACCGAGGACCTCACCGCGCGCACGATCGATCTCGTCGCGCCGATCGGCAAGGGCCAGCGCGGACTGATCGTCTCGCCGCCGAAGGCCGGCAAGACGATGCTGCTGCAGAACATCGCGACGTCGATCACCTGGAACCACCCCGAGGTGTACCTGATCGTGCTGCTGATCGACGAGCGGCCCGAGGAAGTCACCGAGATGCAGCGCACGGTGAAGGGCGAGGTCGTCTCGTCGACCTTCGACGAGCCCGCCGCGCGCCACGTGCAGGTCGCCGAGATGGTGATCGAGAAGGCCAAGCGCCTCGTCGAGCACAAGAAGGACGTCGTGATCCTGCTCGACTCGATCACGCGCCTCGCGCGCGCCTACAACACCGTAGTGCCGAGCTCCGGCAAGGTGCTGACCGGCGGCGTCGACGCGAACGCGCTGCAGCGCCCGAAGCGCTTCTTCGGCGCGGCGCGCAACATCGAGGAGGGCGGCTCGCTGACAATCCTCGCGACCGCGCTGATCGACACCGGCTCGAAGATGGACGACGTCATCTACGAGGAGTTCAAGGGCACCGGCAACAGCGAGATCCACCTCGACCGGCGCATCGCTGAAAAGCGCGTGTTCCCGGCGGTCAACATCAACCGGTCGGGTACCCGCAAGGAAGAGTTGATCACCGACCCGGGCGAGCTCGCCAAGATCTGGATCCTGCGCAAGCTTCTGCATCCGATGGACGAGCTCGCCGCGATCGAATTCCTGCTCGACAAGATGAAGGATACGAAGACCAACAGCGAGTTCTTCGAAGCAATGAAGCGCTGACACTTGAGGAGGGGGTATGCGAGTACGAGCCATGGCGGTGCTGCTGGCGGCAATGCTGGCCGCGCCGGTCGCGCAGGCCGACTTCCGGACCGCGCTCGCCCAGTACCAGGCGGGACAGTACGAGCAGGCGAAACGGGAGTTCACGCGGCTCGCGAACGTCGGCGACGCCGCCTCCCAGTACAACCTCGGCGCGATGGCGCTGCACGGCCAGGGCGGCCCGGCCGATCGCGCCGTGGCCGTCGGCTGGTTCATGGCCGCGCGCGAGAACGGCAGCAACGAGATGGATGCAGGCCAGCTCGATGCGCTGCAGGCCGAGCTCGCGCCGGCGGACCTCGAGCGCTCGGCCCGGGTCGTCGCCGCCTACGGGCGCGACGCGATGCTGGACAACGTGCTGCCGCCACCGCCCGACGAGGCGGCATCCTGCGCGGGCTTCACGCCGCCCACGGTACGCGTGCAGGCCCTGCCGATGTATTCCCACCTCGCGAACCTGGCCGCCGAGCGTGGCGCGGCCGTGATCGCCTACCGGGTCGGCATCGACGGGCTCGCCTACGACGTGAACTCGCTGCTGTCGGCGCCGACCGCGGTGTTCAGCCAGCAGGCGATCGATGCGGTGCTGGCCTCGCGCTTCGTGCCCGCCACCTCCGACGGCGCTCCGGTCACGGCTGCCGGCTGGCACTACGTCGGCTTCAAGCTCTCCGGCGGCTTCTCGAGCATCTGGGAGCGGGACATCATCGTGGGCCTCAAGGCGAGCGGCGCCGCCGGCGCGCTCGATGCGCTCTACCTCTACGGCGTGATCGCGACACTCGATCCGGCGGTCGGCGAGTCGCCGCAAAGCGCCGCGGCCGCGATACTCGATGCCGCGCAGGCCGGTGACGTCGACGCACAATACTGGCTCGCGACCACGCTCGCCGAAAGCCGCCGCTGCGGCGCGGATCGCGCGTTGCCGTGGCTGCGCGCGGCCGCCGCCGGCGGCCAGCCGGCCGCGAGCGTCACGCTGGCCGAGCGCCTGCTCGAGGGCGAGCCCGACGCGGCCCGCGTCGATGCCGCGAAGCGCTGGCTGCTGAGCGTCACCGGCAGCAGGAACGCCTACGCGACCAAGCACGCGATTGCGCACCTCGCGGCGTCGCCGCGCGCGGAGCTGCGCGACGCCGACGCGGCGCTGCGGGCGTCGAAGACGCTGTTCATGAAGAACTACTCGGGCGATCCTCAGGCGCACGAGGCCTTCGCGGCGGCGCGCGCCGCCACGGGTGACTACAGGGGCGCGGTCACCGCGCAGCGCAGGGCGCTCGCGGCGGCCGGGAAGCTGCACTGGAACACGACGCGGATGCAGGAGCGGCTCATTGCGTACCAGGACCACAGGATGTGGTACGGGAACCTGCTCGAGCTGCCACCGACGCGCGAGCCGCTGCCCGATCCCTGAAGCGCCGGGCGCCCGACTGTGCCGCACGTCACGTTCGCCGCCGTCGCCGCGCGGCGACGCTGGCGGGGTCACGGTGGATACGCGATGATCGGGCCCCAGCATGCCGCGCATCTCATCGCGTTTCATTCTTGCGACTCCGGTCGTGCTCCTGTGCTGCGCGCTGCCCGCGCGGGCGGACACGCCTGCGCGCGCCTCGGATACGCTGGTGCGCGAGCGCCCGCCCGCCGCGAGCCCGATCACCGATCGCTTTGCGCTGCGTGCCACCTATTTTCGCGGCACGGCCGACACCCGGGTGCAGCTCGATCCGTCCACGCCGGGCCTGGCCGGCACGCTGCTCGACGCCGAGGATGACCTCGCGTTCGACGAGGCCATCGACCAGGGCCGCATGGAGCTCTATTTCCGCTTCGGCAAACGCCTGCGCCTGCGTGCCGACTACTTCAAGCTGAACCGCTTCGGCGCGACGGTGCTCGATGAGACCATCGTGTTCGGCGACGACACCTACCTCGCCGGCGAGTACGTCGAGTCCTCGCTCGACTACCGCTCGCTGTCCTTCACGCTGCTCTATTCGTTCCTGCGCCGCGATTCGATCGAGCTGAGCGCGGGCATCGGCATCAACCTGCTCGAGGCGGAGGCCGCGGCCGAGGCCGTCGAGCGCAATGCGCGCGAGGAGGAATCGGGCGTCGCGCCGCTGCCAGCGGTCGCGCTCGACGGCAGCTGGCGTTTCGCGCGCCGCTGGTCGCTGAACGCCCACGGGCAGTACTTCAGCGCCACCTACGACGACATCGACGGCACGCTCAGCGAATTCCATGTCGACGTGCAATACCGCTGGAAGCCGAATTTCGCGATCGGTCTCGGCTATACGGCCCTCGACGTCGACGTGCGGGCCGATCCGCTCGCCGACCACGATTTCCCGGAAATCTTCCGGCTGCGCTCGAGCGGGCCCGAGTTCTTCATCCGCGCGAGCTTCTGAGCGGGTCCTGCTCGCCGGCCGCGCTGCCGTAGGCCGCGATGAACTCCGGCGGCATGCGCGCGGCGCGGCCCGTGTCGAGATTCAGGCAGACGTACACGGTCACTGCACTCGCGAGCGTGACGCCGTCGGCGATGCGGCGGACGATGAACCGGCGCGTGCAGCGCAGCTTCCCGTCGCAGGCCGTGATCCAGGTCGTGACGCTCACTCGATCGCCCGCAAGCGCCGCACGCTCATAGTCGATCTCGGTGCGCAGCGCCGCCATGCCGCGCCGCAGCGCCACGCAGGTCTCGAGCGGCGCGCCGAGCGCCGCCGAATGGCTCCACGCGGCGCGATCCAGCCAGGTGAGATACACCGAATTGTTGACATGCCCGTAGGCATCGATGTCGGCAGGCTGCACGTCGATCACGACGACATGCGCCTTCGCGGGCCCGGGGTCGCTCATTGCGGGAACACGAGGCAGGTCGTCGTGCCGTGCGCGATCAGGCGGCCGCGCGTGTCGACGATCTCGCCCTCGGCGAAACCGCTGCGGCGGCCGACGTGCAGGGCCCGGCCGGTGGCGCGCAGCTCGCCACTGTCGTGGGTCAGGCCGCGCACGTAGCTCACCTTCAGTTCGAGCGTCGTGTAGCCGAAGCCGGCCTCGACCATCGATTGCACGGCGCAGCCCATGCACGAGTCGAGCAGCGTCGCGGCGTAGCCGCCGTGGATCGAGCGGATCGGGTTGTAGGCGAATGCGCCCGGCGTACTCGTGAACACGACCTTGCCGCGTTCGACGGACTCGATCCGCATGTTCATCGTGTGGCTGATCGGCGGCGGCGGCAGCTCGCCGCGCGCGAGGCGTGTCAGGAACTCGAAGCCGGAGAGTGAGCGGAGCGTCTCGGCCGGCGCGAGGCCGGTGCCAGGGGGGAATTCGTCGTTCATGCCGGCAAGTCTAGCCGGCCGGCTCACTCGCGCGCGATCGCCCGGTGGCCGATGTCGTGCCGGTACTGCATGCCGGGCCAGTGGATCGCCTCGACGAGCGCGTAGGCCTCCTGCCGGGCCGCGCCCACGCTGGCGCCGAGGCCCACCGCGCACAGCACGCGCCCGCCATCGGTCACGATCGCATCGTCGCGGCGCACGGTGCCCGCATGGAACACCTTGCCCGGGAGTGCGGCGGCGCGCGCGAGGCCCCCGATCGGGTCACCCTTGCGCACGGCGTCCGGATAGCCCCCGGCCGCAAGCACGACGCCGACGGCGGCGCGCGGGTCCCAGTCGGCGCTGACCTTGTCGAGCCGGCCATCGAGCGCCGCCTCGCACATGCCGATCAGGTCGGAGCGCAGCCGCATCAGGATCGGCTGCGCTTCCGGGTCGCCGAAACGGCAATTGAACTCGAGCACGTTCGGCGTGCCGTCGGGCGCGATCATCAGGCCCGCGTACAGGAAGCCGGTGTAGGCGAGCCCTTCGGCGGCGAGGCCGCGGATCGTCGGTTCGATGACTTCGCGCATGATGCGCGCATGCAGCGCCGGCGTGACGACCGGCGCCGGCGAATACGCGCCCATGCCGCCGGTGTTCGGCCCGGTGTCGGCGTCGCCGAGGCGCTTGTGGTCCTGCGACGTCGCGAGCGGCAGCACGTGCTCGCCGTCGGCCATCACGATGAAGCTCGCTTCCTCGCCCTCGAGGAACTCCTCGATCACGACCTCGGCACCGGCGCCGCCGAAGCGGCCGCCGAACATCGACTCGGCGGCGCGGATTGCCTCGTCGGCGCTCGCCGCGATCACGACGCCCTTGCCGGCGGCGAGCCCGCTCGCCTTGACGACGATCGGCGCGCGCTGCGCGCGCACCCACGCCGGGTCGAAATTCTCTTTCGTGAAGGTGGCATAGGCCGCGGTCGGAATCCGGTGACGGCGCAGGAACTCCTTGGTGAATACCTTCGAGCCCTCGAGCTGCGCCGGCGCGCGGCGCGGGCCGAAGCAGCGCAGCCCGGCTTCGGCGAAGGCATCGACGACGCCGAGCACGAGCGGCGCCTCGGGTCCGATGATCGTCAGCGCGACCTGCTCGCGTCGCGCGAGCGCGACCAGCGCCGCGACGTCCTCCGCTCCGACGTCGACGTTGCGCAGCTTCGGCTCGAGCGCGGTGCCTGCATTGCCCGGCGCGACCAGCACCTCGGTCACGCGCGCCGACTGCGCGCATTTCCATGCGAGCGCGTGCTCGCGCCCGCCCCCGCCGACGACCAGCACCTTCATGCCCGCGGCCCGCGCATCAGTGCCGGAAGTGACGCATGCCGGTGAACACCATCGCGATGCCGTGCTCGTCGGCGGCCGCGATCACCTCGGCGTCGCGCTTCGAGCCCCCCGGCTGGATCACCGCGGCGATGCCGTACTCCGCCGCGACGTCGAGTCCGTCGCGGAACGGGAAGAATGCGTCCGAAGCCATTGCCGCGCCGCGCACGTCGAGTTTCCCGTCGGCGGCCTTCATCGCCGCGACCCGGGTCGAGTACACGCGGCTCATCTGGCCGGCGCCGATGCCGAGTGTCGCGCCTCCGCGCGCGAACACGATCGCGTTCGACTTCACGTAGCGGCACACGGCCCACGCGAACAGCAGGTCGGTGATCTCGGCCGCCGTCGGCTGGCGCTTCGTGACGACTCTCAGGTCCGCTGCGCCGATCTCGCCGAGGTCGCGGCTCTGCACGAGCAGGCCGCCGGCAACGCTGCGGTATTCGAGCTCACCGCCGCCGGGCTGGCCGAGGTCGCCGGTCGCGAGCACGCGCACGGCCGGTTTGGCGGCGAGCGCGCTCGCGGCTGCGGCCGCGATCGCCGGCGCCGCGATCACCTCGACGAACTGGCGCCCGACGATCGCCGCGGCGGTGGCGCCGTCGAGCTCGCGGTTGAACGCGATGATGCCGCCGAAGGCCGAGTCCGGATCGGTGCGCCAGGCCAGCTCATAGGCGGCGAGCGGCGTCGCCGCGCTCGCGACGCCGCAGGGATTGGCGTGCTTGACGATCACGCAGCTCGGGGCCTCGAAGCGTCGCACGCACTCGATCGCGGTATCGGCGTCGGCGATGTTGTTGAAGGACAGCTCCTTGCCCTGCACGAAGCCGGCCGTCGCGATCGAGGCGCCGCGGCCCGTGACTTCGCGATAGAACGCACCCGCCTGGTGGGGGTTCTCGCCGTAGCGCAGGTCGCGCAGCTTGTCGAACACCAGCGGCAGCGTGGCCGGGAAGCGCCCGGCCTGCTCGCGCTCGAGCAGCCAGGCCGCGACCATGGTGTCGTAGCGCGCGGTGTGCGCGAAGGCCTTCGCGGCCAGCGTCGAGCGCGTGTCGATGCTGGTGCAGCCGCCGTTCGCGTCGAGCTCGGCGATCAGCGGCGCATAGTCCGCCGGATCGACCGCGACCGCGACGGAGTGGTGGTTCTTCGCGGCCGCGCGCAGCATCGCCGGGCCGCCGATGTCGATGTTCTCGATCGCCTCGTCGTAAGTGCAGTTCGGCCGCGCGATCGTCGCGGCGAACGGATAGAGGTTGACGGCGAGCAGGTCGATCGGCGGGATGTCGTGCAGCTGCATGACGGCATCGTCGACGCCGCGCCGGCCGAGCAGGCCGCCATGGATGCGCGGGTGCAGCGTCTTGACGCGGCCGTCCATGATCTCCGGGAAGCCCGTGTAGGCCGACACTTCGGTGACCGTGATGCCGTGCTCGCGCAATATCCGCGCGGTGCCGCCGGTGGAGAGGATTTCGATGTCGCGCCGCGACAGCGCGCTGGCGAATTCGAGCAGGCCGGTCTTGTCCGAAACGGAAAGCAGCGCGCGGCGGACCTCGACCTGCATGGCGGACCGCGTCGGGCTCAGGCGGAGAGCCCGAACTGCCGCAATTTCTTGCGCAGGGTGCCGCGGGTGATGCCGAGGATGCCGGCGGCGCGGCTCTGGTTGCCGTCGGCGTAGTCGAGCACGACGCGAAACAGCGGCTCCTCGACTTCGCGCAGCACCAGGTCGTAAAGACGCGCCGGCCGGTGGCCGTTCAGCGTCGCGAAATAATCGGTCAGCGCCTGCTCGGCATGATTGCGTAGCGGCAAGACCTTGCCGTTCGATCGCGCCGCGGACTCGGTGCGCGATCGCAGGGTTTTCTTCGCAGGCATCAGTCAGGTCCCCGAAGCCGTCGGCTCGTTGTTGTGGTCAGGCCGCCTCGGCGGTCCCGTCGACCCAGCGGTCGAACCACGCACTCACGCAAGCGAACTGTCCCGCCGTGGTCTCTTGCGCCATCAGGAGCCGCCGATCGTCCCGCGTGCCCGACAGCGCCGCCAGATACCAGCCGAGATGTTTGCGCGCGAAACGGACACCGTCGACTTCGCCGTAGAAGTCGTACAGATCCGTCAGGTGCGTCGCGATGATATCACGCAGTCCCGCGCGGTGGAGTGCGCGCGGCGGCTGCCCGGTCAACAAAAATTCGTTGACATCGCGAAAGATCCACGGCGCACCCTGCGCGGCGCGGCCGAGCATTACTCCCTGCGCGCCGGTGAAATCAAGTACCGCGCGCGCTTTTGCCGGCGAGTCGATGTCGCCGTTGGCGAATACCGGCATCGCGACGGCGGCGCAGATATCGCGGATCGTCAGGTACTCGGCCTCGCCCGCGTAGTGGTCCGCGCGCGTGCGCCCGTGCACGGCGAGTGCCGCGACGCCACAGTCGGCCGCGAGCCGCGCGATCCGCACGCCATTGCGATGTTGCGGATCGACGCCAGTGCGGATCTTCAGCGTCACCGGCACCGTTACCGCACCGACGACCGCCTCGAGGATGCGCGCGACCAGCGGCTCGTCGGCGAGCAGCGCCGAGCCGCAGTGGCGGTTGAACACCTTCTTGGCCGGGCAGCCCATGTTGATGTCGATGATCTCGGCGCCGAGATCGACGTTCAGGCGCGCGGCTTCGGCGAGTGCCACCGGGTCGGCGCCCGCCAGCTGCACGATGCGCGGTGACGGCTCGCCCTCGTGGTCCATGCGCCGCTGCGATTTGCGGCTGCGCCACAGGCGCGTGTCGGAGGTCAGCATTTCCGAGGCCGCGAGACCCGCGCCGAGCCGCCGGCACAGCACGCGGAACGGGCGGTCGGTGACACCCGCCATCGGCGCGAGCGCGGTACTGGCGGGCAGTTCGTAGGGACCGATGCGCATGCGTGGTGCCGCGTGCGGCGGATCAGCGGGGCGCGCGCGCGTCGCCCGCGCAGGCGACGCCGCCCGTGCCGTTCGGCAGGCAGGCATCGACCTCGAAGCCGACCGCACTGCGGCCCGGATCGACGACCGCGACCTCGGCATCGACCCGCTGGCCCGGGACGAGGAAGTCGCGCTCGCTCGCGCGCTCGCCGAGGTATTCGCGCGGCGTCAGGTCGCGGCTCGCGAGCCGCTTGCCGAAGCGGTCCTGCAGCGTGAGGCGCAGCAGCGGCATCGGCTGCGCCCGCGAGGCCTCGTTGCGGATGCTGGCGCGCACCAGCAGCTGGTTGGCGGCACCGGCCTCGGCGACCGCGCCGAGCTGGCGTACGTCGAGCGCCGCCGGATCCCAGCGCGGCGCGAGCGGCGCGCCGAGCGCGGCATACAGCGACGTGAGCGGGGCGTTCAGCAGCGGGCTCGTGGCGAGTTCGTTGCGGAAGCGGTGCACGAGCTGCGCGATGAGCAGCACCGCGAGCACGCCGGCGGCGATGCCCTGCCAGAGCTCGCTGCGCGAACGCCGTTCCGGCTCCTCGAACGCGTCGATGTCCTCGGCGCGGATGCGAAAGGCCGTCTCCATCGGCGGCGCGGCTCGCGGATCGAGGGCTTCGAACTGCTGGGTGCCCGAGCCGGGGTCGGCGACCGCATCGCGCGCCGCGCTCGCGATCCGCTCGAGCTCCGCCTCGGCGGCGGAGAGCTCCTTCGACAGCAGCTCGAGCGCCTCGTCGGCGTCCCGGTCGGCGGCGGGATCGGCCGGCGTGTCGGGGTCGAGCGGCAGATCGCCCTCGAGCACGATCGATTCGTAGGTGCCCGAGGTCGTCTCGCCTTCGCCGACTTCCGGCGCGACGAAGATCTGCGCGAGGTCCGCGCTGCCGAGGGCGAATTCCATCGTGTCCGGGGCCGGGTCGGCGTCGATCGCGGCCTTAAGATCGGAGGCCCCGCCGGTGTCCGGTGCGGCGTCGTCGGTCGCGACGGACGGCACTTCCATCATCAGCGGCGGCGGTGGCGGCGATGGCACCGCCGAGCGCCGGTCGGCGGCCGCGTCGGCCGGGTCTTCCTTCGGCCCCGCCTCCTCATGCAGCGCGACGAGCGCATTGAAGACGCTCGCGCAGCGCCCGCAGCGCACATAGCCCTGCCCGACACGCAGGTCGGCCGCGGTAACGGCAAGAGTCAGCGCGCACTTGGGGCAGACCGTGAACACCGGCGGATGATAAAGCGCCGGGCGGACGGCGGATAGCGAACGCGCGGGGCGCGAACGGCGCCGCGCGTCAGCGGCCCGCCGGGTGCCGGTCGCCCGCGAGCAGCTGCCAGCCATCGCGCTGCGCCGCGCGGCACAGCGCGACCCAGGGTCGGTAGGCGGCAATCACATCGTCGGCCTGCGAGGCGAGCAGGCCCGCGAGCACGAGGCTGCCACCGGGCCTGACGAGTGCGCCAAGCCGTGGCGCGAGCTCGATCAGCGGGC
Organism: Steroidobacteraceae bacterium; assembly: GCA_019634915.1. Lineage (GTDB taxonomy): Bacteria > Pseudomonadota > Gammaproteobacteria > Steroidobacterales > Steroidobacteraceae > CADEFQ01. Next base: position 26,328 of record JAHCAN010000005.1, on the reverse strand, counting down.
CGGAGAGGATGTTGGCGAGCACGACGTCGGCCGCCGCAGGCAGCGTGCCGGGGTCGTCGTGGACGAAGATCCGGTCGGTGACGCCGTTCGTCAGCGCGTTGTCGCGCGTCGCGACGAGCGCCTGCGGGTCGATGTCGAAAGCATCGGCGCGTGCCGCGCCGAGTCGCGCGGCGGCGATCGCGAGAATCCCCGAGCCGCAGCCGTAGTCGATTACGCTCGCGCCGGCGGCGAGATGGCCGTCGAGCCATTCGAGGCACAGCGCCGTCGTCGCGTGCGTGCCCGTGCCGAACGCGAGGCCGGGATCGAGCGTGACGACGATCGCGTCCGCGGCGTCCACCCGCTCGTGCGCCGGACAGACGTACAGGCGCCGGCCGAAGCGCATCGCGTGGAAGTCGCGCAGCCATTCGCGCTCCCAGGCCCGGTCGGCCACATGGGTCACGGTGAAGCGCTCGATCGCGATGCCGATCGTCGCCGCGAGCGCGGCGAGCAGCTGCGCCGACGCGGCGTCCTGCGCGAAGGTCGCGTCGAGACGGGTCGCGGGCCACAGCCGCAGCTCACCGGGCGCGGGCTCGAGGATCGCGTCGTCGCGCCGGTCGGTGAAAGTCACCGCGAGCGCGCCGGCCGCGAAACACGCCGCCTCGGCGGTGTCTGCGTCGATGCCGTCGAGGTCGAGCTGGATGGAGAGGAAAGCCATGGATCGGCGAACGCTTCGGCGGCGTGCCTGCGGCGGCTGCTGCGCCGCGGTCCGCGCGCTATTTCAGCCCGAGGCGCCGCTCGAGGTAATGGATGTCGAGCCCGCCGGCGCGGAACGCCGCGTGGTTGAAGATCTCGCGATGCAGCGCCGCGTTCGTCTTGATGCCCTCGATCACCATCTCGGCGAGCGCGATCTTCATGCGCGCGATCGCCGTGTCGCGCGTATCGCCATAGGCGATCAGCTTGCCGATCAGCGAGTCGTAGTTCGGCGGCACGTTGTAGCCGGAGTACAGGTGGCTGTCGACGCGGATGCCGGGCCCGCCCGGTGCATGCCACAGCTTCACCGGCCCGGGCGAGGGCATGAAGGTCTTCGGGTCCTCGGCGTTGATGCGCGCCTCGATCGCATGGCCGCGGAACTCGATGTCCTGCTGCGCGAACGGCAGCTTCTCGCCCGCCGCGATCAACAGCTGCAGCTTGACGAGGTCGATGCCGGTGATCATCTCGGTGACCGGGTGCTCGACCTGGATGCGCGTGTTCATCTCGATGAAATAGAACTCGCCGTCCTGGTACAGGAACTCGAGCGTGCCGGCGCTGCGGTAACCGACCGCCGTGCAGGCGGCGACGACGCGCTCGCCCATCTCGCGCCGCTGCTTCTCCGAGATGCCGGGCGCCGGCGCCTCCTCGATCACCTTCTGGTGGCGGCGCTGCATCGAGCAGTCGCGCTCGCCGAGGTGCACGACGTTGCCGTAGTTGTCGCCGACCACCTGGAACTCGATGTGCCGCGGTCGCTCGAGGAATTTCTCCATGTAGACCTGGTCGTTGCCGAACGCCGCGCGGGCCTCGGCCTGCGTCAGCGCGACCGCGTTCAGCAGCGCGCCCTCGCTGTGCACGACGCGCATGCCGCGCCCGCCGCCGCCACCCGAGGCCTTGATGATGACCGGATAGCCGATCGCGCGCGCGATGCGCAGGTTCTCGTCGTTGTCCTTGCCGAGCGGGCCGTCGGAGCCCGGCACGCACGGCACGCCGTGCGACTTCATCACCTTGATGGCCGAGACCTTGTCGCCCATCAGCCGGATCACCTCGGACTTCGGGCCGATGAACGTGAAGCCGCTCTTCTCGACGCGCTCGGCGAAATCGGCGTTCTCCGACAGGAAGCCGTAGCCGGGATGGATCGCGACCGCGTCGGTGACTTCGGCGGCGCTGATGATCGCCGGCATGTTGAGATAGCTCTGCGGCGAGGGCGGCGGGCCGATGCAGACCGATTCGTCGGCGAGCAGCACGTGCTTCAGCGTCGCGTCGACGGTCGAGTGCACCGCGACGGTCTTGATGTCGAGCTCGCGGCACGCGCGCAGGATGCGCAGCGCGATCTCGCCGCGGTTCGCGATCAGTACTTTCTCGAGCATGGGTTACTCGATCGTGAAGAGGGGCTGGCCGAACTCGACCGGCTCGCCGTTCTGCACCATCACCGAGGTGATGCGTCCGGCCTTGTCGCTCTCGATCTGGTTCATCATCTTCATCGCTTCGATGATGCACAGCACCTGCCCGACCTTGACCTCGTCGCCGATGTCGACGAACGGTTTCGCGCCGGGGGACGGCGCGCCGTAGAACGTGCCGACCATCGGCGCGGTGACGACGAACTCGTTCGATTTGTGCGTGCTCGCCGGTGGCGCCGCCGCCGCCGCTGCTGCCGGCACACCCTGCGGCGCTCCCGCCGGCGCGCCCGGTGGCGGCATGGCGATGTACTGCGGCGGGGCGCTGCCCGTCGGGCCGCGGCTGATCCGGACGGATTCCTCGCCTTCCCTGATCTCGATCTCGGCGATGCCCGATTCCTCGAGCAGCTCGATCAGCTTCTTGACCTTGCGGATATCCATGCGTCGTCCCCGTGAGTCGTCATCGTCCGGCGCGGACGGCGAGCCGCTCGGCGGCCGCGCGGACAGCCAGTTCATAGCCGGCGCCGCCGAGCCCGAAAATGGCTCCGACCGCGATATCGGTGAAATAGGAATGGTGGCGGAACGTCTCGCGCGCGAACACGTTCGAGAGGTGCACTTCGATGAACGGCAGCGCGACGGCGAGCAGCGCGTCGCGCAATGCGATGCTCGTGTGCGTGAAGGCGCCCGGATTGACGATCAGGAACGCCGTGCCGTCCTTGCGGGCGGCGTGGACGCGCTCGACGAGCTCGTGCTCGGCGTTGCTCTGGAAGTCGGCGAGCTCATGGCCCGCGGCGGTGGCGGTGGCACGCGCGCGTGCCACCAGCGCTTCGAGCGTGGCCGCGCCATAGGTCTCCGGCTCGCGTTGGCCGAGCAGATTCAGGTTCGGGCCGTTCAGTAGCAGAAGCCGCGCCATGGGCCGCGAAATGTACCGGATTTGGGGCGTTCGCGATACTTACGCGCACGATCGCGGCATCATCCTGACTTTTGGGCGCGGATCGCAGCCAGGTCCCGGAGCTTGTCGGCGATTTGCTGCTTCGCAGCAGGCAGGGCGAGGCGGGCGGCATCCACTTCGCGGACCCGGTCGAGGATGAACTCTGCCTCGTCCGCGTGCAACTCCCCGATGCGCACCGCGACGATGCGGCCCTCGCGGTCGGCGAACACCGAAAACGGCAGGACGGGCTCGAGGCCGAAGGCGTTCACCGCGTCGATGCCGTCCTGTTCGCCGATCAGCAGCGGATAGTCGATGCCGATCTCCTGCGCATACGCCAGCACGTCGTCGCGAAAATCGACCGCGATGCCGATGACTTCGAGGCCGTCGGCGGCGTGTTCGCGGCGCAGGGTCTTCAGCAGCGGGATCTCGCGCCGGCAGGGTGCGCACCAGGTCGCCCAGAAGTTCACGAGCCGCGGCCGGCCGGCCCAGTGCGCGAGCGTGCGCGGCACGCCATCGCGGTCGGTGAGCGTGAACCCGGGCAGCGTCGCGGGAATCGCGCGCACCGGCGGCTCGGAGCGCGCAGCGTCGGCATCGGGCGCGCGCGACCCGGATGCGGTCGTGGCGGCGCCCGGAGCGCTCGTGACGGCGGGCATCACGGCGGCGGCGCGGTAGCTGAAGTAGCCGGCCAGCGCGGCGAGCGGGACCACGAGGGCGATCAGGAGCAGGCGTCGGGGACCGGTCATCCGCCGAGTTTGCCATGGCACGGGTACACTCGCGCGATGGTGCACCCGTTTTGCCGCCGCGGCGCCGCGCTCGCCGCCGTACTGCTGCTCGCCGCCTGCCAGCGCACGCAGGTCGACCTGCCGGCGACCGTGCCGCCCGAACCCGCGCTGGTCACGGCCAAAGCCGAGGGCTTCGAGGGCCGCATCGCGATCGACGGCCTGATCGCCTCGGTGCCGCGCCTGCACGAGCTGATCGAGCCGCGCATGCGCGCGACGATGGCCGAAGTGCAGGTGGCATCGCAGGCGGACATCGCGGCGCGCGGCGGGGCACCGCAAGGCGGGTATTTCTTCGACGCCGAATGGACCGGCAGCGGCGCGGGCGCGCGCTACCTGAACGTGCGCGGGCGCATCTCGCAGTTCACCGGCGGGGCGCATCCACTGATGTGGTATGAGGCCTTCGTCTGGGATCGCCTCGGCCAGCGGCGGCTCGCACTGGCCGACCTGCTCCGCGATCCGCGCAGCGGCTCGCCGGCCGTGAGCACGCTCGCGACGCTCGCGCGCGATGCGCTGATCGCGGTCAAGCACACGCGCATGCCCGACTACGACCCTGCGGCCGACGGCTTCATCGGCACGACCGGCGACGGCCCGTTCGCGCCCGATCTCGCGCGGTTTGCAGGCAACTTCCAGCTCGTGCCGCGGGGCGCCGGCGATGCGGCCGGCGAGGGCGGCATCGAGCTGCTGTTTTCGCCTTATGAAGTCGGGCCGTGGGCGGAGGGCGGCTACGAAGTGCTGTTGCCGGCCGCCGTGGTCAGGCCGCTGCTGAAAGCCGATGCGGCGAAGGTGCTGGAGTAGCGCCGCCGCTCACTCGGTCGCGCGCGCCGCGAGCGGCGCGAATTCCCCGGCTTTCATGTAGCCGACGACGCGGAAGTTGCGCCGTTCGACGCCGTCGGCGCCGTAGAACGCGATCGTCGGCGGACCGTAGATGCCGAAGTGTTTGAGCAGGGCCTGGTCCTCGGCGTCGTTCGCGGTGACGTCGGCGCGCAGCAGCACCACTCTGGCGAGCGCGGCCTGCACGGACGGGTCCGTGAACGTGTACTTCTCCATCTCCTTGCACGACACGCACCAGTCGGCGTAGAAATCGAGCATCACCGGCTGGCCCGCGGCCCGCGCCGCCTCGACTCGCGCCTCGAGATCGGCGACCGACTTGATCGTCGTGAACGGCAGCTCGCCGTGCGTGCGCGCGAGCTGCGGGATCGGCGCGAGCGGATCGCTGCCGCCCAGCAGCGCGCCGGCGAGCAGCACGGCGCCGTAGAGACCCGCCAGGCCGCCGACCAGCCGCGGAATCCACTTGCGTCGCGACCGTGCCACTGCGAGCCAGCAGACCCACAGCGCCGCGAACGCGGGCACGGCCCACAACAGGAGCGCGAGCGGTCCGGGCACGAGCCGCGCGAGCATCCATGCCGCGACGACGAGGAACAGCACGCCGAAGGCGCGCTTGACGGTGTCCATCCAGGCGCCGGCCTTCGGCAGCAGCTTGCCGGCCGAGGCGCCGACCGCGAGCAGTGGTGCGCCCATGCCGAGGCTCATCGCGAACAGCGCAAGCCCGCCGCGCAGGACGTTGCCGCTCTGGCCGATCACCGCGAGTGTGGCGACCAGTGCGGGCGCGACGCAGGTCGTGACGATCAGCGCGGACAGCGCTCCCATCACCGCGACGCCGCCGAACGTACCGGCCTGCTGCCGGTTGCTCGCATCCGCGAGCCGCGTCTGGATCGCCGCCGGCATCTGGATCGTGAACAGGCCGAACATCGACAGCGCGAGCACGACGAACAGCAGCGCGAACACCGTGACGATCCACGGCTGCTGGAACACCGCCTGCACCTGCGCACCGGCCGCCGCCGCGGCGATGCCGGCGAGCGTGTAGGTGCAGGCCATGCCGAGCACGTAGCTCAGTGACAGGAAGAAGGCGCGCCGGGTCGTGACGTTCGCGCCCTGGCCCGCGATGATTCCCGAGAGGATCGGCACCATCGGCAGCACGCAGGGCGTGAACGCGAGCAGCAGCCCCGCGCCGAAGAAGAAGCCGATCACGTACAGCAGATTGCCCGAGCGGATGAAGCCGGCCATCCGGTCCTGTTTGGACACGAAATCGCCGGCAGTTGCCGACATTGTTCCACCGGCGGGTAAATCAACATTGAATGTCTTCGTGATCGGCGGGTAACACAGGCCGGCATCGGCGCAGCCCTGGTAGGTGACCGCGAGCGGCAGCGTCATCGCGACGCCGCCGGCGCGCGCCACCGGCACGGTCGCGGTGAGTTCCTCGCGGTAGATCTCCTGCTCGCCGAAATACTCGTCGCTGTGGCTCTCGCCGCGCGGCAGCGTCGGACTGCCGAGCGTCGCTCCGGTGCCGGTCGTCGTGACCGCGAGCCGCTCGCGATAGAGGTAATAGTCGGGCGCGATCTCCCAGGTGAGCCGCACGCGGTCCGGGCCGTCGGCGATCGCCGCGAGACGGAACGCGACGTCCGGGTCGAGGAATTCATCGCCGCCGGCGCCGATGCCGCCGCCGCTGCGCGCCTGCGCGAGCAATGCGTCGAGGCCGGTCGGGCCGGAGCCCGCGGTGGCGGTGGTGTCCGCCGCGGTGGCGGCGGCCGGCACGCTGACGACCGTCTCCCACGACGTCGGTGGATAGCACAGGCCGGCGTCGGCGCAACCCTGCAGTTTCAGCGTGATCGGCACATCGCGCGCGCCGGCGCCCTCGATCGTGACCGGCACCGTGACGTCGAACGCACCGCGGAAGATCTCCTGCTCGCCGAAGTATTCGTCGGTATGCAGTTCGCCGCGCGGATAGACGGCCTCACCGAGCGTCACGCCGGGCGCTTCGGTCACGATGCCCATGCGCTTGCGATACAGGTAATAGCCCGGCTCGACCCGCCAGTGCACGACGATCCGCTGGCCGTCGCTGTCGATCGTGTAGCGGTAGGCCTGCAGCGGCGGGAGGAACTCGTCGTCGGCGTGCACCGCCGCGAGCGGCAGCAGCATGGCCAGGGCGGCGAGGGCGAGGATCAGCGGTCGGGGTCTGGGCATCCGGGCATCCTAATCGAGGTCGCGAGGGCGTCGCCTCGAGCCAGCGCCACAATTTGCAGTCCGGCGGCGCACGATTATGTAAAAACGCGCTCTCGAGGCTTGAATTCCCGACGGCCGCCCCTATCATTAGCAGCCAACCGGGGAGAGTGCTAACAATCTCCCCGTCGATTTCACCAGCAACCACTCAACAGCTTCTCAAGGAGCGAATTTCCATGAAGATTCGTCCGCTTCATGACCGCGTCATCGTGAAGCGTCTGGAGGAGGAACGTACCTCTCCGGGCGGCATCGTGATTCCCGATAGCGCGGCCGAAAAGCCCATCCAGGGCAAGATCGTCGCGATCGGCAAAGGCAAGATCCTGGAAGACGGCAAGGTCCGTCCGCTCGACGTCAAGGTCGGCGACAAGATTCTTTTCGGCAAATACAGCGGCACTGAGGTCAAGGTCGATGGCGAGGAACTGCTCGTCATGCGCGAAGAAGACGTCATGGCCGTGATCGAGGGTAAATAACATGGCAGCCAAGGAAGTTCGTTTCAGCGACGACGCGCGCGCCCGCATGTTCAAGGGTGTCAACGTCCTCGCCAACGCCGTCAAGGCGACGCTCGGCCCGAAGGGCCGCAACGCGGTGCTCGAGAAGAGCTTCGGCGCCCCCACCATCACCAAGGATGGCGTGTCGGTCGCGAAGGAAATCGAGCTGAAGGACAAGTTCGAGAACATGGGCGCGCAGATGGTGAAGGAAGTCGCGTCCAACACCTCCGACGAGGCCGGTGACGGCACGACGACCGCCACGGTGCTCGCGCAGGCGATCATCCGCGAGGGCCTGAAGGCCGTCGCGTCGGGCCGCAGCCCGATGGACGTCAAGCGCGGCATCGACAAGGGCGTCACCGCGGCGACCGAGGAGCTGAAGAAGCTCTCGAAGCCGTGCAAGGACTCGAAGGCGATCGCGCAGGTCGGCACGATCTCGGCGAACTCCGACGAGTCGATCGGCAAGACCATCGCCGACGCGATGGAGAAGGTCGGCAAGGAAGGCGTGATCACGGTCGAGGAGGGCTCGGGCCTCGCGAACGAACTCGACGTCGTCGAGGGCATGCAGTTCGACCGCGGCTACCTCTCGCCGTACTTCATCAACAGCCAGGCGAACCAGACGGCCGAGCTCGAGAAGCCGCTGATCCTGCTCGTCGACAAGAAGATCTCGAACATCCGCGAGATGCTGCCGGTGCTCGAGGCCGTCGCCAAGGCGGGTCGCCCGCTGCTCGTGATCGCCGAGGACGTCGAGGGCGAGGCGCTCGCGACGCTGGTCGTCAACAACATCCGCGGCATCCTCAAGGTCGCGGCCGTCAAGGCGCCGGGCTTCGGCGATCGCCGCAAGGCGATGCTGCAGGACATCGCGATCCTGACGGGCGGCACGGTGATCTCGGACGAGGTCGGCCTGCAGCTCGAGAAGGCCACGCTCAATGATCTCGGCGAGGCCAAGAAGGTCGTCGTCGAGAAGGAAAACACGACCGTGATCGACGGCGCCGGCAAGGCGTCCGACATCAAGGCGCGCATCGAGTCGATCCGCCAGCAGGCGGAAGAGGCGACCAGCGACTACGACAAGGAGAAGCTGCAGGAGCGCGTCGCGAAGCTCTCCGGCGGCGTCGCCGTGATCAAGGTCGGTGCCGCGACCGAGATCGAGATGAAGGAAAAGAAGGCCCGCGTCGAAGACGCCCTGCACGCCACGCGTGCGGCGGTCGAAGAGGGCGTGGTGCCGGGCGGCGGCGTGGCGCTGATCCGCTCGCTGAAGGGCCTGAAGGACCTCGAGGGCGCGAACGAAGACCAGACGGTCGGCATCCGCATCCTCGCGCGTGCGATCGAGGAGCCGCTGCGCCAGATCGTCGAGAACGCCGGCGAGGACGCCGCGGTGATCCTCAACGCGGTCCGCGCGGGCAAGGGCGCCTACGGCTACAACGCCGCCACCGGCGAGTTCGGCGACATGCTCGAAGAGGGCATCCTGGACCCGACCAAGGTGACGCGTCTTGCGCTGCAGAACGCCGCTTCGGTGGCCGGCCTGCTGCTCACGACGGAAGTCATGATTGCGGAAGCGCCGAAGGACGACGAGCACAGCCACGCCCCCATGCCCGGCGGCATGGGCGGCATGGACATGTAAAGACGAGATACGGGACCGCGCCCCGCTACCCGCGAGGCCGGTCCCGGAAAGTCGCGGAACATCGACCCCCGTTTCCGCGCATCCCTCGAGCCCCGCAATGCGGGGCTCTTTTCTTTGGCGCGGGCACTGCGCTGCGTCGCGTATTGCAGGCGCCGCCCTGCGGAGCTTTTTCGCGCCCGCCGTCCTGTATTCTTGCGCCATGACGGACGCAATCCTGAGGCGCACGACTTTCATCGTGCCGGACGCCGAGGCCGCGGCGAAGTTCTACGTGGAAGTGTTCGGCTGGACACGCTGGTACGACCAGGAGCTGTCGGTCGACCGGCGCTTCCCGCCGGCGGCACCCGACGGTGCGCGCGCGCACCTCGTGCTGATCCAGGCGCAGGATCCGAAAATCGGCATGCTCGGGCTCATGCAGTACCTCGAGGCGCCGTTCGACACCGGCGTCAGGACCGGGCGTACGCGCGTGTCGATGGGCGAGGCGATCCTCGTGATCGAGGCGCAGGACCTGGACGGCATCCACGAGCGGGCAAGAGCGCGCGGCGCAACGATCGTCACGCCGCCGGTCGACTGGGAAGTGCCGAAGAACGACGGTCAGGGTGTCTACCGGCTGCGCACGCTGTCGATGTTCGACCCGAACGGCATCTATATGGAAGTAAACGCCTTCCGTTGACGCCCCTCCCTGCGTTTCCCTAAGTATTTGCTCGTAAGGGAACTTTCACGCAGTTGGAGTACTCTTACCGTTGTCAGTTACGGGAGAGCGCAGCGTCTCGCGCCGCGTCCCTCCCCGAAAGCCGCGGAACATCGACCCCCGTTTCCGCGCAACGCCTCGAGCCCCGCATTGCGGGGCTCTTTTTTTCGGCCCGCTGCCGGAGCCTACTTCGCGAGTTCGGTGAGCAACACCTGCCACTGCTGCAGCGCGCCGTCGATCGCGGCCAGTGGCACGCGCTCGTCGAGCCCGTGCGCGAACTCGTCCTCCGACCGCGTGAACAGCGCCGAAACACCGTAGGACGGAATCCCTTCGGCGCGGAAGTGCAGGCTGTCGGTGGCGCCCGCGCTCATGCTCGGCGTGATCGGCAATCCGGGTGCGCGCGCATGGACCGCCTTCGTGACCGCCGCGACGATGTCGGCACGCAGCGGCGAAGCGTCGCTCGCCCTGGGCTCGCCGAGCGTCGTCACGGTGGCGCGCGGATCGGCGATCACCTCGACCAGCCGCTCGCGCACGCTCTCGACGCTGACGCCCGGGAAGATCCGGCAATTGACCGAGACGGTCGCCGACTGCGGCAGCGCGTTGTATGCATGTCCGCCGCGCAGCATCGTCGGCACGCAGGTCGTGCCGATCTGCCCGACCGTGTCAGGGTCGCCCGCGAGCAGCGCGGCGGCCCCGGCATCGCCGGTCGCCGCATAGCGGATCATCGCCGCGCCGAGCGGGCCGGGCGTCTGCTCGCCCGCTGCCCGCAGGGACGCGATCGTCAGCTCGTTGCGCTGCGGCGGGAAGCGGTAGGCGGCGATCCGCTCGACCGCGCGCGCGAGGTCGACGATCGCGTTGTCGGCCGTCGGTCGGCTCGAATGCCCGCCCGGGTTCGTGAACGTGAATTCGAAGTCCGCATAGGTCTTCTCGCCCGCCTGCAGCTCGTAGACGATCGGCCGGCCGTCGCGGTCGAGCAGGCCGCCGCCGCCGTCGCCGTTCAGCACGAACTCGGCGTCGGGAAACTGCTTCGACAGCGCGATTGTCGTCGCCATCTCGGTCTCCTCGTCGCCGGACAGTGCGAGGATGATGTCGCGCTCCGGCACGAAGCCCCCGGCCTTCAGGCGCAACAGCGTCGTCACGATCATCGCGACGTCGAACTTGTTGTCCTCGGCGCCCCGGCCGTACAGGTAGCCGTTCTCGATGACCGGCGTGAACGGGTCGCGCTGCCAGTCCGCCGCGTGCGCCTCGACGACGTCCATGTGGCCCGAGATCAGCAGCGGGCGTTTCGCGCCGTTGCCGCGGTAGCGCGCCACCAGCGTCGCGGTCTCGCCGTGACGGTCGATGCGGATGTCGGCGGCGGGGATGCCGCCCGCCTCGAGCTGCTTCGCGAGGTAGGCGGCGAGCGCAGGGACCTGCCCCTGGCCGGCGACGGTGCGATAACCGACCGAGCTTTTCAGCAATTCGAGCGCGTAGTCCGGACCGTAGGCCGGAGCGGGCGTCGCGGCGGGTGCGGCGGCGGAGGCCGCGAGCAGGATCGGGATGAGCAGGGCAGCCAGACGGGACATGCGATCTCCTCGATGTCAGGGTGCGCAGCACGACGATGCGGCGGACGCGGTATATTCGCCCCCTGCTCGCCGCCTTGCGGGAGGCCGCCTATGTTAAATCCGCTCGCTGCGCGCTGCGCGCCGATCGTCCTGGCTACCGTGCTCGCCGCCGCCTGCACGCGGCAGGCGCCGCCGGTCGAGGCTGCGGCACCGGCGGCGGGCAGCGCACCCGGTTCGACTGCCGCGAGCGCGGCGACGGCCTCCACCGCCGATGCCGCCGCCGTGCGCGATCCGGCCGCGCTCGCCTGGGCGCAACAGGCGCTGGCGCGCAATCCCGGACTCGAACTCGTCGCGACCGATCCTGCCGGCATCTTCACGGTGCGCATGCGCCATGGCGGCGAGCTGCGCACGATCCGCATGGACGAGCTGATCGCCGTGCCGGCGGGCGGGGCGACCGTCGAGGAGGAGGACGTCGCTGCGCCCGAGGATGGCGCGGCGGCCGGCGGCGGAGGGCCGGCCGACATCGCCGCGGCGCCGGCGTCCGGCGCGATCACCGTGACGCGCGAGGCGGGGCGGCTGCAGATTTCCGGGCCCGGGGTGTCGATCGCGTCGGCAGACGGATCCGCACCGGCGGGCGGCGCGGATGCCGCTGCGGCATCTGCCGCGCCCGGCGCCGAGGCAGCGGGTCGTCAGGTCGAGCGGCGCGGCGAGCCGATCGTCTGCCAGGGCGGGCGCCTGCTGCGCATCGACAATCGCGTGCTCGAGTTCGAGGGCGACGGCCTGGTCGTCGAAGACGGCTGCGATCTGTATCTGACCAACAGCCGCATCGGCGCGGGCGGCACGGCGATCACCGTCACGCGTGCCAAGGTGCACATCGTCAACAGCGACGTGCGCGGCGTGCGCGGTTCGATCGATGCCTCGAAAGGCTCGCAGGTCTTCATGACGGATACCTCGATCGATGGCCTGCAGCGCCGCTTCGACACGGCGCAGATCAACGACCTCGGCGGCAACCGCTATCGCTGAGCCCAGTGTCGATGCCTCATCCCGGATGACGATCGCCGCGCCCGACGCCGTGGCCGCGCGCGCCGCGGAGGTGCTGCGCGAGCTGCGACAGCGGCCCGACGTCGCCGCCGCGCTCGACGCCGCGCCGCGCGAACTGCGCGACGCCGTGCCGTGCGTGTTCGCGGCGAGTGATTTCGTTGCCGATGCCTGCCTGCACGACGCGGAGCTGCTGCCCGCGCTGCTGGGCGGCGGCCTGCTGCTTGCGCCGCGCGGTGCCGCCGACTATGCCGTCGCCGCGGCGAGTGCGGACCCGCACGCCGACGAGGCGCAGTTCCAGTCGTGGCTGCGGCGCTGGCGGCGGCGCGAGATGGTGCGCATCGCCTGGCGCGACCTCGCCGGCTGGGCCGGTGTCGAAGCGACGCTCGCGGAGCTCTCCGCGTTCGCCGACACCGCGGTCAGCCTCGCCTGCGCATTCGCGCAGGCGCAGCTCGCGGCTCGCTACGGTACGCCGCGCGGCGCCGACGGCAGCGCGCAGCCGCTGGTCGTGCTGGGCATGGGCAAGCTCGGCGGTCGCGAGCTCAATTTCTCGTCCGACATCGACCTCGTGTTCCTGTTCCCGGAGTTCGGCGAGACCGACGGTGCGCGCCCGGTCGCCAACGAGGAGTTCTTCACGCGCGTCGGCCAGACCATGATCCGCCTGCTCGATGCGCCGACGGCCGACGGCTTCGTGTTCCGCACCGACATGCGCCTGCGCCCGTTCGGCGACAGCGGCCCGCTGGTCGCGGGCTTCTCGTCGTTCGAGGACTACCTGCTGCGCCACGGTCGCGCGTGGGAGCGCTATGCCTACGTGAAGGCGCGCGCACTGACGGCTCCTGACGCCTATGTCGAGCTGCAGCGCAACGTCGTGCGCCCGTTCGTCTACCGCCGCTACATCGACTACGGCGTGTTCGAATCGCTGCGCGAGATGAAGGGCCTGATCGAACGCGAGGTGCAGCGGCGCGACCTCGGCGGCAACATCAAGCTCGGCCGCGGCGGCATCCGCGAGATCGAGTTCATCGTCCAGGCCCTGCAGCTGGTGCGCGGCGGGCAGGACCGTCGCCTGCAGACGCCCTCGCTGCTCGAGGCGCTCGGCGTGCTCGAAGGCAGCCGCATGCTGCCGCGCGGCGCCGTCGCCGAGTTGCGCGCCGCCTACCTGTTCCTGCGCCGGCTCGAGAACCGCCTGCAGATGCTGCAGGACCGCCAGATCCACGAACTGCCGGCCGACGCCACGAGCCGCGCGCGCATCGCATTCGCGATGGGCGAGCCGGGCTGGGCCGCGCTCGCCGCCGTGCTCGATGCGCACCGCGCCTGCGTGACGGCGCATTTCAGGGCGATCGTGTTCGCGCCGCAAGCCGAGGCCGCGAAGCCGGTGATCACGGTCGACCTCGGGCCGCTGTGGGACGACGGCAGCGGTGCCGACAACGGCCTGATGGAGCGCACGCTCGCCGAGGCGGGACTCGGCGAGCCGGCCGAAGCGGCGCGTCTGCTCGTCGAATTTCGTGTCGCAATCGAACGCCGCCTCGACGCCGCCGGCCGCAAACGCGTGCGCGCGCTGATGCCGCAGGTCGTCGCCGACATCGCCGCCGCGGGCGGCACTCCGGAGATCCTGCGGCGCGTGCTGCGCGTGTTCGAGGCGATCGGCCCGCGTTCGGTGTACTTCGCGCTGCTGCACGAGAGCCCGGTCGCGCGGCGCCGGCTCGTCGACCTGTGCGCGCACGGCGATTTCCTCGCCGCGCAGATGGCCGCGCACCCGCTGCTGCTCGACGAGCTGATCGACGACCGACTGCTCGAGGCGCTGCCGGACCGGGCCGCGCTCGCCGCCGAGCTCGAACTGCGTCTCGGACAGCTCGCCGACGACGATCCCGAACGGCAGGTCGAGGCGCTGTGCCATTTCAAGCGCGCCGCGGTGTTTCGCATCGCAGTCGCCGACCTCACCGGGCGCGTGCCGGTGATGCGCGTCAGCGACCGGCTGACCGACGTCGCGGAACTGATCGTCGAGCAGGCGATGACACTCGCGTGGCGGCAGATCGTCGCGCAGTTCGGCGCGCCGCTGTGTGGCGAAGGCGATGCGCGGCGCGCGGTGCAGGTCTGCGCGGTTGGCTACGGCAAGCTCGGTGGCATCGAGCTCGGCTACGGCTCGGATCTCGATCTGGTGTTCCTGCACGACTCGGCCGGCGAGGCACAGGAAACCGGTGGCGCGAAGCCGATCGACAACCAGGTGTTCTTCGTGCGTCTCGCGCAGCGCATCGTCCACCTGCTGACGATGCACTCGCCGGCCGGGCGCCTCTACGAGGTCGACATGCGCCTGCGGCCCAGCGGCAAGGGCGGCATGCTGGTCACCAGCATCGCGGCCTTCGCCGACTACCAGCGCAGCGACGCGTGGACCTGGGAGCACCAGGCGCTGCTGCACGCACGCGCGGTCGCCGGCGCGCCGCGGCTGCGCGCGGCCTTCGAGGAGCTGCGGGTCGAACTGCTGCGCGATGCAGTGCGGCGCGACACGCTGCGCGACGACGTGCGCGCGATGCGCGAGCGCATGCGGCGCGAGCTGTCGCGGGCCGGTGCCGGGCAGGTCGACCTGAAGCAGGATCCGGGCGGCATCGCCGACATCGAATTCCTCGCCCAGTACTGGGCGCTGCGCTGGGCTGGCGAGCATCCGCCGGTCGCGTTCTATTCCGACACGATCCGCCAGCTCGAATCGGTCGCCTCGGCCGACCTCGTGCCGCAGGCGACGGTCGACATATTGACGCGCGCGTACCGGCTCTATCGCGAGCGCATCCATCACCGAGCGCTCGCCGATGCGCCGCCGATCGTCGCGGAGGGCGAGTTCGCGGCCGAGCGCGCCGCGGTGGTCGCGGTGTGGAATGCCGCGATGGGCGGCGTGCAGACCGGCGGCATATAATGCCGGCAGCCTTTCCCCGGAGCCGCCCCATGCCGGCCAAGCCGAGCCCGCTGCTGCAGCCAAACGCCCAGAACCAGTACGAGGTCACGACCGAGGACCTGCCGCTCGCCTGCCCGATGCCGCAGATGTACCTGTGGAATTCGCATCCGCGTGTCTACCTGCCGATCCAGCAGACCGGCTGGGCGAAGTGCCCTTATTGTGGTGCCGAGTACACGCTGCGGCGATGAGCGTTTCGGGTGCGATCGCCGGCTTTTGCGGCTTGCCCCGCCCCGGCCCGCGCGCGCAGCATGGTGGCGATGCAAACCGCGACCCTCGAATTGCTGGAGCGCGCCAGGCTGCCTTCGGAGCAGGCGCTTGCGCTCGCGCAGGCAATCGAGCTCGAAGTCGCCTCGCAGCGTGATGCGATGGTGAGCCGCTCCGATTTCCTCGATCTGCGCGGCGAGTTCCGCTCGGAGCTGGCGCCGCTCAAGGCCGATGTCGCCCAACTCAAGGCCGAAGTGGCCGGGCTCAAGCGGGATTTCGCGCAGCTGCGGGACGACATGCGCGACTGGAAGTCCGAAATCCGCGTCGAGATGCACGGCATGAGGGCGGAGCTGGTCCGCTGGGTGTTCACGGTGATGCTGGGCCAGACCGCGATGCTGTTGGGTGGCGGTTATTTCATCCTGAGCCGCCTCATCGCGTAAGCGGCGCGGCTGCGCGACGATGCGCGGCGCCTCGTCTCCGGCCGGCGGCCCTTAGTCCTGGCCCCCGGCACGATAAGGCCGGTACGACTTCTCCTCGACGATATTCGACCCGAGCTGCGTGTTGACGCGCTTCTTGATCGCCGCGCGCTCGTCGTTGGTCACGTAGACCGCGCGCGCCAGCTCGATGAAGCGCGCGTCGAAGGCCTGCGCGAGTTCCTTGTCGCGGATTTCGTCCTCGATGTCCCACAGCGCTTCGTTCACGCGCTGCAGGGCCGCTTCGTCTTCGGCGACCGCCGGCACGGCCGCGCCGCTCGCGCGCCAGGTCGCCTCGAGCTGCGCGAGCTCATGACGCACGTTCGCGAGTTTCGCCGGATCCGTCATGCGCGCCGACTTGATGCGCAGGATCGTGATCTTGTCGAGCAGTTCGCCGGGCGAGATCGGGACGAGGATGTCTTTCATGGCACGCATGCTAGCAGGCTGCGGCCGGCGCCGCGCGCCGCCAGCAGCGCATCGAGCCGCTCGCACGCCGCTTCGACGGTGACGAGATCCATCACGCCCGGCTCCTCGATCTTGGTCGTCCACGGCAGCTCGTCGGGGGTCTTGCCCCGGAAGCGGCGTGCGGCCTCGGCGTAGGCATCGACGCACCACTCGCGCGACAGGTAGGGCCCGCTGCGCGCCGGGTTGGTCGCGGCGTAGAGGCCGATCACCGGCGTGCCGACCATCGTCGCCATGTGCGCCGGGCCGGAATCGGGCGTCACGAGCGCCGTCGCGGCGCCGATCAGCGCGAGCATCTGCGGCAGCGTGTCGCGGCCGATCTGGTTGAGCGGCGGCGTGCGGGCCTGCGCGACGATCGCATCGCCCATCGCCCGCTCGGCCGGCGAGGGTCCGCCGCAAAGGATCACGCGCAGGTCGCGCCGCGCCGCGTGATCGGCGACGGCGGCATAGCGCTCCGCAGACCAGTTGCGCAGCGCGTGGCTCGAGCACGGGCTCATCAGCAGCGTCGGCACCGCGTCCGGGATCAGCCGCGCGGCGTAGGCGTGTGCGTCGTCAGGCAGCGGCAGCGACCAGTCGAGCACGCGGCCGTCGATGCCGAGCGCGGCCGTGAAGCCGAAGAAGCTGTCGAGCACGTGTTCGCGCGTGCGTGGCGCGATGCGCGCATTGGTGAACAGCCATTGCAGTTCGCGCGCCCGTGCGCGATCGAAACCGAGTTTCACGCCGGCGCGCACGCAGGTGGCGGCGAGGCTCGCACGCAGCGCGAGCTGCATGTGCAGCAGCACGTCGAAACGGCGGCCGGCGAGCTGCGCGCGCAGCCTGCGCGGGCCGCCCGCGCCGGCGCGCTTGTCCACGGTGATAAACTCGACGTCCGGCAGCAGCGACATCAGCTTCGCCTCGACGGCGCCGATGATCCAGGTGATCGCCACGCCGGGAAAGGCGCGCTGCAGGGTACGGATCACCGGCACGACGTGGCAGGTATCGCCGATCGCCGACAGCCTCAGGATGCAGACGCTACGGGGCGGCGCGGCGGGTGGCAGCATGATCGATGGGATGAACGGGTATGAGTCGCACCTGGACGAGTGGATCCGAAGTCAAGCGCGTCGCCGTCGCCGGCGGCACGATGCTATATGACTCGTCCCGGGCCGGCAATTTGCGCGCCGAGTGGTTCGACCCGGCCTACTGGCGCCGGCGCGATGCGCTGACCGGCAGCGCGCCGGGGCGCGGCGCAACGCTGTTCTTCACGGCCGAGGGGCGCGAGTTCGCGCTGCGTCACTACCGGCGCGGCGGCCTCGTCGCGAAGCTGTCGGCCGATCGCTACCTGTGGCGCGGCGAGCCGGCGACCCGCCCGTTCGCCGAATGGCACCTGACCTATCATCTGGCCCATGCGGGGCTGCCGGTCGCGCCGCCGGTCGCGGCGCGCTATCAGCGCCGCGGTCTCACGTATCGGGCCGACCTGATCACCGAACGGCTGGCCGGCACGATGTCGGTCGCGACGGCGATCGGCGCGGGCACCCTGCCGATCACGACCTGGGTCGGGATCGGCCGCTGTATCCGCCGCTTCCACGATCTCGGTGTCTGCCATGCCGACCTGAACGCGCACAACATCCTGCTCGACGGGGAGGGTGGTGTGTACCTGATCGACTTCGACCGCGCGAGCCTGCGCCGGCCGGGGCTGTGGCGCGATGCGAACCTCGTGCGCCTGCGCCGCTCGCTCGACAAGCTCACCGATGTGCTGCCGCCGGGGCGCGTCACCGAAACCGACTGGCATTCACTGCTCGCCGGTTATCGTGACGCCGCGGCCGCCGGGCCGGCGGCCGAGCGGGCTGGCGCTTGAGCGGCCTCGCCGGCCGGTTCGCGCCGATGCGCCTGCTGTACCTGACGGCGGTGTATCTGCTCGCGCCGATCGTCGGCATTGCGATGCTGTTGCGCGGCTTTCGCGACCACAGCTACTGGCGGGATTTCAGCCAGCGCTTCGGCTTCGGCGCGGCACCATACGCGGGCCGCTGCATCTGGGTGCATGCGGTGTCGGTCGGCGAGGTGCAGGCCTCGGCGGCGCTGGTGCGCGCGCTGCGCGAGCGCCACCCGGACACGCCGCTGGTCGTGACCACGGTCACGCCGACCGGCGCGCAGCGCGCGCGCACGCTGTTCGATGGTCTCGCGCACGTGCGTTACGTGCCCTACGACCTGCCGGGTTCGGTGCGGCGCTTCTTCGACCGCGTGCGCCCGCGTGTCGCGATCATCCTCGAGACCGAGCTGTGGCCGAACCTGTATCACGAATGCGGCCGGCGCGGCGTGCCGCTGGTGCTCGCGAGCGCGCGCATCTCGCCGCGCTCGATCGGTCGCTACCGGCGGCTCGCGGCGCTGTTTCGCGAGGCGCTCGCGAACGGCATCGTGATCGCCGCGCAGAGCCCGGCCGACGCCGATCGCTTCCGCTACATCGGTGCCAATCCGCAGCGCACGCACGTGACCGGCAACATCAAGTTCGATTTCGCGCTGCCGGCGTCGGTCGCGCAGCGCGGCGCCGCGCTGCGCGCCGAGCATGCCGCCGGCCGCCCCGTGTGGGTCGCCGGCAGCACGCACGCCGGCGAGGAGGACCTGCTGCTCGAGGCGCATCGCGAACTGCGCGCGCACGCCGCCGCGGCCCTGCTCGTGCTGGTGCCGCGCCATCCGGCGCGTTTCGCCGAGGTGCGCGCCTGGCTCGAGCGCAGCGGCGTGCGCTTCGCGGCGCGCTCGCGCGGCGAGCGCTGCGAGGCCGGCACCGAGGTCTATCTCGGCGACACGCTCGGCGATCTGCTGAATCTCTATGCCGCCGGCGACGTCGCGTTCGTCGGCGGCAGCCTGGTGCCGATCGGTGGCCACAACCTGCTCGAGCCCGCGGCGCTCGGCCTGCCGATCCTGAGCGGGCCGTACACGTTCAATGCCGAGGACATCGCGCAGCTGCTCGTGCGCGAGGGTGCGGCGGGCATCGTCACGACGGCACCGGCGCTCGCGGCGCGCGTCGCGCAGCTGCTGGCCGATCCCGCGGAGCGTGCGAGGATCGGCACGATCGGCCGGGCGGTGGTCGAGGCGAACCGCGGCGCGCTGTCGCGGCTGCTCGCGCTGCTCGATCCGGTGATCGCGGCTACGGAGTCCCCGGCGACGGCGCCGGTTCGGCCGGCGGCGGTGCCGGCACCGTCGTCACCGTCTCATCCAGCCAGCCGTTGATCTCGGCGAGTGCGTCCTGGTCGAGCGTGCCGGCGGCCTCGCGCAGCCGGATCACGTTCAGCAGGTAGTCGTACTTGCTGCGCGAGAGGTTGGTGAACGCCTGCACGACGTTGCGCCGCGCCTCGAGCACGTCGACCGTCGTGCGGGTGCCGACCTCGTAGCCGGCCTCGGTGGCCTCGAGCGCGGTGCGGCTCGATTCGAGCGCCTGCTTCAGCGCATTGACGCGCGAGATCTCGCTCGTCACGCCGAGGAACGCATCGCGCGCCGCGCGCTCGGTCTGCCGCGACGTGCGCTCGAGGCGCTGGCGCGCCGCCTGCCACAGGTATTCCTGCTGCCGCACGCGCGAGCGTGTGCCGCCGCCGGCGAACAGCGGCAGCGTGAACTCGATGCCGACCATCGTCGCGTCGGTGTCGTTGGCGAGCGAGATTCCGCGTTCGTTCGGGAAATTCGGCGGGAATGCCGGGAAGGTCTGCTCGGTCGTCACGCGCTGGTTGCCGTAGCTCGCGGTCAGGTCGATCGACGGCAGATGGCCGCCGAACGCGCCGCGCACGTCGTCGCGAGCGATCTCGGCGGCGAGCCGGCTCGAGACGAGCGCGAGGTTCTGCTCCATCGCGACCTGCACCCAGTCGTCCTCGCTGGCCGGCTCCGGGCTCTTCAGCGGCAGGTCGTCGCCGGGCTTGTCGAGCATCGCGTACTTCTCGCCGGTCACCTCGCGCAGCAGCTCTTCGGCAGTCGCGAGCTGGCGCTTGGCGGCGATCACTGCGGCGGCTGCGTTGTCGCGCGCGGCGCGCGATTCCTGCACGTCGGTGATCGCGATCAGGCCGACCTCGAAGCGCTTCTCCGCCTGGTCGAGCTGGCGCGCGACGGCCTGCAGGTTGGCCTGCTCGGCCTCGAGCGTGTCGCGCGCGGCGAGCACGTCGAAATAGGTGGTCGAGACGCGCAGGATCAGGTCCTGCTCGGCGGCGGCGTAGTCCGCCTCGGCCTGCGCGACCTGCTTGTCGGCACGCTTCAGCGCGACCCAGTTCTCCCAGCGAAAGATGTTCTGGCGCAGGTTCACCGACCAGCTCTTCGTCTCCGGCTCGCGCGTACCCGAGGTGCTGAGGATCGTGATCTCGCCGGCGTTCGGGCCCTCGCCGACGATCTGGGCCTGGTCGCTCGTGCCCTCGAACTTGTTTCTGTCGTAGCTGGCGGCGGCGTTCAGCTGCGGCAGCAGCGTCGCGATTGCCTGGGGCTTCGCCTCGCGCGCGGCGAGCCGGTTGGCGTCGGCTTCACGGATCTGCGGGTCGGCGGTCTGCGCGCGCTGGTAGACACCCAGCAGGTCCTCGGCGGCCGCGGCGTGCGCAAACAACAGCAAAATCGTTCCCAGCAAGGGCAGGCGTGACATAAATATCACCTTGATTCAATGGGATAGCACTAATAGTATAGTGTACTATATCACTATATCACACAGCGCGGTCAAGAGACGGACTCAAAAAACGAACCGCGGCGGGCGTGCTGCGTGCACCAGCGGTTCGACCCAGGTTTCGAACAGGTCGATGCTGGTCCAGCGGTTCGCAGCGACCCGCTGCACGAGCCGCGCCGCCATCACCGGGCCGTCGCCGACGATCGCGAACAGCCGCCCGCCGGGCTCGAGCGCCTGCTGGAAGCGCTCGTCGTAACGCGGCAGCGAGCCGGTCAGCACGATCACGTTGTAGTAGTGCTTCAGTTCGAGCGCGAAGGCATCGGCCGCGCGCACCTGGGCGTTGGCGAGCCCGTTCGCCGCGAGGCGCGCCGCGGCCGCCGCCGCGAGGTCCTCGTGGATGTCGATCGACTGCACCTGGCGCGCGCAGCTCGCGAGGCAGGCCGTCAGATAGCCCGAGCCGGTGCCGACTTCGAGCACCGAGTCGAGCGGCGCCGGATCGAGCGCCTGCAGGATGCGGCCGACCACCTTCGGCGCGAGCATGTGCTGGCCGTGCGGCAGCGGGATCGCGGTATCGGCGTAGGCGACCTCGCGGTAGGACGGCGGCACGAACTGCCCGCGCGGCACGCGGCGCATCACCTCGAGCACGCGCTCGTCGAGCACGTCCCACGCGCGCACCTGCTGCATCACCATCTGGTCCAGGGCGAACTCGGTCGACATCGGCGTCACCACATACTCCGGATTGGACTTATTCTGCCGCAACGAACGGCGCGCCAAGTTACGGCTTTTCGGCAGCCCTGCCAAGTTGCGCCGAACGCTTATCGTGAAATCAGCGCCGCGCGCGCGGCGTGCTCCTATATGCTGGTCGCGCCGATATGAGCGCGTCAGGCGCGGATACAACAAGAACCCTGGGGATTTCCGGATTGCGATGTCGATCGTCGGGTTAGTGAGCGTGCTTCTGGGGCTGGTGGCCGTGCTGCTGCTGGTCCTGTACCTGTTGCAGCGCCGTGAGCTCACGGCACTCACCGAGCTGTCCCGGCAGGTGCAGGCGATCGCGATCGGCGGGCGGCTGTCCGGGCGGGTCGAGCTGCGCACCGACCACGCGGAGCTCGCCGCGCTCGGCACCGCGGTCAACCACCTGCTCGGCCGCGTCGGCGCGCAGGGCGAGCGCGAGCGGCTGAGCCCGGCGCTGTTCGCCGATCTCGGCGACCGCATCCATGAAGTGGTCATCGTCCACCGCGACGTGATTCTCTACGCGAACCGCCAGTTCGCGACCCTGGTCGGCGCCGAGCGCGCGGTGCTGATCGGCCGGCGCCTGGCCGACATCGTCGCCGCCGACAGCGCCGGGCTCGTCGAGGAGAACCTGCGTCGCAAGTTCGCCGGCGAGGCGACCGCCGACCGCTACGAGATCGACATCATCGGTCTCGAGGGCACGGCGAGCCGGCTCGAGATCACGACTACGGTGATCGACTACGACGGCGGCCCCGCGGTGCTGATCACCGGCGTCGAAGTGGTGCCGACGCAGACCGTGCCGGCGCTGCGCGCGCCGCAAGTGCCGGACGCGGCCACCGGCGGCGAGGCGCCCGCCGCCGCGGCCGGGCGCGAGGAGGTGCTCGAGTCGCTCACCGAGGGCATCGTCGTCACCGATGTACAGGGCCACATCGAGTACATGAACGCGGCCGCCGAGGCGCTCACCGGCGTCACGCGCATCGAGGCGCAGGGCCGGCGCTTCGAGGACGTCGTCGGCCTGGTCGACGAGACCGAACGCCGCGCGATCGCCGATCCGGTACGGCACGCGATCGACAGCGGCGCCGCAGTGCACACGCCGCGCCGCGCGCTGCTCGTGGCGCGCGACAGCGGCGCGGAACGCGCGATCCAGCCGCTCACCTCGCCGTTGCGCGCTGCCGGCGGCCTCGTGACCGGCGCCGTGGTGCTGCTGCACGACGTGACCGAGCTGCGCGGCATGACCCGGCAGATGTCCTACCAGGCGACGCACGACGCGCTGACCGGGCTCGTCAACCGGCGCGAATTCGAACGCCGGCTCGACGAGGCGCTCGAGGCCGCTCGCCAGGGCGACGGCGCGCACGTGCTGTGCTATCTCGATCTCGACCGCTTCAAGGTGGTCAACGACACGAGCGGCCACCTCGCCGGCGACAGCCTGTTGCGCGAAGTCGCGAAGATCCTGCGCGACGCGGTGCGCGACTCGGACACCGTCGCGCGCATCGGCGGCGACGAGTTCGGCCTGCTGCTGCTCGGCTGCCCGCTCGAGAAGGCGCGGCAGATCGCCGACGACATCTGTCGCGCGATCGCCGAGCACCGCTTCGTCTGGCGCGACAAGGTGTTCAGCATCGGCGTGTCGGTCGGCATCGTCGAGCTCTCGCGCGAGTCCGGCACGATGGACGAGCTGCTCGCCGCCGCCGATTCGGCCTGCTACGTCGCGAAGCGGCGCGGCACCGGCCAGGTCGCCGTCTACTCGGCGCGCGACGAGGCGGCCGCGCGGCACAGCGGCGAGCTGCAGTGGCTGCACCGCCTGCAGTCGGCGCTGAAGGACAACCGCTTCCAGCTCTACCACCAGCCGATCGTGCCGGCGCTCGGCGCGAACGGCGGCGGGCCGGCGCTCGAGGTGCTCGTGCGCCTGCGCGATGCGACCGGCGCCGACATCGCGCCCGGCGCCTTCATGCACGCCGCCGAGCGTTATCGGCTGACCACGTTCATCGACCGCTGGGTCGTGCAGACGACGCTCGCTGCGCTCGGGCGCGGGGCGATCCAGACGCCTCCCGGCCGCACCGTCGCGATCAACATCTCGGGCCAGACGCTCGGCGACACGCAGTTCCTCGAGTTCGTCGTCGACTGCTTCGATCGCACCGGCGTCGCGCCGGCGCGCGTGTGTTTCGAGATCAGCGAAGCGGCGGTGTCGGCCAACCTCGAGCAGGCGCGCCGCTTCATCCAGGTGCTGCACGGCATGGGCTGCCAGTTCGCGCTCGACGATTTCGGCGCCGGCGCCGGCTCGTTCGTGAACCTGAAGACGCTGCCGGTCGACTTCGTGAAGATCGACGGCTCGTTCATCAGGAACCTCGGCAGCGATCCGGTGAACCAGGCGATGGTCGGCGCGATGATCGATCTCGCCCGCACGCTGCATTTCAGGGTGATTGCCGAGGCGGTCGAGGACGACGCGGCGCTCGAGGCCGCGCGCAACATGGGTGTCGACTACCTGCAGGGCTACGTGATCGCGCGTCCGGCGCCGTTGCCGCTCGCGGCCTGAGGGTCGGCGAGCAGTCCGCGTCCGACCGCGCGCCGCAGCGCCGCGGCGACATCGAAGCCGCCATCCGCGGCGAGCCCGGCATCGAAGGCCTCGCCGAACGTGCCGCCGGCCTGCAGCGACTCGAGGAAGCGGTAGTCCGCCGCGCCGATCGACTCGAGTGCAACGCCACGCCCTGCGCGGTGCAGCAGCAGCCACGTGGGACCCCCACCGGGATCGACGCTGCCCGGATCGCCGCCGGGCTGATGCGCCCTCCAGATGTCGAACACCGCCCAGCGTGAGGCGAGCAGGCGCACCGCCGGCCGCAGTGCGAGGCGCAGCCCCGCCAGCTCCTCCGCCGGCACTGCGCGCAGCGCTTCGACGTCGAGGCCCGGCGCATCCGCGGCACGCGCGACTTCCTCGCGCGCCCATTCGAGCGCGGCCACGTCGGCGAACCAGGCGTGGGGCCCATCGGCGAAACGCTCGCGCAGGTGGGCCGCGAACGGCGCGCCGATGCCGTGCAGGTCGCCGCAGCGCGACGGATGGCGCTGCTGGTACTCGCGGGCGAGTGTGCGAAAGAAATCGGGGCCGCACAGTGCCGCGACGACCGGAAAACCGAGCGCGAGGGCATGTCGGAAGCCCGCCTGCAGGTTCGTCCGGTAGATCGACAGGCGCTGCGCGGCGTCCGGCCCGCCCCGCGCGTCGATCGCCTGCGCGATCGACGAAGGCTCGTCGTAGAGCGCGGCGACGAACGCCTCCTGCAGCTCACGCAATCGCATCGGCCCGCTGCGCCTCCGCGACCAGGGTATCGAGCGGCGGCAGCGCCGCATCCCATTCGACCAGCGCCGGCACCGGGCCGAAGCGCGCGCGCGCGCTGGCGTAGAGCGCCCAGACCGCGTCGCAGACCGGCCGGTCGTGCGTGTCGATGCGCAGTTCGTGGCCGTCGATCCGCGCGACCTCGTGCCCGGCGAGATGGATCTCGCGCACGGCGCCGGCCGGCAGGCGCCGGAAATAGTCCTGCGGGTCGAAGCCGTGGTTTCGCGCATTGACGTAGACGTTGTTGACGTCGAGCAGCAGGCCGCAGCCCGACTCGGCAACCAGCGCGGCGAGATACTCTGCCTCGCCGAACTCGTCGGCCGCGAACTCGAGATAGCTCGAGACGTTCTCGAGCAGCACCTGGCGGCCCAGCGCGTCCTGCAGCTCCCCGACGCGCACGGCGAGATGGCGCAGCGACTCCTGCGTGCGGGGCATCGGCAGCAGGTCGTTGGTGTGCCGGCCCCCGGCGTATCCCCAGCACACATGCTCCGAGACCGCCCAGGGTCCGATGTGCCGCTCGAGCCGCACGAGCTTCGCCAGATGCTCGCGGTCGAGCGGGGCGGCGGAGCCGAGGGCGAGGCCGACGCCGTGCAGCGCGACGGGGTAGTGCTCGCGGACCCGCTGCAGGGTGTCGACCGCGGCGCCGCCGTCGGCAAAGTAGTTCTCGCTATGGGCCTCGAACCAGCCGACGGGCGGCAGCCTTTCGAGTACTTCCTGGTGATGCGGGGCCCGCAGGCCGATGCCGCAGCGGGTCGGTTCCAGCACGGTCGGGATGATCCCCCGGGCGGGAGTGGAATGCCAGGTGAGGCGGCGGTGGGTCCCGCGCGACCGATGCGCGGACGGCCGATCCTGCCCGTAACGAAGTCTCACATATGCTAATGCGAACCGTTATCATTTGCGTCCGCATCACCCCAACAGCCCGAAAGGATCGAAATGCAGTATCGACTGCGGCGTGCAGCCGGTGTCCTGATGACCGGCGGTCTCCTGGGCGCAGGCCCCGCGGCCGCGCTGGAAGCCCGCGAGGCCGACGACCGCCTCGACGAGGTCGTGGTGACCGTCTCGGGCTTCGAGCAGTCCGTCGTGGATGCGCCGGCCAGCATCACGATCCTGAGCCGCGAGGCGCTGACCGGGCAGCGCAGCCACAGCCTCACCGAGGCGCTCGCCGACGTGGAGGGCATCGATACCGGCGATACGGCGGGCAAGACCGGCGGACTCAACATCAGCCTGCGCGGCATGCCGAGCGACTACACGCTCGTGCTGATTGTCTACAACAACATGCAGGAAGGGCGCCGGCTCTGGCTGTCGGCGAACTTCCTGTTCTGAGC